>NZ_JBGMWH010000008.1:0-175512 GCF_041514305.1 Salinarimonas chemoclinalis
GGACCGGCTGCGGCCGCGGGGCGGGCTCGCGGTGGGGCAGGGAGTGCGCCACGGGCGGCGGCGCGGCTGCGGCGCGCCGCGAGTTCTCCACGATCTGCATGATGCGCCCCATCATGCTCTCGCCCGCCTCGACCTGGCTCGCGAGGTCGGCGGCGTAGCGCTCCGCCGTGCGCAGGCGCTCGGCCAAGGTGCGGTCGCATTCGCCCAGCGTGGCGCGCAGGCCCGCGATGGCGCGCTCGGCGTTGTCCGTCGCGGTGACGAGCTCGCCGATCGTGCGCCGCATCGAGGCCTCGTCCGCCTGCAGGCGCGCGATCCGCCGGCCGAGGCGGGCGCAGGTGATCATGCACGCCACCAGCAGCACGGCGACCAGGATCTCGGCGAGGAACATCAGCACCGACGTCATCCGCCCATCACTCCTTGTGGCCCTTGAGGCTCGCCTCGAACGCGGCGAGCGTGGTGCGCGAGCGCCGCAGCGGCCGCGCCACCTGAATGGCGATCTTGTCGTCGACGCGGCCGACGCGGCCCTGCGTCAGCCGCCAGTCGCCGCAACGCAGGGTGACGAGGTCCGAGGGCTTGGCGTCGAGCATCAGCGTGTCGCCGACCTCGAGCCTCATCACCCGCTTGAGCGGCAGGCGCATCTCGTGGAGCACCGCCTGGACCTCGAAGTCCGCCTGCCAGATCTCGGTGGCGAGGTGGCCCTCCCAGACCGAATCGCGCTCGAGCTTCTCGCCCATGAAGCTCTGCAGCAGCAGCTCGCGGATCGGCTCGATCGTGGCGTAGGGAAGCAGGATCTGGAACGTGCCGCCGCGCCCTTCCATGTCGAGCTTGAGCTCGATCAGGATCGCCGCGTTGGCGGGCCGGGTGATCGTGGCGAAGCGCGGGTTGGTCTCGATGCGGTCGACGGAGAAGTTCACCTTCGAGAGCACGCCGAAGCAGGTCTCGGCGTCGGCGAGCACGATCTCGACCATGCGCTTGACGAGCTGCATCTCGATCGTCGTGAACGGCCGCCCGTCCAGCCGCGTGCCCTGGTTGCCGCGCTTGCCGCCCAGCAGCAGGTCGAGGGTCGCGTAGGCGAGGTTCGACTCGATCGTGACGAGCCCCGAGCCCTCCCAGCCCTCGGCGTGGAAGACCGCGAGCTGCACCGGCAGCGGGATCGAGTTCAGGTAGTCGCCGAAGCGCACCGAGGAGATGTTGTCGAGCTGAACCTCGACGTTGTCGCTGAAGAAGTTGCGCAGGCTCGTCGACAGGAGGCGCACCATCCTGTCGAAGATGATCTCGAGCATGGGCAGGCGTTCGTACGAGACGACGCCCGAATCCACGATCGCGCGGATGCCGCCCGCGCCCGAGGCCGACATCTCGCGCAGCGAGAAGCCGAGCAGCTGGTCGATCTCCTCCTGCACGAGGATGCGGTCGGCGCCGGCGAGCTCGGGGGAGGAATCGTCCTCCGCCTCGTCGATCATGGTCGCCCACTCGGCCGCCATGTCGGAGGCGGCCGCCGCCGTGCCCTGCTCGGCGAGCGCCTGGCCCCATTCGTCCGCGAGCGACGCGTCGGCCTCCTCGCCCGCCTTCTGCTCCATCAGGGCGGCGGCCCAGTCGTCGTCGATCTCCTCGGGTTCGTCGGCCACGGCGCGCCCCCTATTGCACCACGACCTCGCCGAAGAGCACCGCGTCCACCTTCACGGGGTGGACGGCGATGTTCACCCGGCGCAGCAGCTCCTCGCGCAGGCGGTAGACGCCCGCCGAGCCGTGCAGGTCGGAGGCGCGCAACTCGCGCACGTAGGTCTGGAAGGTGTCCTCGACGCGCGGCATCAGCGGCTCGATCTCGGTCGCGGCCATGGGGTCGGAAACCTCGAGGCGCGCGGTGAAGCGCAGGAAGCGCGGTCGCTCCTCGTTGGGCTCGGGGGCGAGGTTCACCGTCATCTGCGGCACGGCGACGAAGGTCGGCGGCACGGCGGCCTCCGCTTCCGCGAGCGCCGCCGCCTCGGCGTCCGCCGCCTCGTCGGAGCCCGACAGGAAGAAGAACGCGCCCGCGCCGCCGCCGATCAGCAGCACGCCGGCGACGGCGCCGATCAGGATCAGCTTCTTCTTCTTGCCCGAGCCGCCTTCGGCCTCGGTGCCCTCGCCCTCGACCTCGGCGTCCTCGCCCTTGCGTGGTTTCTTCGCCATGGAGTCCCCCGCGCCCGATCCGATCGGCACGTGGCCCGACAATCGTCGAGGCGTGGTTAATGCCCCGTTAAGGCGGCAAAAGCTGCCGGGTCCTTCTTGCCGCCCGGCGCCGGGCGTCCGTCGGCAGGGTGAACGGCGGCTTTCGCGAACCCCTTGATTTCCAAGGCATCGGCGACGATCGACCCGGCTGGCACGGCCCTCGCAACGAGGAGCGTGCCGGGCCCGGCGCTGGGGAGCGTGAACGGGGCCGGCGGGGATGATCGGGGACAAGGAGCGTCTCTCATGGAGAACACGCTTCTCATCGGCCTGTCGCGCCAGGTGGCGCTGGCCCGTGAGCTGGACGTGATCGCCAACAACATGGCGAACGTCAACACCAACGGATTCAAGGCGCGCTCGTCGCGCTTCGAGGAGTATCTCGAGCCGGACGCGTCCGCCGAGACCTTCCCGTGGCCGGATCGCAAGCTCTCCTTCGTCATCGACGCGGGCAGCCCCATCGATCTCTCCGACGGCGCCGCGGAGCCCACCGGCAACCCGCTCGACGTCGCGATCCGCGGCGACGCCTTCTTCGTCGTCGAGACTCCGGCGGGCGAGCGCTACACCCGCAACGGCGCCTTCCAGGTCGACCCGCAGGGCCGGCTCGTGACCTCCGACGGCTTCCCCGTGATGGGCGACGGCGGCGCGATCCAGCTCGAGCCCGGCGACACCGGCATCGTCGTCGCCGGCGACGGCACGATCTCGACGGACGCCGGCCAGCGCGGGCGCCTCGCCCTCGTGCGCTTCGACGCCCCGCAGATGCTCTCCAACATGGGCGCGAACCTGTTCGCGGCGGTGGAGCCCGCGCAGCAGCCGCTGCCGGCGGGCGAGCAGGCCCGGGTCGCCCAGGGCTTCATCGAGCGTTCCAACGTGCGGGCGGTCTACGAGATGACCCGCCTGATGGAGGTGAGCCGCGCCTACACCCGCGTCGCCTCGACCCTGTCGAGCCTGACCGACCTGCAACGCACCGCCATCCGCACGCTCGGCGAAGCGGCGTAAGCTCCAAGGAGACGCACCCATGCGCGCCCTCTACTCCGCCGCGACCGGCATGATGGCCCAGGAGCTGAACGTCCAGGTCATCTCCAACAACATCGCCAACATGCGCACCACCGGCTACAAGCGTCAGCAGGCCCATTTCCAGGATCTGCTCTACCAGACCATGCGCCGGGCCGGTGCCGCCACCTCGGCGCAGGACACCCAGACCCCATCGGCCATCGAGATCGGCTCGGGCGTGAAGGCGGTCTCCACCGCCCGCGCGATGAGCCAGGGCAACCTCACCCCGACCGAGCGCGACTTCGACATCGCCGTGCGCGGCGAGGGTTTCTTCCAGGTCCGCCTGCCCGACGGCCGCGCCGCCTACAGCCGCGACGGCGGCTTCGACCTCGACGCGCAGGGCCGGCTCGTCACCAAGGACGGCTACGAGGTCGAGCCCGGCATCGTCATCCCGCAGAACGTCCAGAGCGTCTCGATCAGCGCCTCGGGCGTGGTCGAGGTGACCACGCCCGACGCCCCCGAGCCGCAGGAGGTGGGCCGCATCCAGCTGACCCGCTTCGTCAACAAGGTCGGCCTCGAGTCGATCGGCGACAACCTGTTCCTCCAGACGGCCGCCTCGGGCGAGCCCGTCCAGGGCAACCCCGGCGAGGAGGGCTACGGCTCGCTCCAGCAGGGCTATCTCGAGGAGGCGAACGTCAACGCGGTGACCGAGATCTCGGCGCTGATCTCCGCCCAGCGCGCCTACGAGATGAACTCGCGCGTCATCTCCGCCGCCGACCAGATGCTCCAGGCCGCCAGCCAGATGTTCCGGGGATGAGGACGATGACCCGCTGCTCCGACCCGTTCGTCTCCTCCGTGCGCACCCGCGCCGGCCGCCTGCCGCTCGGCACCCTCGCCCGCGCCGCGGCGATGCTCGCGCTCGCCGTCGCCATCGCCGCGGCCGCGCGGCCGAGTCTCGCCCAAACCGGCCTCGCGCAGGACGTGTTCGCACAGCCCGCCGCCGCACAGGTCGCGGCGCTCGCCGCCCCCGTCGTGCCCGCCGCGCCGCGCCTGCGCGGGGACGTCATCGTCTCCGGCGACGTCATCCGCCTGGGCGACCTCGTCGCCGACGCGCCGGCGGACATCGCCGCGACCCCGGTCTTCCACGCGCCGGCGCTCGGCGAGCTCGGCACGATCCAGGTCGCGCGCCTGCTGCTCGCCGCGCACGCGCTCGGCGTCGCCGACGTCGCGACCGGTGGTCGCGAGCAGGTGACGGTGACCCGCGCCGCCCGCCGCATCGGGCACGAGGCCGTCGCCGCCGCGCTCGCCGAGCACGTCGCGGAAGCGGCGATGCTGCCGGCGGGCGAGATCGAGATCGCCTTCGACGGCACGCCGCCCGCGCTCCTCGTCTCGCCCGAGGCGACCGAGCCGGTGGCGATCACCGATCTCGCGTACGATCCCTCGACCCGCCGCTTCACCGCGACCGCCTACGTGGGCCCGGGCCCGGCCGAGCGCCGCGCCCAGGCGGCGGTGAGTGGCGTCGCCCGCCAGGTGGTCTCCGTCGCGGTCCTCGCCCGCTCGATCGCCCGCGGCGAGCCGATCCGCGCGGACGACCTGCGCGTCGAGCGCCGCGCCGTCGAGCGCGTGCCCGCCGACACCCGGCTCGACGCGATCGAGGTCGACGGGCGGGTCGCGCGCCGCGCCCTCACCGCCGGCACGCTCCTGCGACAGGGGGACGTCGAGCGCCCGATGCTGGTCGAGCGCAACGGCACGGTCCTGATGGTCTACGAGAGCGGCTCGCTCACGCTCACCCTGCGCGGCACGGCGCGCCAGGCGGGCGGGCAGGGCGACGTCGTGAACGTCGAGAACCCCGTCTCCGGGCGGATCGTGCAGGGCGCCGTCATCGGCCCGGGCACGGTGCGCGTCGGCAACGCCTTCCACGGCCGCGTCGCGGCCCTCGCCAACTGATCCCGGAGGACGCGCCATGCTCCGCTCGCTTCCCCGCCTCGCCGCGCGCGCCGTCGCGCTCGTCGCGCTCGCCGGCACGCTCGCCGCCTGCGGCACCGCCGACCGGCTCGCCAACATCGGCCGCGCCCCGGCCCTGACCGCGATCGAGGACCCCACCGCGCAGCCGGGCTACGTCCCCGTGCGCATGCCGATGCCCTCGCCCGAAGTGGTCTCCTTCGCCTCGAACTCGCTCTGGCGCCAGGGCGCGCGCGGCTTCTTCAAGGACCAGCGCGCCGCCCAGGTGGGCGATCTCGTCACGGTGCGGGTGCGCATCACCGACCGCGCCCAGTTCGACAACCAGACGCGCCGCTCGCGCGCCAACTCGGAAGCGCTCGGCACGGGCGGCCTGTTCGGGCTGGAGACGCAGTACGACCAGGTCTTCGGCGACGACGTCCGGGCCGACGCCCTCGTCGACGCCAGCTCGGACTCCTCGAGCCGCGGCGCGGGCTCGATCCGCCGGTCCGAGCAGCTGACCACCAACGTCGCCGCGGTCGTCACCCAGCTCCTGCCCAACGGCAACCTCGTCATCGAGGGCAAGCAGGAGGTGCGCGTGAACTTCGAGGTGCGCGAGCTGATCGTCGCCGGCGTGGTGCGCCCGGAGGACATCGAGAACGACAACACCATCGACTCGACCAAGATCGCCCAGGCCCGCATCGCCTACGGCGGCCGCGGCCAGATCACCGACGTCCAGCAGCCCCGCTACGGCCAGCAGGTGCTCGACATCCTCCTGCCCTTCTGAGGTTCGCTTCCCCGACACACGCTCTTTCCCCGGATCTCCGGTCCCCCGGCAAGACCCGGTCCCCCGGATCGTCGGCCGCTCCCCAGTGCTCCCCGAGCACCGTGCCGCCGATCCGCCCCGACGGCCCCGGCTTCCCCGAGCCGGGGCCGTTCCCCTGTTGGTACGACGGGAGCGACGGCTCGGCCGCCGAGGTCGCAACGCTTCCGTCTCCGCCTCACCCCTCCAGGAAAAACCGCACCATCTCCCGCGACGCGTCCGGCCCCGCCGCGTCGGCGTAGCTGCCGGCGGGGCTGCCGCCGGACCAGGCGTGGCCGGCGCCGTCGATGGTCCAGACTTCCAGGCGGGTGGCGTCGCCTTGCGTGATCCGCACGCGACGGTAGCGGCGGCCGTTGGCTTCGCCGTGCTCGGGCGGGGCCGTCCCGGCGTCGGGGTGCACCCCGGCGGCGATGCGCTCGGCGTTGGAGACGTGCACCGTCTCGTCGGCCGCGCCGTGGATCACGATGGTGCGGGCGCCCCCGCCCGTCGCGCGCGGCGCGACCCTGCCGTCGCCGCGCATCGCCGCGAAGGCGGAGACGACGTCGCTCGCCGCGCCCGCGGGCAGGCCGGAATGGACGCCGATGGCCGCGAACAGCTCGGGATATTCCCGCCCCAGCACCGCCGCCATCGCCCCGCCGGCGGAGAGGCCCGCGGCGAAGACGCGGTCGTCCGCCACGCCGTATTCGGCGGCGAGCGACCGGGCGAGGCCGGCCAGGATCTCCGGCTCGCCGGCGCCGCGGGCCTGGTGCGCGGGGGAAAACCAGTTCCAGCACAGGTTGGGGCTCGCGCCGTGCTCCTGGGCGGGATAGGCCACGATCAGCCCGTGCGTCTCGGCATGCGCGTTCATGCGCGTGCCCGCGGCGAAGTCGTCGGGGTCCTGCGTGCAGCCGTGCAGCATCAGGACGAGCCCGCGGGGCCGCGACGCCGCCGCGCCCGCGGGCACGTAGAGCTTGTAGCGGCGAGAGCCGGCCTCGCCCCCGTGGATGCGCGCCTCGAAGCGCGCGCCCTCGGGAACGGGCTCGGGCACGGGGCGCGGCGCGCGGCGGCGCAGGCCCGGCAGCTCGAGGGCGCGGCGGCCCTCGCGCAGCGCCGCGATCACCGACCCGAGCGGCCGGCGCGGCCGGGCGGACGGGCCGCGTCCGGCGGGCGGGGCGAGCCGCGGCGCGCCGTCCGGAGCCGGCTCGGCTGCCGGATCGGCTGCGGGGGGACGGACGCCGCCGAGCGCCTGCTGGATGGCGCGGGTCGCGTCGAGGACGCGCCCCGCCCGCGTCAGGGACAGCGCCTCGCGCATGGCGGGCGGGAGATGGTGGCGGTTCATGGGCGGGGTCCTTCGGGGGATCAATGGATGCGCTCGGCCAGCGCCGCACGCACGGCGGCGTCGGCCTGGAGCGATCCGAGCACGGTGATGGAGGCGATGGTCTCGCGGGCGAGATCGGGGTCGACGTCGGCGCTGATGCGCACGAGGCCGATCACCTTGACGTGCAGGCGCGCCCCGGCGGCGCGGGCGGCCTCGAGGTCGGCGCGGTCGAGCACGCGCAGCCCCAGGTCGAACGTGTGGCGCTCGATGGTGCGCGCCACGACCTCGCCCTCGCGCGACAGCTGGTTGCGGATCGCGGTGCGGATGAAGTCGCTGCGGTTGGCGTAGAAGCCCTCCTGGACCAGGAGATCGATGCGGCCGAGATCGACGTAGCCGAGGTTGAGCGTGATCTTCTCGCTGTCGGGCGCCGCCTTGTCGCGGGCCGTCCGGTCCTTGTCCGCCATCCTGTACTCCATCCGTATGGATGGCATGTGGATGGTCCCCGGAAGTCTGTCAAGGCGGCCCGGGGCGGCGGTGCGGCCGCCCCGGGGGCGCGGCTCAGCGATCGAGGAAGTCCGCGTTCGCCAGGAGGCCCTGGCGCACGAACCAGTCCGCCGTGCGCTTGAACCATTGCTGGTGATACGCCACCCGGGCCGGATCGTTCCGCAGTCGGTTGCGGACCGCCGCCGCAGAGAGGCCGGTGACCCTGGTGACGCCCGCGTCGTCGTACGCACGGGGGTTGTACATCTGGCCGATGAAGTGGAGGAAGATCTTCTGGACCGTGCGGGAGACGCGGGCCTTGGCCTCGCCGCTCGCGTCCCGCGCCAGGATCTCGGCGTGGAGCTGGGCGACGACGCCGCGGCCGAAGGAGATGTGGCGGCTCTCGTCCACGTGGTGGACGTGGTTGATCTCCTTGAGGATCGCCGGCACCGCGTCGTTGCGGCTGACCTTGTGATTGTAGAAGTCGACGAACTCCTCGAACACCAGCGTCGAGGCGAACATGTACAGGTCGCGCTCCAGCGGATCCTCGATCTTGCCGGCGGGGATCGCCGGCGTCGGGTAGATCGTGCCGGTGTAGTCCAGGCAGAACTTCGCGAAGAACCACATGTGGGCGTTCTCCTCCGCGATGAAGAAGTGCAGGTACTCCGACCAGGGGGCGTAGCGGTCCTGGTAGATCGCCTGCATCACGAAGGAGAGCGCGTCCTTGATTCCGTGCACGTTCAGGCTGAAGAAGTTGACGCACTCCCAATGGCTGAGCGCCACCAGCGTCTCGCGCGGCAGCCGCTCGTGCAGCTCGGTGCCCCAGGTGGTGAGGAGGTCCTCGTCGCACCACAGGACATCGCGCGCGATGGCGTCCGGAGCGGGCCAGGCGAAGCGGGAATACGCGTCGTAATTGTTCTTGCGGGAGAGGTGGAGCAGCCGCTCGACGTGCTTGGGATCGGGCAGGTGCGGGGTGGCCGAAGCGGCGGCGGGGGCGGTGGCGACGGTCATGGACGGATCCTCCAGTGGGTGACGAGATCAGGCGAAGGCGGGCTCGCCGGGGGCGGGCTGCGCGTCCAGCGTCGCGAGGCGCGCGCGCACCGCGTCGGGGCTCTCGAAGCGCTCCTGGACCATCGCGATCCAGCGCTCGAGCCCGAAGGCGACGCAGCTCGTGTGCACCGGCGCTGGCCCGATCCGGATGCCGAACTTCGCGCCGAAGTAGTTGCGGTGCAGGTTGATCGAGGCGATGGCGCGGCCCGCCACCACGACCTCGCGCTTGGTCGGCGCGGCCTTCGACAGCACCGCGACCGAGCTCGACGCGTCGAAGAACGGGTCGGTGGCCGCCTCGAAGGCGAAGGGCACCTCGAGCGCCGCCATCAGCCGCGCGATGCGCGCCGCGCCGTCCTCGGCGTGGGCGCGCGCGTCCTCCGCGCTGCCGAGGCAGACGATCTCCTTCATCGTGAAGTTGTAGCCGCGATAACGGTCGAGGGGCTTGTCCTCGTGGCGGAAGCAGCGCGCCACGCAACCCACCCGCACGGGGCCGGGCAGGGTCTGGCCCTCGAGGTCGAGATAGACCTTGTAGCAGGTCGCCGGCAGCAGCCCGAGCCGGGTCGCCGGCGGGGCGTAGCCCGAATCGAGCCGGCGGCCGGCGGCGAAGGCGGGCAGGTCCGCCTCGTCGATGGCGCACATCAGGCAGGTCAGGTGCGGGAAGTTGCGCAGGTAGCCGAGACGGTCGAGCTCGTCGGGCCGCAACAGGCTGTCGAACTCCACGTTGTCCTCGGGCGGGAGCGCGAACAGGCGCTCGATCGTCCCCTCGAGGTCGCGCCGCAGCGCGGCCCAGCCGCCGGTGATCTTCATGACGTGGCCTCCAGGGCGCGCGGTGCGGACGCGGTCTCGCCGGCCACGGGGCCGGGCGCGGCGGTGACGAGCCAGCTGCGGGCGACGCCGCGCACGTCGCGCGGGCGCGGCGGGTAGGGCCAGCGATCGGCGCCGGCGCGCGGGCTGCCGGGCTCCTCGAGGTTCTCCACGCGCCAGCCGGCCCGCGCCAGGAAGTCCTCCGGCTCGTCGGTGCCGAAGCGCCAGGGGTTGCCCTCGGCCTCCAGCACCTTCAGGAACCCCTGGGTGAAGGGGCTGCGCAGCAGCGCTGCGCTCGTCATGTCGACGACGAGCCGGCTGCCCTCGGCGCTGAGCGAGCGGCAGGTCTCGAGCACGCCGCGTGCCTGCGCGTCGGTGAGGAAGAAGAGCAGGCCTTCCACGAGCCACAGCGTCGGCGCCTGCGGGTCGAAGCCGGCGTCCAGCAGAGCCGGGGTCCAGCCTTGCGCCAGGTCGGCGGCGACGGGCACGCGCCGCGTCCGCGGCGTCGCGCCGGCCTCCGCGAGCCGGCGCGCCTTCTCGGCCAGCAGGGCCTCGTGGTCGATCTCGTAGACGCGGGCGTCCGCCGGCCAGTCGAGCCGGAAGGCGCGGGTGTCCATGCCCGCGGCGACGATGGCGATCTGGCGCAGGTCCGGCCGGGCGGCGAGCGCCGCGGCGCTGGCGTCGTCGAAGTAGCGCGTGCGGATCGTCACGAACTCCTTCACGCCGCCGCCGCGGTAGCGCTCGATCAGCGCGAAGCCGTCGGGCTCGGAGAGCCGCCGGGCGAGGGGGTCGACGAAGAGCGCGCCCTCGGGACGCTCGCTCTCCATGGCGCGGATCGCCGCGGTCCATTGCGCGGTGTAGGAGACGGGCTGCATTCGGAACCTCCCCTTGCGTTAGCAAAGCGATTCAGAGTTGTATATCGAGGCGCGACTCGCCCTTCCGGCGCGGCGCGCGGGCCGCGTCGGGGATGCTGCGTGGGGTTTGCGCGGGCGCCGGGCGGCGTCCGCGGCGGATCAGCCGCCGGGTGGCGTGCGGCGGCGGAAGCGGCTGAGCAGGACGAGCGTCATCACCGGCTTCGCCTCCCCCGGGCGGGTGAGGCTGCCCTTCTTCTCGATGGTGACGATGTCCTTGCGGAACGGGCTCGGCACGATCCGGCCCACCTCGCAGCGGCCCTCGAGCGTGTCGCCCGGGCGCACGGGGGCGTGCCAGCGCACGCTCTCGAGCCCCGGAGAGCCCTCCACGGCGGCGCCGTCGAGCAGCGCGCGGACGTAGAGCCCCATCCAGATCGCGGTGGTGTGGAAACCGCTCGCGACGAGCCCGCCGAAGAAGGAGGCGGCGCCCGCCTCCGGGGAGACGTGGTAGGGCTGCGGGTCGAAGCGGCGGGCGAAGTCGACGATCTCCTCGGCGCTCACGACGGTGTCGCCGAGCGCGAAGACCGCGCCCTCCGCGTAGTCCTCCGCATGGGTCGGCCCGCCGCCGCTCACGACGCCACCGCCTCCGGCGCCGCGGGCGCGAACCAGGCGGCGCGGATCGCGTCGAGGGTCCGGAACGCCTCGATGTCGATGTCGTCGAGCGGGATGTCGCGCCCGCACAGTTCGGAGACGAGCAGCACGAAGTCGACGAAACGCAGCGAGTCGACGAGCCCGGTCTCGATCAGGTCGTCCTGGTCGGTGAAGCTGCGGGGCTCGTCCTGGTTGTCCCGGATGAAGGTCCTGAGGCGCTCCAGTGCGTCGGTCGTCATGGTCGGTTCCTCCGATGGATGAGGGGCGAGACGGGGGTTTGCGAGGGCTCACGCCGCCCGGCGTGCACCCGCGAAGGGCAGTGCCGCCGCCAGGGCGAGCAGCACGGCGCCGAAGACGAGGGCGTCGTCGAGATCGCCCCGGTCGCCGATCAGGCCGGCGGCCACGGGGCCGATCGCCTGCCCGACGGCGAACAGGACGGTGAAGAAGGTCATGCCCTTGGCGATCTGCGCCGGCGGCATCGCCCGGCGCACGATCAGCGCGACCGCAGAGGGCGCGATGAAGACGCCGAGCCCGAACACGATCGCCGAGGCGAGCAGCGCCGGCGTGCCGGCGTCGACGAGCGGGATCGCCGTGCCGACGAGGCAGGCGGTGCAGGCGGCGGCGAGGACGCGACGCGGCGCCCAGCCCTCCAGCGCCCGGCGCCACACGAAGGGCGAGACGCCCACCGCCACGGCGAGCGCGAGCCACACGCCGGTCGCGGCGAGCCAGGAGAAGCCCGCCTCGCGCAGCCAGGCGAGGATGAAGGTCATGTAGACGATGTAGCCGGCCGCGAAGAGGCAATAGCTCGCGAGCGGCGCGCCGAGCCCCGCGAGCGCGAGCCCCTCCGGCGCGGCGGAATCGGTCGCGCCCCCGCGCCCGCGCCGCGCCTCGAGGAGCGGCCAGATCGAGAAGGCGACCGCCAGCACGCCGAGCGCGAGCCAGGCCTGCGGCCAGCCGCCGGGGCCGGTGGCGGCCAGCAGCGGGTTCACGGCGAGCCCGGCCGCGGCGATGCCGATGCCGGCGCCGGCGAAGAACAGGCCCGTCGCGGTGCCCATCAACTGCGGCGTCTCACGATAGCGCGCCGCGATCAGCGCCCCGCCGCAGGAGAACGTCCACGCCGCGCCGATGCCCGCCGCGATCCGCATCGCGGTGAGCCAGGCCTGGCCCTCGTGGAGCCCGGTGGCGAGGAGGCCTGCGAAGGTCAGCCAGAGGCCCGCCGCGAAGAGCTGGGCGGGCCGCAGGCGGCGCAGGAGCAGGTATCCCGTCACCGCGCCGGCGACGTAGCCGAGCGCGTTCGCGGTGTTGAGCCAGCCCGCCTGCGTGTAGGTCCAGGAGAGGTCCTCCCGCATGGCGGGGAGGACGAGCGCGTAGGCGAACCGCGCGAGCCCGTTGCCCACCGCCACGGCGAGGCCGAGCCCGAAGGCCGGCCACAGCGAGGCCGCCGGCGGGAGGAGCGGGGAGGAGAGGATGCGCGCGGTCATGGATAAGTAATGTTCCGGGGTGCGCGCCCTGTCAATAGTTGTGTTTTATGCCGTAACGTAATTTTTGCATTGCAATATGGACGCGCATGGGTTGTCGTTACGGAGATGACCTGACGCAAGCGGATCAACTGCCGAAGGGGGAGGGCGGCAGCGCGGGACAGGTGGTCGCGCGGTCGGGCCGGAACGCGCCCCACCCTCGGGATCGCTCCCGAGGGTGGGGCGGTCTCGGTCATCTCCACGGCCTCGGCCGCGCGGGGGTCACGCCGCCTGGAGCCTCGCCTTCAGCCGGGCTCGCCGTGCCGCCTCGGCGCCGCCGCGGCCACCCTCGATCAGGACGAGGGTCGGTCGCGACGATCGCGTGCGCTCCAGGCGTCGAAGCGCGAGGCGGTAGGAAGGGTCCACCCGGTAGGGCTCCCGCAGGACGTGGTCCACGTCGGAGCGCGTCACGCCGATGTCCTGGAGGAGGCGATCGTCGAGCTCGGAGAGCCGCACCACGGCGCGGCGGTTGACCATGGCCTTCCAGAGCGCGGCGACGGTCGCCGCGATCGAGACGAGGACGAAGCGGGCGAGGATCTCGCCCTTCGACGAAGCGGTCGGGGGGAGGATCTTGCCGGACATGGTCGGCTCTCCTTTCGAGAGAAAGCGAAACGGCGGGCGCCGCGGTGGCGGGCCCGGCAGTCCAGATCGGTCTGGGATTGCTGCCCCGCTTCCATGCCAGCTCCCGGCGGATGACGGAAACGAATGTTCCTGATAGGAAGGATCACGCGCGCTAATGACACGGGGACCGCGATGGCGCACATGATCGACATCGAGCAATTGCGGACCTTCGTCGCCATAGCGGACCACAAGTCGTTCACCCGCGCCGGCGACGTCGTCCACAAGACCCAGTCGGCCGTCTCCATGCAGATGAAGCGGCTGGAGGAGCGCGTCGGCCGGCCGCTCTTCGCCCGCGACGGACGCGGCGTGCGCCTCACCGAGGACGGTGAGCGGCTGCTCGACTACGCGCGGCGCATCGTGCGGCTCAATTCCGAGTGCCTGGCGAGCTTCGAGGAGGCGGCGCTGACCGGTCGCGTGCGCCTCGGCGTGCCGGACGATTACGCCGAGCGCTACCTGCCGGAGATCCTCGCGCGCTTCTCGCGCACGCATCCGCAGGCGGAGGTGACCGTCGTGTGCGAGCCCTCGCCGATGCTGATGGACCGCGTGCGCGGCGAGGACCTCGACCTCGCCATCGTCACCCACGTCGCGAGCCGCGGCTTTCCCGCCGAGATCGTGCGCATCGAGCGGCTCGTCTGGGTCGCCTCGGCGCGCCACGCGGTACACGAGGCGAGTCCGCTGCCGCTGGCCCTCGGGCGCCCGACCTGCGACTGGCGCCAGGCGGCGACGGGACGGCTCGAGGCGCTCGGCAAGCCCTTCCGCATCCTCTACGCGAGCTGGAACTCGAGCGCGGTCGGCGCCGCCGTGCAGGCGGGCCTCGCGGTCTCGGTGCTGCCCGAGAGCGCGGTGCGCTCGGGGATGCGGGTGCTCGGCCCTTCCGACGGGTTCCCCGCCCTGCCGACCTGCAAGATCGCCATCCTGCGCGACCGCGCCACGGCGACCGCGCTCTCCGCCGCGCTCGCCGACGAGATCCGCGCGAGCCTCGACAATCTCGGCTCGGCTGGTTCGGACACGGGAGGCTGACGACGCGCAGGACGCCGCGGCCTTGCCGCCCCGATGCACGGCCGCCGGAGCGAGAGCGCCGTTGCTTGCGCGTGCACGCCTACCCGGTTAGGGTTTGTTAATTCGTCGAGGGAGCGAGGCGCGACATGCAGCCACGCGCAGCCGGCACAGCCACCGCGAGCCCCTCCGAGCGCGTCGCGGCCGCGTCGACGCGCACGGTGCGCGGACCGGTGGCGTGGGCGCTCGCCGCGCTGCCCGTGCTCCTCTGTGCGTTCGCGGCGTCCGCCGCCGGCCCGCCGCCGCTGCCCGCGCTCGGCGGTCCACCGCCCCTGCCGGTCGTCGGCGGTCCACCGCCCCTGCCGGTGGTCGGGGGTCCGCCGCCGCTCCCGGCGGTCGGCGGCCGGCCGCCGCCCTCGCCGGACGCGCGAGGGCGGTTCGGTCCGCCGCCCCTGCCCGGTTCCGCGCGCGGCATCGCCGCGCCGGTTTCGCCGAGGTCCTCCCCGCCACCCTCCCCGCCACCCCTGCCGGAGACGGCCCGCCGCGCCGGCCCGCCGCCGCTCGCCGACGCAGCGGCCGGTGTCCGTCCGCAGACGCTGCGTCTCGTGCGCCGCGCCTTCCACGATCGCTCGGGCTTCGGGACCACGATCGAGGCCTACACGATGCTGCTGCCCGCGGACTGGAGCGTCGAGGGGGGGGTCGTCTGGTCCGGCTCGCCCGGTGCGCCCACCTGCATGTCCAACAGCGCGCAGCTGATCATGGAGGCGACGAGCCCCGGCGGCCGCTTCGGCGTTGCGATGCTGCCCGCTCCCACCGTGTCGTGGATGACGACGCACGGGCAGCCCCAGCCGATCCCCGGGCTCGAGACGATGCCGAACACGCTGGAGATGGCCGCCCAGGGGGTGAACCAGGACCTCGCGCGGCAGTGGAACCGGCCGGGCAGCGTCTGCCGCGTGACGTCGCGCGCCGACGAGGTCGGACTCTCCGAGGAGGCCTTCCTGCGCACGGTGCGACCCGGGGCGCGGGTGATCGAGCGGGGCGACCTGCCGCAGGCGCGGGCCACTCTCCAGCGGACGCTGGACCCGATGCAGGCGGGCGGTTTCGGTCCACCCGTCGAGGCGTTCGCATTCGCCGTACGGGCCCGCATCGACGCCCCGGGCGGCCCGCTGGAGGAGCGCTACGAGTTCTTCGGCATCCGGAACGTGACGTCGATCGACAGCTTCGACGGCATCACGACGGTGCAAATCGCGCTCTCCGGGCAGCCGGTCTTCGCGCTGCGCTATCCCGCGGGACGCTTCGCCGAGGTCGAGCCGCTCGCCCGGGCGATCGGCGCGTCGCTGCGCGCCAACCCGCGCTGGAGCGCGGCGATGGCGCGCCACCGCGCCGAGATCGCCCGCATCAATCGCGAGGGCGCCGCTGCCCGCTCGCAGATCTGGCGGGACGTCTCCCGCGAGATCTCCGATGCCCAGATGGAGGGCTGGCGGATGCGCAGCGAAACCGAGGACCGGCTGCAGGCGCTCTCCGTCGATCAGATCCGCGAGGTCGAGCCGATGCGCGACCCGACGACGGGGACGCGCTTCGAGGTGCCCAACCTCTACGAGAGCGTCTACCGGAACCCGCGAGGCGAGCTCGTCATGTCGACGGACCCCACGTTCGACGCGCGCACCGCCTTTCCCGACGAGACCTGGACACGCCTGGATCCCGACCCGCGCTGAACGCGGGCGGCGAACGGGCCGCGACGAGACGCCACGCGCGAAGGGAGAGAGCACGATGAGCCCCGCACGGTACCTCACGACGATCCTGGCGGCGGCTCTGCTCGCCGTTCCCGCGCTCGCGCAGGGCGGGCCGCCGCCGATGCCCGGCGCCACGATGCCGCAGAGCGAGGCCCCGAGCTGGTACGCGGGCATCGGGGGCACGCCCCAGGGGCCCTTCACCGCGCAGGACCTGCGCGCGCGCGACCTCGCTCCCGATACGCTGGTGTGGCGCGAGGGCATGGCGGAGTGGGCGCCGATCTCCGCCGTTCCCGAGCTGAATGCGCCCGTCGTCGTCGACAGGGGCGGCCCGCCCCCGCTGCCGGTGCCCGTCGAGCCGACGGACACGACCGAATACTTCGTCGCGCAAGGCGGGCAGGCCTCGTCTCCGCTCGACCGTGCGGCGATCGGTGAGCGTCTTCGCGCGGGGTCGATCGACGCCGCCACCCTCGTCTGGTTCGCAGGGCAGGACGCGTGGCGGCCTCTGGGCGAGACCCGGCTCGCCGCGCTGCTGCCGGGCGCGACGCCGCCCGGGCCGCGTTCGGAGCCGCGGCCGGAGCCGGCGGACGAAGCGGTCGCCGACCCCGCCGCGGTCGTCGTCGGCACCTGGCGTGCCCGCGTCGCGCAGCCGGTCGACGGACTGGAGCAGCCGGTCCTGCTCGACATGTCGTTCGTCTACGGCGGCGACGGGCGCTTCTCGTCGGAGGGCGGGGGCACGATCGACCTTCGCAGCCAGGGCGTCGACGAGCCGATCGCGCTCGAGGTGCGCATCGAAGGCACGTGGCAGCCGACGCCGATCGACGCGCAGCGGCTGCGCGCCGTCCTGAAGGGCACGATCGAGATGGCGGCACCGCAGCTGGACCTGCGCGAGTCGGAGCCGCTGGACGAGACGATCATCCTGGAGATCGTCGATCCCGACACGCTGCGCGACGGCGAAGGCAACGTCTACACGCGTGCGGGCTGATATTCGGCGCGACGAGCCTCGGAGAGGGGAGAGAATCATGACGGTCTCCGGTTTCGTACGCGTGGCGGCCCTCGCCGTCGTGACGGCGCTCATCGCACCATCGGCCGGTCGGGCGCAGGAGGTCGCGCCCACCGAGCGGGTGCCGCTGTCGAGCGACTTCGAGAATCCCGCGTTCGCGGACTACTTCCGAGACGTGGCGAAGGGTCTGGGCGGCGTCTTGCGCGAGGGTGCGCTGGTCGTCGAGAGCGACCGTCCGCCGGGGAACTGCAGCCTGCGGACGGCCGTCCTCGTCGGCGACGATACGCGCGCGAACTTCGTCGACGTCGAGGTCGCGCCGGCTCCGGCCCCGGGGGGCGACTACCTGATGCACGGAGCGGGCCTCGTCGCGCGCTACCGCAGCGGAAACGCCCCCGCCTTCCTCGCGATCCTGCTCCGAGAGGGCGGCTACGACATCGTCGCCTTCGCCGACGGCGACGTGCCGCAGCGGATCGGCGGCTCCATGGACCCGGCGCCGACGGGTCCGGTGCGCGTCGCGGTGCGCGAGACGCCCGACGGTGCGACGTTCTACGTCGGGGGAGAGCGGGTCGGGAGCCTCTCCGACAGCCGTGTGGACGGCGAGGCGATGGGGCTCGTCGTCTGCGGCCCCGGGCGGTTCGTGTTCGACAATTGGGGTCAGAACACGCGCGACGACATCGGTCTCGACCCCGCGCCGGCGCAGCCGGTCTCGGACGCGGGCAGCCGGCGCCCGGGCCCGCCGCCGCTCCCGCCCGCGGAATGGTACGTGGCGCACGAAGGGGCTCCGCTGGGGCCGATCACGCTCCCCGAGTTGCGGGCGCGGCTGGCCGACGGCCGCAGCGCCGCCGAAGCGCTCGTCTGGCGCGACGGCATGGGCGACTGGCTGCCCGCGAGCGAAGCGCTGCCGTGAGGCATCGCGATCCGCCGCTGCGGTGTGGACAAGGGCCCGCTCGTGCTTGTCGTACCGGCCCGAATCTTCGACGGTCGAACCACTTTGCAAGTCGGGAGTCGGGCGGGCTAAAGTCGAGAGCGAGGTGATTCGCGGGTCGCGCGTCGGTGAAGCCCGGCCGTGGCGGCGATTCATCCGGCGGCCTCCGTCCGGGGCAGCGTATTCGCCCACCGTCACCCGTCATCGACGTGCCCTCGATCCTCTCTCGCGCCCCGCGGCGCCAATCGGAACGCCATGACCGATCTCCTCCTCCTCGACAGCGACCGCACCGAGCACCCCCTCGACGTGGTGGAGCGCGTGGCCGCGATGTGCGACTGGGCGTTCGACCGCGCGGAAGCGGACGAGATGTCCGTCGCGGTGCGCGGCACGCACGCGGACTACCAGGTGGCCTTCACCTGGATCGAGGACGTCGAGGCCCTCCACGTCGCCTGCGCCTTCGACCTGCGGGTGCCGGAGCGCCGGCGCGGGGAGATCCTGAACCTCGTCTCGATGATCAACGAGCAGCTCTGGGTCGGGCATTTCGATCTGTGGTCGAACGAGGGCGTGGTCATGTTCCGCCACGCGCTGCTGCTCACCGGCGGCGCCGAGCCGCGCCGCGGCCAGTGCGAGATGCTGATGCAGGCCGCCGTCGAGGCCTGCGAGCGGCATTATCAGGCCTTCCAGTTCATCATCTGGGCCGGCAAGTCCGCCCGCGAGGCCCTCGACAGCGTGCTCTTCGAGACCGAAGGCGAGGCCTGATCGGGGCGGCACCCCAGGCACCCCGGGAGCGTCAGCGATGACCGACGTAGCTTTCCCCGCACGCCTCGCCCTCGTCGGCGCGGGCAAGATGGGGGGCGCGATGCTGGAGGGCTGGCTCGCCGCGGGCCTGCCCGCCGCCGCCGTCTCCGTGCACGATCCGCAGCCGTCCGAGGCGATCGCCGCCCTCGCGGCGGCGCGCGGGCTCGCCCTGAACCCCGAGCCGGCGGCGCGCGGGCCGGTCGACGTGCTGGTGCTCGCGATCAAGCCGCAGACGCTGGAGGCGGCCGCCCCCGCGCTCGCGCCCCTCGTCGGCCCCGACACGCTCGTCGTCTCCGTGCTCGCCGGCAAGACGGTCGCGAACCTCCGGGCGGCGCTGCCCGCCGCCCACGCGGTGGTGCGCGCGATGCCGAACCTCCCCGCCTCGATCGGCCGGGGCGCGACGGGCGCCTTCGCCAACGCCGCCACCAGCGCCGCGCAGCGCGCCTTGGCGGACACCCTGCTGCGGGCGTCGGGCCTCGTCGAATGGGTCGCGGACGAGGCGCTGATCGATGCCGTCACCGGCGTGTCGGGCTCCGGCCCCGCTTACGTCTTCGCGCTGGTCGAGGCGCTCGCCGAGGCCGGCCACGCCGCCGGCCTGCCGGAGGACCTCGCGATGCGCCTCGCCCGCCAGACGGTGGTCGGCGCGGGCGCGCTCCTCGCCGAGAGCGATCTCCCCGCCGCGACCCTGCGGGCGAACGTGACCTCGCCGGGCGGCACGACCGCCGCCGGCCTCGCCGTGCTCCAGCGCGAGGAGGGGGGCCTCGCCGATCTGGTGCGCGACACCGTCGCCGCCGCGAAGCGCCGCGCGGGGGAATTGTCCGGCTGACCTCTCACGTTCGCGCTTCGCCGATGCAGGCCGCCGAGGGTCTCCCCTCTCCCTCGTGGAGAGGGGCCGGGGGTGTGGGGCGTGCAGGAGGCGCTCGAGGCCGATGCCGTGGCGCACCGGCGCAGGCCCGCGGCGGCGGCGTGCCCGCTCCCGGGCGCCCCACACCCCCCACCCCTCTCCACGAGGGAGAGGGGAGTTCCCGCTCGCCGGTGGCGGGCGGCGCGGCCCGCCGGGGACGCGCGGTGCCTCACGTCGTGATGCCATCCGCGCCGCGGCCTGCTAGGAAGGCTGCCACACGTCGGAGCCTCGCATGCACGACCCGTCCCCGCCCGCGGTCCTTCCCTGCCGGATCGACGGCTATACCGACCTGCCGCCCGGCAAGCTCGCGAACCTCGTCACCTACCTGGAAATGACGCGCCCGCCGCCGCCCCGCGCGACCGTGCGGCCCGACCTCGCCCTCGTCGAGACGACGCGGGACGTCGAGGCCTACCGCGCGCTCTATCGGCGCATCGGCGCGCGCTGGCTATGGATGGGCCGGCTCGCGCTCTCGGACGCCGCGCTCGCCCGCACGCTGGCGGACCCGCGGCTCGTCTCGCGCACGCTTCTGCGCGAAGGCGACGCGATCGGGCTGATGGAGCTGATCTTCGCCGAGGACGGCGAGGCCGAACTCGCCTACTTCGGCCTCGTGCCGGAGGCGATCGGCGGCGGTATCGGGCGCTGGCTGATGGACGCGGCGCTGGCCCGGGCCTTCGCCCGGCCCATCACGCGGCTCACGGTCCACACCTGCACGTTCGACCACCCGGACGCGGTCGCCTTCTACGTCCGCTCCGGCTTTCGCCCCTACAAGCGCGCGATCGAGATCCACGACGACCCGCGGCTCGCCGGGTTCTACCCGCGGGAGACCGCGGCGGAACGCTGGCCGGTGGTGGAGGGGTGAAGGCCCGGCGGGCAGCCCCTCACCGCGCCACGCGGGAGAGCGCGATCGCGTCGAGCGCCGCCTGCTCGCGGGAATTGGCCGCCGCGCGCTCGCTGCCGCGCTCGCGGTCGTCGAGGATCTCCACCTTCTTCAGGTCCTCGAAGGCCTCCGCCAGCTGAGCTTGCGCGTCGTCGAGCTGGACCTTGAGGTCGTCGGCCGACGAGCGCAGGTTGTCGCGGCGCTGGGCGGCGGCCTTGGCGTAGGTGGGGTAGGCGAAGTGCGCCGTGTCCGAGATGCCCGCCTTGAGCTCCTCGGCCGCGATCTCCCTGTCGAGCTCCACGGCCATGCGCTCGAAGTCGGCCATCATCGCCTCGATCTGCGCGACCTTGCGGCGCTTTTCGTCGAGCTGAAAGCGCTTCAGGCGGATGAGCGTCTCACGCGACTTCATCGCAGTTCATTCTCCAGGGGATCACGCGCTCCGCTCGGCGTCGAGGAGCCGGGCGAGACGGCGGTAACCATCGCCGATGGAGGTTGACTCTTCCTTACCCTGTCCGAGGAAGGCCTCGAGCGCGGGATTGAGCCCGATCGCCTCGTCCACCTCCGCCGACGATCCGCTGCGGTAGGCCCCGAGCCGGATCAGCTCCTCCATGTCGGCGTAGGTCGCCATGACCTGCCGCGCGCGCTGCACGTGCGGATAGAAGGCCGGGTCGCAGGAGCGCGGCATCGTGCGCGAGACGCTCTTGAGCACGTTGATCGCGGGATAGCGGCCGCGCTCGGCGATGGCGCGCTCCATCACGATGTGGCCGTCCAGGATGCCGCGCACGGCGTCCGCCACCGGCTCGTTGTGGTCGTCGCCCTCGACGAGCACGGTGAACAGTCCCGTGATCACGCCCTCGCCGGTGCCGGGTCCCGCGCGCTCGAGCAGGCGCGGCAGCTCGCCGAAGACGGTGGGCGTGTAGCCCTTGGCGGTGGGTGGCTCGCCGGCGGCGAGCCCGATATCGCGCTGGGCCATGGCGAAGCGGGTGATCGAGTCGATCATGCACAGTACCGAGCGCCCCGCGTCGCGGAAGTGCTCGGCGAGCGCGAGCGTGAGGTAGGCGGCGTTGCGCCGCATCAGCGCCGGCTCGTCGGACGTGGCGACCACGACCACGGAGCGCGCGAGCCCCTCCTCGCCGAGGTCGTCCTGCAGGAATTCCTGCACCTCGCGCCCGCGCTCGCCGACGAGGCCGATCACCGCGACGTCGGAGCCCGCGTTGCGGGCGAGCATCGAGAGCAGCACCGACTTGCCGACGCCCGAGCCCGCGAAGATGCCCATCCTCTGGCCCTCGCAGCAGGTGAGGAAGGTGTTGAGCGCGCGCACCCCCAGATCGAGCGGCGGGCCGACGCGCCGGCGCGCGTGGGCCGGCGGCGGGTCGGCGCGGAAGGGGCGGAACACGTCGCCCTGCGGCAGCGGCCCCTTGCCGTCGATCGGGCGCCCGAGCGCGTCGACGACGCGGCCGAGCCAGGCGGAGGCGGGCCGCACGCCCCCCGCGCTCGCCATCACGTGGGCCGGGCAGCCCCGGCGCACGCCCTCGAGCGCCCCGAAGGGCATGGCGAGCGCCCGCTCGCCCGAGAAGCCGATCACCTCGCAGGGCACCCGCGCCCCCGCGGCGATCTCGATCTCGAGCCGCCCGCCGAGCGTCATCGCCGAAACCGGGCCGGCGATCTCGATCAGCAGGCCGCGCACGGCGGCGACGCGCCCGTAGAGCGACAGCGGCTCCACCGATTCGAGCGCGCGGATGGCCGAATCGAGGCGGGAGGGGTGGTCGGACGGTTCTCTCACGGACGTCAACCTTCTGTTTACCCGCTTCGTTAAGACTGGATGAGGCGAGATTAAGCCCGAGGGCCGAATTTGCGCCAGTGCGAGTCGCGAGAGTCGCTTAGACGAGTTTCTTCATGCGTGACGTGAGCTAGATGGAGACCTGAATCGGTCGGTAAGACAGGGATTTGGACGGATTCGTGAAGACGATGCCTCTTCCCCCTTGCGCCGGAGAATCAGTTTGTTAACCATCGGGGCGTAGCGTCGCGAGTCGCAAATGGTGGGAGCGCCTCCGGCACGGTCGGAGGAGGGCGGGACGTCCCGTCGGGCTCCACGACCAGGCTGGGGATGGAAGGATGCGCGTACTTCTCATCGAGGACGACAGCGCGACGGCGCAGAGCATCGAATTGATGCTGAAGTCCGAGAACTTCAACGTCTACACGACGGATCTCGGCGAGGAGGGTGTCGATCTCGGCAAGCTGTACGATTACGACATCATCCTCCTCGACCTGAACCTGCCGGACATGTCCGGCTACGAGGTGCTCCGGACGCTCCGGGTCGCCAAGGTCAAGACCCCGATCCTGATCCTGTCGGGCCTCGCCGGCATCGAGGACAAGGTGCGTGGGCTCGGCTTCGGGGCGGACGACTACCTGACGAAGCCCTTCCACAAGGACGAGCTCGTCGCGCGCATCCACGCGATCGTGCGCCGCTCGAAGGGCCACGCCCAGTCGGTGATCACCACCGGCGACCTCGTCGTCAACCTCGACACCAAGACGGTGGAGGTCGCCGGCGCCCGCGTGCACCTGACGGGCAAGGAGTACCAGATGCTGGAGCTCCTCTCCCTGCGCAAGGGCACGACGCTGACCAAGGAGATGTTCCTCAACCATCTCTACGGCGGCATGGACGAGCCCGAGCTGAAGATCATCGACGTCTTCATTTGCAAGCTGCGCAAGAAGCTCGCCAACGCCAGCCAGGGCAAGAACTACATCGAGACGGTCTGGGGCCGCGGCTACGTGCTGCGCGAGCCGGAGACCGGCGAGGACCGCATGGCGGGGTGAGGGCCGCCGCCGAGCATCCCCATCAACGGCGCGAGAGAGGCCCTGCCGCGAGGCGGGGCCTCTTCCGTTTCGGGCGGCCTTCGTCGAGACCGCCCGGCCCGCGTCAGGGCGAGAAGCGCGCGGGCAGGGGCGGCGCCTCGTGGAGCAGCGTGATCTTCACGCGGCGGTTGGGCGCGATGTAGGGATTGTCGGGGAAGGCGGGCTCGGTGTCGGCGCGGCCGGTCACCGACTGGAAGCGGTCGGCGGGCAGCCCCGCACCCGCCAGGATCTCGCGCACGGCGAGAGCCCGGCCCGCGGTGAGGCTCCAGGGATCGATCGCGACCGGCTCGCCCGGCCGCGCAGCCGAGGTGTAGCCGCGGACGGCGACGCGGTTCGACAGCTGCCGGATCGTCGGCGCGATCGCCTCGAGCACGAGGCGGGTGCGCTCGTAGGGATAGATCGAGTGCTCCGGGAACATCGAGCGCCCGTCCTGGTCGACCAGCGAGATGTCGATCCCCTCCGGCGTCGGCTCGATCACGAGGTTGCGCGAGAGTTCGGCGATCTCCGGCATGTCCTGGAGCGCCTGCCGGATGCTGGCGATGGCGCTCTGGTTCGCCTCCGGCACGGTCCGGCTCTCGTCCGCCCGGTCCCGTGCGCCGCCCACCTGGCCCGTCGTGCCCAGGGCCGCGCTGCCCGGGGCGGAGATCGCGCGCCGCATCGGGTCGGCCTGCGAGCCGGACGACCGGTTGCCGGAATCGTCGAGGGCGTTGCCGTTCAGCAGGCCGCCGGCCCCGCTGGTGCTGGGGCTGAGGGACTCCGGCGCGAAATAATCCGCCAGCCCGATCTTCTGCTCCTGCGTGGTCATGTTGATGAGCCACATCAGCAGGAAGAAGGCCATCATGGCGGTGACGAAGTCCGCATAGGCGATCTTCCAGGCGCCGCCATGGTGCGCGTGGGCCTTCTTCTTCACCTTCTTGACGATGATCGGCTGGTTCGTCTTGGCCATCGCGGTCCTGCGGGAGATCGGGTCAGGTCGTCGCGGGCAGGTTCGAGGTCGCCGCTTCCACCTCGTCGAAGGTCGGGCGGACCTCGCTCATCAGCGCCTTGCGGGCGAATTCCACCGCCATCACCGGCGGCTGGCCGGAGATGTGGGCCAGCATGCCCGCCTTGAGCGACAGGAAGTACTTGGACTCGGCCTGGAAGACGATCCGCAGCGACTGTGCCATCGGCCCGAAGAAGCCGTAGGCGACGAAGACGCCGAAGAAGGTGCCGACCAGCGCGCCACCGATCAGGTACCCCAGCACCTCCGGCGGCTCGGTGATCGATCCCATGGTCTTGATCACGCCGAGCACGGCGGCGACGATGCCGAGCGCCGGCGTCGCGTCGGCGACCGACTGCAGCGCCCCGACGACGCGCTCCTGCTCCTCGTGATGCGTCTCCAGCTCCTCGTCCATGAGATCGCCCATCGCGTGGACGTCGTCGACGCCCAGCGAGACCATGCGCATGTAGTCGCACACGAACTCCACGGCGTGGTGGTTCGCGGCGAAGGTGGGGAAGGCGTTGAACAGCGTCGAGTTGGCCGGATCCTCGATGTGCTGCTCGATCCCCAGAACACCTTTCTGCTGCACCAGCCTGTACAGGGCGAACTGCATCGCCAGCAGCTCGACGTAGGCGGCCTGCTTGTACCTGGGCCCTCGCATCAGCGTCGCGAACATGAACGGCACGGACTTGAGCACCGGCGCGGTGTTGCCGATGATGAAGGCGCCGATCGCGGCGCCGAGGATGATGACGAACTCGAACGGCTGCCAGAGGACGCCCAGCTTGCCGCCCATCGCCGCGTACCCGCCGAACACGCAGACGCAGACGACGATGATGCCGATGATCAGCCGCATGGAGTGCCACCCTGGCGCCGCGACGGACCCCGCCCGCGCGCGGCCTCTGCCGATCCCGAAGCCTGCGCGACCCCGCGTTAAGGTGGAGTGTAGAGGCGTCGGCGGGGGGCTTCGTGAACGTTCCGGATACGGGTCGACGACCACCCTCGGACGTGCTAGCAGTTGCGGAACAGAAAGTGATCGCCCTTCATCGGTCGAGGGTCTCGGGGGTGCTGGTGTCGCGTGAGGAGCTTCTGCTGTCCGCGGTGTCGGAATACGGGCGTGCGGTGCGCGAGAAGCTCGCGCGCACGACGATCGACGGCGAGCCGGAGGACCAGCTGCGGGCGCCGCTGGAGGCACTGTTCCAGGCCCTCGCGGCGGAGCTGGTTCCCGGCCGCACGGTCGGGCTCGTCGGCGAGACGCGGCTGTCGGACCTGAAGACGCGGCCGGACTACGCCGTCAACGTCGATCGGGCGCTGTGCGGTTTCGTCGAGGTGAAGGCGCCCGGCAAGGGCGCGGACGCGCGTCGCTTCCGGGCCGGGCACGACAGGGACCAGTGGAAGAAGCTCCAGGCGCTGCCGAACCTCCTCTACACGGACGGGACGGCCTTCGCGCTTTTCCGCGACGGCGAGATCGTCGGCGGCGTCGTCGAGCTGGAGGGCGACATCGAGACCGCCGGGCCGGCACTGCGCGCGCCGACGGCGCTGTGGCCGCTGATCGAGGACTTCCTCGGCTGGAAGCCGCAGGCGCCGAAGACGGCGAAAACGCTGGCCCATGTCAGCGCGCGGCTTTGCCGCTTCCTGCGTGACGAGGCTATGGAGCAATTGGCGGCGGGGAACGCGGCGCTGACCGGCCTCGCGCAGGATTGGCGGGCGCTGCTGTTCCCCGAGGCGAACGACGCGCAGTTCGCGGACGGCTACGCGCAGGCGGTGACGTTCGGCCTCCTCGTCGCGCGCACGCGCGACATCGACATCGTGCACGGCATCGCCGATGCGGCCAGGGATCTGCGCCGCCAGAACTCGCTGATCGGCACCGCGCTCATGGTGCTCACCGACCACACCGAGACCGAACCGGCGCTGAAGACCTCGCTCGGTACGCTCAGCCGTGTGCTGAACGAGGTGAACTGGGCCGAGGTCAGCAAGGGCGATCCAGAGGCGTGGCTGTATTTCTACGAGCAGTTCCTGGAGGTCTACGACAACGACCTGCGCAAGCTCACGGGCTCGTACTACACGCCGCCGCAGGTGGTCGAGACCATGGTGCGGCTGGTCGACGAGGCCCTGCGGGATCCGAGCCTGTTCGACGAGCCGGACGGCCTCGCCGCCGGCAACGTCACGGTCGCCGATCCCGCGGTGGGGACGGGCACATTCCCCCTCGGCGTCCTTCGGCGCATCGCGCAGACCGTCGAGGCCCGCACGGGCGCCGGCGCGGTGCCCGGCGCGATCGAGGCGGCCGCGAGCCGGCTGTTCGGCTTCGAGATGCAGTTCGGCCCCTTCGCGGTGGCGCAGCTGCGCCTCTTCGCCGAGCTGCGCGATCTCCTGGAGCGGGAGACGCGGCCGGCGCTCAACCTCTACGTCACCGACACGCTGGGCGACCCGTTCATCGAGGAGGTACGGCTCGGGACGACCTACGAGCCCATCGCGCAGTCACGGCGGGACGCGAACCGCGTCAAGCGGGAGACGCCGATCACGGTGGTGATCGGTAACCCGCCCTACAAGGAGAAGGCGAAGGGGCGCGGTGGCTGGATCGAGGACGGGCTCGACGGGCGCGATCGCACGCCGCTCCAGCGCTGGATGCCGCCGCCGGACTGGGGCGTGGGCGCCCACGCCAAGCATCTCTACAACCTCTACATCTTCTTCTGGCGGTGGGCGACGTGGAAGGTGTTCGGGGCGGGGGACCTCGAGGCGACGGGGCGGGAGGGGCCGGAGCGGCCGGGCATCGTGTGCTTCATCACGGTCTCGGGCTTCCTGACCGGGCCCGGCTTCCAGGCGATGCGCGCGGACCTGCGCCGCTCCTGCTCGGACGTCTGGGTGATCGACTGCTCGCCGGAGGGGCACCAGCCCGAGGTCGCCACCCGCATCTTCCAGGGCGTGCAGCACCCCGTGTGCATCGTGCTCGCGGCGCGGCGCGGGGACACCGACCCCGAGACGCCGGCGCGGGTGCGCTTCCGCGCGCTGGCGGAGGGGCGGCGCGAGGCGAAGTTCGCCGAGCTCGCGGGCGTGCGCCTCGACGATTCCGGCTGGGCCGACTGCCCGGCCGATCTGCGCGCACCGTTCCGCCCCGGTGCCGGGGCGGCCTGGGGGGCTTTTCCGGCGCTCGACGAACTGTTCGCCTACGACGGCTCCGGCGTGATGCCGGGGCGAACCTGGGTGATCGCGTCGGATCCGGAGACGCTGCGGCGGCGGTGGGATCGGCTGATCGGGGAGCGGGACGTCGAGCGCAAGAAGGAGATGTTCTATCCGCATCTGCGCAACAAGGCGCCCGGCGACCGGCACCTCCACAAGCAGGCGCGGCAGGGGCTCACGGGGCACGAGCATCGCTCGTACGCGGTCGCCGACGACGCTACTCGAGTGATCGAGCCGACGCGGTACGCGTTTCGTACGCTGGATCGTCAGTGGCTGATCCCTGACGCACGGCTGATCAACCAGGCGAACCCCACACTATGGGACCTTTACTCCAGCAATCAGATGTTCATGACTGCACCTGAGGATCGTTCAGCTGAAAGCGGTCCTGCCATAACAATTTGCGGCCTGATCCCGGACCTCCACCACTACAACGGCCGCGGCGGCCGCGTCTTCCCCCTCTGGGCGGATGCCGCTGCCACGGAGTCGAACGTCAAGCCGGCGCTCCTCGCCGTGCTGACCGCGCGTCTCGGCCGCCCTGTCGGCGCCGAGGACGTGATGGCCTACGTCGCCGCGCTCCTCGCCCACCCCGCCTTCACTGCGCGTTTCGCCGAGGACCTGCGCCAGCCGGGCCTGCGTGTGCCGCTCACCGCCGATCCGGACCTGTTCGCCGAGGCGGCGAGGCTCGGGCGCGAGGTGATCTGGCTGCACACCTACGGCGAGCGCTGCATCGATCCCGCCGCGGGTCGCCCGCACGAGGCGCCCCGGATGCCCCAGGGCGAGCGCCCCCACGTTCCCGCGGGCGGCGCCATCCCCGGCGATCGCCTGCCCGAGGAGATGAGCTACGACCCCGCCACCCGCCGCCTCGCCGTCGGCGACGGCGTCGTCGCGAATGTCACGCCGGCCATGTGGGCCTACGAGGTCTCGGGCAAGAACGTGCTGCGGCAATGGTTCAGCTACCGCAAGGCCGACCGCTCGCGCCCCGTCATCGGCGACCGCCGCCCGCCCTCCGAGCTGGAACGGATCATTCCCGACGGCTGGCTCGCCCAGTACACGACGGACCTGATCGACCTGCTCAACGTGCTCGGCCGCCTCGTCGCGCTCGAGCCGGCGCAGGCGGATCTGCTCGGCCGTGTCCTCGCCGGCCCCCTGCTCGATCGCGCCGACCTGGCGGCCGATGGCGCCTTCGCGGCGCCGGCGGCGCGGGTGCGCCGGTCTCGGACCCCCGAGGGGCAGGGCACGCTCCTCTGACACGGGAAGCCACCGAAACAATCCCCGCTTGCCGCGAACCGAATTCCTGATAGCGTCACCCCGCCGCGCGCAACGATTCGCGGCTGTCGAAGGGGGACGCTCATGATCGATCGCAGGCACTTCATCGTCGGTGCGGGCACGCTGGTGGCCGCGCCCTTCGTCATGCGCCGTGCGGCGCTCGGCCAGACGACGCTCGTCCGCAGGGACGTGATGGGCATGGCGGCCGACGACCCGTTCTTCAAGGACTACGCCGACGCAGTCGCGGCCATGCACGAGCTGCAGACGTCGAACCCGAGCGACGGGCGCAACTGGCGCGCCCAGGCGCTGATCCACCTGAACCATTGCCCGCACTCCGGCGCGCCGCCCTATCCGGGCGTGGCGATGCCCTTCGTGCACTGGCACCGGTGGTACATCCGCTACTACGAGGAGATCTGCGGGACGCTCATCGGCAAGAGCGACTTCGCGCTGCCCTACTGGAACTGGCAGTCCGGCATCGGCCAGATCCCCGATCCGTTCTACGGCATCGACCAGCTCAACGTGACCTTCTGGAACGACCCGTCGGACGCGCAGTCGGACAATTGGGGGCCCGACGAGGTGACGACGACGGGGCTGCGCGCGCTCGCCGAGGGATCCGGCGTCAAGCAGGGGCCGCGCGGGGGCGCCTTCAGCGACCAGAACATCAACTCGATCCTGGCGCAGACGCAGTTCGAGCAGTTCACGGATTTGCTCGAGCACTCGCCCCACAACACCGCCCACGTCATCGTCGGCGGCTCGCAGGGCCACATGGGCGACGGCATGTCGCCGCTCGACCCGATCTTCTGGCTGCACCATTGCAACGTCGATCGCCTCGGCGCGCAGTGGCAGGCGGCGGGCAACACCATGCCGCCGCTCGACTACGACTTCTCCGGCCAGTTCGTGAACGGCGAGGGCCAGCCCGCACCGGCGAGCTCCGCCACCGCGCTGAACATCTCGGAGATGGGCTACGCCTACGAGACGCCGTCGGGCCTGATCGGCGGGCCGGCGACCGCGGTGGCGATGATGTCGCTCTTCGCCGCGCCCGCCACGGTGACGCAGCGTCTCGGCACCACCGCCGGCGACTTCCGCGCCACCGCCGACGCGACGACGGACGTGACGGTCGACACCCGCGGCCTCGGCCAGACGCTGTTCTCGCCGCGCTCCTTCCGCCTGCTCGGCGCGACGGGCGAGCCGCGGATCGGCACCGAGCCCGGCCGCGTGCTCGCGCGGCTCACGAACGTGATGGTGCCCGAGGAGGCGCGGGGCCTCACGGTCAACGTCTTCGTCAACCTGCCCGAGGCCGGCCCCGACACCCCGCCGACGGACCCGCACTACGCCGGCACCTTCGCCTTCTTCATGGCCGGCATGATGGGCCACGGTGGCGGGCACGGCGGGCACGGCAACGGGCACGGCGGGACGAGCTATCCGGTCGACATCACCAACGCGCTGCTCGCGCTCGCGCGGCTCGGCCGTCTCACCGACGACGCGATCACGCTCCAGGTCGTGCCGATCCCGGCGCAGGGCCAGCCGGCGGACACGGGCTTCACCTTCGACGGCATCGAGATCGTGCGCACCTGACGTCGCGGGTGCACGCGGACATGCTTTCGCCGCGCCGATCGGGGAGGCTCGCCGCCATGATGCGCCGCGCCTCCCCCGTCATCCGTCGCGCCGGCCTCGCCGGCGCCCTGCTCCTCGCCCTCGCGGGACACGCCCTCGTCCACCAAGCGACCGCGGGGAGCGCCTCGGGACCGCCCGCCATGCAGACCCGAGCCACCGACGCCCAGGGCGCAGGCCTCCTCGCCGAGGGGGCGGGCGCCGCGATCGCCCCCGACGCGCCGGCCCGCCTCGTCCTCCCCCGCGAGGGTGCGCACGCCGCCGCGGTTCCGCTCTCCCTCGCGCTGACACCGACGCGGATCTCCGAGGACGAGGCGTTTCTCGTCGCCGTCGTCGCCATCCTGCCGGACGGTGGCGAGCGCGAGATCGGCACCTACGCCTTCTTCCCCCCGCCCCGCGAAGGCACGCCGCGCCGCTTCCCCCTGGATCTCTCGACGCTCCCCGAGGGCGCGGGGCCGATCACGCTCGAGGTCCGGCTCGTGCCCGTCGAGGGCGGGCTCGAGGCGACGCGGCTGCGGGTTGAGGGGGTGACGGCGGGGGAGTGAGGCATGCCGTGCCGGCGCAGGCCGGACAGCTTCCCTGCGAGCGCCTCCGGATCGTCGAGCTCGCATTCCCAGACGATCAACACCCTCAGGCCGGCGGCGCGCAGCTCGCGGATCTTGCGGGCGTCGCGGCGGCGGTTGTCGGCGAACTTGCGCTCCCAGAAATCGCGGTTGCTCTTTGGCGTCGTGGCGCGGCGGCAGCCGGTGTGGTGGTGCCAGTAGCAGCCGTTCACGAACAGCGCCCAGCCGCGCGAGCGGTTGGCGAAGTCCGGCGAGCCCGGCAGCGTGCGCACGTTGCGGCGGTAGGCGATGCCGAGATCACGGAGGATGCGTGCCACGCGCTCTTCGGGTGCGGTCTTGCGCTGCCGCACGCGCTGCATCAGCGCGCTGCGCCGCTCGGGGTCCTCCACGTCAGGCCGCGAGGGCCGCGTCCCGCTCGCCCCGTCGGGCGGCGAGGTGGCGGCGGACGGCGTCGAGGAAACCCGGAGCGAAGCGCAGGGAGGACGCCTCCGCCCGCGACAGGAAACCCGCCGTGCCCCTGGCGGAGAGCGGAGTCCCGGGATGCTCCAGGAAGCGCTCCAGGGGTTCGCGCTCCAGGAATACGGGATAGGCGCCGATCCGCACGGCGTGTCGCGTCGTCCCGTCGAACCGCGCGGCGCGCGGCCACGATCCCCGGCCGGTCGGCCACGGCCCGTCCCGCTCCGTCTCGTGGGGCCGCGGGTCGCGCAGGCGCTCGCCGAGCCATTCCGCGACGGGAACGGAGACCGCGTTGCCGACGAGCGCCCAGCGCAGCGACGCACGGGCCACCTCCTCGGCCGGACGCGTCCAATCCGCCGGGAAGCCCTGGAGACGCTCGGCGTCCCGCAGGTCCGGCTTCACGATCACGCCGTCCGTGCGCAGGATCGCCGGGGGCGAAGGGATGCCGACCGTCGAGCCGTTCTTGAGCGTCGGTACGGCGTCGGGAGCCCAGCCGAGGCCGCGCGTGCCCTCGGTCCAGTAGAATCCGTGCGCGTGCGACGCGAGCGTCGTGCTCGAGGGGGGCATCGCCACGTCGCCCTGGAAGAGCACGTCGGCGGGATCGAGATCGCTGCGTGTCGCCACCAGGAAAACGCGCGCGCGCCGCTGGGGGAGGAACGCCTGCGCGTCGATCGTCCGATAGGCCCAGCGATAACCCCGCTCCTCGAAGGCGCCGGCGAGACGGTGCATCGCCGCGCCACGGTCGAGCGAGAGCATGAACGACACGTTCTCCAGCACGACGACGGGAATTGCCCGTTCGTCGAGGAGCCGGAAGACGTGACCGACGAGGCCCGAGCGGGTCCCGCCGATACCGAGCGTCCGCCCGGCCTGGGAGAGGTCCTGGCAGGGAAAGCCCGCCGTCAGCAGCTCGGTGTCGCCCGGCAGATCGGCGAGGGTCGTCACGTCTGCGTGGAGGTGGGCGTCCGGGAGGCGCGCCGCGAGCACGGCACGCGCCGGCGACCAGATCTCGCACGCCAGCACCGCGCGGTGCCCCGCGCGCGCGAGCCCGAGCTCCAGGCCTCCGATTCCCGTGAACAGCGACGCGATCCTCATCGCAGCATCAGATGGCGCCCTGCCGCGTCTGTCCAGCCCCCCGCGCTACTCCGCCGCGACGCCCACCTCCGGCCGCCCGCGCTCCTCCACCGCGATGTCGAGCGTCCAGGCGAGGCCCCGGCAGAGGCGCTCGAAGGCCTCCGCGGCGAAGCGGAACAGGCGCCGGGCGCGCAGCGAGCCGTGGACCGCGTGGGGGTCGAGCGCGTAGTCGATCTCGCCGCCTTCCGCGCGGATGCGGGCCGCGAGCTCGACGAGCTCGAGGTGGAGCGGGTCCTTCTGCGCCGCCCAGGCGAAGGTCCGGGGCAGGGGGCCGATGCGGGCGGCGCGCAGGGGCGAGGCGCCGGCGGAGTCGACGAAGGTGAAGTCCGGCCCGAGATAGCCGCTCGTGAAGACGTACATCTCCTCGGCGAAGGCCGGATCGACGTCCGTCACCTCGCGCCGCGCCCAGCGATGGACGTCGAAGACCGGGTTGACCGGCAGGGCGCCGCGCAGGCGCGGGCCGCCCTTGGCGGCGAGCACCATCGGCGCCGCGACGGCGAAGTTGCCGCCGCAGCTCTCGCCGCCGAAGGCGATCCGGTCGGGGTCGACCTCCAGCTCGCGGGCGCGGGCGAACACCTCCTCGATCACCGCCACGCTGTCGAGCAGCGGCACGGGGAAGGGATGCTCGGGCGCGAGGCGGTACTCGTAGGTGACGACGGCCATGCCGAGCCGGGCGGCGAAGTCCGACGCGATCCCGTCGGTGACCCACAGCTCGCCCGAGATGAAGCCGCCGCCATGCGCATAGATCAGGCACGGCAGCGCGCCCATCGCGTCGCGCGGGCGGAACAGGCGCCCGACCAGCCGGGTGCCGTCGGCCGTCTCGAACACGACGTCGCGGGTGACCACGTCCGGGTTCACGGCGTTCGGGAAGACCCGGAAGAGCGCGCAATACTCCTGTCGGAAGCGCGGCAGGTCGTGCAGCGCCTCCTCGTCGTTGACCGCCGTGTCGTAGATCCGCTCGTAGGCCGCGACCTCGGTCTCGGGATCGTAGGGCGTCGGGTCGTGGGGTGCGTCTGTCATGCCGTGAGCTCCTCGTGAAGCAGTGAGGCGGTCCGTTCGGGGCTTCCGGCCGGCGAGCGCGCCGACGTCGCGGGGCGCGGGCAGCCGGACCCGCGGCCGCACCGCCCGCTACTCCGCCGCGACGCCCACCTCCGGCCGCCCGCGCTCCTCCACCGCGATGTCGAGCGTCCAGGCGAGGCCCCGGCAGAGGCGCTCGAACGCCTCCGCGGCGAAGCGGAACATGCGCCGGGCGCGCAACGAGCCGTGGACCGCGTGGGGGTCGAGCGCGTAGTCGATCTCGCCGCCTTCCGCGCGGATGCGCGCCGCGAGCTCCACGAGCTCGAGGTGGAGCGGGTCCTTCTGCGCCGCCCAGGCGAAGGTCCGGGGCAGGGGGCCGATGCGGGCGGCGCGCAGGGGCGAGGCGCCGGCGGAGTCGACGTGGAGGAAGCGCGGGCCGAGGTAGGTGCTCGTGAAGACGTACATCTCCTCGGCGAAGGCCGGATCGACGTCCGTCACCTCGCGCCGCGCCCAGCGATGGACGTCGAAGACCGGATTGACCGGCAGGGCGCCGCGCAGGCGCGGGCCGCCCTTGGCGGCGAGCACCATCGGCGCGGAGATCGCGAAGTTGCCGCCGCAGCTCTCGCCGCCGAAGGCGATCCGGTCGGGATCGACCTCCAGCTCGCGGGCGCGGGCGAACACCTCCTCGATCACCGCCACGCAGTCGAGCAGCGGTACGGGAAAGGGATGCTCGGGGGCGATCCGGTAGGCGAAGGTGACGACGGAGATCCCGAGGCGCGCGGCGATGTCGGAGGCGATACCGTCCGTCATCCACAGTTCGCCGCACACGAAGCCGCCGCCGTGCGCGTAGACCAGGCACGGCGTCTCGCCCGTCGCGTCGCGGGGGCGGAAGAGGCGCCCGCGGATGCAGGTCGCGTCGGGCAGGTCGAAGACGAGTTCGCGGGTGACGACGGCCTCGTTCACGCTGTTGGGAAAGGTGCGGAAGAGGTCCAGGAACTCGCGGCGAAAGCGCGAGAGCTCGCGCAGCGCTTCCACGTCGTCGATGACCGTGGCGTAGATGCGGTTGTACTCGGCGACCTCCGCCTCGGGATCATAGGGCGCCGGCTCTCCTGGTGCGTTTCTCATGCGGGGATCTCCTCGGGATGCGGGGAAGCGGTCGGTTCGGGGCATCTCGCCGGCGGACGCGTCGCGGACGCGCCGGCCTCGCCGGGCGCGGCGAGGTAGACCCGCCGCTGCACGGCGCGCGCCGTCGCGTCCGGCACGACCGCCCGGACGACGGCGCCGACGCGGATCGCCGGCGCGCCGCGGCGGATCAGGCCGGACCACGAGAAGGCCGTGCCGTGCCACGGGCAGCGCACCGCCCGCGCGTCGCAGGTACCGAGCCGCAGCGGACCGCCGCGGTGGCTGCAGGTCCCCTCGATGACGCTCCAGCCGCCCGCCGGCGTCTCGACGAGGACCCATTCCATCGCCGCGCCGGCGATGCAGGCGCCCCGCGCGAGCGGCAACGTCACCACCGCGCGGCCGGCGCTCTCGCGAGCAGGGCTCACAGCCATGCGCGGTGATCCCCGATCGAGTGGATCTCGTAGAGGCAGCGCTCGCTGTCGATGATCGCGCCGTGCAGGCGCTGGGCGCGGATCACCGTTCCCTCGCCCGCCTCGAGGCGGGTGTAGCGGTCGTGGCCGATCCAGAAGTGCATGACGCCCTCGCGGATCCAGCAGAGTTCGTCGCCGTCGTGCACGTGCATGACCGAGAGCTCGCCGCGCGGCTCGTCGATCGGGGCGAGCGGCGGGCGCTCGGCGGCGGGCCTCGCCTCGATGTTCGCCAGGATGCCCGGCGCGAGCCGCTTGCAGGGAGCGGCCGCGTCCATCCAGCCGACCTGGGCGCAGAAGTCGCGCTCGGCCAGCTCCGCGAGCAGCTTCGCCTCCTCGAACCCGCGCAGGATGTCGGGGATCACGCCCTCGCCGAAGGCGTCGATCGCCGGCAGGACGACGTTCTCGAGCGCCATGCGGCTGTGGTGCATGTCTATGTGCGCGTGCTCGGCGAAGTAGCCGAGCGCGATCTCGTCGCCGAAGACGCGGCCGAGACCCTGCGACCACTCCCGCGTGGCGCGGATGAAGCCCGTCTCAGCCTGGAAGAGCGCGCCGAGGTAGCGGAAGAAGTGGCGCGGGTTGCGGCAGACGTAGTTGAAGTAGTTGTTCATCATCAGGCTGCCGCTGAGATAGAACTGCCAATGTGTGTGCGCGGCGGGGCTGAGCCCGACGGAGGAGAGCGTCTCCTCGTAGAGGGTCGAATGCTTGGCGGAGTGGACGCCGTAGCCGTACTCGTCGATCAGGACCTTGAAGATCTCCGACTGGATCGGTCCGTAATTGCCGATCGTCGTGCGCGCCATGGGCGAGGATTCCAGCAGGAAGTCGCTGGCGAGCTGGATCAGGAAGGTCTTGGCCGCGTGCCGCGGGTCCGGCGAGGCCTCGATCGCCGCCATCGCCGCGTTGCCCTGCGCCGTTTCCTCCTGCGTCACGTAGGCCTCGAGATAGGCCTTCGCGTCCGACCGCCGCCAGCGGCCGGAGAGGTCGATCTCGTCGTCGAGGAAGGAGAACACGGTCTCCTCCAGCCGCCGGCGCACGATGTCGAGGGCCGCCTGCGTGCGCGGCGCGTAGAAGAGCGCGAAGTCCGCGGCGAAGTGCGCGTCCGGCGTACGCGGCAGGAGCACGAACTCCGCCTCGTAGGCGGTCTGCAGGATGCGGTTGGCGACGAGCGACTTGTAGGTCGTCGGCTCGTGCGCACCGAGCGGGGTCGCGAAGTCGACGTGGGCGAAGGTCTGCGGGCGCAGCGTACGGCGGAACGGCGTGCCCTCGAGGTCCCACTCCTCCTGGTCGGCGAAGAGCGGCAGGTCGCGGACAACGGCGAGCGCGTCGGCGAAGCCGCCGATCGAAGCCTCGTCGAGCGACGCGGACGGCGCGAGGGTGGTGATCATCTCGTTCATGAGGGTCTCCTGTCGTCCGAGGTCGCATCGATGTCGCAGGCGGCGTCCAGGGCGCAGCCCGCGTCCGCGCCGGGAGCTTCGGGGAGTATCGTGACGCGCGTCCCGGCGACGCGGATCGAGAGCGGCACGGGCACGCCGGCGCGCACGGGGAGGGGCGTCGGGAAGAGGCATACCGCCTGGTGCCAGTGGGTGGGGGTGGTGCGCGGGTCGTTGGAGATGCCCACCTCGCCGCCGAAGGGCGCGTCGAACCAGAACAGGACGCCGTGCGCGAGGCCGGCGCGGGAGGGCGTCGCCGTCGCTTCGGCGCGCAGGCTGCGCGGGGGCGCGCGCTCGAGGTCGACGGCGAGCAGCTCCTTCGGGTCGCACAGGAACGCGTGCGGATGCGCGTTCGCCCGCAGCGGGAAGTGCCCGCGCGTCGAGAACATGTCGAAGGCGCGGAAGGCCTCCGGGAGCGTGGGGCCGATATGGTTGAGCGCATGCACGTGCGGGCTCTCGAGCAGTGCGCCGACGAGCCGCACCCGTGCGGGCAGCAGGCGCCCGCCCGGCGCGAGGAAGCGTTCCCGCGCGTCGGCGAAGCTCGGCAGGATGCCCTCGCCGAAGAAGCCGCAATCGACGATCTCGCCGGCGACGACGTCGAAGCGCTCCCCGCCGAGATCCTCGAGCGCGAGATCGCTCGACATGCCGCAGACCACGTGCACGCGGTCGGCGAGGCCAAGGCGCCGAATGGCGTCGCGGGCGAAGGCGGCGAGCGCGGGATCCGCCTCGCAGGTCCAGACCTCGCGGGCGCCCGCCTCGACGAGCAGCGTCGCCATCAGGCCCGCACCCGTGCCGATCTCCAGCACGCGCCGGCCGGCGAGCCCGGCCGCGGCGAAGGCCACCCGCAGCGCGTGCGTGCGGCGATGATCGTTCATCATGGCGAAGTGCCAGCGCGGGATCGGCTGGATCGGGGGCGCCGCCGGAACCAGGCCGTGGGCACGGGACGCGGCGAGCGTACGGGTGTCGACGTCGTTCATCGGGTTCTCCTCTCGGCGCCGTGCCCGGCCGGGTGGGCGACCGACGGATGGGATGTCGCGTGGGGTGCGGGGCGCAGCCCCGCGAGAGACCGGCGCAGCCGCTCGACGAGCGCGCGCTCGCGCGGGCCTGTCGCGGCGGCGAGTTCCGCGCGCAGCGGCGCGAGCGCGTCCAGCACGAGGGCCCGCAGCCCCGGGTCGTGCAAGGGCGCCAGCCGGGCGTGGGGGAGGAGCCGCCGCAGCTCCGAGCGCGTGTCCGCGCGCTCGGCGCCGAGCGACAGGTGGCACAGGCCGCGCTCGGTGAAGCCGAGGTGGAGCCGGCGTGCGCCGACCGGAAGGCCGAGATGGTAGATCGAGACGCCGCTGCCGCCCGCGCGGATCGCCGAGGGTGTGAGGCCCGCCTCGTCGCGCAGGGCGGCGTATCCTTGGGAGGCGGAGCCGAAGCCCGCGGCGAAGATGGCCTGCGTCACGCCGTCGCCGTTCTCCAGCGCCCGACGCAGCCGCGCGCGGCGCACCGCGATGCCGTATCGAGTCGGGGAAAGCCCCACGATGCGCTTGAAGAGCCGCTGGAAGTGCGACGGGCTCAGGCCCGCCGCGCGGGCGAGATCCGCCAGCCGCGGCTGGGCCTCCGCCCGCTCGATCGTCCGCACCGCGACGGCGATCCGCCCGGCGATCGGGCTCGGGGCCGGCGGGTCGAACGGCGCGCCGGCCGGCTCGCCGGCGCGGTCGCGATCCGTCTCGGGCGGGATGTTCGGCGTCGGCGGTCGCCGGACGGGGCCAATCGCCGCCTGCTCGCTCGCGTGCATGATCTGATTCCTCCCTCGGACCCAGCCCGGCGCTTGCATTGGTTGCTTTTGTTGGCGCGATACGAGGGATACATTCTATTGAGAGTTGGGGCATCCGGTTTCTTGCTATTTCGGGAAATCCTCCCATCCGCGAGCGGCCGAGGCCGCGGGCGGATGCCGCGGTTGGAGTCCGGGTGCCGGACGCCGGCACGGCCCGGCCCGTCAGGCCTTCGTGGCGCGTGCGAGCGCGCCCGCCACCGAGAGAACGAAGAACAGGCCGACGGACACGGCGGTCGCGGTCGTCACCGGCAGGCCGAGGACGAGGGTCTGGAGGGCGAAGGTCAGGCTCGGAGCGAAGGAGAGGATGATCTTCGCCGTGATGGCGTTCGTGCGCACGACGCCGATCTGGAGCGCGAAGTTCGGCAGCACGATCAACACCGCGACCAGCCCGGCCACAGCGAAGAGCCGCTCGTCCAGGAGCGTGACGAGGGGCGGTCCGGCGACGAGGACCCCGACGATCGCGAGCGCGCCGGTGAGCTGGAAGCGCAGCCCCATGATCTCGGTGGGCGCGAGGCCGCGCAGGGCGAGACCCTGCGACTGCAGGATCGAGACGGTGATCGCGAGCCCGCTCGCGAACGCGCACAGGTTGCCCACGAGCAGGGCCGGCCCGGCGCCCTGCGCCAGCGCGACGCCGCCCGTCCCCAGCGCGAGGCCGAGCGCGAGCAGGAACTGCAGCAGGTAGGCGAGCCGTTCCCGCGGGCCGATCCGCGCGCCGGCGCCGAGCGCCTCCCCGGGCTTCGCACGGGCGACGAGCCAGGCGGCGAAGAGCGGGCCCGCCGCCGACCAGATCGTGATCACGATCGCCGGCGGGCTGTTCGCCAGCGCGGCGAAGTAGAGGAGCCAGGCGGCCGCCGTCGTGGCGTTGACGCCGAGCGCGAGGCGCCCGGCGCCCCGGAAGGCCTCGCGCTTCGTGCGCAGGGCGCGCAGCAGGAAGGGGCCGAACGCCAGGTTGGTGACGGCGAAGGCCAGCGCGGCGACGACGAGGGGCGGCTCGGCCCGCAGCTGATCGGAGAGGAAGACGTCCCGCACCGCCGAGAGGAGCGTGAAGCTCGCCACGAGCCCCGGCCCCAGGAGGAGCCGCGCCGCGGCCCCCGTACGCATGCCCACGACCGTCTCCATCCCCGACGCCCTCCGATGCCGATCATCGAGAGGGAGCTTCGGGAGACGCGGGCGGCGGCGCCACCCGTTTCCTGCACAGGCGGCGCGCCGTCCTCAGGCGCTCGCGGCGAGCCGCGGCGCGCCGGCCGCGGGCTGTGCGCGGGCGGGGACGTAGAGGCCGCGGTGCTCGGGATGCGGCTGGAAGGCGCTGGTGAGTCCGATCACGGTCTCGGCGGCGCCCAGGAACAGCGCGCCGTCGGCGGCGAGCGCGTTGGAGAGGCGCCGCAGCACGTCCGCCTTCGTCGGTTGGTCGAAGTAGATCAGCACGTTGCGGCAGAAGACGATATCGAACTGGCCGAGGCTGGAGAAGTCGCGGATCAGGTTCAGCGGCCGGAACTGGACCATGTTCTTGATCGCAGGCGAGATCCGCCACTGCTCGCCGTCCTGCTTGAAGTGCTTGAGCAGCATCTGGATCGGCAGGCCGCGCTGGACCTCGAACTGCGAGTAGACGCCGGCCTTGGCCTTGGCGAGAACCTCGTCGGCGAGGTCGGTCGCGAGGATGTCGACCTGCACCCCGCCGAGGCGCGGCTTCATCTCGTCGACGATCATCGCGAGCGAGTAGGGCTCCTGGCCCGTCGAGGCGGCGGCGCACCAGATGCGCAGGCGCTTCTGCGTCGCGCGCGCGGCGGCGAGCTTGGGCAGGAGCTGGTCGCGGAAGATGTCGAACGGCGTCTTGTCGCGGAAGAAGAACGTCTCGTTCGTCGTCATCGCCTCGACGACTTCCGTCTCGATGGCGGAGTTGCGCCCGCCGCGCAGCACCTGCACCAGCTGGGGGAGGCCCGGGATCTGGTGCTTGCGGCACACCGGCCCGAGCCGGCTCTCGACGAGGTAGCGCTTCTCGGGCGCGAGCGAGAGGCCCGAGCGCGACTTGAGGAGCGCGCGCAGGTATTCGAAGTCGGCGTCCGTCATGCCGCGCCTCCGGTGAGCAGGGACTTGAGGGCCGGCGCGAGCGCCGGCAGCGGCAGGATGTCGTGGGCGAGGCCGGCGCGGGCGATCGAGCCCGGCATGCCCCACACGGTGCTCGTCGCCTCGTCCTGGGCGTAGACGAGCCCGCCGGCGGCGACGAGCGCCTTCGCGCCGAGCGTGCCGTCCGAGCCCATGCCCGTGAGCACGACGGAGAGCGCCGAGGCGCCGTACACGGAGGCGGCGTCGCGGAAGAGGACGTCGACCGCGGGCTTGCAGAAGTTCTCCGGCGGGCCGTCGTCGATCCGTACGTGGACCGCGCCCGTGGAGTCCTTGCGCAGGCCCATGTGCTTGCCGCCGGGCGCCACGTAGATGCGCCCGGGCTCGAGCTTCTCGCCGTCGCGGCCCTCGGCGGCGGGCATGCGCGTCTGCGTGCCGAGATGCTCGGCGAACACGGCGGTGAAGATCGGCGGCATGTGCTGGACGATCAGTACCGGCACGGATTTCAGCGCGGGCGCGAGGGCGGACAGCACCTCGCCCACGGCGCGGGGGCCGCCGGTCGAGGCGCCGACGAGGAGCGCCTTGGGATGGACGAGGCCGGGGCGGGGCCGCACCGCGACCCGCGTGGTCTGGAGGCGCGCCTGTGCCGCGTCCGGCGCGGGGCGGATCTGGCCGACGACGGGCGCCGAGACGGGCGTGCGCGTCGTCGGGGCGAAGCCGGTGCGCGGCGCGGGCGCCGCGGCGGGGGAGGTGGATCGCATCGCGGGGATGGCGGGGCCGCGGCGGTGGCGCGCGGCGAGGCCCTGGACCTTGGCGATCAGCTCCTGGCGGAAGCTCGCGGACGTGGTCACGCCGCGGTGGCTCTCGGGCTTGGGAAGATAGTCGGTCGCGCCCATCGAGAGGCACTTGAGCGAGACCTGGGCGTTGCGCTGGGTGAGCGTGGAGATGACGATGATCGTCGCCCGGGGCGCCTTGGCGAGCAGCAGCGGCAGGGCCTGGAGCCCGTCCATCTCCGGCATCTCGATGTCGAGCACGATGATGTCGGGGCGCGCCCGCTCCACCTGCTCGACGGCGACGCGGCCGTTCGAGCAGGTCGCGGCGACGACGAAGCCCTCCTCCTCGAGCCAGCGGGAAGTGAGCCCGCGCACGACGACGGAATCGTCGACGATCATGACGCGCGTCGCTTGCGGCGGTGCGTTGTGAGAGGTCGAGGCGAGGGCGGAGGACATGACGCGCGCTCGAAGGTAGCGCGGCGCGGCCGGCGAGGCGGCTGCGGCGCGAGGGCTGACGAACCGGGGACGCGGCTCAGGCGAGCCCGACCTCCTGCATCTTGGCGGTCATGATCTCCTTGTCGAAGGGCTTCATGATGTACTCGTCGGCGCCCGCGCGCATGGCGCGGGCGATGTTGGCGACGTCGTTCTCGGTGGTGCAGAACACGACCTTGGGGTGCTGGCCGCCGGGGAGCGCGCGCAGCGCCCGCAGGAAGTCGTAGCCGTCCATCACGGGCATGTTCCAGTCGAGCAGCACCGCGTCGGGCATCTGCGCGCGGCAGGCGACGAGCGCCTGCTCGCCGTCCTCCGCCTCGCTGATGCGGAACGACAGGCCCTCCAGGATGCGGCGGGCGACCTTGCGGATGACGGCCGAGTCGTCGACGACGAGGCAGTGCTTCATGGCGGGCTCCTTCGCGCGGATCAGGCCGCGCGGGCTTCGGCGTCGAAGGCGAGGACCGCGTCGACGTCGAGGATGATCAGCAGCCGGCCCGCGAGCCGATGCACGCCGTGCGAGAGCTTGACCCAGCGCGGGTCCATGTGCACCGGGCTCGGCTCGTGCGTGTCGACGGAGAGCTTCATCACCTCGCCGACGGAGTCGACGAGGAGCCCGTAGCTCTCGCCCTTGTGCTCGAGCCCCACCGCCATCTCGTCGCCGGACGTGTCGCGGTCCGGCAGGCCGAGGCGCCGGCGCAGGTCGACGGCGGTGACGACGCGCCCGCGCAGGTTCAGCAGGCCCGCGATCTCCGGCGGCGAGAGCGGGACGGTGGTCAGCGACGAGGCGATGAAGACGTCGTGCACCCGGTCGATGGGCAGGCCGAACATCTGTTCGGCCACCATCACGGTCACGAACTCCTCCATGTCGCCGCTCAGGCGGCCGTCGCGCGCGGTGTCGTTCTGGTTGGCGGCGATCATGCGGCTTCTCCGAGGGAGCTGCGGATGTCGGGCTGCGTCTCGGCGAGCGCGGCGACGAGCCCCGAACGGTCGAACTTGGCGACGAACTCCGAGATGCGCAGGCGGCGCGCGCGCTCGAGCGCCTCGGGGGTGATGCCCGAGGAGAGCGCGATCACCGGCACGTCGTGCAGGCGGGCCTGGCCGCGCACCGCCTCGACGAGCGCGAAGCCGTCGCGGCCGGGCATCTCGATGTCTGTGACGATGACGTCGACGCGCTTGTCGGCGGCGAGCACCTGCAGCGCCTCCTCGGTCGAGCCCGCCGTGATCACCTTGAACCCGGCGGCCTTGAGGACCGGGGTGAGCATGTCGCGGAAGAACGGGCTGTCGTCGACGAGCAGCAGCGTGCGCGAGAGGTTGGCGATGCGCGGCGGTCCGCCGCGGGTCCAGTCCTCGTGCGCCAGCGGCAGGTAGTGCGCCACGTTGACGATCTCGGTCGCGCGCCCGCGCACCACCGCCGAGCCGACGAGGTCGGAGCGGTCGTCGGCGAGCTCGATGTCGAGCACGTCGTCGACGATGTCGACGATCTCGTCGACGGCGAGCCCCATCGTGCGTTCGCCGTCGGAGAACACCACGAGCGCCTGGGTGCCCTCGCTCTTGATCTCGATCGACGGATCGGCGGGAACGAGCGGCATCAGCTTGCCGCGGTACTGGATCAGCGGACGTCCGCCCACCCACTCGATCTTCGAGGCGTCGATCTCCTCGAGGCGCGTGACGAGCGAGAGCGGCACCGCCTTGAGGCTCGCGCCGCCGCCGCGGAAGACGAGCAGCGTCACGGTCTCGGTCTCCTCGGTGGCCTGCGCCTCCGCCGGCTCCTCGAAGCCGTAGCCCTGCTCGGACTTGCCGCTGTCGACCATCTTGGCGACGCCGTTGGGATCGATGATGAGCACGACGGCGCCGTCGCCGAGGATCGTGTTGCCGGAGAAGAGCGGGATGTGGCGCAGCTTCGTCGACATCGGCTTCACGACGATCTCTTCCGTGTGGAAGACGCCGTCGACGAGGATGCCGAAGCGCTGGCGGCCCACCTGGGAGACGACGACGAAGCCCTCGTCGCCCGCGTCCGCCGCCGCGCCGTCGAGGCCGAGCACCTTGGCGGCCGGGACGATCGGCAGGAGCCGGTCGCGCAGGCGCAGAACCGGCGTGCCGTTGATGCGCTCGATCTGGTGGTCGGAGCCCTTCTTGACGCGCACGAGCTCGAGCACGGCCACCTGCGGGATGGCGTAGCGCTGGTCGCGCGCGGCGACGATGAGGGCGGCGACGATGGCGAGCGTGAGCGGGATCTTGATCGTGAAGGTCGAGCCCTTGCCCTGCTCGGACGCGATCTCGACCGTTCCGCCGATGAGCTCGATGTTCGTCTTGACGACGTCCATGCCCACGCCGCGGCCGGAGACCGCGGTGACGGCCTTGGCCGTCGAGAAGCCCGGGTGGAAGATGAACTTGGCGATCTGCGCCTCGCTCATCCGCTCGATCTCGGCCTCGCTGCCCAGCCCGCGGTCCACGGCCTTCTTGCGGATCGCGTCGAAGTTCAGGCCCTTGCCGTCGTCCGAGATCTCGATCGTGATGGTGCCGCCTTCGTGATAGGCGTTGAGGCGGATCGTGCCGCGCTCGGGCTTGCCGGCGGCGCGGCGCTCGGCCGGCGTCTCGATGCCGTGATCCGCCGAGTTGCGGATCATGTGCGTGAGCGGGTCCTTGATGACCTCCAGCACCTGCCGGTCGAGCTCGGTGTCGGCGCCCTGCATCATCAGCTCGATCTTCTTGTCGAGCTCGGAGGAGAGGTCGCGGATGATGCGCGGCAGCTTCTGCCAGGCCGTTCCGATCGGCTGCATGCGCGTCTTCATGACGCCTTCTTGCAGCTCGGCGGTGACGTGGGAGAGCCGCTGGAGCGGCACCTTGAAGCCGTTGTCCTCGTGACGGCGGGCGATCTCGAGCAGCTGGTTGCGGGTCAGAACCAGCTCGGAGACCATCGTCATCAGGTGCTCGAGCGTGTCCACGTTGACGCGGATCGTCTGCACCTTGGCGACGTTCTCGCCGCTCGCGGCACCCTCCTGGGAGGCGGCCTCCTTGGCGGCGGTGGGCTTGGCGGCCGGCCTCGGAGCGGGCTTCGCCGCCTCGGGAGCGGGAGCGGGGGCCGGTGCGGGGCGCGGTGCGGGCTCCGGCTCTGCGACGACCGCGACGGCGGCGGGCATCGGCGCGGGCGCCGGCGGGGCGAAGTCGTCGTCGGGACCCGGCGCCTCTAGGAAGGCGCGCTCCAGCTCGTCGAGTGAGACCTCGCCGAGCCGCGGCGCCTCCGGAGCCGGCTCGGGCGCGGCGGGGACGACCGGCTCGGGCTCGGGCTCGGGCTCGGGCGTCGGCGCGGCGGCGGCCTCCGCGAGGAGGGTCGTCTCGTCGGCGCTGGCCATGCGCTCGAGCTCGCCGATCAGGTCGGAATCGACCCCCTCCGGCTCGGCGGCGGTGCGCTCGAGCTCGGCGAGGATCTCCTTGATCCGGTCCAGCGTGGCGAGGATCAGCGTCACCGCGCTCGAGGTCACCGGCAGCCCGTCGCGGAACCGACCCATCAGGGTCTCGGCGGCATGGGCGAGGCTCTCGAGGCGCGGCAGGCCGAGGAAGCCGCAGGTCCCCTTGATCGTGTGGACCAACCGGAAGATGTTCGAGAGAATCTTCTCGTTGTTGGGGTCCTGCTCGAAGCGAACGAGCTCGACGTCGACCGTGTCGAGGTGCTCGCTCGTCTCGGTCAAAAATTCGCGAAGCAGTTCATCCATGGATATCTCTCGATCCACCAGAGGGCTGGGCCGGGTCTGATCGAGAGTGGCCGCAAGTCGTTTAAGTTCCGTTTCCTCCAAGGGGCGCGTCTCGCGCGAAGGTGCGCGCGTTCGGCGCGAATGCTAAGCAAATCGGAGCGATCGGGCCCGATCGGTGTCGTTTCGGACGCAATGACGATCGTCGGTCGAGCGGCCGGACCGTGCCGTTCGCGACGGGCGATCGGCGGTTCCCCTCTCCCTCGTGGCCAGTCGATGCACAGATCCCCGGTGCCTCTCTCGGCTCTGGACGACGTGTGCCGGGCATTTGGTCTGCGGACGCCGGCGATCCCTTTCCTTCCCTGTAGGGGAAGCTGGATCGGCGGCGAAGCCGACGAGACGGATGGGGCGCGCGGCACGCGCGTTCGGCGAAGCCGAAATGCGACGGTGGCAGCGGACACGGTGCTCTTCCGCTTCGCGGAACGCGTCGCTTCGCGCCGCGCCCCATCCGTCACCGCGCTGCGCGCGGTGCCACCTTCCCCTCCAGGGAAGGAGAAGGCCTGCACCCTGCGTCGCCGGCCCCGTCGTTCGCCGTGACGTGCCGCAGATGTGTCAATCGACCAGCCACTTGGGGGAGGGGAGAACGGCCGCGCCCGCACCCACGGATGCCGATCGTCCTGCGCCGACGCTGCCCGTCCCTCGCCTCAGGCCGGCGCCGACGTGATCGTCAGGGTCTCGCCGTCGAGCGCGAAGTCGATGCTCATGCCGGCGGCGCGGGCGACGAGGCCGGTGTAGTAGGTCTGGATCGCGTGGGCGTCGACCGTGCCGTCCTCCGCCTCGCCGCGCACCAGCGCGGGGGCGTGCGTGGGGATGCGGGCGTTGCGCCCCTGCGCCTTCACGAGGAAGGTCGAGGCGGCCTCGTCCCCGCCCACCGTGACGTCGATCGTGCCACCGCGGGGAATGCCCTGCGCGGCGATGACGACGAGATTGAGGAGCAGCTTCACCCGGTTCTTCGGCAGCAGCATGCGCCGGGCGGTCCAGCTCAGCGTCGTGCGGTCGTCGGTGAAGAAGCCCTTGGCGACGCTCTCCGCGTCGCCGAGGTCGATCGACGCGCCCGCCGAGCCGGCGGCGCCGAAGGCGATGCGGGCGAACTGGAGACGGGCGGAGGCCTGGCGCGCGCTCTTGCGGATGAGGTCGAGCGCGAACTCCTTCATCTCGGCGTCGCCGCCCTCCTCCTCCATGACCTCGAGGCCGTTGACGATCGCGCCCACGGGGCTGATCACGTCGTGGCACACCCGCGAGCACAGGAGCGCGGCGAGATCGAGAGAGTCGAGCGAGACCGTGGCCATGGGGACCTCCGCGGGACCTGGGCGGCGAGCGGCGCCGGCCTCTCCGGCGAAAGGCGCGGCCGCAAGCGATTCGGGCGCGCGTGCGCCGTCGCCCTTCGTAGCCGCAAGGCGTCGCGTTGCAAAGCCGTCGCGCGAGCGCGGGTCCCCGATGCGCTCAGCGCCCGCTCGCCGGATCGACCAGCCCCGCGGCGATCCGCGGCCAGGCCCGCTCGGCGTCGGCGAGGACCGCGCCCTCCGAGGCCTCCGCGAACCGCGCGAGGCTCCGGGCGTCGTGGAAGAGGTAGAGCCGTCCGTCGACGACCGCGTGGAGGTCCGGGCGGCCCGCCGCCAGGCGTCCGCGGGCGAGGGCGACGGGGTCGTGGCCGCCGAGCCGCGGCGCGAAGCGCTCGGGACCCGCCGCGAAGGCGGCGCGGTTCGAGGCGGAATGGAATCGCCAGGCCGCGCCGCGCCAGACGAGCTCGTAGGCGCCGCGGCCGGCCCGCGGGCCCTCGGGGAGGAAGTAGGAGACCGGGTCGAGCCCGTCGAGCGCGAAGCCCGAGAGCGCGTGGAACGCCACCTGCTCGGTCACGCCGATCGCCGACGGCAGCGCCGCCAGCAGCGAGGCGCCGTCGGTGGCCGTGCGCGCGGGAGCCGCGGCGCGGCTCTCCGCCGCCGGGAGCGCCGCCAGGAGGAGCCCGAGCGCCGCCAGCGTTAAGGGTCTGTTGTGCATCTCGAGCGAATTCTTCCCTGCCGCGAGCCGCGTGCGCGGTCCCGCCCCGTGTCGGCCACGAAGATGGCCATCATGGCTGAAGATCACGTCGAGCCGATCGATCGACTTTTAGCGATCGGCCGAGAAAGCCGGAGACGAAGACATGCGCGCCGTCCGAAAGGTCCTCGCGAGCCTCGCCCGTCTCGCGCCCGCGGCACCGGCGGTGGCCGCCCTCGTCGCCGCCCTCGTGCTCGTGGCGCCGAGCGTGGCGGCCGCGCAGGCGAACGATCCGCGGGCGACCAACGCGCAGATGATGCGCGACACCCGGACCTACACCACCGACGAGACGATCGAGGCAGGCCACCGCTTCTTCGGCTCGACCTCGCGCGGCATCGCGCTCGCGATCGAGCAGGCGGTCTCGCGCTGGGGCCAGCCGAACGGGTACATCCTCGGGCAGGAGGGGTCGGGCGCCTTCTTCGGCGGGCTGCGCTACGGCGAGGGCACGCTCTACACCCGCAACGCCGGCCAGCGCCCGGTCTTCTGGCAGGGGCCGACGCTCGGCTTCGATGTCGGCGGCGACGGCGCGCGCACGATGATGCTCGTCTACAACCTCCCCGCCACCGAGGCGCTGTACCGTCGCTTCGTCGGCATCGACGGCTCGGCCTACCTGGTCGGCGGTGTCGGCATGACGGCGCTGATGGCGGACGACATGGTGGTCGTCCCGATCCGAACCGGCGTGGGCGCGCGGCTCGGGGTCAACCTCGGATATCTGAAATTCACCGCGCAGCCAACCTGGAATCCCTTCTAGCGTCGCCCGCGCGGCTGCAACGCTGGCGTCGCGAGCGCATTCGGCTTAAGTGACGCATGCTGTCCCATGCCTCGGAAGGCGACGCGTGATCGAAGCCGCGATGTTCATAGCGCTCGGGTTCCTGGCGGCGACCTTCCTGGCGCTGCTGACGGCGCCCGCGCTCGCGGCGCGTGCCGACCGCCTGGCGCGGCGGCGGCTGGAGGCGCAGCTGCCGCGCTCCCTCGTCGAGCTCAACGCCGAGCGCGACCACCTGCGTGCCCAGCTGGCGCTGCGCGAGCGCCGCATCGAGCAGCGGCTGGAGGCGACGCTCGCAGGCAAGCACGCCGACCTCGCCGAACTCGGGCGGCGCGCCGTCCGGATCGAGGCGCTCGGCCGCGACGTCGCCGACCGGGACGCGCGCATCGCCGCGCTCGAGGCCGACCTCGAGGCGACCCGCACGACCCTCGCCGAGACCCAGGCGACCCTCTCCGACACCCGCGGCGACCTCGCCGACACCCGCGAGGCCTTCGCTCAGCTCAAGCGCACGCACGCCGACCTCGCCACGCGCCACGACGCCACGCTCCAGGAGAACGACGCCCGGCGCATCGCCATCGCCGATCTCGAGACGCGCCTGACGACGCAGACGCGGCGCGGCGACGACCTCGACAAGCGCCTCGCCGAACGCCGCATCGAGCTCGCCGCCGAGCGCACCGCCCACGAGCGGACCCGTGCGGCGCTCGCCGACGAGCAGGCCCGCGGCGCCGTTCTCGACCGGCGCTTCGCCGAGGCGACGGCCGCCGCCGAGCGCGCGGCCGCCGACGCCGCCACCCGCGCCGCCGAGCTCGCCGAGACGCGGGGCGAGCGCGACCTCGCCCGCGCCATCGCCGCCGATGCCCATGCCGCGCTCGCCGCCGCGCGGGAGGCCACCGGGCGGCTCGAAGCGCGCATATCCGACATCCAGGCCCGCGAACGCGCGCTCGGCGCGGCGCACGAGACGGCGCTGCGGGCGCTCAACGAGCGCATCGAGGTGCTCAAGGCCGAGAAGGGCTCCCTCGAAGGCGCACTCGCCACCGCGCGGGCGGACCGCGCGCGGGCGCGCGGAGGCCGCGAGGGAGGCCGCGAGGGAGGCCGCGACGGCGGCCGCGATAGTCGGGTCGCGCGCGAGTCCTCGGACGATGCGGGCGACCTCGCCCATCGCGCCGAGGTCGTCGACGCCCGCGTCAGGCGTTCCGCGGGGCGTCTGTCCCACGAGGGCGGCCGCGACGCCGCGGATGCCTCCGCAGCGGCCCCGCCGAACGCCGGCCAGGCCGGCGAGCCGGCTGCGGGTGGCGCGGAGGCGCCCGCGCGGGCGCGCTCCTGAGCCGGTCGGCGGCATGCGCTGGGGTCGCTCCCCCGATGCCCTGCTCGCCGGGCTGGCGGGCGACTGGGTGATCGATCGCGTCGTCGAGGGACTCGCCACCCTGCACGGGTCCGCGCGCTTCGCGCCCACGCGCGCCGGCGCGCTCGCCTACGCGGAGAGCGGGACGCTGACGCTGGCGGGCGGCGGGCGCCTGCGCGCCGAGCGGCGCTACGTCTTTCGCGCGGCGAGCGGCGGCTTCGACGTGCTCTTCGACGAGACGCCCGAGCGCCTGTTCCATTCCATCCTGCCGGTGCCCCAGGGCGACGCCCTCGTCGGCAGGGCCGCGCATCTCTGCGGCGCGGACACCTACGAGAGCACCTACCGTTTCGAGCCGGACGGCGGGATGCGCATCGTCCATCGCGTGCGCGGTCCCGCGAAGGACTACGTCAGCCGCACCGCGTATCGGCGCGAAGGGGATCAGTCCCGCGGCGTCTGTGGTCGTGGCGGCAGCGAGAGCAGGTAGGCCGCCATCGCCTCGCGGTCCTCCCCCGAGAGCCTCGCCGTGTTGTCGACGACCTTCGCCATCGACCCGCCGATCACGTCGAACTCGGGGGTGAAGCCGCTCGCGAGAAGCTCGACGATCTCGGTGCGCGACCAGCCGCCGATGCCCGTCTCGTGTGGCGTGATGTTGGGGATGAAGCCGCGTCCCTCCGGGTTCGGGCCACCGGCGAAGCGGGCGTCGTCGCGGATCGCGCCGAGCGCGTTGCGCGGGGAATGGCATTCGGCGCAGTGGCCGGGTCCCTCGACGAGATAGGCGCCGCGCGCGAGGAGCGGATCCATGCCCTCGGGCGCCGCGAAGGGCTCGCCGTCGAGGAAGGCGAGCTTCCACAGGCCGATGCCGCGGCGGATGTTGTAGGGAAAGGCGAGGTCGTGGGACGGCGCGACGCCGTCCACCGGCTCGAGCGTCATCAGGAAGCCGTGGAGGTCGCGCAGGTCGGCCGCCGTCATGCGGGCGTAGGACGTGTAGGGGAAGGACGGGTAGTAGTGCTCCCCGTCCGGCGAGACGCCCCCGCGCATGGCGCGCACGAACTGCGCCGTCGTCCAGCCGAAGATGCCGTCGCGCGACGGCGAGAGGTTGGGGACGTTGAAGGTGCCGTAGTCGGTCTCGAGCGCGAGCCCGCCGCCGAGATGCAGCGGGTCCTCCCGTCCCGGCGTTGCGTGGCAGGAGGCGCAGCCGCCGGCCCAGAACAGCGTCTCGCCGTTGGCGAGATCGACCTCCCCGCCGGGCGGGCGCTCGAGGCCCGTGCCGTCGAGGTCGGGATCGGTGAGGAGGAAGAAGCCGAAGACGGCGAGCACGGCGAGCGTCGCCGCGACCACCGCCGCCTTCTGGAGTGCGTCGATCATGCGAGCGGCCCCGCGGCCGCTCAATTGTCGACCCGGAACTGCTCGTGGCAGGTCCGGCAGGACTGCGTCGCGGTGCCGAGCGCGGCCTGGAAGCTCGCCTGGTCCGTCGTCGCCGCGAGGCCCGCGGCAGAGCGCTCGCCGAACTCGACGAACAGCGCCTCGAAGCCGCCCTTGTCCTCCCAGATCACGGCGGCGGCCTCCGTGCCCCCGCCGGACTCCGAGCCCTCGGGAAACAGCCCGGGCATGCGCTCGGCCGCGTCGACGTAGACGGCGAAGGTCTCGCGGGCGGCGTCGAGGTCGAAGGGCGCCTCGCCGCGGACCATCCGCACGCCGGTGCGGGTCGCGTCGCCGACGCCCTTCATGATCTCCTGGCGCTCGGCGATCGGGTCGCCCTGCGCGAGGGCGCCCGGCGCGAAGAGCACGGGGGCGAGGGCGACGGGCGCGGCGAGGAGGAGGGCGAGGCCGGTCACGGCGGCGATGCGGGTCGGGTCGAGCGTCACGGGGTCCCCCTCGGGCTGGCGCGTCCGGCACAGTCCCCCTGGGAGTGTCCGGATCGGAATGTCGCTAGGGAGGATAGCGCGGCTTTCCGCCGCGGACAGCCCCGCGTCGCGCCTTCGTGGGCCGCTTCACGGGCCGGTCACGCGAGTGTGATCGGCCCGCTCGTCCTCACGCGGCGCCGTGCAGTGCGCTCGCCTCCGGCGCCGGGGTGCGATGCTCCGCGCGTCGCGGCGGCGCGAGGCCGGCGAACCAGTCGATCGTCGGCGGCAGGCCCGCCGAAAGCGGCGTCGTCGGGCGCCAGCCGAGCCGGGTCTCGGCGCGCGACACGTCCGGGCGGCGGCGCTGCGGGTCGTCCGTCGGCAGCGGCTCGTGCACGAGGCGGGAGGTCGTCTCGACGAGATCGAGCACCATCTCGGCGAGTTCCAGAATGGTGAACTCCCCCGGATTACCGAGGTTGACCGGCCCCTCCGGCGCGGGATCGACGCGCATGAGCCGCACCAGTCCCTCGATCATGTCGTCGACGTAGCAGAACGAGCGCGTCTGCTCGCCCGTGCCGTAGATCGTCAGCGGCTGGTCGGCGAGCGCCTGGCAGATCAGGTTCGAGACGATGCGCCCGTCGTCGGGGCGCATGCGCGGGCCGTAGGTGTTGAAGATGCGGGCGACGCGCACGTCGACGGCGTCTCCGCTACCCTTCCCGCGCCGATAGTCGAAGCACAGCGTCTCGGCGGCGCGCTTGCCCTCGTCGTAGCAGGCGCGCGGGCCGATCGGGTTGACGTGGCCCCAATAATCTTCGCGCTGCGGGTGTTCGCGCGGATCGCCGTAGACCTCGCTCGTCGAGGCCTGGACGAAGCGCGCCCCGTGCGCCGCGCAATGGTCGAGCAGATGGCGCGTGCCCATCACGCTCGTCATCATCGTGTGGACCGGGTCGGCCTGGTAGCGCGGCGGCGACGCCGCGCAGGCGAGGTTGAACACCCGGTCGACCTCGAGCGATCGCGGGATCGGATCGCAGACGTCCTGCTCGACGAGCGAGAACCGCGGCTCGCGGGCGAGCGCGGCCAGGTTCTGCGTCGTGCCGGTCTGCATGTTGTCGAGGCAGATCACGCGCTCGCCGTCGGCGATCAGGCGCTCGCAGAGATTCGAGCCGAGGAAGCCCGCCCCGCCGGCGACGAGGACCGTGTGCGCGCGCGGCTTGCTACGTGAGCGGAAAGTATTCATACGGCGTCACCTTCCTGAAGATCACCGATCCCATGTGGTATCGGGTGGATTTCCTCGCCCCAACGCGTCGGCCGCAGAGAAGATGCATGCCCGGCTCACGGACCGGCGACTTTTTTCCGAGGCGCCGCCCCGCGTGCCGCGCCGGCCTCGGCGAGGCCGGCGACGAACTCGCGTGCGCGGGCGGTGCCGGTGTGCTCGGACAGCACGATGGCGCGCGCCCGCGCCGCGATGGCGTCGCGCCGCATGGCGGGAAGCTCCCCGAGTATCCGCACGACGTCGTCGGTATCGTGCGCGACGAGCATCGCCTCGCCGTCGGGCAGGAGCGTGCCGAGCCCCTCCCAATGATCGCCGACGATGGCGGTGGCGCAGGCGCCCGCCTCGAACAGCCGCACGCTCGGCGACCAGCCGGCCACGATCATGTCCGCCCGCGTCACGTTGAGCGTGAAGCGCTGGCGGGCGTAGAAGGACGGGTGATCCGCCGGCGGCAGGTGCGGGATGCGCGTGACGTTCTCCGGCCAGGCGATGTCGTCGGGATATTGCGGGCCGGCGACGACGAAGCGCTTGCCCGGCAGGCGCCGGGCCGGCTCGATCAGGAGCCGCTCCAGGGAGGGCTGGCGGTCGGGCGAGTAGGTGCCGAGGTAGCCGAGGTCCCATTCGTAGGGCTCGCCGGTCGGGCGGTAGCGCTCGGGCTCCACCGAGCAGTAGAGCGCGCGGGCCGCGCGTGCGCCGAGCTCGCGCTCGAGCCGGTCGACCGTCGGGCCGCCGGTGAAGGAGAAGTAGACGTCGAAGAGCGGGATCTGGCGCGCCTCCAGAGATTGCGTCTCGCCGCGCGCGAGCTGCGCCAGGGTCACCGGCGTATCGATGTCGTAGAAGGCGACGACGCCCCGGGCGAGCTCCAGCACGCGGTCGATCACGGCGCCTCCGTCGGGGACGTAGGAGCCGACGACGACGGCGTCCGCGTCGCGGATCGTCGCGGCGTGGGCCTCGAGGGCGGCGAGGTCCGGATAGAGGTGGAACGCGCAGAAGTCCGGGTCGGGCAGGTCGCGATGGTCCGCGTACCAGGGCACGTCGCGCTCGAGGAATGTGATCCGGTGGCCGAGCCCCGCCGCGCCGCGCAGGAGCGCGCGGAACGTGGTCGCGTGGCCGTTCCCCCAGGACGAGGACAGCGACAGGCCCAGCACGACGATGTCGAGGGCCTTCGTCACGCCGCCGCTCCCGCGCGGCCCTTCGCTCCGGCGAGCGCCCGCAGGATCGCGTCCGCCTCCACTGCACGCCTCGCGTAGGTGTGGTCGCGCAGCGCCCGGTCGAGGGCGCAGCCGCCGATGCGCCGCGCGTCGTCGGGCGTCAGCCGGGCCATGATCTCGGCGACGTCGGCGCCGTCGCGGGCGACGAGGATCTCCTCGCCGGGCGCGAAGAACGCCGCGACGCCCTCCCAATCATCGGTGATCAGGCAGGCGCCGGCCCCCGCCGCCTCGAAGACCCGGGTCGGCGGCGAGAAGCCGACATGGGCCATGCTCTCGCGGGTGACGTTGAGCACGGCCTTGGGCGTGACGTTGAAGGCGTTGTGCTCGCCCTGGCCCACATGGCCTATGGCGCGCACGTTCGGCGTGAGCTGCCACGGCTCCCATCCGGAGCCGCCGAGGAGGAAGGACTTCTTCGGCGCCGCCGCGGCGGGCTCCAGGAAGAAGGTGCGCACGCGGGCCTCGCGGTCGGGCATGCGGTTGCCGAGGAAGGCGAGATCGGCGGAGAAGCGCGGGTTCGGCGTCACCGGGTGGTGGGTGTCGGGGTCCAGCGCGTTGTAGATCGGCCGGCACGCGCGGGCGCCGAAGCCCTCGTAGCGGGTCACCACGGGCTGGCCGCCGCCGTAGGTCATCACCGCGTCGAGGCGCGGCAGCATACGCCGCACCGCGTGGCTCTCGTCGGCCGCCATCTCGGCGAGCGTCGCCGGCGCGTCGACGTCCCAGAACAGCTTCACGGCGTCCGCGCGCGCGGCGTCCATCACCGCCTCGAGCAGCGCGTCGTCCGCGTAGCCGACGCCGCTCGCCTTGACCACGACGTCCGCCTGCGCCGCCCGCGCCGCGGCGCCGCGCAGGCCCTCGGCGCTGGCCTCCCAGACGACCACGCGCGCCCAGTGCGGCTCGTCCATGTCGCGGTGCGCCTGCCGATCGAACGCGTCCGGCTCGTGGAAGGTGATCTCGTGGCCGTGGGCGGCGAGCGCCTTGAGGAGGCCCCGGTAGTAGGTGGCTGCGCCGTTCCAGTAGGACGACAGGAGGCTCGATCCATAGAAGGCGATCTTCACGGCGCGGTCTCCGTCTCGCGGTGGTCGGCGCGCAGATCGGCGAGGATGCCGAGAAGCGCGTCGACGCGGTGGCTGCAGGTGTGGCGGGCGCGGATGGTCTCGAGCCCGGATGCGGCGAGCGCCGCGGCGCGCTCCGGATCGTCGAGGATGCCGCGCAGGGCCGCGCGCATCTCCTCGCCGTTTCGCGCGACGAGGTAGTCCTCGCCCGGGCGGAACAGGCCCTCGGCGTCGTCCCAGGGGGCGCAGACGAGGGGGATGCCGCAGGCGAGCGCCTCGAAGGGGCGGATCGTCGGGATGCCCGGCAGGCTCTCGACGTAGGGCCGGCGCGGGACGTGGACGGTGACGCGGTGGCGGGCGAAGGCCTCCGGGGCGTCCGCGTTGGCGATCCAGCCGCCGTGGGCGATGCCGGCCTCGTCGAGCGCGGCCAGCGCGTGGGGCGGGTAGCGCACGCCGCGCGCCTCGGCCACGAGCCCCAGGTCGCGGACCGGCTCGACCAGGAATTCACGCAGCTGCGCGTCGCGCTCGCCGTCGCCCCAGTTGCCGATCCAGATCAGGTCGCCGGTCTTCTCGACCTCCGGCATCGGCCGGAACAGCCGCGTGTCGGCGGCCTCGTGCCAGACCCGGACCTGCCGTCCCCAGCCGGCGGCGCGGTAGCGCGCCGCGAGCGTCTCCCCGAAGGCGAGCACGCCGTCGTAGTCGGCCAGCGCGAGCCCCGCGATCGCGCTCTGCGCGGAGACCGCGCGGTGGTGCGTGTCGTGGAAGAGGAGCGTGAAGGTTCCCCCCTCGCGTCGCAGCCGGCCGATCTCGGCCACGAGCGCGGGATCGGTCCATTCGTGCACGACGACGACGTCGGCACCCGCGAGCGCCGCGGCGTGGTCGAAATCCTCCTCCCAGAGCTGCTCGTCGAGCTCGGGAAAGTCGCGCGCGAAGCGGTCGAGCGCACGGAAGCCCTGGTCGGCGACGAGGTTCGCCCGGCTCCAGGCGTCGAAGGGTGCGAGCGCGGTGGCCGAATGGCCGCGCGCCACGAGTTCGCGCATGACGCCGCGCAGGAAGTGCGCGTTGCCGTGGTTCCAGTCGGAGGTGAGCGAGTGGGTGTGGAAGACGAAGCGCATCACGCCGTCTCGGCCAGGGAGGAGGAGAGCGGGCGCATCGGGTCGCCGGGCGCGTTCGCCAGGACGTCGGCGTAGACCTCGAGGAGCCGCGCCGCCTGCGCCCGCGGCGCGTAGGCGCCGGCCCGCTCGCGCGCCAGCGCGCCGCGCGCCTCCCGCAGGTCCGGGTCGGCGGCGAGGGCGTCGATCGCCTCGGCGAGCCCGGTGGCGTCGTCGGGCGCGACGAACTCCGCCGCGCCGTCCCACACCTCGCGGAAGGTTGGGATGTCGGAGAGCACGAGCGCGCAACCCGCCTGCGCGGCCTCCAGCACGGCGAGGCCGAAGGGCTCGTAGCGCGCCGGCGAGACGAAGACGCTCGCGCGGGCGAGGGCGGTACGGGTCTCCCGGGCCGAGAGCGTGCCGCGCCCCTCGGCGTGCGCGAACGAGACGCGCTGCCCCCGGGGGCCCTCGGTCGGGCCGATGGCCGAGATCGGCGTCGACGCGCGTGCGGCGGCGGCGTCGAGGACTTGGGCGTTCTTCGCCTCGTCCCACCAGCGTCCGACGGCGCAGGCGCGCACGACGCCCGCCGGGTCGTCGCTGCGGGTGCCGTCGGCCGCGGGAGTCGGGTAGCGCGCGTTGTGCACGACGGCGAGGCCGGGGATCGGGCCGTAGGCGCGCCGCAGCGCGTTCGCGTGGCTGCGGCTCGGCGCGAGCACGCGGTCGGCGCGGGCGAAGCCCTCGTCGACGAGCCGGCGGTTCAGCGCGAAGGCGTCGGGCATCGGCCCGTCGCGCATCGCCTCCCACCAGGTCGCGAGGCAGGAATGCGACATCGCGACCAAGGGCCGGTCGGTCGCGAGACCGCGCGCCTGCGAGGGATAGTTCAGGTGCAGGAGGTCGACGTCGTAGAGTTCGGCGACGCCGTCGAGCACCGCGGGGACGCCCGCGAGCGCGGTCTCGTCGCCGGCGAGCCAGTCGAGCGGATGGTCGAACCACAGCAGCGTCAGGCCCGGCACGCTGCGCGCCTCCTCGCGCTGATCGGCAGCGGGCTCCGGCCCGAAGGCGACGAGCACGGTCTCGACGTGGTGGCCGGCGAGCGCGCGGGCCATGTCGACGGCGTGGCGCCACAGCCCGCCGACGGCGTCGCAGGTGACGAGGATCCGGCGCGGGCCGGGGGGAGTGTCGGGGAGGGGCGCAGGGGTCATGCGCGCACCCCGCAGCAGGCGCTCTCCAGCTCCGGGAGCGGGCGGGGCCGCTCGTCTTGGATGTCGCTGAAGCGATCGAAGGCGGCGAGATAGTGCTCGTGCGCCCGCTCCCAGGCCCGGTCGTCGGGCATCCCCCAGAGATCACGATAGGACGGCGAGGAGGGATAGGGGTAGAGCGGCACGGGGTCGTTCGCCCACACGCCGCGCGAGATCAGGTGCTCGCGCCAATGGGCGACGATCTCCCTGGAATCGGTCGGCGTGCCGATCAGGTTCGCCTGCACGAAGGGCACGTGCGCCCGCGCCTTCACCAGCAGCGCCGCGAGCTCGGGCGTATCCATCCGGCACCGCTTGGCCAGCATGGCGCGGCCCTCCTCGGTGAGGCTCTCGAGCCCCGCCTCGATGGACACGCAGCCCGCCTCGCCGAGGAGCTCGAGCAGGTCGGGCTTCCACAGGTCGATGCGCGTCTGCACGCCGAAGACGACGGGGCGATCGATCAGCGCCTCGAGCAGCGCCTTCTGCGGCAGGAAGATCTCGTCGATGAAATAGAGGTAGCCGACGCCCTGGTCGATGAGCCCATCGATCTCGGCGAGCACGTGCTCGAGCTTCCGGCGGCGGTACTTGTCCCGGTAGTCGATCTTGGCGCAGAAGGCGCACTCGTAGGGGCAGCCGCGGGAGGCCTCGACCTCCGCGCCGAAGCCGACGAAGGGGCCCTCGTCGAAGCGGTGGTGGTGGTGCGGGTGGTTCTCGAGCCACTCCCGCGGCCAGACGAGCGGCGCGTGGTCGACGAAGGGGCTCGCCATCGTCGGCCCGCGCACGACGAGGTCTCCGTCGACGAGGCGCGCGACGCCGTCGACGTGGTCCCACTCGGACGTCGCCGCGAGCGCGACGAGCGTCTCCTCGCACTCGCCGCGCGCGACCGCGTCGACCCCGAGCTTCTCCAGCGTGGGCTTGGGCGTCGCCGAGCCGTGCGGGCCCACTGCGACCGTGCGTCCGCCGCGCCCGTCGAGCGCCGCGAGGAACTCCGCCGGCACGCGCAGCTCCGGCGGGGCGCAGCGCCAGAACAGGTAGGTCGGTGCCGTGGTCACGACCGTCATGTCCGGCCGGAAGTCGGCGACCGCCCCCGCGAGCGCCGCGTTGCCCGCGCGCATCAGCTGGCCGTCGAGCATCGTGACCTCGTGGCCCGCCTCCTCGAGCAGAGCCTTGGAGTAGCCGAGCTCGAGCGGCAGATGCTCGTGGCGGCAGCCGAAATAGATCGAGCCGTCGTAGCTCCAGGCCGGATTGACGAGCGCCACCTTCATGCCGTGAGCCTCCGTTCGGGCGTCTGGCGTGCGGCGCCGGGGGCGCCCTCGCGCAGGAAGTCCTGTGTCTCGAGCCAGCGGGCGAGATCGGCGAGGCCCTCGCGCCAGCCGGTGCGGGCGCGCCAGCCGAGCGCGCGCTCGAGCGCGCGCGTGTCGGCGACGAACCAGAGCTGGTCGCCCCGGCGCCACTCCGCGTGGTCGAGCCGGACGGGGCCGGCGAGGTCCTCGATCGCCTCGATCACCGCGCGCAGGCTCACCGCGTTCTCGGGCCCGCCGCCCAGGTTGAAGGCGCGGCCGCGCACGAGATCGACGTGATCGAGCGCCGCGCGGTAGGCCGCGACCGCGTCGGACACGTGCAGCACGTCGCGCACCTGCTTGCCGTCGCCGAAGATCGTGATCGGCTCGGCCCGCAGCGCGCGGATGAGGAAGTGCGCGACCCAGCCCTGGTCCTCGGTGCCGAACTGACGCGGGCCGTAGACACAGCTCATGCGCATCACCGCGGTGCGCAGCCCGAAACTGCGGGCATAGTCGAGCACGTACTGGTCGGCCACGCCCTTCGAGCAGCCGTAGGGTGTGTGGAAGTCGAGCGGCTGCGTCTCCGGCACGCCGTGCGCCGTGAGATCGGCGTCCGCGGGCGCCCAGCGATCGGCGCCCTCGCGCATCGCGCGCCCCGACAGGTCGCCGTAGACCTTGTTCGTCGAGGCGAAGATCACCGGCGTGTCCGGGTTCGTGCGCCGAACCGCCTCCAGCAGGGTCAGCGTGCCTGTGGCGTTGACGGAGAAGTCCTCCATCGGGTCCGCGAGCGAGGTCGTCACCGCGACCTGCGCGGCGAGATGGACGACGCCCCGCGCCCCCGCGATCGCGTCCTCGAGCGCGGCGGCGTCGCGCACGTCGGCGCGCACGTGGCGCACGCGATCGCCGTGGCACGCCTCCAGCCAGGCGAGGTTGCGCGCGACGCCGGGCCGCGCGAGCGTGTCGACGATGGTGACGCGGCCGCCCGCATCGAGCTCGCTTCGCGCGAGATTCGCCCCGATGAAGCCGGCGCCGCCGACGACGACGAGGGGGGAAGGGTCGGCGCCGCCCGTCACGTCACGAGCCCCCGCGCCTCGAGGTGGCGGCGCATCTCCGCACCGCGATCGGCCGTCTTCTGCGAGGCGACCCATGCGACGAGCGGGCCGAGCGCGGTCTCCAGCCGATGCCGCGGCTGGAAGCCGAGGATCTCGCGCGCCTTCACGATGTCCGCGAAACAGTGGCGAATGTCGCCCGCGCGCGCCCGGCCCAGGATCTCGGGCTCGATCTCGACCCCCATCGCCGCGCCGAGCAGGCGGGCGACGTCGCACACCGTGTAGGCGCGCCCCGAGCCTATGTTGATCACCTCGCCGTTCGCTTCGGGCGTCTCCATGGCGAGGCGGAAGGCGCGGGCGACGTCCTCGACGTGGACGAAGTCGCGCTTCTGCTGCCCGTCCTCGAAGATCGTCGGCGCCTCGCCGACGAGGTAGCGCGCGGCGAAGTTGGCCAGCACGCCGGTATAGGGGTTCGACAGCGCCTGCCCGGGGCCGAAGACGTTGAAGAGCCTCAAGCCGACGCAGTCCATGCCGTAGGCCGGGCAGGCGATCATCACGGCGCGCTCCTGCGCGTACTTGCCGAGCGCGTAGATCGAGGCGAGGTCCACGGGCTTGGTCTCGTCGGTGGCGATCGGGGTCAGCGCCGCGTTGCCGACGACGGGGTCCCAGCGCCCGGCCTCGATGGCGCGCCGATCGCGCCGCGCATCGCCGATGCGCGAGCCGTCGGGCGCCCGGTACCAGCCCTCGCCGTAGACGCTCATGGAGGAGGCGACGACGACGCGCGCCACCGGCTGCTCGATCAGCTCCTGCAGGAGCACCGCGGTGCCGACGTCGTTGGCGCTCGTGTAGCGCTCGATTTCGTACATGGACTGCCCGACGCCCACCTCCGCCGCGAGGTGGAAGACGCCGTCGACGCCCGCGATCGCCCGGTGCACCGCGTCGGCGTCGCGCACGTCGGCTCTGACGAAGTCGCAGCCCTCGGGGACCGGCGGCGCATCATCGTCGCGGATCTCGCCGTGGACCTGCTCGACGAGGCTGTCGAGGAGGCGCACCGCGTGCCCGTGCGCGGTCAGCTCGGCGGCGAGCGCGCGGCCGATGAAGCCCATGCCGCCGGTGATCAGGTAGGTCTTCGCCATGAACGCTCCCCGAGGACCCGCCGCCGTCGGGGGCGGGCGTGGGATGATGAAGATGCTCGGGCGAACGTGTCGCCGGCTCGGCGGTTCCGACCTCGAACGCGCAAATCCGGGCGCCGTTCCTCGGATCGCCGGATCGCGCGGGGAGAACGCCCGAGGGGCCGGTCGGACGCGCGGGCGCGGGCACCGGGAGAGCGCGGGTGCCGACCCGAGGTCGCGATTCGACTCTCTTCCCGGAAGACCCTACATTTTCAGGTGTTCCCGGCTCGCAGCAGGAGGCGACGCCCATGGCGCGCACGCCGCGCACCCCCGCCGATCTGGCCCGGCGCTTCGGCGCGCGGGCGGCGGAGCGCGCCGGCGAGCGCGGGGAGGGCGCCGTGCGCGCAGAGGGCGCGATCGTCTCCCACGGCGACGCCTTCGCCCGGCAGACCTATCGCCTGCCGCGCGATCAGGCGCGCGAGACGGCGCGGGACTGGTTCGCCCGCTACCCGAAGGCCGCCTACATGACCCGGGTCGAGAGCTGGCGCGTGCTCGACGACGGGCTGATCGAGTTCACCATGCGCCGGCTGCCGACGGCGGATTGAGGCCGCGCGCCCTCACCCGGCCTCCAGCGCCGCGAGCAGCCGGGCGAGATCGGCCGGCGGCGGGCTCTCGAACCGCAGGGTCTCGCCCGTGCGCGGATGCGCGAAGCCGAGCACCGCGGCGTGGAGCGCCTGGCGGTCGAGCGCCGCCAGGGCCGCGCGGGCCGCCTCGGAGAGCCGCGCGGCCTTGGTGCGGAAGCCCGCGCCGTAGAGCGCGTCGCCGAGCAGCGGGTGGCCCGCATGCGCCATGTGGACGCGGATCTGGTGCGTGCGGCCGGTCTCCAGCGCGCAGCGCACCCGCGCGGCGACCGGCGTCCCGTCGGCGCCGGCATGGGTCTCCTCGACCTCCCAGTGGGTGATCGCCTCGCGACCCTTCGCGGCGGGGACGACCGCCATCTTCTCGCGGTTGATCGTGCTGCGCCCGATCGGCGCGTCGACCGTCCCGTGGGGCCTCCCCGGCGCGCCCCAGACGAGCGCGACGTACTCGCGCTCGAGCGGACCGGTGCGGCCGTGGTCGGCGAACTGTGCGGCGAGCGCCTTGTGCGCGGCGTCGTTCTTGGCCACGACGAGGAGGCCCGACGTGTCCTTGTCGAGCCGGTGCACGATGCCCGGGCGCCGCACGCCGCCGATGCCGGACAGGCTCTCCCCGCAATGGGCGAGGAGCGCGTTGACGAGCGTGCCGGTCTCGTGGCCCGCGGCGGGATGCACGACGAGGCCGGCGGGCTTGTCGAGGACGACGAGGTCGTCGTCCTCGTGGACGATCGAGAGCGGGATCGCCTCCGGCTCGGGCTGCGCGGGCAGCGGCGGGGGGACGACGAGGGCGAGCGTCGCGCCCTCCGCCACCTTGGCGGAGGCGCTCGCCGCGGGCCGGCCGTCGAGGCTGGCGGCACCGGCGCGGATCAGGTCCTGCACCCGCGCCCGCGAGAGATCGGGAAAGGCGCGCGCGAGCACCCGGTCGAGCCGCTCGGGCGGGCCCTCGTGGGTGTGCGCGCGCCGCTCCTCGCCGGCCGGGGCGCCCCCGCCCGCGACGTCCTCCACGATCTCCCCGTTCTCCACGATCTCGATGTCGTCCTGAACCAAGCGTCCTCGCCTTCCGGACCGGCGGCCCGAGATTTTTCGAAATTTTCGCCGCGGGGGACTTGTGCCGCCCGCGGGGCCTGGATATACGAACGACCTCGCGCCGGCCAGCTCCCTTCGTCTAGTGGCCCAGGACGTCGCCCTCTCACGGCGAAAACAGGGGTTCGAGTCCCCTAGGGAGCGCCACGGCGGCGAGGCGATCCTCCGGATTTCGGCACGAAATCACGTACCGCGAGCGTCGTCACAGCTCTCCCTTCAGGAAGTCCACGAAGGCGCTGACCCGCGGGATCGTCCGCCGGTTCGGCAGAACGAGCGCGGTGAGCGGCTTGGGGTCGTCGTCGTGCTCCCCCGCGAACAGTTCGATCAGGGCGCCCGTCGCCAGGGCCTCCTCGCCGAGGAAGTCGCCCAGCCGGATGATGCCGACGCCTTCGATCGCCATCTGCAGGAGCACGTCGGCGCTGTCGGACGTGACCGGGCCGCTCACGACGACGTCCCGGCGCTCGCCGTTCAGCCGCATGGGCCAGACCGCCTGCTCGGCGAAGCCGGAGAGCAGGAGGCAGGAATGGCGCGTGAGGTCGTCCGGCCGGCTCGGCCGACCGTGGGTCGCGCAATAGCGGGGGCTCGCGGCGATGATCCGCCGCACCGTGCCGAGGCGGACCGCGACGAGGTCGCTGTCGGTCGACGTCCCCACGCGGATCGTGACGTCCATCTGCTCCCGGATGGGGTCGATGCGACGGTCGCAGACCGAGACGTCCACCGTGATGCCCGGATGGGTCTCGAGGAACCGCGGCAGGAGACGCGTGAGCTTGTGGCGCGCGAAGGCGGTGCCGCAATTCACGCGCAGATGCCCGCGCGGCGTGCCGACCGCCAGCGACAGATCGCCCTCGATCGCCTCCTCGAGCGCCATGATCCTGCGGGCGTGAGAGAGGAAGATCTCGCCTTCGGGCGTCAGCGACAGCCTGCGCGTCGTGCGGTGGAGCAGCTTCACGCCGAGCCGCTCCTCCAGGCGGCTGACCAGCTTGGAGACGGCGGACGCGGTGTAGCCGTACTCGTCCGCCACGGCCGCGAAGGAGCCGAGCGCGACGACGCGGACGAACAAGGAGATGCTCGGGACGAGGGACGTCTTCATGGCTGAGCTCTTCCGGCACACGGGTGCGGGCGAATGCGGACTTCAGGTGTGTCGTCGCGCGCCGCACGGGCGTCGACGATCGCCCGCGTGACCTCATAACCAAAAATTGCCGGCTTCGCAGCATCGGCCTCCGGAGGGGGCTCGGGCTCGAGACCCGCATTCCGGCGGGCGCGTCACGAAAGAACGTCCGCGCACGCGCTTTTTCGGTTCCGGTGCCCGCGCGAGGGAGATGCGACTGAGGAGCCGAGATCCCCATGGCACCCGACCGACGCTCGATCGTGTTCCTGATGGCCGTCTTCGCGGCCGGATACCTGCTGTCGTCCCTGCTGCGCGGCATCACCGCCGCGCTCGCACCGTTCTTCGGGCGGGAATTCGGCGTCTCGCCGGCGGAGCTCGGGCTGCTGGCGGGGTCGTACTTCTTCTCCTTCGCACTCCTGCAGCTGCCCATGGGCATGTTCCTCGACCGCTGGGGCGTGCGCGCGGTGATGGTCGGGTCGCTTTCGATCGCGGCGATCTCCTGCCTCGCCTTCGCAGCGGCCCTCTCCTATCCGGGGCTGCTTTGGGCGAGGCTCCTGAGCGGCATCGGGGTGAGCGCCTGCCTCATCGCACCGCTCACCGCGGCTCGCCTCTGGACGCCGGTGCCGATGCAGCAGCGGATCAACTCCTGGATGCTCATGGCGGGCGCCCTCGGTCTCGTGATGGGCACGTTGCCCTCGGAGAGCATCGCCACCGCGTTCGGCTGGCGTCCGCTCTTCGCGGCGCTCGGCGTCCTCTTCGCCGTCGTCGCCGTCGTCATCGCTCTTCGCGCGCCCGGGCACGAGCGATCGGGCGCGGCCGGCTCGGGCGGTCTCCCGGCGAGCTACGGCTCGATCGTGCGCGCCCCGTACACCTGGAAGATCGGTGCGGTGGGCCTCTTCAACTACGCCATCCTGGTGGCGGTCCAGACCCTGTGGATCGGGCCGTGGCTGACGGACGTCGGCGGCGAGACCGTCCGGGGCGCCTCCATCGGCCTCCTGGCGATCAACGGCATCATGCTCGTGGTCTTCCTCGTGATGGGGTATCTGAGCCCCAGGATCATCCGCTCTCCCGACGACGCCGAGGCCCTGCTGCGGCGCTCCATGCCGCTCGGCATCGGCGTGCTGGCGTGGATCGCGCTGCTCGGTCCCGCCGCCCAGTGGGTTCACTTCGCCGCGTTCTGCGTGGCCGCGTGGCCGCTCTCCGTGACGCATCCGCTGGTCGGCCAGCGCTTCGGCCCCGGCGAGGCGGGCAGGGCGCTCGCCTTCTTCAACCTGCTCCTCTTCGTCGGCGTCTTCCTGTGGCAGTGGACGTTCGGGCTGATGGTGACGGCGCTGTCGGGGCCCTACGGGACCGCCGCGGCCTACCAGCTCGCCCTCGCGGCGCTCGCCCTGCTCTCTGTCGTCGGCTATGCGGCCTTCCTCGCGCTCCCGAGCGGCAGGCCCTCGCGCGCCAGCGCACCGACCGCGGCGCGCACGCAGGACGGCACGGCGCCCTGAGCGCCGGTCGCTCCTTCACGGAACGCTTCCCCCCTCCCGCGGCTTGACGGTGGAACCCCGAACCTCGCCGGCTCGTCCCCCGTGGGCGCCGGCCCGGGAGACCCCATGGCTCCGCCACCGCACGGCCCGATCAGCGCGCGGCGCCTCCTCCTCCTCGGCGCGGGGATCGCCCTCCTCGCCGCCGCCTGGATCGGACCGCTGCCGGCGCTCGCCATGACGCGGTTCTGGGCGCACATGACGATGCACCTCGCGGTGGTCGCACTCGCCGCGCCGCTGATCGCCGCGGCGCTCGCGGGAAGCCGCTTCGATCCGGTGGCGCGGGCGCCCGTCCTGTTCGCGCCGCTCCCGGCGGCGTTCCTGGAGTTCGTCGTGATCTGGGGCTGGCACGCACCCGCCGCACACGACGCGGCGCGGATGCGGCCGGAGGTCTTCGTCGTCGAGCAAGCCTCGTTCCTCGGGGTCGGCCTGCTCGTGTGGATGTCCGCGATCGGTGGCGCCCGCGCCGGGCGGCGGGAGCGGGCGCCCGGCGGCGTCGCGGCGCTGCTGCTCACCGCGATGCACATGAGCCTCCTCGGCGCGCTCCTCGCGCTCGCGCCACGCCCGCTCTACGAAGCCTGCCTCGGCCCCGACGATCAGCAGATCGGCGGGGTGATGATGCTGGCCGTGGGCGGCAGCGTGTACCTGATCGGCGCCCTCGTGCTGCTTCCCAGGGTCCTGGACGAGCCCGCACGGCCGTGAGGCCATGCCCGGGGCGGGGGGGCGCCGGGGCGCGCGCCGGTCATGGCTGCGGCGCGCGCCACCCTCTTGCGTCCGCGCCCGGCTCGTCGCAATCACGCATCCTCGAGATCGTCCCCGGAGCCGCCCATGCTCGATCCCGCCGGCATCGCCCGCCGCGACGCCTTCCTCGCCGCCCTCGCCGCGCGGCCGCTCGTGATGGGCATCCTCAACGTCACGCCCGACAGCTTCTCCGACGGCGGCCTGCACGCGGCGCGGGACGCGGCGATCGCCCGCGCCCGGGCCATGGCGGGGGAGGGGGCGGACGCGATCGACGTCGGCGGGGAATCGACGCGGCCGGGCGCGACGCCGATCGATGCGGCGCAGGAGCTCGCCCGCGTCGCCCCCGTGCTCGAGGCGCTCGGGCGCGATCTCGCCGTGCCGCTCTCGATCGACACCTACAAGGCGGACGTCGCGCGCGAGGCGGTGCGACGGGGCGCCGTCATCGTCAACGACGTCTGGGCGCTCGGGCGCGATCCCGCCATGGCGGACGCCGTGGCGGAGACCGGCGCGGCGCTCGTGATCATGCACAACCGCGAGAGCGTCGACCCGGATCTCGACATCCTCGCCGACGTCGAGGCCGTGCTCGGGGCCGCGCTCGAACGCGCCGCGCGGGCCGGCGTGCCGCGCGAGCGCATCCTCGTCGACCCCGGCATCGGCTTCGGCAAGACCGTGGACCAGAACCTCGCCTGCCTGCGGGCCCTGCCGCGACTGCGGGCGCTCGGCCGGCCGGTCCTGCTCGGCGTGTCGCGCAAGTCGATGTTCGGCCGCCTGCTCGGCCGCGCCGTCGACGAGCGGCTGCCGGCGACGCTCGCCACCAACATCGCCGGCGTGCTCGCCGGCGCGGCGGTGATCCGCGTGCACGACGTCGCCCCGCACGTCGACGCGCTCGCCATGCTGCGCGCCACGGGAGCGCCGGCATGACCGACCGCGTCTTCGTCTCGAACCTGTGCCTGTTCGCCCATCACGGCGTCTTCGCCGAGGAGACGCGGCTCGGGCAGCGCTTCTACGTCGACATCGACTGCGGCACCGACGTCGAGGAGGCCGCACGAAGCGACGACCCGGAGGCGACGGTGGACTACGGCGCACTCTGCGCGCTCGCGAGCGAGGTCTCGGCGTCGGGGCCGTTCAAGCTCGTCGAGACGCTGGCCGAGCGCATCGCGGGGCGGGTGCTCGACGCCTTCCCCACCGTGTTCGACGTGCGGGTGCGGGTGCGCAAGCCCGCCGCCCCCATCGCCGCCTCCATCGATCACGCCGGCGTCGAGATCCTGCGCGTGCGCCGCACGCCGATCGCGCTCGCGCTCGGCTCGAACGTCGGCGACAGCCGCGCCACCCTGCGCGCGGCGCTCGCGCGGCTCGGGGCGTCGCCGGGGCTCGCGATCGAGGCGGTCTCGCACGTCTATCGCACGGCGCCCTGGGGGCGGGAGGACCAGCAGGATTTCCTCAACGCCTGCGCCGTCGGCTGGACGAGCCTGCCGCCGCGGACCCTGCTGCGGCTGTGCAAGGCGCTCGAGGTCCAGCTCGGGCGCACGCCGGAGGTGCGCTGGGGGCCGCGGGTCATCGACATCGACGTCCTGCACTACGGCGACCTCGCCATGCGCGGCGCCGAGCTGACGCTGCCCCATCCCGAGCTCTTCGCCCGCCCCTTCGTGCTCGTCCCCCTGGCCGAGATCGCGCCGGACCGGACCATCGCGGGCGTGCGCGTCGCCGACGCGCTCGCCCGGCTCGCGCGCAAGCCGGGGGACGTCGCGCGCCTCGACGGGGAGGATGCGTAGCGGCGGGCCGGCCGCGCCGGCCGCGCCGGCCCGCGGCCTGGGACCTCGATCCGGAAACCTCTCGGCGGCTGCGGGATTACGGGCTCGAGGTGTCGCGCCCGCACCGCGCCACGGTTCGGGCGCGGAGGCGGGGCGCGGAAGCACGCATGCGGGAGGGCGTGGCCATGATGTTCGAGGATCGCACCGACGCCGGGCGCCGCCTGGCGCAGGCGCTCGCGGCGCATGCGGGGGAGGGCACGATCGTGCTCGCCCTGCCGCGGGGCGGCGTCCCCGTGGCGGCCGAGGTGGCGCGTGCGCTCCGGGCGCCGCTCGACCTCGTGATGGTGCGCAAGATCGGCGCGCCCGGCCATCCGGAATACGGCATCGGCGCCGTGGTCGACGGGGCCGAGCCGCAGATCGTCGTCGACGAGGCGGCCGCGCGGCTCGCCGGGGCCGACGACGCCTACCTCGCGGACGCGATGCGCCGCGAACTCGCCGAGATCGAGCGCCGCCGCCGCGCCTACCTCGGCGACCGCCGCCCCCTGGACGTCGCCGGGCGCACGGTCGTCGTCGTCGACGACGGCGCCGCCACGGGCTCCACCGCCAAGGCGGCGCTGCGCGCTCTGAAGAAGGCCGGCGCCGCCCGCCGCATCCTGGCGGTCCCCGTCGCTCCGATCGAGACCGTGGAGGCCCTGCGCACGGAGGCCGACGAGGTCGTGGCGCTGACGACGCCCTACCCCTTCCACGCGGTGGGGCTCTCCTACGAGGACTTCGACCAGACGACGGACGAGGAGGTCGTCGCGGCGCTGGAGGGGGTGCGGGGGTGAGGTGGGTTTCGGCTCACGTCCGGCGCAGCAGGCCGAGATGGTCCAACGCGGCACGCAGGTCGCTCGCGAAGCGGGCGTAGCTGTCCAGCCGGCGCAGGCGCTCCAGGCTCGCCGTCTCGCCGATGCGATCGAGATAGGCCGCAGCGGAGATCGAGCGCCCACGCCTGCGGGTGCCGACCAGCGTGCCGATGGCCGTGTCGAGAGCCTGCTTCGGGTCGGCCAATCGCTCCGCCTCGGTCGGCTCCCGGAAAAGCTCGATCGACGCCGGCCACGCCACGTAGCCGCACGCCTGCGCCAGGGCGTCCGGGTCCGCGAGCGCCCAGGCCTCCATCTCTCGGGAAGGGAGGAGACCGACGAAGCGCGCCCCCGCGAGGCCGCAGGTCGCCTGCGCACGATGCCTGAGATCGGCGACGACGAGGCGCTCGACCGCCGCACGTGCCGTGCGGCTGGAATCGCCGTGGACGATGAAGACGTCGACGTTGTCGGCCAGCGCGCACGCGACGCGCGTGCGATCCTCCACCGAGCGGCCGTCGAGGCTCACGACGGGCTCGCCGATGATCACCGCCTGCGTGCCCTCTCGCGCGATGACGGCGAACGCCTCGCGCGCCAGGAGTCCGAGCAGGAAGCCGAAATCGCTCGGGCCTTCCGCGAACAGCCCCAGCACCACGTAGCGGCTCACGCGGCGTGCTCCGAGCCGCGTCGCAGCACGCGGTCGGCTTCCATGCGCGAAAGCGTCGTCTCGCGGTCCGAAAGCTGCATCTCGGCTTGATCCTTGATGCCGGTTTGCATCCTGGAGCGGCGCGACACGCGACCCGTCGAGGGATCAATCACAGATACGACATCGACGAGCACTAGTTCCCAATCCTCGGTGTTCGCGAGCACGATGGGAGAATGGGTATTCACGATCGTCTGGAAGAGTCGCTCTTCGGTCCCGTCCGACGTGACGTCGGTCGTCGCCTCGCGCAGCAGCTGGACGAGCTGCATGAGGCGCTCCTCGTGGATCCCGTTCTCGGGCTCCTCGAAGAGGAGGACGCTCTTTCGCCTGTGATCGTTCAGGAAGGTCAGCAGCGCCAGGACCCGAAGCGTTCCGTCGGACAGGACGCGGGAGCTGAAGGTGGCTTGATCGCGCATCGAGACGAACAGCCTGTAGCGACCGGCGAACGTGTCCTGCTCGATCGTGATGTCGCGCACGCCGGGGATCAGGAGACCGAGCTGGTTGCGAATGTCGGAGAGGTCCCCGTGCGGACGCTCCGCCGTGCGCGTCTCGCTCTCGATACGAGCCAGGACGCGCGCGAGATTCGATCCGTCCGGCTTGAGCTCGTCCGCGTCGAGCGCGTCGCTCGGCTCCCGTTCCGCGGCGGCCTCGAGCTGCAGGAAGGTCAGGCTCTCCAACTCCCGGCGCAGTGCGAAGAGGTGCGGGAACTCGCTTCCGACGGTGATGCGCGACAGCACGGTCGCGGTCGCGCGCTCCTTCGAGAAGGGGCGCGGGCGCCCTTGGGTCCCATCCTGGTTCGCCTGAAATTTGTCCCCTAGCGTCTCGAGAAACGGGCTCCTGCCGCCGCCGCTCGAGTACAATGCGTGAGCCTTCACGAAGGTCTTCGAGGGCCTCGGGTCTCCTGTTAGCCACTCGTCGTCCTTGCGCATGATCGGCCATGCGCCCTCGCGCCGGACGAACAGGCGCTCGACGCCACCCGGAGCTTCCGTCCTCTTCTCGATCTCGACCTCGTAGCGGAGTCGAGTGTGCTTGAGCAGCCGACGCTCGCCGAACGCGTCGACGATCTCCGGCTCGAGCAGCACCTCCACCGCGAAACGCATGAACGCGGCCGACGTCCCGTCCGCCTCGCGACGGAACAGCTCGCTCGGGTCCCCGCGGACACGTCGCAGCGCCTCCGCGAGGTCGGTCGAGACGAGCTGCGACAAGAACCGCAAGGCGTCGAAGAAATTGGACTTCCCCGACGCGTTCGGCCCCGCGATCACCGTGAACGGCTGCAGGTCGAGCTTGAGGTTCGAGAAGCTCTTGAAGCCGTCGATTTCGATGCGCGTCAGCATGGCCGCAGCCTAGCCCACCGCGCCCCGCGGCGGTAGGCCTCGCCTCCCCTCACATCCCCAGCTTCTTCCTGCGCTGCGCCAGCGTGCGCAGCCTGAGCGCGTTGAGCCTGATGAACCCCGCCGCGTCGCGGTGGTCGTAGGCGACCGCGCCCTCCTCGAAGGTGACGAGGTCCTGGTCGTAGAGCGAGAACGGGCTCTCGCGGCCGACGACGTGGACGCCGCCCTTGTAGAGCTTGAGCCGCACGGTACCGGTCACGTGCTCCTGGCTCTTGTCGATGGCCGCCTGGAGCATCTCGCGCTCGGGGGAGAACCAGAAGCCGTTGTAGATCAACTCGGCGTAGCGGGGCGCGAGCTCGTCCTTGAGATGCGCCGCGCCGCGGTCGAGCGTGATCGATTCCATCGCCCGGTGGGCCACCGAGAGGATCGTGCCGCCGGGCGTCTCGTACATGCCCCGGCTCTTCATGCCGACGAAGCGGTTCTCGACCAGGTCGAGGCGGCCGATGCCGTTGTCGCGGCCCAGGTCGTTGAGACGCGCGAGCAGGCTCGCGGGAGAGAGCGCTTCGCCATCGATGGAGACGGCGTCACCGCGCTCGAAGCCCACCGTGATCACGGTGGGCGTGTCGGGCGCCTCCTCCGGCGAGAGCGTGCGCGAGAAGACGTAGTCGGGCACCTCCTGGGCGGGGTCCTCCAGCACCTTGCCCTCCGAGGAGGTGTGCAGCAGGTTCGCGTCGACCGAGAACGGCGCCTCGCCGCGCTTGTCCTTGGAGATGGGGATCTGGTGCTGCTCGGCGAAGGCGATCAGCTGCTCGCGCGAGCGCAGGTCCCACTCGCGCCAGGGCGCGATCACGGTGACGTCGGGCTTGAGCGCGTAGTAGCCGAGTTCGAACCGCACCTGGTCGTTGCCCTTGCCGGTGGCGCCGTGGCAGACGGCGTCCGCACCGGTCATCTCCGCGATCTCGATCTGGCGCTTGGCGATGAGCGGCCGCGCGATCGAGGTGCCGAGCAGGTAGACGCCCTCGTAGAGCGCGTTCGCCCGGAACATCGGGAACACGTAGTCGCGCACGAACTCCTCGCGCAGGTCCTCGATGTAGATGTTCTCCGGCGCGATGCCGAGCAGCTCCGCCTTCCTGCGCGCCGGCTCCAGCTCCTCGCCCTGGCCGAGGTCGGCGGTGAAGGTCACCACCTCGCAGCCGTAGGTCGTCTGCAGCCACTTGAGGATGATCGAGGTGTCGAGCCCGCCGGAATAGGCGAGGACGACCTTGTTGACGCGCTTGTCGGTCATGGGTTCGGCTTTCTGACGGCGGCTGGAGGCGCGGGCACGCGAGCGACGGACGAGGGCGCCGGACTTTTTTTCGCCGCCATCGTGCCGTGGGTGGACCGCGCGCGTTTATAATGCGGTGGACGGCGCACGCAACAGCTCCCGCCACCGCCGTGGATCGCGCATTCTCGACCACGAGTTCGTCCCTACACCCCGCGCGCGAGATGAGGCCCGCATGACCCGTCGCCCCGTCCTGGAGTTCTGGTTCGACTTCGCCTCGACCTACGCCTACCTCTCGGCGATGCGTATCGAGCCTCTGGCGGAGGCCTCGGGAGTGGACGTGCGCTATCGGCCGTTCCTGCTGGGGCCGATCTTCCAGGCGCAGGGCTGGAACACCTCGCCCTTCAACCTCTACCCGGCCAAGGGTCGCTACATGTGGCGCGACGTGGCGCGCGAGGCGGAGCGCCGGGGCCTGCCCTTCCGCAAGCCGGAGCCGTTCCCGCAGAACGGTCTCGCGGCGACCCGCGTGGCGCTCTTCGGCGCGGACAAGCCGTGGTGCGGCGCCTTCGTGCGGGCGGTGTTCCATGCGCAGTTCGGCGAGGCCCGCTCGATCGAGGAGCCGTCCGCGGTGGCGGCGCTCGCCGGCGGCGTCGGCCTCGACTCGGACGCGACGATGAGGGCGGCGAGCGCGGACCCCAACAAGCAGCGCCTGCGCGCCGTGACCGAGGAGGCGCGCACGAAGGGCGTCTTCGGAGCACCGACCTTCTTCGCCGAGGACGGCGAGATGTTCTGGGGCGACGACCGGCTCGAGCGGGCGCTCGCCTGGGCTGCCGGCGAGGAGGCCTGACGCGGCGAATCCGGCGGCGCGCGCCCCGACTCCGCGCGCCCGCACGCGCGAGCCGGGGCGCGGCGCCGCGTCGGGAACGCAAGCTGGGCTGCGGCCCGGCGTCGCGGACGCACGTCCAGGGCCTGTGAAAATCGGCCTCGGGCGGCCTGGAACCGTTCCAGCTATGGACAGACGAGCGTCGCCGTGCCAAAGGCATCGCCGCGCGGGCGACGCCCGGTCGCATTGCGCGCGCGCGGGTGCTGTTGCACTTCCCCCGGCACGATCCGCGCGGTTCCATGCGTTCGTCGCGTCCTTCGCGGGCGCGATCGCGCGATGACCGTCTTCTTGAACCCTGCTCGGGAGAGTGACGTGGCCGAGACCACCGCAGCGCAAGAGCCCACCCGGCGCGACTTCCTCTTTCTGGCGACGGGCGCCATGGGCGCCGTCGGCGTCGCCGCCGCAGCCTGGCCCTTCATCGCGCAGCTCGCGCCCGACGCGCAGACCGTCGCGGCCGGCGCGCCGATCGAGGTCGACCTGACGCCCATCGCCGAGGGCCAGATCGTCAAGCTGTTCTGGCGCGGCGCACTGATCTTCGTGCGCAACCGCACCCCGGCCGAGATCGAGGCGGCGCGCGCCACTCCGCTCTCCGACCTCAAGGATCCCGAGCCGGACCAGGCCCGCGTGACGGAAGGCCGGGAGAACTGGCTGATCATCTACGGCAACTGCACCCATCTCGGCTGCGTCCCGCTCGACTTCCAGGGTCAGTACGGCGGCTGGTTCTGCCCGTGCCACGGCTCGGTGTTCGACACGTCCGGGCGCATCCGCTCGGGCCCGGCGCCCATCAACCTGCCGGTCCCGCCCTACCGCTTCGCAACCGACACGTCGATCGTGATCGGCGAGGAGGCCTGAGGCGAGAGCGAGCCTCGCGGCGGCGGCGCCGGCTCGGTGCCGCGGCCGACGGAAACCCGAACGAGAGCCGATCCGGCGAGACCAAGCAGGCCAGAATCATGAGCTCACATTCCACGACCTACGTTCCCAAGAGCGCCGCCGCGAAGTGGCTGGAGAGCCGGCTGCCGATCATCGGCCTCGTGCACTCCTCGTTCGTCGCGTTCCCGGTGCCGCGCAACCTGACCTACTTCTGGACCTTCGGCGCCATCCTGATGGTGATGCTCGTGGTCCAGATCGTCACCGGCATCGTGCTCGCGATGCACTACACCCCGCATGCCGACCACGCCTTCACGTCGGTCGAACACATCATGCGCAACGTGGAGTACGGCTGGCTGCTGCGCTACCTGCACGCCAACGGCGCGTCGTTCTTCTTCATCGCGGTCTACATCCACATCTTCCGCGGCCTCTTCTACGGCTCCTACAAGGCGCCGCGCGAGGTCCTGTGGATCCTCGGCGTCATCATCCTGCTGCTGATGATGGCCACCGCGTTCATGGGCTACGTGCTGCCGTGGGGCCAGATGTCGTTCTGGGGCGCCACCGTGATCACCAACCTGTTCTCGGTGATCCCGCTCGTGGGCGACACCATCGTGTCGTTCCTCTGGGGCGGCTACTCGGTGGGTAACCCGACGCTCAACCGCTTCTTCTCGCTGCACTACCTGCTGCCCTTCATGATCTTCGGCGTGGCCATGCTCCACGTCTGGGCGCTGCACGTGCCGGGCAACAACAACCCGACCGGCGTTCCGATCAAGTCGGGGAAGGACGCGCTGCCGTTCCACCCCTACATGACGGTGAAGGACACGTTCTCCATCGTGTGCTTCTTCATCGTGCTCGCCTGGTTCGTGTTCTACATGCCGAACTATCTCGGCCATGCGGACAACTACGTTCCGGCCGACCCCGCTGCGACCCCGGCTCACATCGTTCCCGAGTGGTACTTCCTGCCGTTCTACGCGATCCTGCGCGCCGTTCCCGACGCGCTGCTCGGCGTGGTGCTGATGTTCGCCGCCATCGCGGTCCTCGCTTTCCTGCCCTGGCTCGACACGTCGAAGGTCCGGTCGGGCGCCTACCGCCCGGTGTTCAAGGTGATCTTCTGGGCCTTCGTCGTCACGTGCCTGGTGCTCGGCTGGCTCGGCTCGCGTCCGGCCGAGGGCATCTACGTCGTGCTGACGCAGATCTTCACCTTCCTCTACTTCGCCTACTTCCTGATCGCGCTGCCGCTGCTCGGCCTCCTGGAGAAGCCGCTGCCGCTGCCGAACTCCATCTCGGAGGCGGTGCTGGGCAAGAAGCAGGCGAGCGGGTCGGGCATGCCCGTCGGTGCCGCCGCCGAGCCTCAGTCCAAGGGCTGAGGCGCGGTGGAAGAGCGAGATCAGGACAAGGGTTCGAGAACCATGAAGAAGACCCTCATCATCGCCGGCGCGCTCGCGGCCTCCCTCGCGCTCTCGAGTGGAGCGGCGCAGGCCGCGGGCGGCGGCGTCACCCCGCCGCGGCAGGACTGGAGCTTCGCCGGCCCGTTCGGCACCTACGATCGCGCACAGCTCCAGCGCGGGTTCCAGGTGTTCACGGCCGTTTGCGCCTCCTGCCACGGCCTGGAGAAGATCTCCTTCCGCAACCTCGCCGAGGCGGGCGGTCCGGAGTATTCCCAGGCGCAGGTCGATGCCTTCGCGGCCGAGTTCCTCGTGGACGGCGGCTACGACGAGTTCGGCGATCCGGTGCAGCGCCCGGCGACCCCGGCCGACTTCTGGCCCTCGCCGTTCGCCAACTACCAGCAGGCCGCGGCGGCGAACGGCGGCAAGGCTCCGCCGGACCTCTCGGTGATGGCCAAGGCGCGCACCTTCGAGCGCGGCTTCCCCTGGTGGATCACCGACGTGTTCACGCAGTACAACGAGAACGGCGTGGACTACATGGCGGCGTTCCTGAAGGGCTACGTCGACCCGCCGGAGGATTTCGACCCGGCGCTCGGCAACTGGAACCTCTACTATCCCGGCCACATCGTCGCGATGCCCAACGTGCTCTTCGAGGGCGTCGTCGAGTACCCGCGCGATGCGCAGGGGCGGCCCGTCGTTCCCGAGACGGTGGAGCAGTACGCCAAGGACGTGACGGCGTTCCTGATGTGGACGGCCGAGCCGCACCTCGAGGCGCGCAAGGCGATGGGCTTCCAGGTGCTGGTCTTCCTGATCGTCTTCGCCGGGCTCCTGTACTTCACCAAGAAGCGCATCTGGGCGCGCGTCGGCGGAGAGACCGAGGGCCACGCCACGGGCTGACGTCGGCTTCGCGCCGCACGCACGACGAGAGAAGGGGCGTCCCTGCCGGGGGCGCCCATTCGTTTTGCGCGACGCGGCCGCATTTCGGGGGTTGCCCGCGCCACGCTTCGGGCTAGCATCGCGCTGCAACAACCGGAGAGGCCGACGACATGGCACGCGCGGTACTGGGCGTGATCGGGGGCTCGGGCGTCTACGACCTGCCCGGCATGGAGGACGTGCGCGAGGAGCCGATCGCTTCGCCCTGGGGCGAGCCCTCCGCCGTCCCGCGCATCGGGCGAATCGGCACGACGCCGATCGTGTTCCTGCCGCGCCACGGGCGCGGCCACCGCCTGTCGCCGTCCGATATCGACTACCGCGCCAACATCGACGTGATGAAGCGCGCCGGCGTCACCGACATCGTCTCGCTCTCCGCCTGCGGCTCGTTCAAGGACGAGCTGCCGCCGGGTTGCTTCGTCCTCGTCGACCAGTTCGTCGATCGCACTCACAGGCGCGAGAGTTCGTTCTTCGGCGCGGGCTGCGTCGCCCACGTCTCGATGGCGCACCCGGTCGGCCCGGCGCTGCAGCAACGCCTGTACGACGCCGGCGTGGCGGAAGGCCTCGACGTGCGCAGGGGCGGCACCTACGTGTGCATGGAGGGTCCGCAATTCTCGAGCCTCGCCGAGAGCCTCGGCTACAAGGCGATGGGCTACGACGTCATCGGCATGACCAACATGCCCGAGGCCAAGCTCGCCCGGGAGGCGGAGATCACCTACGCCACGGTCGCGATGGTGACGGACTACGATTGCTGGCACCCCGGTCACGCGGCGGTCGACGTCGCCGCGGTGATCGCGGTGGTGCGGGCCAACGCGGCGAACGCGGCGCGGCTCGTGGCACGGGTCGCGCGCGACTTCCCAGAGGAGCACGAGCCGTGCCCGGTCGGCTCCGACACGGCGCTCGAGGTCGCGATCATGACGGCGCCGGAGATGCGCGATCCCGCGCTCGTGGCCAAGCTCGACGCGGTCGCCGGCCGCGTGCTGAACCGCTGACCGATCCTCGATCCGCCCTCATGGACACGCGCCCAATGGACAGCCCCCCGATCGACCACTCCGTGGCCTCCGAGATCAAGTCGGCGATCCGCACGATCCCCGATTACCCCAAGCCCGGCATCATGTTCCGGGACATCACGACGCTGCTCGGCGACACCCGTGCCTTCCGGCGCACGATCGACGAGCTGGTCTATCCCTACGCCGGCGCCAAGGTCGACAAGATCGCGGGCATCGAGGCGCGCGGCTTCATCGTCGGTGGCGCGATGGCGCACCAGCTCTCCGCCGGCTTCGTGCCGATCCGCAAGAAGGGCAAGCTGCCGCACCGGGTGGTGAGCATCGCCTACGCGCTGGAATACGGCTCCGACGAGATCGAGATCCACGCCGACGCCCTCGTCGCCGGCGAGCGGGTGGTGCTCGTCGACGACCTCATCGCCACCGGCGGCACCGCCACGGCCGCCGTCGAGCTCCTGCGCCGCATCGGCGCGGAGGTCGTGGCCTGCTGCTTCGTCGTCGACCTGCCGGACCTCGGCGGGGCGGAGCGGCTGCGCGGGATGGGTGTGGAGGTGCGCTCGCTGGTGGCGTTCGAAGGGCATTGAATGCGTGTGAAGGTTGAACTGCTTCTATGGTAATTGCTTTGGTCGCTTCCGCGATCCGCTCGTGCTCTCCTGGGGAGGGAGGGACTCCGCTGGATCGGGGCGCGAGGATCGATGGGGGGGCAGCCTTGGATCGCCCGCGACGCGACGGATCGGCTGCGAGCGATGGCGAGCGAGCCCGACTTCGAACTCGGGCTTTCCGCCCATGCTCGGGAGCGGTTGGAGCAACGTGGCCTGACGATCGCCGATCTCCGCTGGGTCCTGAGGACGGGCTTCGTTACCGCTCCCTGGCGTCCCGGTCGCCTTCCGGGTACGTTTCGGTATGCGGTGGACGGTGCATCCCCGAACACGGGCAGCCGGAAACTGCGGCTCGTGGTGGTTCCCGACGAGGAACAGTGCAGGATCTTCGTCGTGACCGCCATGTGGCTCGACGCGGGCTAGGCGCAAGCGAGGGCACATGGACTATCGGTACGTCGAATGCGGGCTCGACGACGTCGTGCTCGTCGGGCTCGATCCCGAGCGCGTCGTGGATGGCGAGCGGGGCGTGGGGTTTCCGCGCATTGGCCGGCTGCATCGCGTCATCGCCGAGGCGATCGTGTCGCGGGCGGGGCCGCTCTCCGGCTCGGAGGTGCGGTTCTTGCGCACGGAGGCCGGGCTCGCACCGGCGGAACTCGCCGTGCATCTGGGGCGGACGGAGGCCGAGGTGACGCGATGGGAGGCTTCCATCGAGGGCCTTCCCGATGCCGTGGAGGCTGCCGTCAGAAGCTTGCTCGTCGCGGCACTCGATCTGCCGCCGCGCAGCGCGGGGCGATCCGGAGGTGCACGCGAGGCGGGCTCCATTCTCATCGATGGATCCGACCCTGCGCGCTACCGCGTGCTGGAGCCGGAGCGTGCGCGATAGGCCGGCCGCGATTCTTGTTGTCGCGGAACAGAAAGAGAACTAAAGTTCGGTGGACGCGCTCCCGCCGGGCTTGTGGACACGGCCGGGCGGGACTTGCGGACCGGCACGGCGGGCCGCACAAAGACGGCGAACGATGGCGACGAGCGAAGGACAGCGGAGGCGATCATGGCCGGCGTGAACAAGGTGATCCTGGTGGGCAACCTGGGCAGGGACCCCGAGGTGCGACGCACCGCCAACGGCGACCCGATCGTCAACCTGCGGCTGGCGACGTCGGAGACGTGGCGCGACAAGGCGACGGGCGAGCGCAAGGAGCGCACCGAGTGGCACTCGGTGGTGATCTTCAACGAGCCGCTCGGCAAGATCGCCGAGCAGTATCTGAAGAAGGGCTCGACGGTCTACATCGAGGGATCGCTCCAGACCCGCAAGTGGACCGACCGCGAGGGCGTGGAGAAGTACACGACCGAGGTCGTGCTCCAGCGCTACCGCGGCGAGCTGACCCTGCTCGGCGGCCGCGGAGGCGGCGGTGGCGGCGGTGGGGGCGGTGGGGGCGGTGACGATTACGGCGACGACTACGGGGGCGGCGGAGGCGGCGGCGACTTCGGCCGCTCCTCCCCCATGGAGCGCCGGCCGGCGACTCCCGGCGGCGGAGCCGGTGGCGGCGGCGGTTCGGGCTCGGGCGGCGGCTCGCGCTACGACGATCTGGACGACGACATCCCGTTCTGAGGGGAGGCGAGGTCGAGGCGAGGTCGAGGCGTGCTCCGACGCGTGCAGGGCGGCGACGCCGCGGGCCGAACGCGTCCACCCTCGCGCCCGACGACCCTGCTCCTGCCCCTCAAACCCGCTCCAGCGCCATCGCCACGCCCTGCCCGACGCCCACGCACATCGTCGCGAGCGCCAGGCTGCCGTCGCGGGCGTGGAGGGCGCGCGCCGCGGTGCCGACGAGGCGGGCGCCGGACATGCCGAGCGGGTGGCCGAGCGCGATGGCGCCGCCGTGAGGGTTCACGTGCGCGGCGTCGTCGGCGACGCCGAGGTCGCGAAGCGCCGCGAGCACCTGCGCGGCGAAGGCTTCGTTGAGCTCGAGCACGTCGAAATCGGAGACCGCGAGGCCGAGCCTCTCGCACAGCTTGCGCGAGGCGGGCACGGGCCCGACGCCCATGACGCGCGGCGCGACGCCGGCCGAGGCCATGCCCAGGACCTTGGCGATCGGCACGAGGCCGAGCGCCTCGGCACGCTCGCGCGTCGCGAGCACCAGCGCGGTGGCGCCGTCGTTGACGCCCGAGGCGTTGCCGGCCGTCACCGTGCCGTTCTCGCGGAAGGGCGCCTTCAGCGCGGCGAGCGCCTCGGCGGTCGTGTCGGCGCGGGGGTGCTCGTCGCGGTCCACCACCGTGACGGCGCCCTTGCGGCCGGGGATCTCGACGGGGACGATCTCGCCCGCGTGGAAGCCCGCCTCGGCGGCCGCCGCATAGCGCTGCTGCGAGCGCAGCGCGAAGGCGTCCTGGTCGGCGCGCGAGACGCCCCAGTCGGCGGCGACGTTCTCGCCGGTCTCGGGCATCGAGTCGATGCCGTATCGCGCCTTCATCGCCGGGTTGACGAAGCGCCAGCCGATCGTGGTGTCGTGGATCTCGGCCGAGCGCTGGAAGGCGCTCTCGGCCTTGCCCATGACGAGGGGCGCGCGGGTCATGGATTCGACCCCGCCGGCGACGGCGCAGTCGATCTCGCCGGCGCGGATCGCGCGCGCGGCGGCGCCGACCGCGTCCATGCCGGACGCGCACAGCCGGTTGAGCGTCACGCCCGGCACGGTCTCGGGCAGACCGGCGAGGAGGAGCGCCATACGCGCGACGTTGCGGTTGTCCTCGCCCGCCTGGTTGGCGCAGCCGAGCCAGACCTCGTCGAGCGCGTCGGCCAGCGCGGGCGTGCGCGCGACGAGGGCGCGGATCGGCACCGCGGCGAGATCGTCCGCGCGCACCCGCGCGAGCGCGCCGCCGTAGCGGCCGATCGGCGTGCGCACGTAGTCGCAGATGTAGACGTCGCGCATCGCGCTCGCTCCCACGTATCCGATTCCGGTGACGACGTGTGTCGCGTCCGCGCGCACGGCGGTCAAGCGAGCGGGGTGGGCAGGCGGGATGGGAGCGCCCGCGCCGTCGCCGCCGGCGCGCGGCTCAATCCGCCGGCGGCTTGCCGCGCAGGCTCTTCGTGCGCGCGTGCTTCGTCTTCCCGTCGAGCCGGCGGCGCTTGGAGGCGAGGGTCGGCCGCGTGGGGCGGCGTGGGGGAGGGCGGTAGGCGGCGCGGCGGATCAGGTCCACCAGCCGCGCGATCGCGTCGGCGCGGTTGCGCTCCTGGTCGCGGTAGACCTGCGCGGTGATGACGATCACGCCCTCCTTCGTCATCCGCGAGCCGGCGATCGCCGGCAGGCGCGCCTTCACCGGGTCGGGCAGGGAGGGGGAGCCGGCGGCGTCGAAGCGCAGCTGCACCGCGCTCGAGACCTTGTTGACGTTCTGCCCGCCGGGGCCGGAGGCGCGGATCGGGACCATCTCGATCTCGCCCTCTTCGAGGGCGATCGTGGGCGTGACCTCGATCATTTGAAACTCGCGGCGGGTGCCCCGATATAGGGACGAGACGAGAGGGAGATGTGAGCGCATGATCCGTTTCATCAAGTACGACGGCCGTCAACCGCGCGTGGTCACGGTCCCGCGCTGGGCGATCGGGCTCGGGCTCGTCGCGGCCTTCCTCGTCGGGCTCCTCGTGCTCGTGCTCGCCTTCGGGATCGCGCTCGTCGCGGTGCCGGTCCTGCTCGTCGCCGGGGGCATCGCCGCCTGGATCGGCCGCGGCAAGGCGCTCGGCGGCAAGGGCAACGCCGCGCGGGACGTCGCGCCGCGCACGGGGCCGGCCGAGGATCCCTTCCGCCCGCGGCGTCCGGGCGCGCGGGAGATCATCGACGTCGAATACCGCGTCGTCGATCGCGACGACCAGCCGCGCTGAGCCGGGGATGGACGAGGCCTTCGTGCGCCGCGACGCCGACGGCTTCGACGTCGATGCGACGCTGATCGGCTCCGGCCTCGGGCTCGCGCCCGAGCGCGTCGTCGCGCTCCTGCGCGAGGGCGCGATCACCAGCCTCGTCGAGCGCGGCGAGAACGAGGACGCGGGTCGCTGGCGGCTGACCTTCTTCCACGCGAGCGCACGCTTCCGCATCGTCGTCGACGACGAGGGGCGGGTGATCTCGCGCTCGCGGGTCTCCTTCGGCGGCGCGCCGTTGCCGCCGGCGATGCGCCGGCCGGGATAGCGCCTCGCCCATCCGCGTTTACCGGCTCTCAACCACTCTCGTTCATCTTCCGGAAAGCATGCCGCGCCACGTCGCGGCCGTTCCGGAGCCCGCGCACCCGTGCCGATCCGCGCCACCAGACGCCGTTTCGCCTCGGCCCGCGCCGCCGGCCTCGTCGCCTGCCTCGTCGCCTGCCTCGTCGCCTTCGGCGCGATCGCGGCGGCGCAGGGCGTGCGGGCGCAGGACGCGCCGGCCGTGGTGGCGCGCCAGCCCGGCGATCCCGCGCCCACCGCCGCGCTCGGCCTGCGGCCGGCGGCGCGCGATCCGCTCGTCTTCGCGCCGGTCCGCGCCGAGGTACGCGTCCCCGTCACCCGCCTCGCCCCGAGCCCCCCTGCGCCGGCCGCCGCGCCGCGCGCCGCGCCCGACGAGGACCCCTATGCGCCGCTCGGCATCCGTGCCGGCGCGCTCACGCTGCGCCCCTCGCTGACGCAGTCGCTGGGCTGGGATTCGAACCCCGCGCGGGTCGAGGCCGGCGCGAAGGGCCGCGCCCTCTCGCGCACCGAGGGCGTGGTGACGCTGGAGAGCGACTGGTCGCGCCACGCGCTGACCGGCTCGGCCCGCGGCACCTGGGACGCCTATCGCGGCGGAGATCCGGAGCCGCGGCTGTCGGGCGGGGCGGATGTCGGGCTCCGGCTCGACATCGCCCGCGATACGGCGCTCACGCTCGGCGCGAGTGCCGCCACCGCCACCGAGCGCACCCGCTCGCCGGAGCTGCCCGGCGACCTCGCGGACGGGCCGCGCACCTCCACCCTCGCCGCGAGCGCAGCGCTCGACACGCGCTTCAACCGCCTCGCCCTCGGCCTGCGCGGCGGCATCGCGCGCACGCTCAACGACGACGCGACGCGGCTCGACGGCACGCGCCTCGACCGCTCCGGGGACGACGTGACCGAGACGAGCGCCGCCCTGCGGGTCGGGTACGAGATCTCGCCGCGCCTCGTGCCCTTCGTCGAGGCCGAGATCGACCGGCGCCGCTACGACGAGGCCGGGACGGATCGCGATTCGATCGGGCGCACGGGCCGCGTCGGCGCGGCGGTGGAGATCACGCGGCGTCTCGCGGGCGAGGTCTCCGCCGGCTGGCAGGTGCGCACCTACGATGACGCCGCCCGGCGCGAGGTCGACGGCACCGTCGCCGAGGCCCGACTCGTCTGGACGCCCACGCCGCTCACCACGGTGACCCTCGCCGGCGAGAGCCGGCTCGCCGAGACCACCGTCGCGGGTGCTCGCGCCGCCGAGGCCCGCCGCGCCAGCCTCGCGGTCTCGCATGCCGTGCGTCGCAACGTGATTCTCGACGCGGCGCTGACGCTCGCGCGCACGGACTACCCCGGCAGCACGCTCTCGGAGGAGCTGCTCACCGCCAGCGCCGGCGCCGAGTGGCGGCTCAACCGATCGGTGGCGCTCACCGGCCGCTATACCCACGAGCGGCTCGCTTCCACGGCGCCGGGCGCGGATTTCGTCGCCGACGTCGCGCTCGTCGGGCTGCGCCTGACGCGCTGAAGGTCGCGGACGGGGCGCCGAGGGGTTGCCAAGCGGCCTGCGCTTCGGCGAAGCTCTGCCTCTCGCGGGGAGGCGCGCCGAGCCATGAAGCTCCTGTCCCACCTGCTGACGCGTTTCGTGCGCGACGGCCGCCTCACGGTGATCGACCATCGCGGCGCGCGCCATGCGTTCGGCTCGGGTGACGGCGGTCCGGACGTGACCATCCGCTTCACGGACGCGGCGGTCGAGCGCGAGATCTTCCTCAATCCCGAGCTTCGCGCCGCCGAGGCCTACATGGACGGGCGGCTCGTCTTCGAGGCGGGCTCGGGCGTGTTCGACCTGCTGCGGCTGTTCTCGGTGAACCGCGCGGGGCTCGGCAGCCATCCCGTCCAGCAGGCGTTGCGCCGCTCCTGGAAGGCGCTGCGCGGCGTGCACCAGGCCAACCCGCTCGGGCGGGCGGCGAAGAACGCCAGCTCCCACTACGACCATCCCGCCTCCTTCTACCGGCTCTGGCTCGACGAGCGGATGGCCTATTCCTGCGCCTATTTCGAGCACCCCGAGCAGAGCCTCGAGGACGCCCAGCTCGCCAAGTTCCGCCACGTCGCCGCCAAGCTGAAGCTCGAGCCCGGCATGCGTGTGGCCGAGATCGGCTCGGGCTGGGGCGGGCTCGCGATCTACCTCGCGCAGGTCTGCGGCGCGCGGGTCACCGCGATCAATGTCAGCCCCGAGCAGCTCGCCGCCTCCCGCGAGCGCGCCGCGGCCGCCGGCGCCGCCGAGCGCATCACCTTCGTCGAGCAGGACTACCGCGAGCTCGGGGGCCGCTTCGACCGGGTCGTGTCGGTGGGCATGATGGAGCACGTGGGCGTCGCGCATTTCGACGACTACTTCGCCGCGGTCGGGCGCCTGCTCGAGCCCGACGGCTTCGCGCTCGTCCACGCCATCGGGCGCATGTCCCCGCCGGGCTCGACCGCGCCCTTCATCCGCAAGTACGTCTTCCCCGGCGGCTACGTGCCGGCGCTCTCGGAGGTGTTCGCCTCGACGGAGCGCACCCGCCTGTGGGTGGCCGACTGCGAGATCCTGCGGCTGCACTACTACTGGACCATCAAGGCCTGGCGCGAGCGTTTCGAGGCGGCGCGGGCCGAGGTCGTCGCGCAGATGGGCGAGCGCTTCGCCCGGATGTGGGAATTCTACCTCGCCGCCGTCGAGCTCGGCTTCCTCGACGGCTCGAACATGGTCTTCCAGCTCCTCGTCGCCCACACCCGCGACGCGGTCCCCGTTCGACGGGACTACATGCTGGACGAGGAGCGCCGGCTGCGGGCGGCGGAGGAGGGGGCCGGGGCCTGAGGCCGTCGGCGCACCCCACGCGAACGGCCTCCCAGGCCACGGAAAGGCGGTTCATGCTTCAGGTCCTGTCGGGCGTGTGGGCCCTGCTGCTGGGCATCGTGCTGATCATGCTCGGCAACGGCATGCACTTCACGTCCAGGGGAACCGCCGCAGGAAGAACGGCGAGGGCGCGAGAGATCGCTCAGGCGCGATCGTAGCGGCAGAGATCGGACTGGGCGACGAGTGCCACCGTCTCGGCCAGCTTGGGAACCTCTTCTGTCAGGATCGCGTGCAGAACCTCGGGCTCCAGCGCGAAGTACTGGTGAGCGACGACGTTGCGCAGGCCGACGAACCCACGCCATCTCACCTGCGGATGATCGGCGATCAGGCGCGGGGGCAACATGCGGATGGCTTCCCCGATCTCCGTGAGTGCGTTCTTCAGCGCGCGGTAGCGCATCTGGTCCTCGAGCGGCAGTCGTGTGAGCCCGTCCAGGTCGAGGCCGCCGGCATACTCCGTCGCGTCCGCACATCCGGATCGAATGTCGTCCAGCAGAGCGGTCGTCGCGCGCGCCATCACAGCACCCGGATCGCTTCCGAGCGAACGCGTGTCGCCGCGCCTTCGGGAATGGCCTCCCAGCGCAGGACGTCGATGTCACGGCCGAGCCACTGGGAGAAGTCGTAGTTGACGACGCCCAGGTCGAGCAGGCTCACCCGGTGGTCCGGGGCGAAGGACACGACGAGGTCGACATCGCTTCGGGAGGTCGCCTCGCCCCTCGCCACCGATCCGACGACCCAGAGCCCCTGGATCCCATTCGCCCGCAGCTCCTCGCGATGCGTCTCGACCACGTGGCGGACATCGTCGAGCGTCGGTGCGCGCCGATCGTAGGGCACGATCTCCTTTCCCAACGCTTCGAGCCGACGCATCACTGCATCCGGCAGCCCGCCGTCCGCCATCAGCGCCCGATGCGCGCCCGTCCGCACGAGGTCCTCGAGGCTGAGCAGCGCGTAGCGGGGCGTCTCGTGGCGGGTGATGAAGACGGGCTCGCGCGAGGCCGTGCGCTGGACCTCGGCGGAGCGCCTCTGCAAGTCTGCGGCTGTGACGACGGCCATGGCGGGCGGGGCTCCGGTCGGAGAGGCGAGTCTGTAAAATACAGATTCTCGACCATCCCCGCAAGCGAGTGGAGGCCCAGGCCGAAGCTCACGCCGAGGCGGAGCAGGACGACGCCGGCCCGCCCCGAGCGGGGTGAGGCACGCCGCGACGTCGAAACCGGCGCGGGCCTGCTACACGCCGAGCTGCGCCTTGCTCATCCGCAGCGTCACGACGACGCCGTCGCTCCCCCAATCGTGGGTGATCGTACCCTGGACCTGCTTGACGACCTTCCCGGTCAGCAGGGTGCCGAACCCGACCTGGTCGACGCGCGGTTGCGCGATCGCGACGCCGCTCTCCGTCCAGACGAGTCCGACGTCATCCTCCGTCTCGCTGCAGGACACGTCGAGCCGTCCCTGCGGGGTGGACAGGGCTCCGTACTTCGCCGAGTTGGTGGCCAGCTCGTGGACGATCATGGCGACCGAGGTGGCGGATCGCTCGCCGACCAGGACTTCGGGAGCGGAGATCGTCACGCGCTTCGCGACGGCGCCGTCCTCCGTGTACGCCTTCAGCAGCACGTGGAGGACCTCCGGCAGGACCACGGCGCGCTTCTGCTCGCCGTATCCCGGGTGGATCAGGTCGTGGGCCGCGGAGAGCGCACCGAGGCGGCGCCTCAGGTCGTCGGCCATCTCCTCCTTCGTGCCGGTGGTTCTCGACGCGATCGACGACAGCGCCGCCGTGAGGCTGAAGAGGTTCTTGATCCGATGCTGCATCTCGCCGGTGATCATCTCGCGCGCTTCCTCGGCGAGCTTGCGCACCGTGACGTCGAGGAACACGCCGAACAGCGTCCGGCCGACGATGCCGTCGTCGTCGCCCCGACCGCGCGAGGAGACCCATCGCACCTCGTCGCCGTGCATGATCCTGAAATCGATCTCGTACACCCCGGGTCGCCCCCTCGCCGCAGTGAAGGCGGCCCGGACCCTGTCCAGGTCGGCGGGATGGATCTGCGCCGACAGTTCCTCGAACGTCACGCGCTCCCTCGGAGGGACGTCCCAGAGCTCGAACGCACGCTCGTCCATGGCGATCCGGTCCGTATCGACGTTCCAGGACCAGAGCGCCACGCCGGCCGCATTCGTGGCGGTCCGCAGGCGCCGCTCGTCCCATACCGGATCGGTCATGGCGGGCGCGAACTCCGAGGTCGTACTGGCCTTCACAGATCCACCCCGCGAGCAAGCCGGCATCAACGCTTGCGGAGGCCACCTGTTCCGCACGTCGCCGCCGACAGAGACGGATGATCTGAAGCGAAAGTAAGGCTCGTTGCCACGAAACCCGCCCCGGGTCGCATCGGGGCGCGAGCGGAACCCGCCGTGGTCGCCGGCTCCGGGGCCGCGTATCGCGGCGCCTGGGCGCCAATGCACGGACGGCTACTCGGCGAGGAGCTCGGAGGGCAGCATTCGGATCGCCTCTGCGATCTCGGAAGGCGCGTTCTCGTGCGCGCCGCACGCGGATGACTCCACCCGCGCTTTCTGCTGTATGCTCCCCGCATGCGCTACCCCCCCGACCTGCTCGACGAGATCCGTGCCCGGCTTCCCGTCTCGGAAGTCGTGGGGCGGCGCGTTCAGCTCAAGAAGGCGGGGCGGGAGTGGAAGGCGCTGTCGCCGTTCAATTCCGAGAAGACGCCCTCGTTCTACGTCAACGACCAGAAGGGCTTCTACCACTGCTTCTCGTCGGGCAAGCACGGGGACATCTTCCGCTTCCTGATGGAGACCGAGGGCGTCTCGTTCCCGGAGGCGGTCGAGCGGCTCGCGGCGCAGGCCGGGGTCGCGCTGCCCACGCCCGACCCGGCCGATCGCGAGCGCGAGACGCGGCGTGCGGGCCTCGTCGAGGTGATGGAGATGGCCGCCGCCTTCTACGAGGCCGAGCTGAAGGGTCGACGCGGCGGCAAGGCGCGGGAGTACCTCGCGCGCCGCGGCATCGGCGAGGCGCTGCAGGCCCGCTTCCGGCTGGGCTACGCGCCCTCCGACCGGTTCGCCCTGCGCGACCACCTCGCCGGGAAGGACGTGCCCGCCGAGCTGATGGCGGAGGCGGGGCTCCTCGTCACGGGGGAGGACGTCAACGTCCCCTACGACCGCTTCCGCGACCGGGTGATCTTCCCGATCACCGACCTGCGCGGGCGCGTCGTCGCCTTCGGCGGGCGTGCGCTGCAGGCGGACGTGCCGGCGAAGTACCTGAACTCGCCGGAGACGCCGCTCTTCCACAAGGGCGCGATGCTCTACAACGCCCACGCCGCCCGCAAGGCGGCCCACGATCGCGGCACGGTGGTCGCGGTCGAGGGCTACGTCGACGTCATCGCGATGTCGGCGGCGGGCTTCCCGCACACGGTGGCGCCGCTCGGCACGGCGCTCACCGAGGAACAGCTCGCCCTGCTGTGGCGCATGGCCGACGAGCCGATCCTGTGCTTCGACGGCGACAAGGCGGGGCGCCGCGCCGCCTTCCGCGCGCTCGACGTGGCGCTGCCGGCGCTGCCGGTGGGCAAGTCGCTGCGCTTCGCCATCCTGCCCGAGGGGCAGGACCCGGACGACCTCGCCCGGGCGGGCGGCGCGGCGGCGATAGAACGGGTGCTGTCCTCGGCGCTTCCGCTGATCGAGGTGCTCTGGGCCCGCGAGCTCGAGGCCGGCCCGACGGATACGCCCGAGCACCGTGCGGCGCTGGAGCGGAGGCTGTTCTCGGCGGTACGCACGATCAAGGACGAGACGCTCCAGCGCTATTTTCGCGAGGACGTCGAGACGCGCCTCTCGGCCGCCTTCGGCGCGACGCGGCGCGGGCGGGGCGGGCAGGACGGCGGGCGCGGCTCGGGACAGGGCCGGGCGTACGGCGCCGGGGCGGGCCGGGGAGGGACGTCCCGCGGCGGGCGCTTCGAGGAGCGCGTGGGCGCGCGCCTGCCCACGGGGTTCCGGCCGAGCCCGCATCTCCTGCGCACCCGGCTCTTCGCGCCCGGGGAGGTGGGGGAGGCGCAGCCGCCGCACCCGCGCGAGGCGGCGATCCTCGCCGCCTACGCCACGCACCCGGCGCTGCTCCAGGAACAGGCCGACATCCTGGCCGAGCTCGACTTCGCCAGCCCGGAGGCGACGGCGCTGCAACGCGGGCTCGTCGACTGCGCCGCGCGCCACGACGCGCCGACGCCGGAGGTGATCGCCGCGCGGCTCGCACGCGCCGGGCTTTCGCGGACGCTCGAAAGCGTGTACGCGCACATCGTGCCGGGGTTGCGCTGGATCGGCGACCCGCTCGCCGACCCCCTGCGCGTCGAAGACGCCGTCAGGCAGGCGATCCACTTGCATCGCCGTGCGCACACGCTACATACCGAACTTCGGGCGGCCGAGCGGGCTCTCGCCGAGGACGACAGCGAGGCGAATCTCGCGTGGCTGCGCGAGGTGCGTGCGCAACTGTCCTCTCTCGAGGGCGCCGAGGCCCAGCGCGACGACGCGTGAACGCGCGCGACGAAGAACGAGACCCTCCGGCGCGGCGGGCCGAGACGGGCGACACGACGAAGACGACGCGGGGGTTCGCGCGGGGGGCGTGCGAATTCCATGGTTAACGGTTCGAAAAGGCGATGCGTGTTCGATGGCCGATGCCCCAGGGGCGCTCGGAGCGGCGCGCGAGGCCGCGACGCGTGAGCGGGACGCGTAGGATAATCGATGGCGACGAAGACGACTGAAACGACCGACACGGCTCCGGAGCAGCAGTCGGACGGCCCGCTCCTCGACCTCACGGATGCGGCCGTCAAGCGGATGATCAAGGCCGCGCGCAAGCGCGGCTGGGTCACCTACGACGAGCTGAACGCGGTCCTTCCGCCCGACGAGTTCTCGTCGGAGCAGATCGAGGACGTGCTCGGACAGCTCTCCGAGATGGGCATCAACGTCGTCGAGAGCGACGAGACCGAAGGCGAGCAGCAGGGCGAGGAGGCGGAGGAGGAAGCCGAGGGCGGCGACCTCGTCGAGGCCTCGCAGACCCGCGCGGTGGTGGCGCGGCCCGAGGCGGCGGCGAAGGAGCCGACCGACCGGACGGACGATCCCGTACGGATGTACCTGCGCGAGATGGGCTCGGTCGAGCTGCTCTCGCGCGAGGGCGAGATCGCGATCGCCAAGCGCATAGAGGCCGGTCGCGAGGCGATGATCGCGGGCCTCTGCGAGAGCCCGCTGACCTTCCAGGCGATCATCATCTGGCGCGACGAGCTCGTCGAGGGCCGGGTGCTCCTGCGCGACATCATCGATCTCGAGGCGACCTACGCCGATCCGGAGGGGCGTGGCGCCGATCGCGGCACGTCCGAGGACGGCGTGGGCGGCGAGGAGACCGGCGCCGGTCAGGCGGCCCAGCCGGCCGACGCGCCGCGCCCGAACGGCGGCGCGACCGCGGGCGTTCCCAACGGCGCGCCGCACGAGCCGCCGTCCGGCGCGCCCGAGGGCGACGTCGACGACGACGACATGGAGAACAACGTCTCCCTCTCCGCCATGGAGAGCGAGCTCAAGCCGCGCGTGCTGGAGACGTTCGACAACATCGCCGACAACTACAAGAAGCTGCGCCGGCTCCAGCTCGAGCACGTCGAGCAGCGGCTGCAGAACTCCCAGCTGACGCCCTCGCAGGAGCGCAAGTACAAGAAGCTCAAGGACGAGATCGTCGGCGACGTGAAGTCGCTCTCGCTCAACCAGAACCGCATCGACGCGCTGGTCGAGCAGCTCTACGACATCAACAAGCGGCTCCTGTCGTTCGAGGGCCGGCTGATGCGGCTCGCCGAGAGCTACGGTGTCGGCCGCGAGGATTTCCTGCGCAACTACCAGGGCCACGAGCTCGACCCGAAGTGGCTCCTGCGGGTGTCGAAGCTCGGCGGCCGCGGCTGGCGCGACTTCTCGGCCAATGGCAAGGACAACATCCACGCGCTGCGCGACTCGATCCAGTCGCTGGCCTCCGAGACCGGGCTCGAGATCTCCGAGTTCCGCAAGATCGTGCACATGGTGCAGAAGGGCGAGCGCGAGGCCCGTCAGGCGAAGAAGGAGATGATCGAGGCGAACCTGCGTCTCGTGATCTCGATCGCCAAGAAGTACACCAACCGCGGCCTGCAGTTCCTGGACCTGATCCAGGAGGGCAACATCGGCCTGATGAAGGCGGTGGACAAGTTCGAGTACCGCCGCGGCTACAAGTTCTCGACCTACGCCACGTGGTGGATCCGCCAGGCGATCACCCGCTCGATCGCCGACCAGGCGCGCACCATCCGCATCCCCGTGCACATGATCGAGACGATCAACAAGATCGTGCGCACGTCTCGCCAGATGCTCCACGAGATCGGCCGCGAGCCGACGCCCGAGGAGCTGGCCGAGAAGCTCGCCATGCCGCTCGAGAAGGTCCGCAAGGTCCTCAAGATCGCCAAGGAGCCCATTTCCCTCGAGACGCCCATCGGCGACGAGGAGGATTCGCACCTGGGCGACTTCATCGAGGACAAGAACGCGATCCTGCCGATCGACGCCGCGATCCAGTCGAACCTGCGCGAGACCACCACGCGCGTGCTCGCCTCGCTCACGCCCCGCGAGGAGCGCGTGCTGCGCATGCGCTTCGGCATCGGCATGAACACCGACCACACCCTCGAGGAGGTCGGCCAGCAATTCTCGGTGACCCGCGAGCGCATCCGCCAGATCGAGGCGAAGGCGCTCAGGAAGCTGAAGCACCCGAGCCGGTCGCGGAAGCTGCGGAGCTTCCTGGACAATTGATCGGGCCGGCAGGTCCGATGGGATGTGGGAACGCCCGCGGTGGGAGCCGTGGGCGTTCGCGTTCGTGCTTCGAGCATCTCTCATCAGGTGCCGGCCCGCATCCATCCGTTCGTGCAGGATGCGCAGGACGTCGACGTACTCGTCGGTCCGTCGGTAGTAGGCGATGTGCGAGCCGACCTTCAACCGCCAGAGCTCTGGTGCGATGTCCGTTCGTCTGACCCGGCGACGTCCGGCCGCCTCGCTTTCCAAGGCGGCGGCGACAGACCGAACGTAGGCCTCGGCTCGAGCGTCTCCCCAGCTCCCAATTGTATATCGCCGTATGTTCATCAAATCGCGGTCCGCTTTCGGCCGAAAGCGGACCCGGCTCATCGATCTTCCAGGCGCGCGCGCTCGAGGAACTCCTCGATATCGAACGGCTCCGGCTCGCCGCTCGCCTCCCCCTCCGCGATCGCCTCCCGCAGCGCCTTGATCCGCTCCGCGTCGGCGAGCAGCGCCAGCGCCTCGCGCACGGCGTCGGACGGGGAGGCGAAGCGGCCTTCCGCGACGGCCGCGTCGATGAATGCGGCGTCGTCCTCGGAGAACTCGATCGTCTTGTGCACGGTCATGGTGGTCACCTCCGGCCGGCTGCATCCTGCCTCGGCCGGTGCGCGGCCGCAGGCTGGCGTCTTGTGCCCTGAGGCAATGACGATTACCTTTACTGTCGGCAGACAGGAGCGCTCATGCCGAGGCAAGCCCCGATCTCGACCGGCGACACGCCCGGCTCCCCCGCCGTCACGCAGGAGGAAGCCGCCGCCATGCTACGCGCCGCGTTCAACCTGTTTCGGCTGTGGGGATTGTCGGACGCGCAGGCGCGGGTGCTGCTCGGGCAGCCGAGCCCGTCGACCTTCTATCGCTGGAAGCGTGGGGAGATCGGGGCGATCCCGCACGACACCGCCTGGCGGCTCGGCGACCTGATGGGCATCCACAAGGCGCTGCGCTACCTCTTCGCCGAGCCGGCGCGTGGCCATGCCTGGATCGCCAAGCCGAACGCCGCCTTCGGCGGTCGCTCGGCGCTCGATCGCATGCTCGGCGGCGCGCCGAGCGACATCACGGCCGTGCGCGCCTACCTCGACGCCGAGCGGGGCGGGTGGTGACCGCGCCGGCACGCGTCGCGGTAGACTGGCCCACGAGCCACCGCATCATCCGCACCATCTACCCGCCGGTCTGGCTGTTCGAGGACATCGCCGATCCCGCCGATTGGGACCTGATCGCGAGCGCGGAGGCCAAGACGAACCCGAGGGTGCGCGACGAGATCGGAAATCTCTCGCTCGTCCCGCCGGAGCGGCGGGTGTCGGGGCCGACGGCGAGCCTCGTGATGGGCGCCTTCACCCATTGCTCGCCGGAACGCCCGGGCCGGTTCTCGGACGGACGCTTCGGCGTCTGGTATTGCGGCGACGTCTTCGAGGTGGCCCTGATGGAGACCGTGCATCACTTCGCACGCTTCATGCGGGCGACGGACGAGCCGCCCGGCGACGCCCTCTATCGGGAACTCGTCGCCGGGATCGGCGGGAGGCTGGCGGACCTGCGCAACGGCTTCGACGAGTGCCTCGCGCCCGACGACTGGCGCGCCGGCCAGATGCTCGCCGCCGCCCTGCGGGCGGACGGCGCCGACGGCGTGCTGTACCCGAGCGTGCGCTACCCGCAGGGGCTCGCCGTCGCGCTGTTCTGGCCGAATCGCGTCCGCCTGCCGGTCACGCAGGCGCGGACGCTCCAGTATCGCTGGGACGGTCGTGCGGTGACCCGCTATTTCGTCATCGGCGAGGAGGCCTGGCGCCCGCTCCCCGGCGTCGGCTGAGCGCCCCGCCCCCTCACCGCACCGTGAGCCCCTCGATCGCTCCCACGTTCGTCCCGCCGGTGTCGTCCGCGTCGGAGGCGACGGCGACGCCCACCAGCACGCCGGGCTCCTCGCCGAAGGCGGCGCGATGGTCGGCGGCGAGGTCGACCTCCTCGGTGAGCCAGGTGCCCGTCGGGGCGCCCGCGGGGCGGCGGATGAGGTAGACGCCGCGGCCGCGGGTGTAGGGGTTCTCGACCACGTCCCCGCGCGCGCCGTCGCCGCCGAAGACGTAGACGAGCAGCCGACCACGGCCCGAGAGCAGCAGCGAGCGCATTCCGGTGCGGCCGGCTTCCGCCGCGGCGCGGTCGGCCTCCGGCGCGAAGGCGAAGTAGAGGGCGAGCGCCCGGTCGTCGCCGCCGCGCCGGCCGAGATCGGTCGGTGGCGGGCCGGCATCGACGCGCCAGCGCCAGGCGGCGCGGGTGGCGTCGAGGGCGGCGGGCGGCACGCGCGCGGCGAGCACCGAGGAGCTGCGTTCGGCCACGACGGTGAGGCGGTCCGTGCCCTCGGCGGCGTAGGTGGTGGCGGGGATCCCGCGGAAGGCGATCTCCTCCCAGCCGGCGGCGGCGAGGCTCGGCCCGAAGGGGATCGGAACCTGCGCGGCGGCGGGGGCGGCGAGGGCGAGGAGTGCGGCGGCGGCGAGAATTCTGCGGATCATGGCGGCTCCGGATCGGTTCGTGCGTCGCGCGAAGCTACGACGCGAACCCGCCGCGGGGCTCATGACATCGGCTCACGAAGCCGCGAGCGGTGCGTGCCCGCGGAAGCGCCTGCGGTAGGCGCCGGGGCTCGTCGCGAGTCGCGTGCGGAAGTGGTGGCGCAGCGTCGCGAGCGTGCCGAAGCCGCAGGCGGCGGCGACGTCGTCGAGGGCGGCATCGGTCGTCTCGAGCAGGATGCGGGCGCGGGCCAGGCGCTCGAGCACGAGCCATTCGCCCGGCGGATGGCCCGTACTCGCCTCGAACCGGCGCTGGAAGGTGCGCGCGCTCATGCCCGCCGCGCGCGCCATGGCGGCGATGGAGTGGGGCCGGTCGAGGGAGGCGCGCACGGCGTCGAGCAGGGGCCCGAGCCGCGCGCCCTCGCGGGCGCGGGGTACCGGCGCCTCGACGAACTGCGCCTGCCCGCCCTCGCGATGCGGCGGCACCACGAGCCGGCGCGCGACGCTGCTCGCGGCCTGCGCCCCGAAATCCCGGCGGATCAGGTGGAGGCACAGGTCGATGCCCGCCGCGCTGCCGGCGGCGGTGAGGACGCAGCCCTCGTCGACGTAGAGCACGTCCGGCCGCACCACGAGGTCCGGATGGGCGTCCGCGAGGGCGCGGGCGTAGCGCCAGTGCGTCGTGCAGGCGCGCCCGGCGAGCAGGCCCGCCGCGGCCAGCACGAAGACGCCCGAGCACAGCGAGAGCACCCGTGCGCCGCGGGCGTGGGCGCGCCGAAGGGCGTCGCGGATCGCCTCCGGCACGGGCGCGTCGACCCCGCGCCAGCCGGGGATCACGATCGTCCCCGCCGCCTCGAGCAGGTCCAGACCGCCGTCGCACAGGACCCGGATGCCCCCGGCGGCCCGCAGGGGGCCGGGCTCGGCGGCGCAGACGGCGAAGCGGTACCAGCCGTCCCCCATCTCCGGGCGGGGGAGGCCGAAGATCTCGACGGCGACGCCGAACTCGAAGGTGCACAGGCCGTCGTAGGCGAGCGCGACCACCAGCCGGTTGTCGGGAGGGGAGGGGCGAGGCGGACGGGAGGGGGTGCGCGCGTTTGGCATGATCTCGACGCTAGTCGGCGATCGCGCCGCTCGCAAGCGGGCGGTCGGCGGTGGAGGATCGCTGCGGGCCCACACGCACCTGGAGCAGACGCCATGCCGACCGAGGTCACCGCCGTTCCCGCCGCCCCCTCCGACCAGGCCGAGCGCCACTACGCGGCGAAGCTCGCCTTCGAGACCGACTGCGACGACGTCCATGGCGCGCTCGCCGCGGGCACCGCCGATTTCGTCCTCCTCGACGTGCGCGGCGCGGGCGCCTACGCCCGCGGCCACGTGCCGGGCGCTGGCCACCTGCCGCGGCGCGAGATCTCCGCCGAGCGCCTCGCGGCGATCCCGCCGACGACGCTCCTCGTCGTCTATTGCGCGGGGCCGCACTGCAACGGCGCCGACAAGGCGGCGCTCGCGCTCGCACGGCTCGGGCGGCCGGTGAAGATCATGATCGGCGGCGTCACGGGCTGGCGCGACGAGGGCTTCCCGCTCGCGACCGGCACGGCGCCGGGCACGCTCGCGGAGGTGTGAGCGGGGCTTCCGAATCGATCGCGGATCGGCTTACCCTGGGTCGTAGCCCGGGGGTGCCGAGTCATGAATCCGCTGATCGCGCTGGCCTTGCAGCTCGTGCCCGATGCCGCACGGGCCTTCGCCGGAGGCAAGGCCGGCGACGTCGCCGCCTCGGTGAGCCGGGCGGTCGCCGAGGCGGCGGGCACGTCGGACCCGCAGGCGGCGCAGGTGGCGCTCGTCCAGGACCCGGCGAAGCTCGCGGACCTGCGCATCAAGCTCGCGCAGATCGCGGCGCAGGCGCAGAGCGACCGTCGCGCGGACGACCTCGCCGACACCGAGAGCGCGCGCGCCACCTTCGCCCAGCTCGCCAAGGCGGGGAACGCGGTGGGGCTCGCGCCTGTGATCATCTCGGTGATCGTGACGGTGGGCTTCTTCGTGATGTTGATCTGGCTGCTCGTCCGCGAGCCGACGCTGACCACGGATTCCGCGGTGCTCCAGCTGATCAACATCACGATCGGCGCGCTCACCGCGGCCTTCGCGACGGTGGTGAACTTCTGGCTGGGATCCTCGCACGGCTCGCGGATCAAGGACCAGCTCTCCGCCACCTTGCAGGCGCAGGCGGCGGGCGGCGACGCGAAGCAGGTGAGCGCCGCGCTCGGCGCGCATTCGGCGCAGATCGAGGCGGCGGTGCAGGCCTTCCGGGCGGCGACCGCGAGCGCCCTCGCGCCCACGCCCGTCGCCGTGCCGTCGCCCGCGCCCTCGACGGCGGACGCCGACCGGCGCTTCGACGCCTGCGTGACGATCGTGCTCCAGCTCGAGGGCGGCTACGTGGACGATCCGCACGACCCCGGCGGGGCCACCAACATGGGGATCACGTTGAACACCCTGCGCGACTGGCGCAAGGACCAGAGCCTCGGCCCCGACGACGTGAAGGCGCTGACCGAGACCGAGGCGAAGGCGATCTACCGGGCGAACTACTGGAACCCGATGCAGTGCGACGGCCTGCCGGCGGGCGTCGATCTCAGCGTGTTCGACTTCGGCGTCAACGCCGGCCCGAGCCGCTCGGTCAAGCTGCTCGAGAGCCTGGTCGGCACGGCGCAGGACGGCATCATGGGCCCGCAGACGCTCGCCGCCACCGCCGCCCAGGACGCTCCAGACCTGATCCGGCGCTTCGCCGACGGGCGCATCGCCTACTACCGGTCCCTGTCCGGCTGGGACCGCTACGGAAATGGCTGGACCAACCGGACGAACACGGTGGAGAAGGACGCGCTGGCGATGGCGGGCGGGTGACCCTTCACCCCGCCGCGTCGCGCCAGGGCACCACGTCCCCCGGCAGCCGACGGCCCACCACGTCGAGCAGGAGCGCGAGCAGCAGCGTCACGACGACCGTCGCCGTCGCCAGCGCCGCGGCGGCGGGGGAGTTGCCCTCGTATTGCAGGAAGAAGACGACGACCCCGAGCGTCTCCGTGCCCGACGACCAGAGCAGGGCGGAGACGGTGAGTTCGTTGAAGGCGGTCATGAAGATGAGGAGCCCGCCCGCCACGGCCGCCGGCGCGGCGATGGGAACGACGATCGCGAAGAGCCGCCGGAACGCCTTCGCCCCGGCGATCCGTGCGGCCTCGTCAAGCGCCGGCTCGATCGTCTCGAGGCTCGCCGTCACGGGCCGCAGCGCCAGCGTCATGAAGCGGGCGAAGTAGGCGAAGAGGATGATCCACAGCGAGTTGTAGACCGACACGCCGAGGATCGGCAGCGGCGGCAGGAAGACGAGGATCGCCCCGATCGCGAGCACCGTGCCGGGGATGGCGTAGGGGGTGTCCGCCACGAGATCGAGAACGCGCGCCGTCCGCATGCGCCGCAGGACCGCGAGGTACGCGAGCGGCACCGCGACGAGGCCCGCCACGACCGCCGTCGCGCCGGCGAGCAGGAAGGAGTTCGCGAAGGCCCGCCGCGTCATGTCCTGGCCCAGCACCACGAAGCGGTAGTGGTCGAGGGTCAGCGTCTCGAGCGAGAGCCGCACGCCGATTGCGGGCGTCAGCGAGGCGGCGAGGAGCGCGCACAGCGGCAGGAACGAGACGAGGCCGAGCACGGTCCACACGCCCGTCTCCAGCGGCAGGCGCGCGCGCCCGAGCGGGAAGGGCCGCAGCATCGCGCTCGCCCGCTCGACCCGCGCATGCATCCGCGCGGCGACGACCGCACGCAGCGCCAGTCCCCCGACCGCGATCAGGATCAGGATGAGCGCGATCGCGGCGACCTCGCCGAGCACCGAGGGGCCGAAGCCGTTCAGCCGCTGGTAGATCAGCGTGGTCAGCATCGTGTAGCGGCCCGGGATGCCGAGCAGCGCCGGAACGCCGAAATTGCCGATCGCCGAGACGAAGGCGAGCGCCGCACCCGCGAGCAGCGCCGGCAGCGACAGCGGCACCACGACGCGCAGCGTCGCGACGAGCGGCCGCGCGCCCGCGATCCGCGCGGCCTCGACGAGGTCGCGCGGCATGGCGCGCAGGCCCGCGCGCACGGCGAGGAAGACGAGGGCGGCGTGCTCGACGCCCATGACGAGCACGATGCCGCCGAGCGAGTAGAGCGGGTTCGTGGTGCCCGGAGGGCTCGCGAGCCCCAGCGGGCGCAGGATCGGCGAGGAGGGGCCGATCAGCTCGATCCACGCCAGCGCCGTGATCTGCGAGGGGACGAGGAGCGGCAGCAGCAGCGCGAAGGTGAGCGCGGTCTTGGCGCGCACGTCGGTGAGCGCCACGACGAAGGCCATGGTCGCGCCGAGCACCACCGAGACGAGGGTCGCGAGGGTGCCGGCCTCGAGCGTGTTCCACAGCGCCCGCGAGGTGGAGCGCGACTGCCACTGGTCGCGCAGGATGCCGAGCGTCTCGCCGGCGGCGTTGGGCCCGAGCGCCTCGACGAGGAGGCGCCCGAGCGGCCAGAGCGTGAAGACCCCGAGATAGAGCGCCACGCCGGCGAGGAGGATGGTCTCGCCGGAGGGTGCGCGCAGGCGCGGGGAGAGCGGTGCGCGCAGGCGCGGGGAGAGCGGTGCGCGCAGGCGCGAGGAGCGGTCGGCCTGCGCGCGCGTCGGCATGCGGTCAGCCGCCGAACAGGTCGGCGAAGGCGCGCTTGTTCGCCTCGTCGTTGGCGATCATCTCGCCGAGGTCGGCCTCGAGGATCGTGAGCTGCGAGGGGGCGGGGCGGCCCTCCGGAAGGTCCACGCCGTCGATCAGCGGAATGTAGCCCTGCGAGGCCGACAGCGCCTGCCCCGCCTGCGACAGGGTCCATGCGACGAAGGCCCGCGCGGCCTCCATGTTGTCCGTTCCCTCGACGATCGCCACCGGCTCCGTGATGGCGGAGACGCCCTCGGACGGGAAGACGAAGCCGACCGGCGAGCCGTCGGCCGCGGCGTTGAGCGGCATGAAGTCGACGATGATGCCGTAGGCCTTCTCGCCGCGGGCCACCGCCTCGAGCACGCCGCCGTTGCCGCGCCCGGCGATGGCGCCGTTGTCGGCCAGCGTCTCGTAGTAGTCCCAGCCGAACTGCGGCTGCTGAACCATGGTGCCGACGTGGTAGACGGCGGCGCCCGAGTAGAGCGGGCTCGGCATGATCAGCGAGCCGGCGGCCTCGGGCTGCGTCAGGTCCATCCACGAGGTGGGCGGCGTCTCGACGAGCTCGGTGTTGTAGACGATGCCCGTCGTGATCAGCTTCGTGCCGAAGAAGGTCATGTCCGGATCGACGACGGCGGAGGGCAGGCCCTCGACCGGCGCGTCCGGATAGGCGGCGAGGCGGCCGTCGTTCTTGAGCTGCGTCATCGCCACCGCGTCGGCGATGAGGAGCACGTCGGCGGGCGTGGAGCCGGCGGCGAACTCGGCCTGCAGGCGGTTGACGACCTCCGTCGTGCCGGAGCGGAACACCTCGACCTGGATGTCCGGATGGGCCTCGTTGAAGGCCTCGACGATGGTCGCCATCTGCTCGGTCGGCTGCGAGGTGTAGACCGTGATGGAGCCCGACTGGGCGAGCGCGAGCGTCGAGACCGACGCGAGCGCGAGGCCGGCGATCACGGGGCGCAGGATCGTCTTCATGCGAGAAACCTCGTCGAGTGGGTGGAACGGCGGGGGGCGGCGCGCGGATGCGCGCGTGCGGCCCCGCGGTACCAAGCGCGCATGACGCTCGGGTGACAGCTCTGCGACGCCGCGCTCATCCGTCGATCCCCGCCCACCCCGCCTGCCGGCAGGCCTCGCCGAGCACCATCGCCGCCGCGACGGCGACGTTGAGCGAGCGGAAGCCCGAGCGCATCGGGATCGTCACCCGCGCGTCCGCGGCATCGTGCACCGCCTCGGGCACGCCCGCCGATTCGCGCCCCACGAGGATCGCGTCGCCGGGCGCGAAGGCGAAGTCCGTGTAGCGGATCGCGCCCCGGGTCGTCGCCAGCACGAGCCGCACGCCCGCCCCCCGCCGCCAGTCCTGGAAGGCGTCCCACGACCGGTGGCGCACGATCTCCACGCGGTCGAGGTAGTCCATGCCGGCGCGGCGGAAGTTGCGGTCCGACGGGTCGAAGCCGGCGGGCTCGACGATGTCCACCGCCGCGCCGAGGCAGGCGGCGAGGCGCACCATCGTGCCGGTGTTCTGGGGAATGTCGGGCTGGTAGAGGACGAGGCGCATGCTCTCGTCTTCGTGTCCCCGCGACGACGCGTCAAGTGAACCGCGCGGGGACCGCGTCGGTTGACGAAGCCCCGAGGAAGCACGACGTTCCACCCATGTCCGCACAAAGCCCCTCGCTCGCCACCCGGCTCTTCGCCTGGGCCGAGAGCCGCATCGACCCCTTCGCGCCCTTCGACCGCGACGAGACCCCGCCCTCCGGCGTGCTGCCCTTCGCCTGGCACTACCTCGCGCCGGTGAAGGGCTGGTTCGTCGCACTCACCGTGGTCGCGCTCGCCTACGGCCTGTTCGAGAGCGCGATCTACCTGCTGATCGGCTGGTTCGTGGACGTGCTCGCCTCGGGCGACCCGGCGACGATCCTCGACACGCACGGGACCGCGCTCCTCGCCGTCGCGCTCCTCATCCTCGTGCTGCGGCCGATCCTGTTCTTCGCCCACAACCTGATCACCAACCAGATCCTGGTCGCCAACGCGACCAACATGATCCGCTGGCGCGCGCACAGCTACACGCTCGGCCACGCGATCTCCTACTTCCAGGGCGACTTCGCCGGGCGGCTGTCGACCCGCGTGCTCCAGGCGGGGCAGGCGGTGCGCGAGATCGCGGTGACGCTCCTCGACACGCTGCTGTACGTCGTGCTCTTCGCGGCGACCGCCATCGGGCTCTTCCTCTCGATCGAGGTCTGGCTCGCGCTGCCGATGGCCGCGTGGATCGTCGGCTACGCGCTCCTCCTGCGCTACTTCGTGCCGCGCGCCCGCACGCGCTCGCTCGAGGTGGCCGAGACGCGATCGGCCATGACGGGCCGCGTCGTCGACAGCTACACCAACGTGCTCACCGTCAAGCTCTTCGCCCGCACCGACGCGGAGCGCTCGGCGGTGCGCGAGGCGATCGCGCGCAACACGCGCGCCTTCCTCGACATGATGCGCCTCGTCAGCGGCGTGTCCGTCGTCCTCCAGGTGATGAACGCCGCGCTCCTCGTCGCCACCGCGGGCCTGTCCTTCCTGCTCTGGCGCGAGGGCGCGCTCTCGGCGGGCATCGCCGCTGCGGGTCTCGCGCTCGTCATGCGCGTGATCACGATGTCGGGCTGGGTCATGCAGAGCGTGCGCGGGCTGTTCGAGAACGTCGGCGTCGTGCAGGAGGCGATGCGGACGATCTCCAAGCCCCACGGCCTCGTCGACGCGCCCGACGCCCGGCCGCTCGCGGTGGAGACGGGCGAGATCCGTTTCGAGCGGGTGCGCTTCCATTACGGCAAGGAGGAGGGCGGCGTGCTCGACGATCTCTCCCTGCGCATCGTGCCGGGCGAGAAGGTCGGGCTCGTCGGCCCGTCGGGGGCGGGCAAGTCGACGATCGTGTCGCTGCTGCTGCGCCTTCACGACCTCGAGAGCGGGCGCATCCTCGTCGACGGGCAGGACATCGCCCGCGTCACGCAGGACAGCCTGCGCGCGCAGATCGGCGTCGTGACGCAGGACACGTCGCTCCTCCACCGCTCGATCCGCGACAACATCGCCTACGGCCGCCTCGACGCGAGCGACGCCGAGATCGCCCGCGCCGCGCGGCTCGCCAACGCCGACGGCTTCATCGCCGAGCTCGTCGATCACGCCGGCCGGCGCGGCTACGACGCCCACACCGGCGAGCGCGGGGTGAAGCTCTCGGGCGGCCAGCGCCAGCGCATCGCCATCGCCCGGGTGATCCTCAAGGACGCGCCGATCCTCGTCCTCGACGAGGCCACCTCCGCGCTCGATTCGGAGACCGAGGCGGCGATCCAGGCGTCGCTCGAGGGCCTGATGCAGGGCCGCACCGTCATCGCCATCGCCCACCGCCTCTCGACGATCGCCGCGCTCGACCGGCTGATCGTGCTCGACGAGGGCCGCATCGTCGAGGAGGGCACCCACGCCGCCCTGCTCGAGCGCGGCGGCGCCTACGCGCGGCTCTGGGCGCGGCAGTCGGGCGGGTTCATCGGCGTCGACGCGCCGAGCCTGATGAAGGCCGTCTGAGGGGGGAGGGGCCGCGCGGCGTCACTCGGCCGCGGAGCGGTCCGCCTTGCCGTAGCGGCGGTCGATGTACTCGACCACGAGCGCCTTGAAGTCTGCGGCGATGGTCGGGCCGCGCAGGGTCATCGCCTTCTTGCCGTCGATGAAGACGGGCGCGGCGGGGGTCTCGCCGGTGCCCGGCAGCGAGATGCCGATGTCGGCGTGCTTGGATTCGCCCGGGCCGTTGACGATGCAGCCCATCACCGCGACGTTGAGCACCTCCACCCCCGGATGGGTGGTCTTCCACTCGGGCATCGAAGTCGCGATCCAGTCCTGGATGTCGCGCGCGAGTTCCTGGAACACGGTGGAGGTCGTGCGCCCGCAGCCGGGGCAGGCGGCGACCTGCGGCACGAAGGTGCGAAAGCCCATCGTCTGGAGCAGCTCCTGCGCCGCCTTCACCTCGAGCGTGCGGTCGCCCCCGGGCTCCGGCGTCAGCGAGAAGCGGATCGTGTCGCCGATGCCCTCCTGCAGGAGCACGCCGAGTGCCGCGGAGGACGCGACGATGCCCTTCGAGCCCATGCCGGCCTCGGTCAGCCCCAGGTGCAGCGCGTAGTCCGAGCGGCGGGCGAGCTCGCGATAGACCGCGATCAGGTCCTGCACGTTCGAGACCTTGGCCGAGATGACGATGCTCTCCTTCGGCAGGCCGATCTCCATCGCCCGCTCGGCCGAGAGCAGCGCCGACTGCACCATCGCCTCGCGGGTGATGGCCCCCGCCGGCAGCGGCTCGGCCTGCGCGGCGTTGAGGTCCATCAGGTGGGTGAGCAGCTCCTGGTCGAGCGAGCCCCAGTTCGCGCCGATGCGCACCGCCTTGCGGTGCGCGATCGCCTTCTCGACGATCATCGAGAACTGCCGGTCCTTCTTGTCCTTGAAGCCGACGTTGCCCGGGTTGATGCGGTACTTCGCCAGCGCCTCGGCACAGGCGGGGTGATCGTCGAGCAGCTTGTGGCCGATGTAGTGGAAGTCCCCCACCAGCGGCACGTCGCAGCCGATCCGGTCGAGCCGCTCGCGGATCTTGGGCACGGCGGCCGCGGCCTCGTCGCGGTCGACCGTGATGCGCACGATCTCCGAGCCCGCCCGCGCGAGCTTGGCCACCTGGGCGACCGTGCCGTCGATGTCCGCCGTGTCGGTGTTCGTCATCGACTGAACGACGATCGGCGCCCCCCCGCCGACCTGCACGTGGCCGATCATCACGCCGACGCTGCGATGCCGCGGGGCCGGGCCGGATTTGGTGTGATCGGCTTGGGCGAGGAGGCTCATGGGGGCGCTTCCGGATCGTGCGGGGATCGGGTTGGGATCCTGCGGGGAACCGGGGAAGAGGTGACGCCTGCGGGAGCGCGCGTCAAGGCGTTGCCCCGGATCCGAAGCCGCATTGTGGCTGTGAACTATCTCTATCTTTAAAGGCTATGCCGGCTACCATCCAAATTGCGCTGCAATTTAGGATATACTAAATTCTATGTGCCGAAGAGTTCTACGCAGAACCGGTCGACGGTCAGACTGGACCTCCCACGGACGGACAAGGCTGTTGCAGGGGTGCGACATTGGCAGCTCGGAACGAAACGGATCGTCGAGAGTCCTTGTCTCATATCGAGGGACGATATAAGTTCGATCCCGAGCTGGCAGCCTTGATCGAGCTCGCGGGGACGTACCGGCTGACCAATGGGTGGACCATGGCTATTCGTGCGGAATGGTGCGATCCGACGCCGGGCCGCCCCCGGAGCCTCGATTACGCTCTGAACCTGATGGACGGTAAGGATCGTGTGCTCGGGTTCGACAATTCTCACGGGTTCGATGGCGCAGCCGAAGGGGATCCGTTCGATCACGAGCACCGTGACGGACGCGTCGAGCAGCGGGTCCGCTACGCGTTCACGACGGCGGAAGCGCTGATTGCTGATTTCTTCGCGCGCGTCGAGGCCGCATGCGAACGGCGAGGGATCCCGTTCGAGTTCGAGGAAGAGACCGATGAGTAGGACCATATCCGGCAACGACCTGCGGGACCGCATGCTGGCACGCATGCGCGCGGTCGCCACCTCGGCTCCAGAGGACGCGTTCAAGGTTCTGGCGTCGGCAGGGAACCGGGATCTGCTCGGCCTGATCGGTCGCGAGGCCCCTCAGAGCATCAGCGCGCTGGCCGAGCTCGCCGGTCGTGCGCAGCCGAACGTGAGCCGTTCGCTGAGTGCGCTCGTCGGAGCCGGGCTCGTGCTCCTGCGGCAGGACGGACGGTCGTCGATTCCCGAGTTGACCGATCTCGGACGGGAGAAGGCCGCGGAACTCGGTCTGCTCGATCTGCCGACGCGCGCAACCCGGCCGGCCGACGATACGATCGCCGAGCCGTCTTTCCTGACGGTGCGCTTCGACGGCGCACCGGGCGATGGTGCGCACGGTGCCGTCCTCGCCCATCTGCCGCGGCGGGATGGTCAGGGCCTCGCGACCGTGAGCCTGGAGACCGACATCGAGGCCTGGGCCGGAGGGCTCGTGGACCATTGGTGGCGCATGCTCTATCGGCGCGATGCTCCGCATTCGCTGGGGACGTTCGCCGCGGCCTCCGGTCCGGTCCCGATCGCCCTGAAGTCGCACGGCCCTCGCATCGAGCGGATCGTTCGCGGTCCGATCACCATGGCGCGCGACGCGGCGTTCCTGCCCCTGGAAGAGCTCGAGCGCGATCTCATCGCGCAGGTGCTCGAGCCGGTGGCCGCACGGCTGCGCGCCGGGCGAAGGATCGACCGGCCGATGCAGGCGAAGCTCGCGCGTCTTCTCGAGACGCGCGCCTTCTCGGCCGAGCACGCCTTCGCCCGGACCGCCGGTGCGCTCGGGATCTCGCCCTATGATCTCGGCGACGCGCGAGCGGATGCGATCCGCAGGCTCATCGAGTCGATGCCCGACGAGGACGTGCGGCTCGATTTCGCGTCCGCCGTGCTCGACGAGGAGCTGGGCGCGGCTTCCGAATGGATCTGCGCCGAGCTTCGCGACCACGGCTCCGTGAACACCATGCGGCGCCTGCCCGAGCTCGCCGGTGTGTTATCGGCTGTTCGGCTGCCCGCGAGCGCGCGTCCATGGGAGCGCGGAACGTCCATGGCGAAGGCGCTGCGGAGGACGCTGAAGCTCGGACCGGACGCGTCCCTGATCAATCTCGAGCATCTCGCCGAACGGTTCGGCTCAGACTATTTCGCCGCGAGCAGCCTCGACGCGCCTGCTGCGCTGCGCGGCTACCAGGGCGTGAGTGACGCGGGCCCGATCGTCATCGTCGCGGACGAGGGGCCGGAGCGGACCGCCTTCACCCTCGCGCGCGCGATCGGGGACTATCTGGTGTTCGAGAGCCGCATTGCCTGTGTGTCGGATCAGTATACCGACCGGCAGGCTGTGGGGCGCGCCTTCGCGGCGGAATTTCTCGCACCGGCCGAAGGCGTGGTTCGGATGGTCGAGGAGGGCATCCCGGTTCAGAAAGTCGCTCGGCACTACGGGGCTTCAAGCAAGATGGTCCGGAACCAATACGGCAACAACGCCGATCGGTTCGCGGACGCCTGAGGGCGTCCGCGACCTTCCCGCCTCCCTCACCTCTCCGCCAGCTCCGCCAGGATCCGCGCCCAGGAGCGGATGCCCTTGTGGAAGCTGGACAGGTCGTACTTCTCGTTGGGCGAGTGCACGCGGTCGTCGTCGAGCCCGAAGCCGACCAAGAGCGAGTCGAGGCCGAGCGTGCGCTTGAAGTCGCCGACGATCGGGATCGAGCCGCCGGAGCCGATGATCACCGGCGCGTTCGGCCACTCGGCGGCGAGCGCCGTCTCGGCCGCGGACAGCGCGGGCATGTCGTAAGGCAGCGAGATCGCGCGCGAGCCCTTGTGGCGGATGATCTCGAACGAGCAATCCGCCGGCACCCGCGCCGCCACGTGCTTCTCGAGCGCGGCGGAGACTGCCTCCGGGTCCTGGTCGCCCACGAGCCGGAAGGAGATCTTGGCCGAGGCCTGCGCCGGGATCACGGTCTTGGTGCCCTCGCCCGTGTAGCCGCCGACGATGCCGTTGACGTCGCAGGTGGGGCGCGACTGGATCATCTCGAGGATCATCCGGTCGCGCTCGCCGACCGGCCGCGACAGGCCGATCGGGCCGAGCAGCTGCTCGGGCGTCAGGTTCAGCGCCTCCCAGCGGGCGCGCACCTCCGGCGGCGGCTCGGACACGCCGTCGTAGAAGCCCTCCAGCGTCACGCGCCCGTGCGCGTCGTGCAGGTCGCCGACGATCTTCCCCAGGATGTGGATCGGGTTCGCCGCCGCCCCGCCGAACAGGCCCGAATGCAGATCCCGATCGGCGGCGCGCACGATCACCTCGTCGTAGGCGAGGCCGCGCAGCGAGGCGGTCACCGCGGGCGTGCGCGGGTCCCACTGTGTCGTGTCGCACACGAGCGCGAGATCGGCGGAGAGCTCGTCCCTGATCGCCTCGACGAAGGCAGGCAGCCCCTTCGAGCCGTTCTCCTCCTCGCCCTCGATCAGGAACGTGAGCCCGATCGGCAGCGCGCCCGTGACCGCCTTCCACGCCCGGCAGGCCTCGACGAAGGTCATCACCTGACCCTTGTCGTCGCAGGCGCCGCGCGCGACGATCACCTCGCGCCCGTCCGGCAGCGTCTTGCGCACCGGCGTGAAGGGCGGGCTCTCCCAGAGGTCGAGCGGGTCGACCGGCTGGACGTCGTAGTGCCCGTAGAACAGCGCATGCGGCGTGCCCGCGGGCCCATCCACCCGCCCCACGACGGCCGGATGCGCGCCCGGCACGTCCCGCACCTGCGCCGCCACGCCGAGGCTCGCCAGATCCTCCCGGATGAACCGCGCCGCCGCGACGCAATGCTCGGCATAGGCCGGATCGGTGGAGATCGACGGGATCGCGAGCCAGGCGAAGAGGCGCTCGAGCGAGGCGTCGAGGTCGGAGTCGATGTGGGCGAGGACGGCGGGGAGGTGCGGGGAGGGCATGGGGGCCTTCGGTCGGTTGTTGGGCGTCGGGAAAGGTGTCGCGCGTTCGGGGGGTGGGGGCAAGGGGGTGGCGCGGGCGCACCGCGGCAGGCAGATATGGCGAGGGCGAACGAGCGCGCGTCACCGGATGCGCTCCACCGAATGCGCTGGACCCGCACCGCGCGCTGGCGGGATGGACGTCGATGCAGGCCGCCGACGGGCTCCCCTCTCCCTCGTGGAGAGGGGTCGGGGGTGTGGGGCGTGCAGGACCGTCTCGACGCACACCCCGCGCAGCGCCGGCAGAGACCTGCATCACCGGCGTGCTCGATCCTTCACGCCCCACACCCCCGACCCCTCTCCACGAGGGAGAGGGGAGCCACCGATCGCATGTCATCGGCGGTGCGGCGTCGAGATCCGGCCGCGTCAGAGCCCGAGCGCGCCCAGCGCCAGCGCCAGCGCCGCGCCGCCCGCGAGGGCGAGGCGCAGGCGGCCGAACCATTCCGGCGCCTCCTCGCGGCAGACGAGGCCGTAGTCGAGCAGCCCGAGCAGGACGTGCAGCCCGCACAGGGTCCACAGCCGCGCCTCCGGCGGCAGGGCGAGCGCGGCGAAGGCGAGGAGGGAGGGGACGACCGAGATGACGTAGCCGCGCCGGGCGGCGCCCTGCTCCTCCATCGAGACCGCGATGCCCCAGCGGATGCCGCCCAGGAAGGAGAGGATCAGTGCGCCGTAGGCGGCGAGCGCGAACGCGAGCGCGTCCCGCTCCCACCCGAGATCGAGGCCCGTCGGCAGCGCCAGGGCCGGCACGTAGAAGGGAATCAGCCCCGCGAGCCCCAGGACCAGGGGCACGGGCGGGATGGACGCGTCGGCTTTCATGCGCTGGCGGCTCGCGGCGGGAGAGGCGGGTCGGGCGAAGTCGGGGGAGCTGCGGGGGAGCGCCGGGAGAGGCGGGTCCCCGTGCCGGCCTCGCAGACATAGCGCCGAGCGCGACGCTTGCAAGCTCAACGGCGCGCGATCGCCCGCGCGAGGGCTCCGACGCAATCGCCGTCGAGCGCGCTGCCGGTGTCCGCGTGCAGGATCTCGAAGGCCTTCGCCACCGGCATTCCGGCGCGGTACGGGCGATCGGCGGTCAGCGCGTCGAAGACGTCGGCCACCGAGAGGATGCGCGTGTCGAGCCCGATCTCCGCCCCCCGCAGGCCGCGCGGGTAGCCCGCGCCGTCGAGCCGCTCGTGATGGGCGCCCGCGATGCGGGCGAGGCCGCCGAAGGCGCCGATGCGCGACAGGATGACCTCGCCGTCGCGGGCGTGGTTGCGCATCGCCACCCACTCCGCGTCGTCGAGCTTGCCGGGCTTGTCGAGAATCGCGTTCGAGACGCCGAGCTTGCCGACGTCGTGCAGGAGCGCGGCCCGCCCGAGCCAGGCGCGGCGGTGCGCGTCGAGCCCGAGCTCCTCGGCGATGAGGCCGGCGTAGAAGGCGACGCGCTCGGAATGGCCGGCCGTGTAGGGGCTCTTGGCGTCGACGACCTGGGCGAAGGCGTTGGCGATCCGGTCGAGGCCCCCGTCGTCGAGGCGCCGCACGTCGCGGGCCGGCGGCAGCGCCAGGACGGCGGCCTCGATCCCGGGATCGGCGAGCGCCTCCCAGAAGCCGGGCGCGGCGGCCACCTCCGCGAAGGCCTCGACCAGCCGCGGGTCGAACCAGGTGCCGGCACGCCCGCGCGTCTCGGCGAGCGCCGCGGCGGGACCGCGCGCGCCGCGGAAGACGTCCACCACCTGGGCGAGGAGCGCGACCCGCGCCGGCAGCGCGATCGCCGTGCCGGAGAGCCCGCGTGGGCGCCCTCCGCCGTCCCAGTGCTCGTCGAGATCGCGGATGCCGATCGCCACCGCCTCGGAGAAGCCCATGGCGCGGGCGATCGAGGCGCCGCGCTCGCAGCGCGTCTCGATCAGCTCGCGGGCGATCTCGCCGCCGTTGCGCACGACCTCGATCACCGCCGCGAAGCGCGCGGCGAGGCCGCTGCCGAGGCCGGTGTGGTCGAGCACGAAGCGCAGCGCCTGGGGCAGGCTGTCGCCGACGAGCTTGTAGTCGTGCTTGAAGGTGCGGTCGTCCGCGAGATAGAGCGCGCAGATCCGCGCGGCGTTGGAGGAGCAGCCGAGGTCCTTGAGCAGCACGGCGTGGAACAGGTCGCCCAGCGCCTCGCCCCCGAGCCCGAGCGCGTCGCCCACGGCGTGCGCGACGAAGGCGCAGCGCAGCGCGTGCCCGGGGGGCTGGCCCTCGGTGATGTCGAGGGCGTGGGAGAGCGCGCCGAGCACGTCGGCGAGCGCGAGGTCGCGCACCGCGCCGGCGGGGAAGGCCGGCGGGGGCTCCGCGCGTGGCGCCGGCTGCGGCGTGGGGAAGGCGGCGGACATCGCCGGACCCTGGCACGGACGCGTTGCGGGCGGCTTAACGCCCCGGAGGTCCGCGCTCAGTCGCGGCGGAAGACCACGCTCGCGAGCCAGCCGAGGAAGAGCGCTGCGCCCGCCGTGCCGAGGCCGTAGAGGAGCGACTGCTCTTCGGCGAGCGTCGCGATGCGCTGCTCGAAGCCGATCTTGACGAGCTCGAAGTTCGTGCGGTCCCGGGCGAGGAGCGAGCCCCCCGAGAACAGCATGACGTCCACTTCGTAATTGCCCGGCGGAGCGTCCGCGGGCAGCACGATCGCGGCGCGGAAGACCTGCGGGGTGACGAAGGCGACGCCGCGCTCCGCGGCGACGTAGAGGCCCATCTCGCGCTTCAGCCGCACGAGCGACTGGCGGAAGACCATCTCGCGCCCGTCGCGCTCGGCGGTCTCCCCCACGTGGCGCGCCAGCCCGTCGAGGCCGATCGCGAGCCTGTCCCGCAGCGCCGGTGCGGCGATCTGGTCGAGCGGCGCGGAGGTGAGGGCGGCGTAGAAGGCCGGCACGTCCGCGAACTTCTGCTGCTCGCCGTTGATCCAGACGACGCCCATCTCCTCGCGCAGGCGCACGGTGACCGTCTGCGGCGGGCCGCGGACGACGACGGCGGCCTGATAGGGCCCAGTGCGCGAGATCGTCTGGCCGTCGCGGCGGATGGCGCCGAACAGCACCACCTGTGATCCGGAGTAGTTCGAGCTGATGGCCACCTGATGGCTCGACAGCGAGGTGACGAGCGACTCGGCCCGGGCGGCGAGCGGCGCGAGGAGGCAGGCGAGGAGCGCTACGGCGAAAAGGCGGGCAATGCGCATGCGCCTCACTCCCCGCCGCCGATCTGCGTGATCGAGAGCGTGAACGGCTCCTCGGGCGGGAGCACGAGCTCGACGGCGAAGCGCAGGCCGACGCCGAGGATCAGGAGCGCGAGCAGGAAGCGGAACACGTCCGCGCGCAGGTGCGTGCTCGCCCGCGCCCCGAACTGCGCGCCGAAGACGCCGCCGACGATCAGCATCAGCGCCAGCACGAGATCGACGGCCTGGTTCGCGACCGCGTGCAGCACGAGCGCGGCGAGCGTGGTGCACAGGATCTGGAACTGCGACGTGCCCACCACGATGTTGGTCGGCACGCGGAACAGGTAGAGCAGCGCCGGCACCAGGATGAAGCCGCCGCCGATGCCGAGCATCGCGCCGGCGAAGCCGATGAACATCGCGATCCCCCACAGCGGGATCACGCTCGCGTAGAGCTTCGAGCGGTGGAAGCGCATGCGCAGCGGCAGGCCGAGATAGGCCGGGTGCTCGCCCGCCCGCCGGCGTGGGCGCGGCTTGCCCTTGCGCGACTGCAGGAACTCCCGGATGCTCTCGCGCAGCATCAGCGAGCCGACGATCGTGAACAGCGTCACGTAGGAGACGACGATCAGCAGGTCGAGCTGGCCCGCGCGCCGCGCCGCCGCGAAGAGCCAGACGCCGAGCGCGGTGCCGACGAGGCCGCCCACCACGAGGACGCCGCCGAGCTTGAGGTCGAGCGCGCGTCGGCGCAGCGCCGCGAGGCCGCTCGTGGTCGAGGAGGCGACGATCTGCGCCGTCTGCGTCGCGACCGCGACGGCGGGCGGGATGCCGAGGAAGATCAGGAGCGGCGTCATCAGGAAGCCGCCGCCGATGCCGAACAGCCCCGAGATGAATCCGACCGCGGCGCCGAGCCCCAGGATCATGAACAGGCTCACCGTGAGCTCGGCGACGGGCAGGTAGATCGACACGGTTACGGTTCCTCGGGGCCGGGGCCGTGGCCCCGGCTCGTGACGCTATGCGGGCGGCCGTCACGGCCGCGACCCCTTCCTGCCTCGCGTCCGTGACGGCCGTGTGGCCGCGGTCACGACCGAGAGCGATCGATCACGCCGCGAACCGACGCTCCGGCAGGCCGGCCGCGCGATCGTTCCATCCATGGGCCGGCGAGGCAACCTCGTTCGCGCGGGGATCGGGTGTTTCGGGCCGCCAGGCGTCCGCGGCGGACTGGGCGAGCACCCGTCCGGCCTCGTCGAGGCGCTGGGCGAGCTCGTCCTTGCGCGCGGCGGCGTCCCCGTCGCCCTGCGCGGCGGCGATGGCGAACCAGGTGTAGGAGGCGGAGAGGTCCTGCGGCGCGCCGAGCCCGCGGGCGAGGAGGACGGCGAGGTTGTACTGGCTGTCGCGAACGCCGTGTTCCGCCGCCCGGCGGAACCAGCCGATGGCGCCGGTGTAGTCCGGCGCACCGCCGACCGCGCCCTCGGCGAGCAGGACGGCCAGGTTGTGCATGGCGGTGACGTTGCCGCTCTCCGCGGCGCGGCGATACCACATCTCGGCGGCGGCCGGATCGCGCGCGACGCCCACGCCCTTGTCGTGGATCTGGCCGATCCGGTACTGCGCCGGCACGACGCCCTGCTCCGCCAGGCGCTCGAAGAGCGTGGCGGCCAGCGCCGGGTCGCGCGGCGCGTCACGCCCGTCCGAGAGGCGCGCGGCGAGCTCGAACACGGCGGCCTCGTCGCCGGCGCGGGCGGCCTCGCCCAGCCGCGACGAGGCGACCGCGTCGGGGATGACGAGGCCCGCGACGAGGGCCGAGACCGGACCGGTCGGGATCATCGGCGCGGCGGCTGCGTCGGTCGCCGTCGGCGGCACGATGCGCGCGGCGAAGGCGGTGGCCTCGTCGCGGCGCGGCGGCAGCATGATCTCCCGCGCGGCGTCGGCGGAGGTGGGCGCGGGGATGACGAGGTCGCCCGCGGGGATGCCGCTCGACAGCGGCGCCGCAGGCAGCCCCATGAAGCTCGGCACCCGCGACGCGTCCGCGCCCGGAATGGTCTGCGTCGTCGTCGGATCCGCCCGGGGCACGGCCGGCAGGTCGGCCTCCGGCGCGATCGTGACGGCCGGGGCGTCGATCGGGGCGGGGAGCGCCGCCGGCGCCGCCTCCGTCGAGACCTGCGCCGGGGGGGCGACGCTCGCGACCGGACCGTCGCCGCCGCGCTGGAGCATGGTCGAGACCTGGAGCGCGCCCAGCGCCAGCACGATCGCGGCGAGCCCGAGCAGGAGCGGCTTGCGGCGGCGCGCGAGCACGCGCTTCATGCGCCCGGCGAGGCTCGCGGGGGAGGCGCCGTCGGCGTCGATCTCCGCGGGCTCGCTGCGCGCCGCGGCGGCTTCCGCTGCGGCGGACTGCGCGGCACGGCGGGCGGCGGCGATGAAGCTCGCCTTGATGTCGCCGGCGTCGGGCTCCTCGCTCGCGGCGGGCGCCGGCGCGGCGGCCTTGCGGCCCTTGCCAGGCTGCGGACGGCCGGAGCCCGGCTCGAGCAGGATCTCGTCGATCGCGGGCATCGCGGCGGGCGCGTCCGCCTCGGAGAGGAGCGCGGCGGCGCCGGTGTCGAGCACCGGCGCCTGCGCCTCCGGCTCCGGCTTGCGCGGGGCCGCGGCGCGGAAGGCGGAGATGTCGAAGCCCCGCGGCATCGCGGGCTCCTCGCGCGCCTGGGCGGACGCTCCGCCGGCGGCCGCGGGGGCGGTCTCCTCGTCGAGCACGGGCGCTCCCGGCACGGGCCGGGCCTCGGCCGCCGACCTGCGCGCGGCGGTCGCCTCCGCCGGCTTCTGGCGGCGGGCGTCCCTGTCGCGCCCGTCCTTCTCCCGGCCCGGGCCGGCCTCGAGCGAGGCCAGGCGCCCGACGAGGGCTTCCAGCGTGCCGTGGACGGCGGAGAGCGTATCGCGGCTGCGCCGGTCGGCCTCCGCCTGCGAGGCCTTGAGGCTCTCGATGGTGCGGGCGAGATCGGCGAAGGCGCCGTCCTTCGAGGCGTCCTTGCCGGCGGTGGGCGCACTCCCGCGCAGGCCGTCCTCGAGGCCCGCGACCTGCGCCATCAGGTCGCCCATCGAGCGCTCGAGCGCGGCGAGCGCCGGGTCGGGGTCGCGCTCGCGCTCCAGCCGTGCGGCGATCTGCGTGATCTGGCGCTCCAGCGCCTCGAGCCCGTCCGAGCCCTCCCGCTGGGGCTCCTCGAGCTTCGCGGCGAGGCCGGCGAGCATGGCCTCGAGCGGCCGGAGCCGCTCGTCCTCGCCCGGCGCGGCGAGGCGCTCGTCGATCCGGTCGAGCCGGCGCATCAGGCCGTCGAGGTCGAGCGACGGCTCGGGCCGCGGCGCCTCGCGCAGCGCGTCGAGCTTCTCGGCCATGACGTCGAGCCGCGCCACGAGCGCGGCGGGAGCGAGCGCCTCCTGGCGGGCGCCGAGCCGCTTCTCCAGCATCTCGATCTGCTGCGCGACCGGAGAGACGTCGACCTGGGTCGGCCGGGTGGAGAGCGCGTCGAGCCGCGCACCGAGCGCCTCGATCTGGCTCGCCAGCGGCCCGAGATCGACCGTCGCGGCGGGCGCGCCGCCGGCCTCGAGCTTCGCGGCGGAGGCGGCGAGGCCGTCGATCTGGCGTGCGAGCGCTCCGGTGTCCGCCCGCGAGAGCAGACCCGTGGCGGCCTCGAGCTTCTCGCCCAGCGTGTCGATGCGCGACCCGAGCGCGCCGAGCGCGGCCCCGTCCGCCTCCGGGCGCGGCGTGGCGAGATGCTCGCGGATGTCCTCCACGGCGGCGCGCATGCCGGCGAACTCGAGCGGGTCGACCTGCCCGCGCGCGATCCGCTCGACCTGGCGCGACAGCTCCGCGACCTGCTCGGCGAGATCGCCGACGCGGCTCGGCTCGGCGATCTCGCCGAGCAGCCCGCGCAGGTCCGCGACCTCGCCGGCGAGCGCCTGCACCGTCTGCGGGTCGAGCCCGGCGTCGGCGATGAGGTCGACCTTGTGGGAGATGGTCTCGACCGCCTGGACGAGGCCGTGCGGTGCGTTGCGCTGGACCTCGTCGGAGAGGCGGCGGACCTCGCCCTCGAGCCGCGAGAGCGTCGCGCCCATCGCCGCCGCGTCGGGTCCGGTATTGCCGAGCCTGGCCTGGATCATCGCCTGCGCGGTCTCGCGGGAGAGCGTGCGCAGGATGTCCTCGAGCTGCCCGACCTCGCCGCGGGTGGCGAGCCCCGACACGGTCTCGCGCAGCTGCGCCAGTTCCTGGCGCACGCCTTCCACCGCGGGCGCGGTCTCCTCGTCGCGCGGGCGCACGCTGTCGAGCTGGCCGGCGAGCTTCGAGATGTCGGCGCGCAGCCCCTCCAGGATTTCGGCGTGCGAGCGGCCGTCGCGCGGCGCGGCCTCGGCGCGCGGGGCGAAGCGGGCGGCGAGCGCCGGCGGGGGCGCGGCGGCGGCGCCGTCGGGGTCCTCCAGCGCCTGCTGGCGCGAGCGGATCTCGGCGACCGCCTCCTTGAGCTCGTCTCGCACGGACAGGCCGCGACGGCCGCGCCCGCGCTCGGGCGCCGCCGTTTCGGCGATCCGCTCGGAGATGGTGGCGATGCGCTCCTCGAAGCCGCGCAGCGCCCGCTCGATCTTCTCGTCGATCGCCGACTCGCGGGCGGCGTCGCGCTCGCGGGCCGCGCTCGTCTCCTCGCGGCGGCGGACTTCCAGGTTGGCCAGGTGCTTCTCGACCTTGGCCACGGCGTCGAGCGCCGCCTTCATCGAGGGCTGATGTCCCTCGGCCACGCGCCGATCGATGTCGTCGAGACGTCGGGTCATCAGCCCGAGCGCCTCGCCGAGCACGGTCGCGGTGCGGTCCTGGCGCTCCGCGACCGACTTCGTGGTCTCCGCCATGCGGTCCTCGGCGCGCTCGATCCAGCGCGCCACGGAATCGAGCGCCTCGGCGGTCTTCGCCGCGCTCTCGCGGGCGCGGCGGTCCTGCTCGGCGGTGAGGGAGGCGATGACCTGGTCGAGGTTGCGGGTCGAGGCCTGGACACGCGCCTGCGGAGCGGCGGCGCTCGCGCCGCCGCGGGTGATCTTGCCGAGGCGCGAGGCGACCCCGTCGAGTTCGTCGTAGCCGCCGCCGTGATCGGAGGCGCGAGCCGGCTGGCCGGCGCGCCGGCGCACCGGCGCCTCCTGGTAGGCGCGCGTCGCGCGATCGGCGATGGCGACCGAGAGCCATTCGTCGAGGCTCATCCCGGCCCGCCGGGCCGCCTCGCGGGCCGCGTCGCGGACCTCGGGATCGAGCCCGTCGAGGCCCCAGGGGGCGGACTGTGAAACGTTCTGCCGCATCGCCGCGCTCTCGGTCCTGTTGGCCGGCCGGATGGCCGCGGGACGTTTCGTCGGTGGCGTCGCGCTCGGGATGCGCGGCCGGGCCCGGCGCCGCCCCGACGCGCCTGCCCCGACGCCGCCCGCCGCCGCCGAAAGTTGACGGTCGGTTGCGGACATGCGCCGACGCCTCGACTTTTCCCCGTCAAGGTAAACACGCGGTTAATCGATCTTCGCGAACTGCGAACGAAGCTCGTCGAGCCGCCCGGGAGTTGCCGCGGCGGTGCGGATCGGGTCCGTGGCGGGTGATCCCGTCAGGGTTGCGAGAGCCGGCTCTCGGCCAGCGCGAGCGCGTCGGCCCGCTCGTCGGGGGTCAGGCGCGCGAGCGCCTCGTCGAGCCAGGCGTCGTCGAGCCCCTGCGACGCGGCGGCGAGATGCCAGGCGGCGGCCTCGACGGGGTCCTGCGCGACGCCCCGGCCCTGTGCGTGCAGGCGCGCGAGGCGGTTCTGTGCGACCGCGTTGCCGCGGAAGGCCGCCTCGCGGAACCAGCGCGCCGCCTCCTCCTCGTTCGCCGCCAGACCCGCGCCGTTGAACAGCGCGATGGCGTACTCGACCATGCCGGCGACGTCGCCGCTGCGGGCGGCGCGGGAGAACCAGGCGGCGGCCGCGATCGGGTCCTCCTCGAGGGCGCGCCCCTCGGCGTAGAGGACGCCGAGCGCGTGCTGCGCGGGCGCGACGTCCGCTTCCGCCGCCAGGCGCATCAGCTCTGCCGCCCGGGCGAGGTCCGCCTCCTCCTCCGAGCCGAGAAGGAGGAGGGCGAGGTTGTAGGCGGCGCGGGGATGGCCCGCCTCGGCGGCACGCTCCAGGAGCGCGCGGCCCTCCCGCGGGTCCGCGGGCACGCCCTCGCCCTCGATCGCGATCATGGCCAGCGCGAACAGCGCGTTCGGGTCGCCTCGGCGGGCGGCGAGGCGATACCAGTCGGCGGCGCGGGCGACGTCCTGCGGCACGCCGAGCCCCTGGGCGTAGAGCTCCCCGAGCAGCGTCATCGCGGCGGCGTCGTCGGGGAGGCGCTCCAGCCGCTGCGTCGCGCGGTGGAAGGCGGTGAGGTAGTAGCCGCGCTGGAACGCACCGTAGGCGAGGTCGGCGTCCGGGTCCGCCTCGGCGCCGACCGGCGGCGGCGCGGCGAGGGTCGTGTCGCGAAAGCCGTTCGTCTCGACGGGCTCGCGCCCCGCGGGCGCCGTGAGGAGGGGCGGCTCGACCGAAAGGGGCTCGACCGAAAGGGGCTCGGCCGGAGCCGGCTCGGCCGCGGGGACCTGCGGCGCCTGCGCGCCGGCCGGGGCCGCCAGCAGCGTGAGGCCGAGCGCCAGGAGCGGGAGCGCGCGCCTCACGCGCCGTCCTCCGCCGCGCGCCGCACGCGCTCGGCGTCGACGGCGTCGAGCGTCTCCCGTGCCCGGGCGAGCGCCTCGGCGGGTCCCGCGGGGTCCGAGAAGGCCGCGTCGCCGAGGGCGACGAACTCCGCCCCCGTCCGCGCGAGCGCGGCCACGGCGTCCAGGTTCGCGGCGTAGGCGATACAGGGCGTCTCGAAGATCTCCGCCCACCAGGCGGCGCGCTCCTGCACGGCGTCGAGGGCCGGCAGCGAGCCGTCCGGCCGCGGCTCGCCGAAGAGCACGTAGTCGACGCCGATCTCGCCCGCCGTCATCGCGTCGTGGCGCGACTTGAGCGCGCCGACGCCCACCACGCGGTCGCTCTCGAGGCGCTCGCGCAGGAGCCGCGCTTCGGCGAGGTCGCGGGCGTGGGCGCCGTCGGCGCCGCCGCGGGTCGCGACGCGGCCGAGGTCGAGGGCCTCCGTCTCCGCGCCGCCGCGGCCCTCCACCGCGACGACGAGCGCCGCCCCCGCCTCCTGCGCGATCGGGGCGAGCGCCTTGACGTGGTTGATCAGGAGACGCTCCTCCCGGAGCGGCAGGCGCAGCAGCACGGCCGCGGCCGCGCCGTCGCGCATCGCCGCGCGCAGGGTCGGCGCGAAGCCGGCGGGGTCCTCGACGATCGGGGTGACGAGGTAGAGGAGGGTGGGCGTCACGGATGGCCTCTTGCGCTGTGCGCGGGACTGCCCGGCGGGCCGCGATCGCGGGCTTCGTCGCGGGCTTGGCCGTGCGCGCCGCCCGGGCTATGAGCGAAGCGCCCGCACGACCCTCTCTTGCCGCTCCGCGCCGCTCGGCGCAAGAGCGAGAGGACGTCGGGAGCGGGTCGCCTCGTCTCGTCGGATACGCCCGTGCGCAAGCTCCCGCCCCGTTTCGCCCCGATCCTGTTCGCGCTGTTCCTGTCGGGGATCATGTCCCTCGTCGTCTCGGGGATCGCGACCCTGCGCGCTGTCGGCTTCGACGCGTTCCTGTTCAAGTGGATGACCGGCTGGCTCTTCGCCTGGGCGGTGGCTTTTCCCGGCGTGCTCGGCTTCGCGCCGCTGGTGCGCCGGATCGTCGCGCGCCTCGTCGAGCCGCCGGCGTGAGGGCTCGCGGTCAGGTCGCGTCCGCGACCGCCCGCTCGATCTCGGCTGCGAGCCCACGGTCGAGGTCGAGCCGTGCGGCGAGCATGTCGAGATAGGCGCGCTCGGCGGGGTGGTCCGGCACCATCGCGAGCAGCGACGCGGCGTAGAGCTCCGCCGCCATCTCCGGCGTGCGCGCGGCGCGCACCACCTTGTCGATGTCGAGCGGTGACGCGAGCTCGTCCATGACGAAGGCCTTGGCCTGCGCGTCGAGCCCGAGCTGCTCGATGTGGGCGAAGATGCGCGCCTGCTCCTCGCCGTCGATGTGCCCGTCCGCCTTCGCCCCCTGGATCATGGCCACGAGGATCGCGCGGGCGAGCGCCTCCTCGCCGCCGGGCGCATTCGCGGGCGCGAAGCCGCTGTCGGCGGGGGGCGCGAGCAACGCCGCGCCTCCGGCCGGCATCAGGTGCGTGGCGCCGTGGCCCGCGGGCTCGGCGACGGGCGCACCGATCGCAGCCTGACGATTGCGCCAGGCGGCGTAGGCGAGGCCCGCGACCGCGGCGACGCCGCCGATCTTCAGCGCCGTGCCGGCGGTCTTGCCGGCGAACTCACGCGCCTTCTTGCTTCCCAGGAGCAGCCCGACGACGCCCCCGGCGAGGCCGCCCCTGAGCAGGTCTCCGGTCCCGCCGCCCGCGCTGCCGCCGCCTGCGGAACCGCCCCCTTGCCCGAGCATGCGGCGCGCCTGCGCTTCGAGCCCGGAGAGATCGCCCGCGCGGGCGGAGCCGAGGACCTGGTCGAGGAGCTTCTTCGCGTCGAGCATGGGGAGCCTTCGGTGATGGGGTGCGACGCCCCTGAGATGGGCGCGCGCGAGCGGGGCCGCAAGCTCAGCGCAGGCCGTCCTCGTGGGAGACCGGCTCGTCGCGCGTCAGCGCGGCGAGGGCGGCGTCGCGCCGCGCCTCGATCGCGGCGACGTCGCGTGGCTCGACGACGACGCGCCGGCCGGCCTCCGTGGCGAGATCGACGTGCTCGGCGATGACGGCCTTGCGATCGGGGTCCCGGGCGATCTCGCCGAGCTGCGCGAGGGTCTCGAGCAGGTGCATCAGCACCGCCGGCTGGTCGGCCGCCGACTGCCGGATCTGGTGGAACGCCACGTCGACGAGCCCCTCGAAGGTCGAGACCGGGGAGATGACCCGAACGACCCCGTCCTCGTCCGGGAAGCCCCGCTCGGCCGAGGGGCGGGTCATCACCGTGGCGATCGACCGCCCGAGCCGGTTGATCACCGCGATCCCGGTGAAGGCGTCGTTGAGGCTCGGCGAGAGGGCCCGCAGGCCGATCTCGACGAGCTGCCGGAAGGCGAACTCGAGGTCCTGGACCGGGGTCCGCTCCGGGCCGACGACGACGGCCAGCGCGAATGCGTTCTCCAGCGCCGGGGTCAGCGCTTCCGGGGGCGTCACCCAGGCGTGCACGCCCCGCGCGAGGACATGGTGGCCGGGCCGGTAGGCCAGCTCGACGACGCCCCCCGCCTCGCAGGCCGCGCGCACGAGAAGCCCGTAGTCGATCCCCTGGACGTAGCCGCTCGCGCGCCCGTGGATCGGCCGGGCGTCGTCGTGCTTCGCGATGGAGCGCGGATGCTGGCGCTGCTGCGGGGACAGGTCCGGCAGGAACTGCTCGATCGTCGCGTCGAGCTGGTCGCCGACGCGGTTGATCAGCGTGTCCGCCACGATCGAGCGCGCGAGATGGTGGACGTAGAACAGCAGCATCGCGATCGAGGCGAGCACGAGCACCGTCGCACCGGTCACCGCGGCGGCCGCCTCCCGCGCCGCCGCGTCCGGGGTCAGGCCCCGCAGCACGATCAGCAGGTAGACGATGGTGGCGAGGAAGAGCCCGAGCCCGACCTGCGTGCGTCGATCGCTCATGAAGGTGCGGATCAGCCGGAAGCCGAGCTGGTTCGCCGCGAGCGTGAGCACGACCATCGTGATCGAGATGGCGAGCGTCGCCATCGTGATCATGGAGGACAGGAGCGTCGACACGAAGTCCGAGGGGGAGGCGGCGGGCGTCTTCAGCAGGCCCCAGGCGTCGTCTCCCTCGGGCAGCGCGACGCGAAGCAGGACGAGGCCGATGGCCCCGGCCGCGAGCGACATCAGCCCCGGCACGAACCAGAGGCTCGACTGGACCGCGTCCCAGGCGGTGGCGAGCCGGGAGCCGACCGGGTGGAGCGGACTGCGGTTGCGAGTCATGGGATCGGTCTCGGCCGGGGCGAGATCAACGGCCGAGCTCGCGTCACCGTTCCCCCGTCACGCGCGGCAATGCGCGCAGGCGCCGGTGATCTCGAGCACCTGCCGGCGCGGCGCGAAGCCCTCCTGGGCCAGCATCTGCCCCACCGCCTTCGCCAGCGGCGCCGGCGCCAGCTCGTCGACGCCGCCGCAGGCCTCGCAGATCAGGAAGGCGACGAGGTCGTGCGGCGCGTGGGCGTGCGGGCACGCCGTGAAGGCGTTGCGGCTCTCGAGCTTGTGGGCGAAGCCCTGCTCGATCAGGAAGTCGAGCGCCCGATACACCGCGATCGGCGCGAGCCCGCGGCCGGCCTTGCTCTCCCCGGGTCCCTCGTCCGCGCCCCTGGCGTTGAGCGCGTCGAGGATCTCGTAGGCACCGAGCGGGGCATGGCTCTCGAGCAACGCCTCCAGCACCGCCCGCCGGATCGGCGTGAGCCGCACGCCGCGCTCGGCGCACGCGGCCTCGGCGCCCGCGAGCGCCTCGGGGAGAGCGGCGGCACGGGCGTGCGCGTGGGCGCAGGGAGCCGAGGGATCGTGCGGATGCGCGTGGGTCTGATCGTGCTCGTGATCCATGCGTGACGATATAGCATCGCAGCGCCGCCCGCGCCACGCGCGGCCGCATTGCCCGCCCCGCTCCCCCCTGCTAAACCCCGCGGCCATGCGCCACGCGGATCTCCTCATCACCGACGGCTGGGACGGCTATCGCCTGCTCGACACGGGCGAGGGGCGCAAGCTCGAGCGGTTCGGCGACGTCGTCATGGACCGGCCCGAGCCGCAGGCGATCTGGGCCAAGGGGAACCCCGGCCTCTGGGCGAAGGCGGACGCGGTCTTCGACGCCGCCGAGGAGGCCGAGCAGGGGGCCTGGCGGTTCGCCCGCGGGCGCCTCGGCGACTGGCCGGTGCCGGTGCGCGACCTCACGATCCTGTGCCGCGCGACCTCGTTCCGCCATGTCGGCATCTTCCCCGAGCAGATCGTGCACTGGGACTGGATGGAGGCGCGCATCAGGGCCGAGCGGCGGCCGGTCTCGGTGCTCAACCTGTTCGGCTATACCGGCGTCGCGAGCCTCGTCTGCGCGCGCGCCGGCGCGAAGGTCACGCATGTCGACGCCTCGAAGAAGGCGATCGCCTGGGCCAAGGAGAACCAGTCCTCGTCCGGCCTCGACGCCGAGGGCGTGCGCTGGATACTCGACGACGCGGTGAAGTTCGCGCAGCGCGAGATCCGCCGCGGCAACACCTACGACGCGATCCTGCTCGACCCGCCGCGCTATGGGCGCGGACCGAACGGCGAGGTCTGGCACCTGTTCGAGCACCTGCCGCTGCTGATGGACCTCTCCCGCCAGCTGCTCTCGAACGAGCCGAGCTTCGTCACGCTCACCGCCTACGCGGTGCGGCTCTCGTTCATGACGCTGCACGAGCTGATGCGCGACGCATTCGGCGCACGGGGCGGTGCGATCGCGTCGGGCGAGCTCGTCACGGTGGATCAGGCGAACGACCGGCACCTGTCCACCTCGCTCTTCGCGCGCTGGACGCCGGAGGCGCCCTGATGGCCGACCACCCCCGGGTGCGCGAGGTGACGAGCCTCTCCAACGCCACCGTGAAGGAGCTGCGCGCGCTGCACGACCGCAAGGGGCGCCGGGAGAGCGGCCTGTTCCTAGCGGAGGGCGCGCGCACCGCGCTGGAGGCGCTCGACAACGGGCGCGCGCCGGAGATCCTGGTCTATCACCGCGAGGGTCGTGAGCGCGACGTCGTGCGCCGGCTGCGAAAGGCCTGCCTCGAGGCAGGCGGCGAGTGCCTCGAGGTCGACGACGCGGTGCTCGCGAAGATCGCGAAGAAGGACAACCCCCAGAGCGTCGTCGCCGCCTTCCGCTGGACGCGCCGCGGCTTCGACGTGATCGACCCCACCACCGCGCGGGTCTTCGTGGCGCTCGATCGGGTGCGCGACCCCGGCAATCTCGGCACGATCGTGCGCACCGCCGACGCGGTGGGGGCGGGGGGCGTGCTGCTCGTCGGCGAGACCTGCGATCCCGCCTCCGTGGAAGCCGTGCGCGCCTCGATGGGCTCGATCTTCGCCGTGCCGCTGTTCGAGGGGAGCGAGGCGGACGTCCTGGCGCTCGCCGCCCGCTGGCCCGGCAGCGTGGTGGGCACGGCGCTGCCGGCCTCGACGCACTACCGTCGCGCGGCCCTGCGCCGGCCGATCCTGCTCGTGATGGGCAACGAGCAGGCGGGGGTGACCGACGCGATCGCGGCCGCCTGCACCGACCTCGTGCGCATCCCCATGCAGGGCCGCGCCGACAGCCTCAACCTCGCGATCGCCACCGCGGTGGCGCTCTACGGGATCGCCGAGCCGGAGGACACGGCGCTCGGCTGAGGGCGGTGCTCGGTCTCGAAGCTCGCGATCTCGCGCGGCATGCCCTGCGCGTCGGCGAAGGCGACCATGTCGCGTCGCACGATCTCCTCGTACTGGCGCGGCGTGCGGATCGTCATGCGCCGGCCGCGGTCGAAGATCACGAGGGGCATGCCGGCGGCGACGCCCGAGCGGAAGATCTCGACGAGCGCCGAGCGCTTCCAGGCGAGCGGCCGGTCCGGGTCGACGAAGACGACGAGGGCGTTCTCGAGCGGGTCCTTGTGAAAATAGGCGCCGGCGTCGAGCGGATGGGGGATGCGCCGGCGGTCCGGGTGGCCCGTGCGCTGGGCGGTGAGGTAGGCGCACTCGTAGGCGCGGCAGGTCTCGGGCCGCTCGGGCGCGCCGAAGATGCCACAGCCGAGCCCGCCCGCGGCCTGGGCGGCGATGTGCCGGCAGGGGCGGTACATCGGCTTGTCGAGGGCATTGATCGCGGGGAGCGTGCAGCAAGAGGTGCAGCCGCGGCAGGGAGAGGCCGCGACGCCGAGCTTCGCCTTGCGCTTCGCCTCGCCCATGCCTGTCGGATTCCGCCGCGGGCAGGACGCGTCAGGCGCCCTGCTTCACCGGCACGCCCTTCTCGGTGAAGAACTGCTGCAGCTCGCCGGACTGGAACATCTCGCGGGTGATGTCGCAGCCGCCGACGAACTCGCCCTTCACGTAGAGCTGCGGGATCGTCGGCCAGTTCGAGTAGTCCTTGATGCCCTGGCGGACGCCCTCGTCGTCGAGGACGTTGACGCCCTTGTAGGGCACGCCGAGGTAGTTGAGGATCTGGACCACCTGGCCCGAGAACCCGCACATGGGGAACTGGGGCGTGCCCTTCATGAAGAGCACGACGTCGTTCCCCTTCACTTCCGCGTCGATCGTCTGCTGCGCGTCGGCCATGGTCGTCTCCTTGCCCCGGCGTTCAAGGCGCCGGACCTCGATGTGCGAGACCCTCCTCAGGTCTCGGCGGGGATGGTGGTGAGCGCGAGCGCGTGCAGCACGCCGCCCATCCGGCCCTGGAGGGCGGAATAGACCATCTGGTGCTGCTGGACGCGGCTCTTGCCCTTGAAGGAGGCCGAGGTGACGGTGGCGGCGTAGTGATCGCCGTCGCCGGCGAGATCGCGGATCTCGACGACGGCGTCGGGGATCGCCTCCTTGATCATGCGCTCGATCTCGCGCGCGTCCATCGGCATCGGGTCGCCTCCCCCTCAGGCCGGCTCGCCCGCCATGTAGGCGGGCAGCCAGGATTCGTGTGCGTCCTTCAAGGACACGACAGATATGGCCCGAGATCCGGGGAGAATCAACGCGTCTCCGCCCGTCTCCCCCAGCCGCGTCGCGGGCACGCCGGCCGCCCGCGCGCGGGCGAGGAGGGCGTCGAGCCGGTCGGCGGGAACGGCGACGAGGTAGCGGCCCTGGTCCTCGCCGAAGAGCGCGGCGTGGCTCGGCAGCGCCCCCGACGGCCCCTCGGGCAGCGCGTCGATCCGCGCCCCGATCCCGCGACCCATGCAGCACTCCGCCAGCGCCACCGCGAGGCCGCCGTCGGAGAGGTCGTGGACGGTGTCGAGCATCCGCTCGGCGATCAGCGCCCGCACCAGCTCGCCGGCGCGGCGCTCGGCGGCGAGGTCGACGGGCGGCGGGGCGCCCTCCTCGCGGCCGCAGACCAGCGCGAGATAGAGCGAAGCGCCGAGCCAGCCCTCCGTCGCGCCCAGCAGCACCACGGCGTCGCCGGCGCGGCGGAACGGGGTCGTGGCGTGCACCGCGCAATCGTCGAGGACGCCGACGCCGCCGATGGTGGGCGTCGGCAGGATGCCGCGGCCGTTCGTCTCGTTGTAGAGCGAGACGTTGCCCGACACGACTGGGAAGTCGAGCGCCGCGCAGGCCTCGCCCAGCCCGCGGATGCAGCCGACGAGCTGGCCCATGTAGTGGGGCCGCTGGGGGTTGCCGAAATTCAGGTTGTCGGTGACGGCGAGCGGGAGGGCACCCACCGCCGAGATGTTGCGATAGGCCTCCGCGACCGCCTGCCTGCCGCCCTCCACCGGGTCCGCCTCGCAATAGCGCGGCGTCACGTCGGTGGTGAGCGCGAGGCCCTTGGGCCCCTCGAGCACCCGCACGATCGCGGCGTCGCCGCCGGGCGGCTGCACCGTGTTCGAACCGATGAGATGGTCGTACTGCTCCCAGACCCAGCGCTTGGAGCAGAGGTCCGGGGAGCCGACGAGCCTCAGGAGGGCCTCGTCGTCGGGGACCGGCGCGGCGACCTCGGCGGGCGCGACCACGGGGCGCTCGGGAGAGGGCGTCCACGGCCGGTCGTAGACCGGCGCCTCGTCGCCGAGCTCCTTGATCGGCAGGTCCGCCTCGATCCGGCCCTGGTGCTCGACCACGAAACGCAGGGTGTCGGTGGTGCGCCCGATCACCGCGAAGTCGAGGCCCCACTTGGCGAAGATCGCCTCGGCCACGTCGCGCTTGCCCGGCTCGAGCACCATGAGCATGCGCTCCTGGCTCTCGGACAGCATCATCTCGTAGGCGGTCATGCCCGCCTCGCGGCAGGGCACGGCGTCGAGGTCGAGATGGATGCCGAGATCGCCCTTGGCGCCCATCTCAACGGCCGACGAGGTCAGCCCCGCCGCGCCCATGTCCTGGATCGCGACGACGGCGCCCGTGGCCATCAGTTCGAGACAGGCCTCCAGCAGCAGCTTCTCGGCGAAGGGGTCGCCCACCTGCACGGTGGGGCGCTTCTCCTCGGCGCCGTCGTCGAACGACGCCGACGCCATGGTGGCGCCGTGGATGCCGTCGCGCCCGGTCTTGGAGCCGAGATAGACGATCGGGTTGCCGACCCCCGTGGCCTTGGCGGTGAAGATGCCGTCGGTGCGCGCCAGCCCCACCGCCATGGCGTTGACGAGGATGTTGCCGTCGTAGGCCCGGTGGAAGCCCACCGAGCCCGCCACGGTGGGCACGCCGAAGGAATTGCCGTAGCCGCCGATGCCCGCGACGACGCCGGCCACGAGATGGCGGGTCTTGGGGTGGTCCGGCGCGCCGAAGCGCAGCGCGTTCACGGCCGCGATCGGCCGCGCGCCCATGGTGAAGACGTCGCGCAGGATGCCGCCGACCCCCGTCGCCGCGCCCTGGTAGGGCTCGATGAAGCTCGGGTGGTTGTGGCTCTCCATCTTGAAGACACAGGCGAGCCCGTCGCCGATGTCGATGACGCCGGCGTTCTCGCCCGGCCCCTGGATCACCCACGGCGCCGAGGTCGGCAGCCCGCGCAGGTGGATGCGCGAGGACTTGTAGGAGCAGTGCTCGTTCCACATGGCCGAGACGATGCCGAGCTCGGTGAGCGTCGGCTCGCGGCCGATCAGCGCGACGAAGCGCGCGTACTCGTCCGGCGCGAGCCCGTGCTCCGCCACGAGCGCGGGGGTGATGAGGGGCGTGGTCGCGTCGGTCATGATCGAGGTCCCGGCTGTCGCGACGGCTGTAGACGCTAGGGCGCTCGGACGCAATCCGGTGCGCCTCCGGCGAGACCTTACCGAACCCTCGACGGCTGTGCCGTTCCGGCACACGGAGCGATGGCACGCATTTCGCTCGAATGCATCGCAAATGCGTATCGAATCGTGGAGATGATCCATGCAGCCCGTCAACCGTTTCATCGCGGACCACTCCGGCGCCACGGCGATCGCCTTCGCGCTGACGATCGTGCCGCTGATCGCGATCGCCGGGGCGGCCGTGGACTACGCCCGCGCGACGAGCGTGAAGGCGGACCTGCAGCGCGCCGCGGACGCGACGGCGCTGCATCTGGCCAGGGAATCGCTCGAGGGGCGCCGGCACGACGCGCAGGCGGTGTTCACCGCCGTGCTCCTGGAGACCGGCGTCGACGTGCTCGGCACGAGCGCGACCGCGGCCTTCGTCGGGACGCACCGCGTCCAGGTCGACGCCACGGCCGCGGTGCCGATGACGCTCGCCTCCTTCCTGATGCCGCGGGTCGACGTCGGTGTGACGGCCACCGCCGCGGCGACGCAGCGCACGACGCCCTTCGAGATCGAGCGGGCTAACCTCAGCGTCGAGGCGGCGGACTACAACGAGCTGCGCGTCTACTGCTATCACGAGCGCCGCGACGAGCGCCTCGGCCCGATCGACGGCACGACGGGCGAGCGCCTGCGGGAGTCGCTGAAGATCGCCGACAACACGGACGAGGGCGTCGCCGCGGCGCCGCGGACGCTCTCGCTGGAATGCGGACCCGGCGAGGCGCTGAGCTACCACCTCGTCAACATCCGCCACGCGCGCACGAGCGCGGCCGCGCGCCGAACCAATGAGCGGTGGGACCACTACACCGACACGACCATGCGCGGCGGTGTCGCGCAGTACAACACCCAGTACCGCGACCTCATCGAAACGATTCGCTGCAGAACCGCGGAGGAGTGCCAGCCCGGGCACCCGGACTCGATCGTCCCCGGCAACGGCCAGCGCAACCGCACCCCCGCCGTGAACACCGAGGTCTGCAATCCTGGTGAATACATGTACTTCGGCTGGGAGGACCGCCCGCCGCACATCGGCCAGTGGACCGACCAGGACTACGACGACATCCGCGTGGTCATGCGCTGCGGCGGGGACGTGCTCGGGCCGATCAGCGTCGCGCTCGTGGAGTGACGCGGGCGCGACCGGCCGGGTCTCACGCCGCCGCCGGCTCCGAGTTCTCGATCAGGACCGCGTAGATCGCCGACGCGTCGTGCGCCGCGCGCAGGCGATCGAGCACGCCCGGGCGGCGCAGGACGCGGGCGACCCGGGCGAGCGCCTTGAGATGGTCCGCGCCGGCGCCCTCGGGGGCGAGCAGCAGGAACAGCACGTCGACGGGCATGCCGTCGATGGCGTCGAAGTCGATCGGCTTCTCGAGCCGCGCCACGAAGCCGAAAAGCCGGTCGAGCTTGGCGAGCTTGCCGTGGGGGATCGCGATCCCCTCGCCGACTCCCGTCGAGCCGAGGCGCTCGCGCTGGAGCAGCGTCTCGAAGACGGCCTGCTGGTCCAGCCCCGTGAGGCCGGCCGCGTGGCTCGCGAGCTCCTGGAGAGCCTGCTTCTTGCCGCCGACCTTCAGGGCGGGAGCGATCGCGTCTGGGGATAGGAGTTCGACTAGCGCCATGACGATCAATCAGCCTCGGGGCCGTGCCGGCGCTCCTCGCGGGTGCGCGGTGCGTGACACGGGTCTCCGAGATCGCAGCTCCTCGTGATCGGTCCCTCTCGGGGCGCGGCTCGTGCGAGGCGCGCGTCAGCGCGCCGGTTCCGGGGGATCGATCCAGCCGATCGCTCCGTCGTGGCGGCGGTATACGACGTTCACGCGTCCGGTGCCAGCGTGGAGAAAGATCATGAACGGCGCACCCGACAGGTCGAGCTCGAGCACGGCCTCCGCCACCGAGCGGCGGTGCAGCGCGCGCGTCGATTCGGCGATGACGACCGGGCTGTAGCCCTCCTCGGCGGCCTCGGTCTCGTCGTCGACCTCCTCGGCGGGGGCCTCCAGGATGGCGTAGGCGGCCTCGACGGGGGCGATCTTGTTGCCCTTGGCGTCCGACTGGTGGTCGCGCAGGCGACGCTTGTGGCGGCGCAGGCGCTTCTCGATGCGGTGTGCCGACTGGTCGAAGGCGGCGTAGGCGTCGTGCGCCATGCCCTGCGATTCGAGGGTCACCCCGGTCGGCAGGTGGATGACGCACTCGGTGCGGAAGCCTGTCCCCTCCCTCTCCACGGTCACGTGGCCGGTGACGGAGCCGTCGAAGTACTTCGCGACGGCGGCGTCCACCCGCCCTTGCACCTGGGCGCGGAGCGCGTCCCCGATGTCCATGTTCTTGCCGGAGATCCGTAGGGTCATGGGCTGTCTCTCCCCGATTGCGACGGGCTCCCCCTTCGCGGCGGGTCTCCGCCCGCGACGGGCCTGGCACCGTTCGTTCCTCCATTTGGTAAGGAGGCGGGGCGCGTCCGTCAACGAACCGGCCGCGCCGCGTCAGCCGCCCTTCGCGCGGCGCCGCTCGATCGAGGAGGGAATGCGCAGCGATTCCCGGTACTTGGCGACGGTGCGCCGGGCGATGTCGATGCCGTCCCCACGCAGGATCTTGACGAGCTGATCGTCGGATAGGACTGCGCTGGGGCGCTCGGCGTCGATCAGCTGCCTGATGCGGTGGCGCACGGCCTCGGAGGAGTGCTGGTCGCCGCCCGTCCCCGCGATCGCCGCCGTGAAGAAGTACTTCATCTCGAACACGCCGCGCAGCGTGCCGATCGACTTGTTGGAGGTGACCCGCGAGACGGTCGATTCGTGCATGCCGATCGCGTCGGCGATGGTGCGCAGGTTGAGCGGTCGCAGGTGGGTGACGCCGTGGGCGAAGAAGCCGTCCTGCTGGCGCACGATCTCGCTCGCCACCTTGAGGATCGTCTTCGCCCGCTGGTCGAGGGAGCGGGTGAGCCAGTTCGCGTTCTGCAGGCACTCGGTGACGAAGGCGCGCTCGGTCTCCGTCTTGGCCGACCGGGCGACGCGGGCGTAGTAGGCTTGGTTCATCAGGACGCGCGGCAGCGTGTCCGGGTTGAGGTCGATCAGCCAGGAGCCGTCGGGCGCGGGGCGCACGAAGACGTCGGGCACGAGCACCTCGACGGGCGCGCCGCCGAAGGCGCGGCCGGGCTTGGGGTCGAGGGCGCGGATCTCGCGGATCATCTGCGCGAGGTCCTCCTCGTCGACGCCGCACAGGCGCTCGAGCGCCTTGAGGTCGCGCTTGGCGAGGAGGTCGAGGCGCGAGACCAGCGCCTGCATGGCGGGATCGAAACGGTCGCGCTCGCGCAGCTGGATCGCGAGGCATTCGGCGAGGTCGCGAGCCCCCACGCCCGCGGGATCGAAGCGCTGGATCGTGGCGAGGACGCGCTCCACCAGGGCGACCGGGCACGACAGCCGCTCGGCGACCGCCTCGACGCTCTCGGCGAGCCAGCCCGCCTCGTCGATCGCGTCGATCAGGAACCGGCCGACGAGGCGCTCCATCGGGTCGACGACGGCGAGGTCGAGCTGCGAGGCGAGATGCTCCGCGAGCGTCGTCTCCCGCGCGAGGCGCGCCTCGAAATCGGTCTCGGGACCGTCGAACGACCCGCCCGGGCCGACGCCCGTCCAGGGGCCGGGCGCGAGCGGCAGCCGGTCGCCCTCGGCGAAGGCCTGCGCGTCCGGCTGCGGGCCGACACCCGCCGCGTCGGGATCGAAGGAATTGTCGAGGGACGTGTCGAGGTCGCCCTCCAGGGCCGTGCGGTCGGAGCTGAGCGTGTCCGTGTCCCACGCCGGGGGCTCTTCCGAAATCGGCTCGGGCCGCTCGGGGGCGTCGGGCGCGTCGTTCTCCTCGTGGCGCTCCAGCAGCGGATTGCGCTCGAGTTCGGCGTCGACGTAGGCGACGAGGTCGAGGTGGGAGAGCTGCAGGAGCTTGATCGCCTGCAGGAGCTGAGGCGTCATCACCAGGGACTGGCCCTGGCGCAGCTCCATTCGTTGCGACAGACTCATGAATACCCTCGCGACCGCCCAGCCGGGCTCCCCGGCATGGAATTTGCTTTGCGATCGTTACGATACTTATAAGCCGGCGCGGGGTTCGTCAAAGCGTCGGTGGGCCCCCACCCTCGACGCGACGCAGGCGCCCGGCGCCTGTTGCAATGCGGCAACGGCCACGCTTCGGCTGCTTCCTCCCCGCAGGGGAGGACGACGGCCGAAGGACGGAGGGTGGGGAGGACGGCGGACCGGCCCGCCCGTATGGTCGAACGGCCCCGCCGCCCGCGCTTCGCGCGGAATCCTCCCCTGCGGGGAGGAACCGAGGTCGCGTTCCGTGATCAGCCGGCCGCCTTTTGCTCCAGGCGCCGCGCGTGGAGCACCGGCTCGGTGTAGCCCGAGGGCTGGACGCGACCCTCGAGGACGAGGTCGCAGGCGGCGCGGAAGGCCGGGCCGTCGAAGGCGGGCGCCATCGGCTGGTAGAGCGGGTCGGAGGCGTTCTGGCGGTCGACCACCGCCGCCATGCGCTTCATGGTCTCGAGAACCTGCTCGCGCGAGACGACCCCGTGATGCAGCCAGTTCGCCAGGTGCTGCGAGGAGATGCGGCAGGTCGCGCGGTCCTCCATCAGCCCGACGTCGTGGATGTCGGGCACCTTGGAGCAGCCCACGCCCTGGTCGATCCAGCGCACGACGTAGCCGAGGATGCCCTGGGCGTTGTTCTCGATCTCGGAGCGGACCTCCTCCTCCGACCAGTTCGGCCGGTCCGCCAGCGGGATCGTCAGGATGTCGGACAGCGGCGCGCGGGCGCGGGTGGCGAGCTGCTCCTGGCGGGCCTTGACGTCCACCTGGTGGTAGTGCGTGGCGTGGAGCGTCGCAGCGGTGGGGGAGGGGACCCAGGCGCAGCTCGCGCCCGCCTTCGGGTGGCCGACCTTCTGCTCGAGCATGGCCTTCATGCGGTCGGGCATGGCCCACATGCCCTTGCCGATCTGTGCCCGGCCGACGAGCCCGCAGGCGAGCCCGACGTCGACGTTGTTGTTCTCGTAGGCCCTGATCCAGGCCGTGCCCTTCATGTCGTTCTTGCGGACCATCGGCCCGGCTTCCATCGAGGTGTGGATCTCGTCGCCGGTGCGGTCGAGGAAGCCCGTATTGATGAACACGACGCGGTTCTTCGCGGCGCGGATGCACTCCTTGAGGTTCACCGTGGTGCGGCGCTCCTCGTCCATGATGCCGACCTTGAGCGTGAAGCGCGCGAGGCCGAGCGCGTCCTCCACCCGGCCGAAGATCTCGTTCGTGAAGGCGACCTCCTCGGGGCCGTGCATCTTCGGCTTGACGATGTAGACCGAGCCGGCGCGCGAGTTGCCCGGGCCGTTGCCCTTCAGGTCGTGGATGGCGATCAGCGACGTGATCATCGCGTCGAGCAGGCCCTCGAAGACCTCGTTCCCTTCGCGGTCGAGCACGGCGGGGTTGGTCATCAGGTGGCCGACGTTGCGGATCAGCATCAGCGAGCGGCCGTGGAGCCGCAACTCCCGGCCCTTCGGATCGATGTAGGCGCGGTCGGGATCGAGGCGGCGGATGAAGGTCCGCCCGCCCTTCGTCACCTCCGTGGTGAGATCGCCCGTCATGAGGCCGAGCCAGTTACGGTAGGCGCCGACCTTGTCGGCGGCGTCGACGCAGGCGACGGAATCCTCGCAGTCCATGATGGTGGAGACGGCGGATTCGAGGATCACGTCCGCGACGCCGGCCTTGTCGGTCTTGCCGATCGCGTGGGCGCGGTCGACGACGATCTCCGCGTGGAGCGCGTTGTGGCGCAGGAGCACGCCGTCGGGCGCATCCGCGCCGCCGCGGTAGCCGACGAAGCGGCTCGCGTCCTTCAGCCGGGTCTCGGCGCCGCCCTCGAGGGCGACGACGAGCGCGCCGTCCGCGACGCGGTAGCCGGTCGCGCCAGCGTGGGAGCCGTGGACGAGGGGCGCGATCGTGTCGAGGAAGCCCTTCGCCCAGGCGATCACCCGCGCCCCGCGCTGCGGATCGTAGCCGCCGTCCTCGGGGAGGTCGCCGAGGGCGTCGGTGCCGTAGAGCGCGTCGTAGAGCGAGCCGAAGCGGGCGTTGGCGGCGTTCAGCGCATAGCGCGCGTTGGTAATCGGGACGACGAGCTGCGGGCCGGCGATCGTGGCGATCTCCGGGTCGACGTTGCCGGTCTCGACGGTGAAGTCCGGTCCCTCCGGGACGAGGTAGCCGATCTCGCGCAGGAAGGCCTCGTAGGCGGCGGCATCGTGCGGCGTGCCGCGGCGCTCCAGGTGCCAGGCATCGATGGCGCTCTGGAGCGCCTCCCGCCGGGCGAGCAGCGCGCGGTTCTTCGGCGCGAGGTCGTGCACCAGGCCCGCGAGGCCGCGCCAGAAGGCGTCGGGGGAAACCCCCGTCCCGGGCAGCGCCTCCTCCTCGAGGAAGGCGTGGAGCTCGGCGGCGACCTTGAGGCCGTGGGCGTCGATGCGCTGCGTCATGGCTATCCTCCCTCGTCGTGGACCGCGATGGGCCGAGGCCAGGAGCTAGCAGCGCGGCGCCCGGGGTTCAATCGCGGGGGGAGGGGAGGGATCTTTTCGAGAATGGAAACAATGAGGGCGCGGTGTTTCGTGCGCGTCCCCTCCCCGGAGCGGAGGACGGAGGCCGGAGGGTGGGGAGGGCGGCGGGCCGGCTCGACCTGCTGCCGAACGGTCCCAACGCCCGCGTCGAGGCGTGGACTCCGCCCCTCCGGGGACGGACGGGCGCGGGCGAACCGTCGCCGTGCCGCGCGCGTTCTCGAACGTGCCTCGCCACCCAGGAGACGATGTGACCACCGGCTTCTTCCGCTTCGGCTTCGCGGCACTCGTCGCGCTGTTCGCCGCCTACGTCGCGGAGCCCTACCTGCTGCGGCTGTTCTTCGCCGAGGGCGAGCCCCGCGCGATCTCCGTGCGCGGCGACCTCGGCGGCATGGAGATCAACGCCGTGGAGGTGTTCGCGCAGGCCTCGCCATCTGTCGTCCACGTGTTCGGGCGTGCGCCCGGCGCCGGCATCGGCGGCCCGCGGGGCGGTGGGTTGCAGTCGGGCTCCGGGTTCGTGTGGGACCGATCCGGGCACGTCGTCACCAACAACCACGTGATCTCGGGCGCGCAGGAGGTGTCCGTGCGGTTCGCCGACGGGGAGATCGTCGAGGCGTCGGTCGTCGGCCGCGCGCCCAACGTCGACATCGCCGTCCTGCGGCTGTCGCGCCCCTCCCGCATCCCTCCGCCGCTGCCGATCGGCTCCTCCGCCGAGCTCGTCGTGGGGCAATGGACCTACGCCATCGGCAACCCGTTCGGCCTCGACCAGACGCTGACGACGGGCGTCGTCTCCGCGCTCCAGCGGACGCTGCCGACCGGGCGCGGCCGGGAGATCGCCGACGTGATCCAGACCGATGCGGCGATCAATCCCGGCAACTCGGGCGGGCCTCTGCTCGATTCCGCCGCGCGGGTGATCGGTGTCAACACGGCGATCTTCTCGCCCTCTGGTGCCTCGGCCGGGATCGGCTTCGCGGTGCCCATCGACGTGGTCGGCGAGGTCGTGCCGCAGCTCATCCGCGACGGGACGGTGCCCACGCCCGGCATCGGCGTCGTCATCGGCGAGGACGCGATCTCGCGCCGGCTCGGCATCGACGGTGTCGTGGTGCTGCGCGTCGTGCGCGCCTCGCCCGCCGAGGAGGCGGGGCTCGAGGGCATCGACATGCGCACGGGCGCCATCGGCGACATCATCCTCGCCGTCGACGGCACGCCGGTCGCGACCTTCGCCGACCTCACCCGCGTGCTCGGCGACGTCGAGGTGGGCGACGACGTCCGCCTGCTCGTGTTGCGCGACGGCGCGCCGCGGGAGGTGGTGGTGGCGACGCAGGACGTCTCGGCGCGGCTGTGAAGATCACCACGTGAGGGTCCGCGGGTCCTCGACCGGCAGCCCGTCGTTCAGGCGCAGGCCCCCCTTGATGCAGCGGATCAGCGTCCACACGACGAAGAACAGCAGCACGAGCCAGCCGATCATCACGAGACTCAGCACGGAGCCGACGACGAGCATGACGAGTCCGAACCAGAACGTCCGGATCTGGTACTGCATGTGGGTGGCGGTGACCGGGTCGGCCTCCTTGACGCGCACGTGCGCGATGATCACGCCGATCAGTGCCGAGAAGCCCGTGAAGAATCCGACGAGATACAAGCCGTAGATGATGAAGCCGAGCATCTTGTCGCGCGGCTCGGACACGGGGCCGGGCTTGGCGAGGGCGCCGTCGTTCGGGGCGGTGGTCATGACGTAGGCACTCCGAGGCGAGATCGACTGCGCGCCGCTCCATGCCGAGCGACGCTCTCGACGAACCTTAGCACGACGAAAGACGAATAGGACTCCAGTTCTACGCCCGACGAGCGGGATATCCCGGTGGCGGAACGGCGACTGCAATCGCTCGCCGGGCGATTCGGCGGCTGGGCTACTCGGCCGCTTTGGCCACAACCGCCTCACCCGGATTCCGCAACCGCTCGACGAGCACCGCCTCCTCCGCCTTCGCGGCGGCGAGAGTGCGCTCCTTGACGTGCCCGAAGCCGCGGATCTTGGCCGGCAGCGAGGCGAGCCCCACCGCGGTGACGTGCGTCTCGCGGGAGAGGCGCGCGACGATCTCCTCGAGCAGCGCCATGTAGTCGCGGATCAGCCGGCGCTCGATCCGCCGCTCGGCCGTCCAGCCGAAGACGTCGAGCGGGGTGCCGCGCAGGCCCTTGAACCGCGCGAGAACGCCGAAGGCCTTCATCATCCACGGCCCGAAGGTGATCTTGCGCGGCAGGCCGGTCGTCTTGTCCCTGGGCGCGAGCAGCGGCGGGGCCAGGTGGAACGTGTAGCGCAGGTTCTCGCCCTCGAAGGTCTGGTTCACCTGCTCCTGGAACGCGCCGTCCGAATAGAGCCGCGCCACCTCGTACTCGTCCTTGTAGGCCATGAGCTTGAACAGGTTGCGCGCCACCGCCTGCGCCAGCGCGTCCGAGCCCGGCACCTTGTCCGCCTCCGCCTCGCGAATCTTGGCGACGAGCCGCTCGTAGGTCCGCGCCCAACGCTTGTTCTGGTAGGCGGTCAGGAACTCCACGCGGCGGACCACGGCCTCGTCGAGGGTCTCCGAGAGCGTGCGCGCCTTGGTCGGCGCCTTCAGCGAGGCGACGAGCGTCGCGAGCCCCTGCGGGTGCGCCGCGGCACGGCGGCCGATGCGGAAGGCCTCGAGGTTCATCGGCACCGCCTCGCCGTTGAGCGCGATGGCGCGCTCGATCGCGTCCCCCGAGAGCGGGATCGCGCCGCGTTGGTAGGCGAAGCCGAGCATCATCATGTTCGCCGCGATGGCGTTGCCGAGAACCGCGGTGGCGATGGCGGTGGCGTCGAGGAAGTCGAGCCTTTCGCCGCCGGCGTGACGCTCGATCTCGCGGCGCAGGCGCACCGCCGGGAGCGAGAAATCCGGGTTGCGGGTGAAGTCGCCCGGGTAGGTCTCCGCCGTGTTGACGACGAGCGCGGTGCGGCCCGCGGACACGCCGGCGAGCACCTTCTTCATGCCCGTCACGACGAGGTCGCAGCCGAGCACGAGATCGGCCGAGCCCGCCGCGACGCGGATCGCGTGGATCTCGTCGGGGGTGTTGGCGAGGCGCACGTGGGAATAGACCGCGCCCCCCTTCTGGGCGAGGCCGGCCATGTCGATCATGCCGCAGCCCTTGCCCTCGAGATGGGCCGCCATGCCGAGGATGGCGCCGATCGTGACGACGCCGGTGCCGCCCACGCCCGTGACGATGCAGTTCCAGGTGCGATCGATGCCGGGGATCGCGGGCTCCGGCACCGCCTCGGGCAGCGCGTCCGCGGAGCCCGATACCTTCGCCTTCTTCGGCTTGGCGCCCTCCACCGTGACGAAGGAGGGGCAGAAGCCCTTCACGCAGGAGAAGTCCTTGTTGCAGTTCGACTGGTCGATCTGCCGCTTGCGGCCGTACTCGGTCTCGAGCGGCTGCACGGCGACGCAGTTCGACTGAACCGAGCAATCCCCGCAGCCCTCGCAGACGAGCTCGTTGATGATCACGCGCTTGTCGGGATCGGGATAGGTGCCGCGCTTGCGGCGCCGGCGCTTCTCGGAGGCGCAGGTCTGGTCGTAGATCAGGACGGAGACGCCGCCCACCTCAGCGAGCGTCCGCTGCACGTCGTCGAGATCGTCGCGGTGGTGGATCGTGATCCCGTCCGGCCACTTCACCGTCTTGGGGTACTTGTCCGGCTCGTCGGTGACGAGCGCGATGCGCTCGACGCCCTCGGCGCGCACCTGGCGGGCGATCATGTCGACGGTGAGCGCGCCCTCGTGGGGCTGGCCGCCGGTCATTGCGACCGCGTCGTTGTAGAGGATCTTGTAGGTGATGTTGGTCTTCGTGTGCGCGGCCCAGCGCAGGGCCAGCACGCCGGAGTGGTTGTAGGTGCCGTCGCCGAGGTTCTGGAAGACGTGGCCGCGCGTCGAAAACGGCGCCTCGCCGATCCAGTTCGCGCCCTCGCCGCCCATCTGGGTGAAGCCCTGGGTGCCCCGCTCCATCCACTGGACCATGTAGTGACAGCCGATGCCGGCATAGGCGCGCATGCCGTCCGGCACCTTGGTCGAGGTGTTGTGCGGGCAGCCGGCGCAGAAATGCGGCGTGCGGGTGCCGACGTCCGTCGTCTGGGCGAGCACCTCCTGCGCCTGCCGGATGCGCGCGACGCGCCCGGCGAGGTCGTCGTCGGAATGGTAGCGCAGCAGCCGCTCGCCGAGCGCCACCGCGATCTCGTTCGAATCGAGCGCGCCCTTGACGGGGAAGAGCCATTTGCCCTCCTCGTCCTTCTTGCCGATGCAGGTCGGCTGGTTCGCGGTGCCGTAGAGCTCCTCGCGGACCTGGACCTCGATCAGCGAGCGCTTCTCCTCGACCACCATGACGAGATCGAGCCCGCGGGCGAAGTCGACGAGCTCGCGCTGCGACAGCGGCCAGGGGCAGGCGACCTTGTAGAGGCGAAGCCCCATGTCGTTGGCCTTGACCTCGTCGAGGCCGAGCTCGTCCATGGCCTGGCGCACGTCGAGATAGGACTTGCCCACCGTGATCACGCCGATCTTGGGTGCGCGCCCGCCGGACAGCACGAGCTTGTTCAGCCCGTTCGCGCGCACGTAGGCGAGCATCGCGTCGCGCTTGAAGTCGTGGAGGCGGGCCTCCTGCTCGAGGATGCCGTCGCCCGCGCGGATGTTGAGCCCGCCCGGGGGCATCACGAAGTCGTCGGGGATCTCGATCTTCACGCGCCCGAGCGAGGCGTCGACCGAGGCGGTGGACTCGATGTTGTCCTTCACGCACTTGAAGGCGACCCACGCGCCCGTGAAGCGGCTCATGGCGAAGCCGTGCAGGCCGTAGTCGAGGATCTCCTGGACGCCCGCGGGGTTCAGGATCGGCATCATCACGTCGACGAAGTGGAACTCGGACTGGTGCGCCACGGTCGAGCTCTCGGCGGTGTGGTCGTCGCCCATCAGCGCGAGCACGCCACCGTTGGCCGCCGAGCCGGCCATGTTGCCGTGGCGGAAGACGTCCCCGGAGCGGTCGACGCCGGGACCCTTGCCGTACCAGACGCCGAACACGCCGTCGTGCCTGCCCTCGCCGCGCATCTGCGCCTGCTGGGAGCCCCACACGGCGGTGGCGGCGAGCTCCTCGTTCAGCCCCGGCTGGAACACGATGTTCGCCGCGGCGAGCTGCTTCTTGGCGCGAAACAGGTTGAGGTCGAGCCCGCCGATCGGCGAGCCGCGGTAGCCGGAGACGAAGCCCGCCGTGTCGAGGCCGGCGAGCCGATCGCGCGCGCGCTGCATCAGCAGCATGCGGATGATCGCCTGCGTTCCCGTGAGGAAGACGCGCTCCTTGCCGAGATCGTACTTGTCGTCGAGCGAGACCTCGCGCAGGGCGCGGCCGATGGCGCCCGCGGCGCGCTCGGCCGCGGCGGTCTCGCGATCGGGCGCGGTCCCGGGGGCGTCCGTCCCGAGTGCCTCGGGTCCGGCGGCGCGGCGTACGTCGTCCATGGCATCCTCCTCCTCGAGGCCGCGCCCGCCGGGTATCCCGGTCTTGTCGCGCGTTTTTACGTCAGCAATGCTGACATATCCCGCGCCTCCGGTCAATGACGTATGCGCGCATCGCCGGGGGAGGGACGTGCCCGGGAGATGGGGGCGCGCGGCCCGCTTCGCACCCGCTGCCGGCCTTTCGGCGGGGACGGCCCGCGACCTCAGAAGCGCGAGCGCGGCAGCGGCGGGACCGGCCGGGGGGCCGGCTCGGCGCGGTCGGAGAAGGGATCGACGACGATGCCGATCGGCCCGAGGGGGTAGGGGTCCTCCCGCGCCACCTCGGCGCAGAAGGTCTGTGGCCCGACGGCCCAGCGCCCGTCGGGCGCGGAGCGCGGCAGGACGATGCCGTAGCTCCAGGCCTCGCCGCCGCAGGCGCGCCCCGTCCCGATCGCCTCGTCGGCCGCGGCGGGCGACGCGAGCGCCGCGCCGAGCGTGAGCGGCACGACGGCCGCGGCGCGGCGGATGTTAACGAGCATCGGCATCTCTTCGTCCCGTTTCGGCACGTGGGCGGGCGTGTCGCCGCCGCTGCCGCAAGAACCGTGCCCTCGCGACCGGCGCCGATCGGGCGATCGCTCCGAAAAACCCGCCGAAACGGAACAATTCGACGGATCGCCTTCACGGGGTCGCATGGGGGCGGGGCCTAGGGTCGGCTCGATCAACGAGGGCTGATTCGGTTCGATGATTCCCACCGTCCACACCAGCGACATACGCGATCACGCCACCGCCCCCGAGGCCGGCGCGATCCTCGACGCCTTCGCGGAGCTCGCCGGCGAGGACGGGCGCGCGCCGGTCGATGCGCTGTTCGCACGCCTCGACGAGGCGGTGGCGAGCGGAATCGAGCTGCTCGAGCCATGGGGCGAGGACGACTGGTTCTACCTGCGCTACGGCCCCGCGGTGACGGCGACCTACGGCCTCGACATGGCCGGCCGGCTCGTCTCGGAGATGCCCGAGCCCTCCGCCCAGGCCTATCGCGAGCTGCTCCACCGGGTGCGGCGCGAGCGCAAGCCGATGCTCGCCGTGCTGCAGTCCCTCGCGGTGCAGCGCGTGCGCTCCTGGGAGAAGCTGATCCTGCCGTGCAAGGCGCCCTGCGGCGCCGACCGCATCGCCACCTTCGTCACCGCCCGGCTCTCGCGCGAGGACCTGCTCACCGCCGTGCTCGAGGCCTCGCAGGACGGCATCATGAGCGTGCGCGCCGTGCGCGACCCGCAGGGGCGCGTGGTCGACGCGGTCATCGTCACGGCGAACCAGCAGGCCTCCGAGTATTCCGGCCACCCGGTGTGGCGCCTCGTGTACGGCTCCTTCAAGGCGCTGTTCCCCGGTCTCGTCGCCAGGCGCGTCTGGGAGCGCTGCGTGCGCGTGATCGACGAGCGCGCCACCGAGCGCTTCGAGATCAACATCTCGCACCGGCGCCTCGACACCTGGCTGCGGGTGACGATCGTGCCGCTGGACGACGGCTTCGTGATCTCGTTCTGCGACGTCACCGACCTCAAGTACGCGCTGATCGAGGCCGAGTGCTCGCGCGAGGAGCTCGCCGCCGAGATCGAACAACGCCTCGCGCTGGAGCAGGAGCTGCGCCGGCTCTCGCACACCGACGAGCTGACGCAGACCCTCAACCGCCGCGGCTTCGACGCGGCGCTGCGCCGCGAGATCGCGCTCGCGGGCCGCTACCAGCGCCCGTTCTCGCTCGTCGCCGTGGACATCGACCACTTCAAGCGCATCAACGACGTGCACGGACACGCCGCCGGCGACCGCGTGCTCGCCGCCGTCTCCGAACTCCTTCGCTCCGCCGTGCGCGCCGACGCGGACGTCATCGGTCGCATCGGGGGCGAGGAGTTCGTGCTGCTCCTGCCCTCCACCCGCAAGGAGGGCGCCATGGCGCTCGCCGAGCGCATCCGCGAGCGACTCGCCGCGCAGAGCTTCGACGTCGCCGGCGAGCGAATCGCGGTCTCGGCGAGCTTCGGCGTCGCGGAAGGCGCGCCGGACACGGACGAGGACGCCGTCCTGCGCGCGGCCGACGCGGCGCTCTACGCGGCCAAGCGCTCGGGCCGCAACCGCGTCTGCCTCGCCCGCCCCGCGGCGGACGTGGTGCGCCCGCAGCTGGCGAGCTGAGGCGCGCGCGAGCGGGGCGGCGGTCTCGCTCAGCGTCGCTCGCAGCGCCCGACCGGGCCCCGCGTCGAGCACAGGAGATCGCCGACCGCGATGCGGCCGCCGACGAGTTGCTCCTCGGCTCGCCGTATCTCCACGCCGCCGCTCGGGCTGCGCGGCGGGAGCGGCGAGGCGTCCGTCGTCGTGCAGGCGAAGAACTCCGCGAACGTGACCGGATCGCGGAACGCCATCAGCCGTCCCATGCCGCCGCCTCCGTCGTTCCAGCAGCGAATCTGGGGCTCCGCCCCCGGCTGGATGAAGCCCGTCCGGGATTGGCAGCCGGTGAGCGCGAGTGTCATCGCGCACAGACCGACAGCGACGACTCGCTGGCGCACGCCGCTCTCTCCGAAGTACCAACACGTCGATCGGAGCGTGGCAGATCGGCGCCGCGGTTGCAACACGTCGGTGCGACCTCGCCCCTCGCCTCTTGAACCCCGGCCCCTCCCGGTCCAAACCTGTCGGCCACGACAACGACCGGGGACTGGAGACCATGGACGTGGACGGCGCCGAGGCGACGAGCGGCGCGCAGGCGCTCGCGCGCATGCTGCAGGCCCACGGGGCCGGGCCGATCTTCGTTCCCGGCGGGCTCTCCCGCGCACCCCTCGATCGCGCGATCGCCGCGCTCGGCCTCGCCTATGCGCCGATCGTCGATGCCCGCGCAGCCGCCTTCGCGGCCGACGCCTATGCGGAGGCGTCCGGCCGCGTCGGGCTCCTGCTGCTGCCCGCCGGGGCGGACGCGACCGAGCTCGCCTGCGGCCTGCGGGTCGCCCGCGAGGCGGGCTCGCCCGTGATCGCGCTGCTGCCGGAGCCGGATGCCGTCTGCGCCGGCATGCTCGCCGCGACGGCCAAGGAGGTGCTGCGCCTCGCCGCCGCGGCGGACGTGCCCGCCCTCGTGCGCCGCGCCTTCATCGCGGCGACGACCGGGCGGCCCGGACCCGTCGCGCTCGTCCTGCCCGCCGCCGCGCTGTCCGAGGTCGCGTCCTACGACCCCGACGACCTGGTGGAGCACGGCCGCTTCGAATCGGCCTGCGCCCTGCGCGCGCGCCCCGACCTCGAGGCGCTGAACGAGGCCGCCGAGCGCCTCGCCGCCGCCGAGCGGCCGCTGGTGCTCGCGGGACCCGACATCCACGTCTCGCGCGCCGCCAAGGCGCTGCAGGACCTCGCCGAGCGTCATGCGCTTCCCGTCGCCCACACGCCCGGCGGCAACGGCGCCGTCGCCTGCGCGGCGGACGTCGCGGCCGGCCTCCTCGCGCCGGGCACCGTGGCGGCGCGGGCGCTCGCCGAGGCCGATGTCGTGCTCGCGATCGGCGGCGCGCTCGACGAACTCGCGGCGGACGCGCCGGATCTCGTCGGCTTTCCCGCCGCGCTCGTCGCGCTCGAGGCGCGGGCGGAGGCGATCGGGCGGGTGCGGGCGGTCTCCGTCCCGCTCTGGGGAGACCCGCGGGCGGGGACCGAGGCGCTGGCGCACGTGCTCGACAAGCGCGGCGCCACGCCCTCGCCGGACCGGTCGGAACGGGCCCGCGCGATCGCGAACGCCGCGCAGGCGGAGCGCCGCGCGGCGGCGGAGCGCGTGCGCGGCGCGCCGGCCGAGTCGATCTCGCGGGCGCGGATCGTGGCGATGCTCGACGCCTACATCCCCGCCGACGGTCTCCTGCTCGTCGATCCCGGCGCGGAGGCGCTGGCGGCGCACGCGGGCTTCTCGGTCAAGCGCTGCGGGCGCGGGCTCGTCGCCGCGCGCGACCCCTCCGCCGAGGGCTCCGCCTTCGCCGCCGCGATCGGCGCCGCCCTCGCCGCGCCCGGGCGCATCGTGGTGGCGCTGGCGAGCGAGCGCGGCGCGGCCCGCGCGCTCGCCACGCTCGAGACCGCCCGGCGGCTCGGCCTGCCGGTCAACCTCGTCGTCGCCAACGCGGGCGCGGCCCGCGCCGCCGCCGACGCGCAGGGGGAGGGCACCCCGCCGGAGCTCGCCGAGACGCGCTTCGACGAGGCCGCGCGCGGGCTCGGCTGCCTCGGGCTGCGCGCGGAGAACGCGGACGATCTGGCGACTTCGCTCGAGCGGGCGCTGTCGTTTCGCGACGGGCCGGCGCTTCTCGACGTGAAGACGGTGCTCGGGGCCGATCTCGACGAGAGTTGAAGCGCGCGCGCGATCGCCTCACGCGATCGGCACCGCGCGTGATGCAGGCTTGTGTGGCGCGCGCCGCGGAACGCGGCATTCTCCGCTCGACGGAATTTCCCCGCCGCGATCCCCGTGGCGGCCGACGGGCGGAGCCGCAGCCATGACCGTACCAACCTCCGACATCCTCCACGCCGACCTGTGCGTGATCGGCGGCGGCTCGGGCGGGCTCTCCGTCGCCGCCGGCGCCGTGCAGATGGGCGCGCGCGTCGTGCTGATCGAGAAGCACAGGATGGGCGGGGATTGCCTGAACTATGGCTGCGTTCCCTCCAAGGCGCTGCTGGCCGCCGCCCACGCGGCGCAGGCGGTGCGCACGTCCGGGCGCTTCGGCGTCAACGGCCACGAGCCGGCGGTCGACTTCGCGAAGGTGCGCGACCACGTCCGGGGCGTCATCGCCGGCATCGCGCCCCACGACAGCCCCGAGCGCTTCCGCGGCCTCGGCGTCACCGTGATCGAGGCGCCGGCGCGCTTCCTCGACGCGAAGACCGTCGAGGCCGCCGGGCAGCGCATCGTGGCGCGCCGCTTCGTGGTGGCGACGGGTTCCTCGCCCGCCGTGCCGCCGATCCCGGGGCTCGCCGAGACGCCCTACTTCACCAACGAGACGCTGTTCGACAACGGCGAGCGGATCGAGCATCTCGTGGTGATCGGCGGCGGGCCGATCGGTCTCGAGATGGCGCAGGCGCACCGCCGGCTGGGGTCGGCGGTCACCGTGCTCGACGCCGCGCGCGTGCTGGTGCGCGACGACGCGGAGGCGGCGGCGATCGTGCGCGACCGGTTGGTCGCCGAGGGCGTCGACATCCGCGAGTACGTGAAGATCGAGCGGATCGAGCGGGCCGGCAACGGCGTCGCCGTCACCGTCCTCGAGAACGGCGAGACCCGGCGGGTGGACGGCTCGCACCTCCTCGTCGCCACCGGCCGGCGCGCCAACGTCGCGGGGCTCGACCTCGAGGCGGCGGGCATCGCCCATACGCCGCGCGGCATCACGGTCGACGCGCGGCTGCGCACCACGAACAAGCGGGTCTTCGCCATCGGGGACGTCGCTGGTGGGCCGCAATTCACCCATGTCGCGGGCTACCACGCGGGAATCGTCGTGCGCCAGGCCCTGTTCCACCTGCCGGCGAAGGCGAACCACGACGCCGTGCCGTGGGTGACCTACGCCGACCCCGAGCTCGCCCATGTCGGGCTCGGCGCCGCCGAGGCCGAGAAGCGCGGCGTGCCGCACACGGTCGCGCGCTTCGCCTTCGCCGAGAACGACCGCGCCCGCGCCGAGCGCGAGACGGAGGGCTTCGCCAAGGTCGTCGTCGGCAAGGGCGGGCGCGTGCTGGGGGCGACGATCGTGGGCGCGCATGCGGGCGAGCTGATCCTGCCCTGGGTGCTCGCCGTGACGCAGAAGATGAAGATCGCCGCGGTCGCGAGCGCGATCGCGCCCTATCCGACCCTGTCGGAAGTCTCCAAGCGCGCGGCCGGCGCGCATTTCACCCCGAGCCTGTTCTCGGAGCGCACGCGCAAGGTCGTGCGCTTCCTGCAGCGCTGGACCTGAGGAGGACGATGATGACGACGACCCTCTCCCGCCGCACGCTTCTGGCCCTTCCGCTCGCGATCGGCGCCGCCGCGGCCCTGCGCGCCGGCCCCGCCCGCGCCGCAGCCGACCCGGTCTACACCGGGCGCTTCTCGAGCCTCGCGCTCGGAGGCCACGACCCGGTCGCCTATTTCCGCGAGGGTCGAGCCGTGGAGGGCGTGCGTGCGCACGAGACCGCGTGGAACGGCGCCAACTGGCGCTTCTCCAGCGCCGAGAACCTCGAGGCGTTCCGCGCGGACCCGGAGGCCTACGCGCCGGCCTACGGCGGCTACTGCGCCTGGGCGGCGGCGGAGGGCTACCGGGCGCCGGGGAATCCCGACTACTGGCGCATCGTCGACGGCAGGCTCTACGTCAACTTCGACGGAAACGTGCAGCGCCGCTGGGAGGCGGACATCCCGGGCTTCATCGCCCGTGCGGACGCGAACTGGCCCGGCATCCTGGCGGATTGAGGACGATCCGGCGCCGGGCGACAGGCGCCCGCGGGCGTGCTCTCATGGCGGCCTCTCACGGAGGCGCCCATGCTGCACGGTTTCGTCCTCATCGTCCTGTTCCAATTCGCCGGGGAGGCGGCTGCGCGGCTCGCCGGGCTGCCGACGCCCGGACCCGTCGTCGGGCTCGCGGCGCTGGCGCTCCTCGCGATCGCCGTCCCGGCGCTGCGGCGCGCCGTCGAGCCGACGGCGGACGCGCTCCTGCGGCACCTGAGCCTGCTCTTCGTGCCGGCGGGCGTCGGCGTGCTGCAGCATCTCGACCTGCTCCGGGCCGAGCTCGTCGGGCTCGTCGCGGTGCTCGTCCTCTCCACGCTCGTGACGATGGCGGTGACCGCGGGCGTGTTCGCGCTCCTCGCGCGGCCCGGAACGGAGGCGCCGCGATGAGCCCCGCGCCCGCCCCCGAAGGCGCCGCCGAGTTCTGGGTCTATCTCGCGACCTCGCCGCTGTTCTGGCTGGCGCTCACGCTGTCGGTCTATCTCGGGGCGGACCGGCTCTCGGCGTGGTCGGGCCGCAACTCCTTCGTCAACCCGGTCCTGATCGCCATCGTCGCGCTGGGGGCGGTGCTGCTGGCGACGGGGACGTCCTACGAGACCTATTTCGAGGGCGCGCAGTTCGTGCACGTGCTGCTCGGCCCCGCCACGGTGGCGCTGGCGATCCCGATCGTGCGTCACCGCGCCGAAATCCGCGCGAACCTCCTGCCGCTCGTCGTCGCGCTGACGGTGGGCGCGGTGGTGGGGATCGCCAGCGCGGTCGGCCTCGCCGTCGCGGTGGGCCTCGACGGCGCGCTCGTCGCCTCGCTCGCGCCGAAGTCCGTGACCGCGCCGATCGCCATGGGCGTGGCGCGCGAGATCGGCGGCGTGCCGGAACTCACGGCGGTCCTCGTCATCGCCACCGGCATCACCGGCGCGGCCCTCGTGACGCCGACGATGAACCTGCTGCGCGTGACGGACTGGCGCGCCCGCGGCTTCGCGGTTGGCCTCGCCGCACACGGCATCGGCACCGCCCGGGCGCTGCAGGTGAACCCGGTGGCGGGGACCTTCGCCGGGCTGGCGATGGCGCTCAACGGCCTCGTCACGGCCTTCGCGGCGCCGGTGGTGGTGGCGTGGATCGTGGGCTGACCCCACGGCGCGGGCGCCACGGCGCGTCTCGCTCGAAATGCACGAAGGCCGCCGGGTCGCCCCGGCGGCCTTTCGTGTATTCACCCAGTCGAAGCTCCGACGCCCCGCACCATATTCTGGTGCGGCCGAGAGGATTTGAACCTCCACCCCGTTTCCGGGACTAGCACCTCAAGCTAGCGCGTCTACCAATTCCGCCACGGCCGCGGAGCCTTTCGGGGGCGCCGCCCCCGGGGTGCGCAGCGTGTATCAGATCGAATCGGGGGGGACAAGCAGCATTTCCGGACGCCGGCGAAAAATCGCGAAAGCGCCCGCGAACCCCCGTCAACTGCCGTCCGCGGCCACCGCTCCGACCTGAGAGGCCATGATCGCGGCCGCTTCCTCCAGCGCATCGGACACCGAGAGCGCGTCGCCGATGGAGACGCCGGGGTCCGACAGCTGCGTCGGCTTGGGGATGATCTCGGTGATCTCCACCTGGATGCGCGTGCCGGTGACGACCACCTGCCCGCGGGCGATGGGGTGGTCGTTGGCGAGGATCTCGACCATGTCCGTGTCCGAACTCGCGAGCTCGATCACGGCGCCGCGGCCCATGCGCAGGAGCATGTGCACCGGCATGCGGGTGCGCCCGAGGACGATGGTCAGATCGACGTGGAGGCCTTCCATGCTGGACACGCGCCGCGAACTCCCCGACATGAGACGAACGAACCCGAACGACCGCGACCGCACGAGAGGACCCGCGCCGATGCTTGCCGATCATGGTGAACGCTCGGTTAACGACCGCGCCGCGCCGGCCGGCGGCTTCCATGCCGCGCCCGGCTCGCCCCCGGTCGAGTGGGCGATCGCGGAGGGGCTCGTCGCCTACGAGGGCGCCCTCGCGCTGATGGAGGCGCGCGCGGCGGCGATCGCCGCGGGCGAGGCGGCCGAGCGGGTGTGGCTGGTCGAGCACCCGCCGCTCTACACCGCCGGGACCTCCGCCAAGGAGGCCGATCTCGTCGCGCCGGGGCGCTTTCCCGTCCACGTTGCGGGGCGCGGCGGGCAGTACACCTATCACGGCCCCGGCCAGCGGGTGGCCTACGTGATGCTCGACCTGACGCGCCGCCGCCAGGACCTGCGCGCCTACGTCGCCGCGCTGGAGGAATGGCTGATCGCCACGCTGGCCGCATTCAACGTGCGCGGGGAGCGCCGCGAGGACCGCGTCGGCGTGTGGGTGCGCCGGCCGGAGAAGGGCGCGGGCGTCGAGGACAAGATCGCCGCGATCGGTATCCGCGTGCGCCGCTGGGCGACGTTCCACGGCATCGCGCTCAACGTCGAGCCGGACCTCTCGCATTTCGACGGGATCGTGCCCTGCGGCGTGCGCGAGCACGGGGTCACGAGCCTCGTCGACCTCGGCCTGCCGGTGACGATGCCGGAGGTCGACGCGGTGATGCGCGCGACCTTCGAGGACGTCTTCGGGCCGACCGTGCCCGCGACCTGAGGCGACGGCTCAGCCGGGCGCCGCGAACTCGGCGCGCAGCGCCGCGCCGTGCGCGTCGCGGGCCGGGACGGGGCCGAGCCGCGGCGTCGCCCCGTCGGCGAGGGCGCCGGGCGCGAGCAGGGTGACGGGGCCGGCGGGCGTCTCCACGGAGACGGTGCGCAGCTGCGGATGCCGGGCGAGGTCGTCGAGCGTGCTCACGCGGCCGTAGGCGATCCGCGCCGCCTCGAGCCGCGCGATCACGGCCTCGCGGTCGAGCCCGCCGAAGACCGACGCGACGATCGCGTCGAGCGCCGTGCGGTGCTCCACCCGGGCCGGGTTCGTGGAAAAGCGCGGATCGGACGCGATCTCCGGCCGCGCCAGCACCCGCGCGCAGAAGGCCTCCCACTCCGCCTCGTTCTGGATCGAGAGGAGCACGGACTTGCCGTCGGCGCAGGCATAGTCGCCGTATGGCGCGATCGAGGGATGCGCGAGCCCCATCCGCGGCGGCGTGCGCGCTCCATAGGCGAACTGCAGCCACGGCACGTTCATCCAGTCCGCGAGCGCGTGGAACAGCGACACGGAGACGTGCCGTCCGCGCCCCGTGACGCCGCGCCCGATCAGCGCCTGCAGGATGCCCTGGAAGGCGGTCATGCCGGCGGCGATGTCGCAGACCGAGACGCCCACACGGGCCATGCCGTCGGGCGTGCCGGTGATCGCGGAGAGCCCGCTCTCGGCCTGGACGAGGAGGTCGTACGCCTTCAGGTCGCGGTAGGGACCCTCCTCGCCGTAGCCGGAGATCGAGCAGGTGACGAGCCGCGGGTGCTGCGCGCGCAGGCGCTCCGGGTCGAATCCGAGCCCCGCCGCCTTGCCCGGCGCGAGGTTCTGGATGAAGACGTCGGCCCTCTCGATCATGCGCCGGACCAGCGCGCGGTCGGTCTCCTCGCGCAGGTCGACGCAGATCGATTCCTTGCCGCGGTTGAGCCAGACGAAGTAGGCGCTCTCGCCGTTCACGTCCGCGTCGTAGCGGCGGGCGAAGTCGCCCTCGGGCCGCTCGAGCTTGATAACCCGCGCGCCGGCGTCGGCGAGGCGACCGGAGGCGTAGGGCGCCGCGACCGCCTGCTCGAGCGAGACGACCAGGAGCCCGGCGAGGTCGTCCCCGCCGCTCGCGGCGTCGCTCACGACGCGACGCCCGCCTCGGCGGCGACGCGCGCCGAGATCGCCTCGAGCCAGCGCTCGAGCCGCGCGCGGTTCGCGCCCATGTCCGAATAGCCGATCTGCGAGCGCGAGTAGAGCGCGAGCCGCGAGCGGCCCGGCCCCGCGCCGTAGATGCGCGCGCTCACCGTGTCGGGGTAGCGCATGGTGGGGCTGCGCACGAGGAAGCGGTCCGTCTCCTCGCGCAGCCCGGCATAGACCCGCTCGGTGCCCGGCTCGGCCGCCGCGATCTCGGCGACGATCTCGCGCAGGCGCGCGCCGGGCACCTCGTAGATCGGCGTGACGAAATCGGGCTCGGCGGCGCAGACGTCCTCCGGGCAGGCGAGCGCGTCGTTGGGCGAGTCGCGCCGGGCCAGGCTCTCGAAGGTCACGGGGCCGAGATCGGCGGGGCCGAACATCGCCGTGTAGACGTCGTCGATGCCTCCCGGCTCCGGGCCGCGCCAGAGCAGGAAGGCGAAGCCCGCGCCGGCGAGGACGGCCGCCGTCAGGGCGATGCGGGGGACGCGGCGCATGGGCGATGGCTCCGTTCGGGACGCGTGCGGTCTCGGGCGGGACGCGCGGCTCAGCCGCCGCCCGCGTCCGCCGCGGCGGGCGCGGGCGCCTGCGCGGGCAGGACGAAGACCTGGCCGGGGAAGATCAGGTCGGGGTTGCGGATCTGGTCCTGGTTGGCGTCGAAGATCACCGTGTAGCGGATGCCGTCGCCGTAGATGCGCCGCGAGATCCGCCAGAGGCTGTCGCCGCGCACGACGAGGGCGGTGTTCACCGCGGGGATCGTCAGCGTGGCCGTGCGCGCCTCGCCGGTCGCCTCGGCGGAGATGGGCGGCGTCGTGGTGGTGACGGCGGCGATCTCCCGCGTGGCGGCGGCCGACGGCGCCGGCGGCACGGCGGCGATCCGCGGCGCGGGCTCGGCCGGCTCGGCCTCGACGGCCTCGACCTCGGCGACCGGCTCCTGCGCGGCGACCGGGGTGGTCGCCACGAGCGGCTCCGGCTCCGCCGCCTCGGCGTCCTGCGCCGCGGCGACCGCGGCGGCGGACGGCAGCGCCGGCATCTCGAAGGTCACCTCGGCGCGCGAGAGGACGCGGCCGTCCCCGCCGCCGACCTCGTCGAGGCGCACGCGGTAGAGGCCCGGGCGCACGCCGGTGCCGATGGCGAAGGAGACGGCGCCCGCATCGTCCGCGGCGGCGCCTCCGACGAAGGTCTCGTTGAGGTAGAGCCGCACGGCCGCCTCCGGAGCGGCCTCGCCGGAGACGTAGAGCCCGCCGCCGCTCTCCGCCTCGACGCTGGCGATCCGCACGCCCGCCCGCGCCGGCGGAAGCGGCGCGCCGGCATCGGCGCCCGCGACCTGGACCGCGGGTTCGGCCTCGGAGGCGACGTCTTCGGAGACGACGTCCTCGGGAACGACGTCGGCCGCGGGGGCGACGACCTCGGCAGCGGCGAGCGCCTCCGCGGCGGGTGGGGGCGCCTCGGGCTGCGAGAGCACGCGCGTCGGCGCGCCAGGCTCGGCGAGCGCGACGACCGGCGCGCTGTCCATCGTCTCGGCGACGACGACCGTGACGCTCTGGCGCCCACGTCGCGCGGTACCGTCCGCCTCCTGGATCCGGAGCGCGATCTCGTGCGTGCCCGGGGGAAGCGGCGGGGGAACGAAGGCGAAGGCGCCGGTGGCGTCCGCCACGATCACGTCGTGCCGCTCGCCGTTGCGCAGGAGCTCGACCGTCGCGCCCGCACGGGTGCGCCCGGCGATGACGGCGTCGCCGGTCGGCTCCACGCGCACGAGATCGAAGACGGCGGCGTCGGCCTCGGCGTTCTGGACGGCTCCGGCCGCCGGTGCGGGCGCCGGCGTCTCCGGCGTCGGCTGCGCGACCAAAGGCTGCGCGACCACCGGCTCCGCCGGCGCGGCGGGCTCGGCCGCGGCGACGACCACCTCCGCGGCCGGGGCCGGCTCGGCGGCTCCAGCCACTTCCGGTGAGGGCACGATGGGTTCGGGGACGATCGGTTCGGGGTCGATGGGGTCCGCGACGACGGACTCCGCCTCGGGCGGCTCGACGGCCGGCGGCTGCGCCTCCGCGGTCTCGCCCGGCGTCCCCGCCGGCGCCTCCGGTGCGGGCGCGACCGTGGGCCGCACCGCCGCGGCGGTTCCCGGCGCCGTCGCGTCCACCGCGGTCGCGGCGCCGTCCTCGACGCGCTCGTTCACGCGGTTCTCGGTCGAGACGTAGGCGCCGATCCCGCCCGCCGCGAGCAGGAGCGTGACGATGATCGCTATGATGCGACGCCGTTCGACTGGCACGGCCTTTGGTCCTCTCGTCTCGGGCGGCGCGCACTGGCGTGCGCACCTGGAACCGGTTTACTTTCCCTGCGCGTCGTCTGAAACCAAAATCGTGGGGGCGGCAAGCGCGAATCGCAACTTAATTCAGAGGGGTGGCGCGACGATGCGTCGTATCCGGTCGATCTGCGTCTATTGCGGCTCCGCCGAGGGCCGCGACCCGGCCCATCGCGCGGCCGCCGAGGAGCTGGGCCGCGCCATGGCGGAGGCGGGGGTACGGCTCGTCTACGGCGGGGGGGCGCTCGGGCTGATGGGGATCGTCGCGCGCGCCACGCTGGACGCGGGCGGCGAAGTCACCGGCATCATCCCGGACTTCCTCACCCGCGAGGAGAAGCTCCTCGACGACGTGCAGGAGACGATCGTCGTCCCCGACATGCACACCCGCAAGCGCCTGATGTTCGAGCGCGCCGACGCCTTCGTGGCGCTGCCGGGCGGGATCGGCACGCTCGAGGAACTCGTCGAGCAGCTCACCTGGGCGCAGCTCGGCCGCCACAGGAAGCCCATCCTGCTGCTGTCGCTGGAGGATTTCTGGAAGCCGCTGCTCGTGCTCATCGCCCACATGCGCGAGCAGGGTTTCATCCGCCCGGGCCTCGAGCTCAGCCACCTCGTCGCCGAGCGCGCGAGCGAGGTCCTCCCCATGCTCGAGGCCGCGGCCAGCCGGGCCCCGCCGCCGGAGGACGCCGAGCGGGCGGCGAGGGAGCGCTTCGTGGAGCGGAAGTTCTGAGAGTGCGCGCGCCCCGAACGAGGGCGGCTGCGCCTCAATAGCTCCCCCGTGCCGCCCTGCGGTCGCGCTTGGCCGCCGCTGTCGCCGGGGGCGCGTCCGGCGCCGGGGGCTTGTCGGCGGCGCGGGCGATGACGCCGACGATCTCGCCCATGATGGCGTCGATCTCGTAGTCCTTCGGCGTGTAGACCTTGGAGACGCCCATATTGGAGAGGACGAGCGCGTCCTCGTTGGAGATGATGCCTCCGACCACGACGGGGATGTGGTCGAGGCCCTCCAGCCGCAGCCGCGCCATCACCTCGCGCACGAGCGGCACGTGGCTCCCCGAGAGGATCGACAGGCCGATGACGTGCGCCTTCGTCTGCGCTGCGCGGGCCACGATCTCGGCCGGCGTCTGGCGGATGCCGTCGTAGGCGACCTCCATGCCGACGTCGCGGGCGCGCAGCGCGATCTGCTCGGCGCCGTTGGAATGCCCGTCGAGGCCGGGCTTGCCGACGACCATGGTCGGCGCGCGGCCGAGTGTCTCGGAGAGCTCGGTAACGAGGAGGCGCACCTCGCGCTCGCGCGGCGTGACCCGGGTCTCCAGGGTCACGCCGGTCGGGGCGCGGTACTGGCCGAACACGGCGCGCAGGCGCTCGCCCCACTCGCCCGTGGTGACGCCGGCCTTGGCGCAGGCGATCGAGGGCTCCATGACGTTGGCGTCGGTCGACCGCGCGGCGGCCTCGAGCGCGGCGAGCGCGGCCTGCGCCGCGCTCTCGTCGCGGGCGGCGCGCCATTGCTTCAGGGCGGCGATGGCGCCCTGCTCCACGTCCTCGGAGACGGTCATGATGGCCCGGTCGCCGGTGACGAGCGGCGAGGGCTCGCCCTCCCGGTACGTGTTGACGCCGACGACGACCCGCTCGCCCTCCTCGATCTCGGAGACGCGCGCGGCGTTGGATTCCACCAGCGCCCGCTTCATGTAGCCGCTTTCGACGCAGGCGACCGCGCCGCCGAGGCGATCGATCGCCTCGAGCTCGGCGCGCGCGGCTTCCTTGATGGCGGCGACCTCGCGCTCGATCACGGCCGAGCCGTCGAAGATGTCCTCGTATTCGAGCAGGTCGGTCTCGAGCGCCAGGATCTGCTGCATGCGCAGCGACCATTGCTGGTCCCACGGCCGGGGCAGGCCCATGGCCTCGTTCCAGGCCGGCAGCTGCACCGCGCGGGCGCGCGCCTTCTTCGAGAGCGTCACCGCCAGCATCTCGATGAGGATGCGGTGGACGTTGTTCTCCGGCTGCTGCTCGGTGAGGCCGAGCGAGTTCACCTGCACGCCGTAGCGGAAGCGGCGGCTCTTCTCGTCGGCGATCCCGTAGCGGTCGCGGCACACCTCGTCCCACAGGTCCGCGAAGGCGCGCAGCTTGCAGATCTCGGTGACGAAGCGCATGCCGGCGTTCACGAAGAAGGAAATGCGCCCCACCATCTGGGCGAAGTCGGCCTCGGGCACGCCCTTGGCCTTCACCCGGTCGAGCACCGCGCAGGCGGTGGCGAGCGCGAAGGCGACCTCCTGCACCGGCGTCGCGCCGGCCTCCTGCAGGTGGTAGGAGCAGACGTTCATCGGGTTCCACTTCGGCATCTCTTCCCGCCCGAACAAGATCGTGTCGCGGGTGAGCCGCAAGCTCGGCTCCGGCGGAAAGATGTAGGTGCCCCGGGAGAGGTATTCCTTCACGATGTCGTTCTGCGTCGTGCCGGTTAGCGCGTCGCGGGGCGCGCCCTGCTCGTCCGCCACCGCGACGTAGAGCGCGAGCAGCCACGGCGCGGTGGCGTTGATCGTCATCGACGTGTTCATCGTGGCGAGCGGGATGCCGTCGAGCAGCGTGCGCATGTCGCCCAGATGCGCCACCGAGACGCCGACCTTGCCGACCTCGCCCTTGGCGAGCTCGTGATCGGGGTCGTAGCCGGTCTGGGTGGGCAGGTCGAAGGCGATCGAGAGGCCGGTCTGGCCCTTGGCGAGGTTGCCGCGGTAGAGCGCGTTCGACTCCACCGCCGTGGAATGGCCCGCATAGGTGCGGAAGATCCACGGCTTGTCGCGGGTGCGTCCGGTCTCGCTCGCAGCGGTGTCGCTCATGGCGCCTCTCCCGATCCTCGCCCCGCCTCTCGGGGAGGGCGTAGCATGGTGCAACGCATATAGAGCACGGTCCAGGGCCGCGCCCTCATCCCTTTTGCCGAGATGCGAAGGGGGAACGGAGCGGGCGCCTTCGCCCTTGGTCGTGTTGCGATGCACCCCTCCCGCGCTACTCTCGCAGCCTGGGGACGAGAGACGACGAGGACGAGACCATGTCGAGCCAGCCGGTGAAGGACGCCTACGAGATCGGGGAGATCCCCCCCCTCGGCCACGTGCCGGCGACGATGCTGGCCTACACGATCCGCAAGGACCGCCACGGCCCGCCGCTGGAGAGCCTCGTCGTCGAGCGCGTGCCCACCTGGGAGATCGGCGACGACGAGGTGCTGCTGTTCATGATGGCCGGCGGCGTCAACTACAACGGCGTCTGGGCCGCGCTCGGCCAGCCGGTCTCGGTGCTCGACTTCCACAAGAACCCCTTCCACGTCGCCGGCTCCGACGCGGCGGGCGTGGTCTGGAAGGTCGGCGCCAAGGTGAAGCGCTGGAAGGTCGGCGACGAGGTCATCGTCCATTGCAACCAGGACGACGGTGACGACGAGGAATGCAATGGCGGCGACCCGATGCTCTCCGCCTCGCAGCGGATCTGGGGCTTCGAGACGCCCGACGGGGGGCACGCGCAATTCGCGCGGGTGCAGTCGCGCCAGCTGATGGAGAAGCCGCGCCACCTCACCTGGGAGGAGAGCGCCTGCTACACGCTGACGCTCGCCACCGCCTACCGCATGCTCTTCGGCCACCAGCCGCACACGCTCAAGCCCTCGGACAACGTGCTGGTCTGGGGCGCCTCGGGCGGGCTCGGCGTGTTCGGCGTGCAACTCTGCGCGGCGGCGGGCGCGAACGCGATCGGCATCATCTCCGACGAGACCAAACGCGACTACGTGCTCTCGCTCGGCGCCAAGGGCGTGATCAACCGCAAGGACTTCTCCTGCTGGGGCCAGATGCCGCAGGTCGGCACCGACGAATACAACGCCTGGGCCAAGGAGGCCCGGCGCTTCGGCAAGGCGATCTGGGAGCTGACGGGGAAGAAGGATGTCGACATCGTCTTCGAGCACCCGGGAGAGGCGACCTTCCCGGTGTCGTGCCTGGTGGCCAAGCGCGGCGGCATGGTGGTGTTCTGCGCCGGCACGACGGGCTTCAACCTGAGCTTCGACGCGCGCTATGTCTGGATGCGCCAGAAACGCATCCAGGGCTCCCACTTCGCCCACCTGAAGCAGGCGTCGGCGGCCAACCAGTTCGTGCTCGACCGCCGTATCGACCCGTGCATGTCCGAGGTGTTCTCCTGGGAGAAGATCCCGCTCGCCCACCAGAAGATGTGGAAGAACGAGCACGCGCCGGGCAACATGGCGGTTCTGGTGGGCGCGCCGAGGACGGGCTTGAGGACGTTCGACGACGCGGTGGAGGCGGCGGGCGGGTAGGCCGGCGCGTTGAAGGCGAAGATGATCGCCAGGATTATGGAGAGCGGCGCTTGACCGCGTTCGGCTATGTCGACGGACGTTGCGTGAGCATCGTTTACACGATGCGAAACGAAATATGCCGTATCATCTCGGCGCGGCCGGCGAGCCGACGTGAGAGACGCTCCTACGCCCAGGCGCGCGCAAAGCTCGAGGAGTAACGACTTGGCCATCGTGAGAAAGACATTGGCGGAGTTGAGGGCTTCGCCTCCGCGATTCTCACCGGAGGAGCGCGCCCGCCTGCTCGCACTGACGGACGAAGAGATCGAGCGGGTCGCGGCGAGCGACCCGGACAATCCCATCCGAACGCGGGAGGAGATCGCGCGGATGGTCTCGGCGACGCGTGTCCGCCGCGCTCGCGAGCGTTCCGGCCTGAGCCAAGATGCGTTCGCGCGGCAATTCCGCCTCGATCCCGCACGCTTGGCCGAAATCGAGGCCGGCCGTCTGCTGCCGGACGAGACGTTCCTCGCCTACCTCACGGTCATCGAGAAGGAGCCCGAGGTTGTCCGGCGCGCGCTGGCGAGGGACGCGGGCTGAGGGCGGTCGAAGCCCGAGACGTGGATACGAGCACGCCCCGGGGAACATGGCGGTGCTGGTGAACGCGTCTTGCACGGGGCCGCGGACGTTCGACGACGTGGTGGAGGCGGCTGACTCCAGCTGACACGGCCTGCGAATCAAATCGCGTCTTTGCTGTACGACGGCAAAGTCCGAACACTCAATGCCGATGTCAGGTTTTTGCGCACTCGATATAGGAGCTGCCAAGCACGCTTCGTTTCATCCAAAACGTCTTTGCGCGTGCATACCGGATCGATCCAGAGCGGGTCGCGGCGATCGCGGCCGTTCGCCTGCTGCCGAACGAGACCCTGGTCGCCTACCTCACTGTCATCGAGAAGGAGCCCGAGGCCGTGCGGCGCGCGCTAGGCCTACGGGCGGGCTGACTCTCAGGGTGGCTTCGAATGGGACGATGCGACGGCCGCCTCCAACGAAGCGAAGCATGGCGTATCGTTTCGACGATGCCGCCCGAGTTTTCCGGGATCGAGATCGGCTCGAACGAGATGATGACCGGCCGTCGCGGCGCGCGCGAGCGCGCCCGGGGCAGCGGCTCACGGGTCGAACAGGCTCCCCTGCGCCCGTGCCGCCGATGGCGCGGGCGCCTTCGCCGCCCGCGCGGGCTTCGGCCTGGCGGCAGGCCCGCGCGGCGGGTCGGCGCTCGACGGCCCGCGCGCCCCGCCGCCTTCGGCCCGCGCCGCGATCGTCCCGTCGGCGAGTTCGAGGGTGAGCGCAGCGCCTGGCGCGATCGCTGTGGCGCGGCGCACCGGCGTGCCGTCGGCGTCACGCACGAGCGCGTAGCCGCGGGCGAGGACCGAGCGCCAGCTCAGGCTCTCGGCGAGCTGCCAGACGCTGGCGAGCGTGCGCGTCCGCTCGCGGACGCCGGCGCGCGCGAGGCCGCGCAGGCGGCTGCCCAAGGCGTCGACCTGCTTGCGGCCGTGGGCGATGCGCGCCCGTTCCAGATCCACGAGGCGCCCCCGCCCGGCGACGAGCCGCGCGGCGAGGCCGTCGAGCCGGTCGCGCCGGCGCGCGATCGCCCCCGCGAGCGCCCGTTCCGGCCGTCCGGCGATCGCCTCCAGCCGGCCTCGGGCGCGCGTCAGCCGCACGCGGGGCGAGCCGCGCTCGAGTCGCCGCGCGGCGTCGGCGAGGCGCTGCTCGTAGGCACGGGCGTTGGCGGCGAGCGCGGGCGCGAGGCGGGCGGCGGCGAGATCGAGCCGCTGGCGCTGCGTCGCAGTGAGGTCCTCCGCCCGCGGCAGGGCCCGGGCGGCGGAGCGCAGGTCGGCGCGCAGGCGCTCGAGCCGGCGCAGGATCGCGTCCTCGTGCCGCCGTGCGCGGTCGTGAACGATGGCGAGGAGTTCGGAGCGCACCGGCACCACCATCTCGGCGGCGCCCGTGGGTGTCGGCGCGCGCACGTCCGCGGCGAGGTCGATGAGCGTCCAGTCGGTCTCGTGGCCCACCGCCGAGACGACGGGGATCGCGCTCCCGGCCACCGCCCGCACCAGGTCCTCGTCGTTGAAGCCCCAGAGATCCTCGATCGACCCGCCGCCGCGGGCGACGATGATGACGTCCGGCCGCGGGATCGGCCCGGCGGGATCGAGCGCGTTGAACCCGCGCACGCCCGCCGCCACCTCCTCCGCGCAGGTCTCGCCCTGAACGCGGGCCGGCCAGACCAGCACGTGGCGGGGGAAGCGGTCCTGGACGCGGTGGAGGATGTCGCGAATCACCGCTCCCGTCGGCGAGGTCACGACGCCGATCACGCGGGGCAGGTAGGGCAGGGGGCGCTTGCGCTCGGCGGCGAACAGGCCCTGCGCGGCGAGGGTGCGCTTGCGCTCCTCGAGCAGCGCCATCAGCGCGCCGACGCCCGCGGGGGCGATCTGGTCGATGACGATCTGGTAGCTCGACTTGCCGGGAAAGGTGGTGATCCTGCCCGTGGCGACCACCTCGAGCCCCTCCTGCGGCTTCGTCTTCAGCCGCGCGTAGGTGCCCTTCCAGACCACCGCGTCGATCTTCGCGCCCTCGTCCTTCAGCGAGAAATAGCAATGGCCCGAGGAGTGGGGGCCGCGGAAGCCCGAGATCTCGCCGCGCAGGCGCACGTGGCCGTAGGCGTCCTCGATCGTGCGCTTGAGCGCGCCCGACAGCTCGGAGACGGACCATTCCGGGGCGTTGGAGGCTTGTGTCGAAGCGGCCATGCGCGCGACTTTGGACGACGGCGGCGCCGGGGGCAAGCGCCCGCCGACCTCGTCCGAGCGGGTCAGCGGGACGCGCCGCGCACGCCTTCGGCCAGCTCGCCGACGAGCCGGGCGACGCCCTGCACGGTCTCGGCGGTCGCGGCGCCGTCCTTCAGGCTCGCTTCGAGCGTCGCGACGAGCGCCGAGCCCACGACGACGCCGTCGGCGCCCTTCGCGATGGCGGCGGCGTGGGCGCCGGTCTTCACCCCGAAGCCGACGACCACGGGGAGATCGGTGTGGCGCTTGATGCGCTCGACCGCGCTCGCGACCTTGCCGAAGTCCGGCGTCGCCGCGCCGGTGATGCCGGTGATGGAGACGTAGTAGACGAAGCCCGCCGTGTTCGCGAGCACCGCCGGCAGGCGCCGGTCGTCGGTCGTGGGCGTGGCGAGCCGGATGAAGGCGAGGCCGGCCTCCAGCGCCGGCAGGCACAGCTCGGCGTCCTCCTCCGGCGGGAGGTCGACGACGATCATGCCGTCGACGCCCGCCGCCTTCGCGTCGGCGAGGAAGCGCGGGACGCCGTACTGGTAGATCGGGTTGAAGTAGCCCATCAGGATGACGGGGGTCTCGCGGTCCTCCTCCCGGAAGCGGCGCACGAGGTCGAGCGTCTTCGCCGTGGTCTGGCCCGCCTTCAGCGCGCGCAGGCCCGCGGCCTGAATCGCCGGGCCGTCGGCCATCGGGTCTGTGAAGGGCAGGCCCAGCTCGACGATGTCCGCCCCCGCCTTCGGCAGGGCGCGCAGGACCGCGAGCGAGGTCTCCGGGTCGGGATCGCCGGCCATGACGTAGGTGACGAGGGCGGCGCGGCCCTCCGCGCGGGCCTTGGCGAAGCGGGCGTCGATGCGGGCGGTCATGAGGGGTCCGGTCCAGGGTTGCTGCTCTTGTCGGCGTCGATCTCGTCGAGGCGGATATGCGCCTGTAGCGCGGACTGCGTCGCGTTGAGAACCTTCATCTCCATGTGGATGACGTCCGAATGAAGCGCACGCATCTGCGTCTCGAGCCTGTCCATTCTCAGATCGACGTCGTCGAAGCGACGCCCGACCGCCGCGAAGCGCGCGTTCATCTCGCGTCGCTGGCGATCGAGCGCGACGCGCATCGCCGCGCCGAGTTCGTCGCGCTTGGTGTCGAGCTCGTCGAATTTCGTGTCGAGCTTCGCATCGATTGCACTGATGCGAACGTCCGTCGCTCGAAAGCCGACGCGCACCTCGTCCGAGAGTCCGCCCATCGAGGACGCGATCCGGTCCAAGTGCTCCAGAACCGAATGGAGATGACCTGCGAACTGGTGCTTCGTGGCCATCATCGTATGAATCGACTGGTCGTCGCCGCTCGACATCGTGCTTCTCTCGTTGGCTTCGGCCAATGTCGTCTAGTCGACCCAGGAATGCAAGACCCGCATCACAACCCGCCCCGCAGGTGCTCGGCCACCGTGAAGATGTCCTTGTCGCCGCGCCCGCACAGGTTGATCACCATCAAGTGGTCGCGCGGCTTCTCCGCTGCGATCTCCACCGCCTTTGCGATGGCGTGGGCGGGCTCGAGCGCGGGGATGATGCCCTCGAGCTTCGACATCAGCTGGAAGGCGGCGAGCGCCTCGTCGTCGCGCGCGGAGAGGTAGGTCACGCGCCCCACGTCCGCGAGCCAGGAATGCTCCGGGCCGATGCCGGGATAGTCGAGCCCCGCCGAGATCGAGTGGGCGTCGGTGATCTGCCCGTCCTCGTTCATCAGGAGGTAGGTGCGGTTGCCGTGCAGCACGCCGGGCCTGCCGCCGGAGATCGAGGCGGCGTGCTCGCCGGTGTCGACCCCGCGCCCGGCCGCCTCGACCCCGTAGATCGCGACGCTCTCGTCGTCGAGGAAGGGGTGGAACAGGCCGATGGCGTTCGAGCCGCCGCCGATGGCGGCGATGAGCGAATCCGGCAGCCGCCCTTCCGCCTCCTGCATCTGCCAGCGCACCTCGTCGCCGATGACGCACTGGAAGTCGCGCACCATGGCGGGGTAGGGGTGCGGGCCGGCGACCGTGCCGATGCAGTAGAACGTGGTCTCGACGTTGGTCACCCAGTCGCGCAGCGCCTCGTTCATGGCGTCCTTGAGCGTCTTCGACCCGGAATGGCAGGGCACGACGGTGGCGCCCAGCATCTCCATGCGGAAGACGTTGGGCTTCTGCCGCTCGACGTCGACCGCGCCCATGTAGACGATGCACTCGAGCCCGAAGCGTGCGCAGAGCGTCGCGGTGGCGACGCCGTGCTGGCCCGCGCCCGTCTCGGCGATGATCCGCTTCTTGCCCATGCGCCGGGCGAGCAGGATCTGGCCCAGCACGTTGTTCACCTTGTGTGCGCCGGTGTGGTTGAGCTCGTCGCGCTTGAGGTAGATCTTCGCGCCCCTGTCCGGCGCCGCCGTCTCGCGCACGTGCTCGGTCAGCCGTTCCGCGTAGTAGAGCGGGCTCGGGCGCCCGACGTAGTGCGTGGCGTAGGCGCGCAGCTCGCGCTCGAATTCCGGGTCGGCCTTGGCCGCCTCGTAGGCCGCCTGGAGCTCGAGGATGTTCGGCATCAGGGTCTCGGCCACGAAGCGGCCGCCGTAGATGCCGAAATGCCCGGTCTCGTCCGGGCCGTTGCGGAAGGAATTGGGCTTCTGCGGAGCGGTCACGGCGTTCCTGCCTCGTCCTGTGCGCGCCAGGCGGCGCGGGCGGCGGCCCCGAAGGCCGCGATGGCGATGGGGTCCTTGAGCCCCGGCGCGGTCTCGACGCCGGAGGAGACGTCGACGGCGCGCATCCCCGTGGCGGCGATCGCGGCGCCGACGTTGTGCGCCGTCAGCCCGCCCGAGAGCATCGACGGACGGCCGGGATCGACGGCGGCGACGAGGCGCCAATCGAAGGCGAGCCCGTTGCCGCCGGGCAGCGCCGACGGCTCCTTCGGCGGCTTGGCGTCGAAGAGCAGACGATCACACACCGCGGCATAGGGCGCGACGCGGGCGAGATCCGCCTCCTCGGCGATGCCGATCGCCTTCATCACGGGGATGCCGAAGCGCTCGCGGACGGCGGCGACCCGCTCGGGCGTCTCGCCGCCGTGGAGCTGGAGGAGATCGGGGCGCACCCGCTCGGCGAGGGCGCGGAGGAGGTCGTCGTCCGGATCGACCACGAGCGCGACCACCTCGGCGCGCCCGCGCGCCCGCAAGGCGAGCGCGGCGGCGTCGTCGATCGCGACGTGCCGGGGGGAGCGGGCGAAATGCACGAGCCCGACCATGTCCGCGCCCGCCGCGAGCGCCGCATCCAGCGTCTCGGGCGTCTTCAGGCCGCAGATCTTGACGAGGCCGGGGGCTCTCGTCGAGGGGGCGCTGGTGGAGGGGCCGTTCATGGGCGAGAGGCTTACGTCAGGGGGCGGGGCTTGTGAAGGGGGCGGCGGGTCGCGGGGGCGAGGCGCTTGCGCCATCCGCCGACCCCGCTTCCTCCCCGGAGGGGAGGAGTCCGCGCGGACCGCGCGGGCGGTGGGGCCGTTCCACGGCTGGGCGAGCCGGCCCGCCGTCCTCCCCACCCTCCGGCCTTCGGCCTCCGTCCTTCCCCTGCGGGGAGGTGGCGGTCGGTGTGCGGCATCGACGTGAGGGCGTCCGGTACCGCCCTGGCTGTTGCCCCCGCCCGTCCCCGTCGCCTATCACCATCGTCGACACCCCTTCCGCCCCTCGCGCGTTGAGAGGCCATGACTTCGTTTCCGCATCCCCTCCTCGTCGCCGACGTCGGCGGCACGAACGCCCGCTTCTCGCTCGCCGAGACGCCGGGCGCGCCGCTCGTTCCCGTGTGCCGGCTGCGCACGAAGGAGACGCCGACCGCCTTCGACGCCGTGGAGCAGGCGATCGCTGCGACGCCCTCGGGCGCGCGGAGCCTCGTCCTGTGCGCGGCGGGGCCGGTGCTCGGTCGCGAGGCGCGGCTGACGAACGCGCAGTGGACCTTCGACGGCGCGGATCTCGCGCGCCATTTCGGTCTCGCCCAGGGCTTGCTGCTCAACGATTTCGAGGCGGCGGCGCTGGCTCTCGCCGTGCTCGAGCCGCAGGACGCGATCCCGATCGGGACGCCGGTCCCGCCCGGCGGCGGGCCCAAGCTCGTGCTCGGGCCCGGCACGGGGCTCGGCATGGCCGCGCTCGTCACCGTCGCCGGGCGCGCCGCGCCGCTGCCGGGAGAGGCGGGGCACGTCGGGTTCGGGCCGATCGACGAGGAGGACTACCGCGTCTTCCCGCGGCTCGAGCGGCACTTCGGCCGCGTCACCTCCGAGGCGATCCTCTCCGGCCCGGGGCTCGTGCGCCTGCACAGGGCGATGGCGCCCGATTTCGGCTTCGACCCCGACGCCGTCGAGACCGACCCGCCCCGCGTCGCCGCCCAGGCGGTCTCCGGCGGGAGCGCGCACGCGCGCGCCACGGTCGCGGCCTTCCTCAAGCATCTCGCCCGGTTCGCGGGCGACATGGGCATCGTCTTCGCGGCGACGGGCGGCGTCGTGATCCGCGGCGGCGTGATCGCCTCGCTGGCGCCGCTGATGGACGAGGCGCTCTTCCGGGCGCTGTTCGAGGACAAGGCGCCGGTCGAGGCGCTCGCCCGCGCCGTGCCGCTGATGCGCCTCCCCTCCGACGACGTCATCCTGCGCGCCATGGCCGCCGTGGGGGCGCAGCCGGACCGCTTCGTGATCGACTACCCGTCGCGCCTCTGGCGGATCTGACGGGCTCCCCTCTCTTGGCCGGGAGAGGGTTTTGCTCGACATGCGAGAGTCTTCGCACCTCCGGAACGACTCGCTGCGAATCACGTTCGAGTCGCCTGGTGAGTCGATCGACTCCGCACCCGAGTCGTCTCGACTCGCGAATGCGGGTCGAGATCTGGAGATCATCTCATGGCCGCGCGCGCGATCTGGAAAGGTTACTTGAAGCTCTCGCTGGTTTCCTGCGCCGTGGCGCTCTACCCCGCCGCGACGTCATCCGCCAAGGTGCGCTTCAACACCCTGAACCGCGAGACGGGCAACCGCGTGAAGCGGATGTACGTCGATGCCGACACCGGCGAGCCGGTGGAGCCCGAGGATCAGGTCAAGGGCTACAAGGTCGGCAAGAACGCGTACATCCAGGTCGAGGACGAGGAGATCGACGCCCTCAAGCTCGAATCGACCCACACGATCGACATCGAGACCTTCGTCCCGCGCGAGGAGGTGGACGAGCGCTACCTCGACAGTCCCTACTACCTCGCGCCCGACGACAAGGTGGCGCAGGAGGCCTTCGCGGTGATCCGAGACGCGGTCCGCGAGAAGGGCATGGCGGCGATCGGGCGCGTGGTCATGGCGCGGCGAGAGCGGCTGATCCTGCTCGAGCCCCTCGACGACGGCCTGATGGGCACGACGCTGCACTACGCCTACGAGATCCGCGGCGAGGAGGAGGTGTTCGCCGACATCCCCGACGTCGACTATCCCGACGAGGTCAAGGACCTCGCGCTCCACATCGTCGAGACGAAGACCGGGCATTTCGAGCCCGAGACCTTCGAGGATCGCTACGAGAACGCCCTCGTCGAGATGATCCGCGCCAAGCAGGCGGGTGCCGCCGAGGCGCCGCGGCCGAAGGCACAGCCGCCCTCGAACGTGGTCAACCTGATGGACGCGCTCAAGCGCTCGCTCGCGGCCGAGGAGGGCGGCGAGCCCGCGAGGAAGGGGCCGCCGGGCCGGACGACGGCGAAGGCGCGCAAGGTCCCCGATGCGGCGCACGCGAAGGGTGCGAAGGGGGGCTCGAAGGCGAAGACGTCTTCGACGAAGGCCGCGGCGTCCAAGCCCGCCGCCGCGAAGGCGGGCACCTCGACGTCCACCGCCTCCAAGGCGGCGTCGCGCCGCGCCACCACGGCGCGCAAGCCGGCGGCCAAGCAGCGCAAGGCGAGCTGAGCGGGAGGCCCCGATGGCACGCCGCACGGCCGAGGCCGCTCGCGAGGCCGACGATCCGCTCGGGCGCTACCGCGACAAGCGCGACTTCGGCGCGACGCCCGAGCCCCGCGGCCGCGCCGCCCGCCGCGGGCGGGCGCGGCTGCGCTTCTGCGTGCAGAAGCACGCGGCGCGCCGGCTGCACTACGATCTGCGGCTCGAGCTCGACGGCGTGCTGCTCTCCTGGGCGGTGACCCGCGGCCCGAGCCTCGTTCCCGGCGACAGGCGGCTCGCCGTGCGCACCGAGGACCACCCGCTCGACTACCTCGCCTTCGAGGGCCTGATCCCGGAGGGCTCCTACGGCGGCGGCGCGATGATCGTCTGGGACGAGGGCGCCTGGGAGCCCGAGGGCGACCCGCGGGTGGGCGTGGAGCGCGGGCGCCTCACCTTCGTGCTGCGCGGCTCCAGGCTCGGCGGGCGCTGGCACCTCGTGCGCACGGGCGCCGGCAAGGAGCGCCGCGCCAGCGCGAAGGAGACGTGGCTCCTCATCAAATCCGACGACGAGGCCGCCCGCCCCGCCGGCGCGGACGACATCCTGGCCGAGGAGGAGACCTCCGTCGTCTCGGGGCGCACCATCGCCGACCTGAAGGCGGACGACGTGCGGCGGGCGGACTGGGACGCGAAGGTGGCCGATCCGAAGGCGAAGCCGTCGGCGCGCGCAGCGCCGGCCCCGAAGCGTAAGCCGTCGGCGAAGACGGCGCGGCCCTCCCACGCCGACCTGCCCGGCGCGAAGCCGGGCGCGCTTCCCGCCTTCGTACCCCCCTGCCTCGCCACCCTCTCCGAGAAGGCACCCTCTGGCGCGCAATGGCTCCACGAGATCAAGTTCGACGGCTACCGTCTCCAGGCCCGCATCGAGGGGGAGCAGGTCGCGCTCCTCACCCGCAAGGGACTCGACTGGACGCGGAAGTTCGCGCCTCTGGCCGAAGCACTCGCGGGGCTCGGCCTCGGCACCGCGCTGATGGACGGCGAGGCGGTGGTGGAGGACGCGCGCGGCGTCTCCGACTTCGGCGCGCTGCAGGCGGCGCTGAAGGCGGGCGACGCCTCGGCGATCGTCTACCAGGCCTTCGATCTCCTGCATCTCGACGGCGTCGATCTCGGCGGCGTCCCGCTCGCCGAGCGCAAGCGCCTGCTCGCGCTCCTCCTCGACGACGCGCCGGCGGGCGGGCGGGTGCGCCTGTCCGAGCACATCGTGGCCGACGGTGCGGCGATGGTACGCCACGCCTGCCGGATCGGCCTCGAGGGCGTGATCTCCAAGCGCGCCGACCGGCCCTATCGCTCGGGCCGCGGCGAGGATTGGCGCAAGACCAAGTGCTCGGCGCGTCAGGAATTCGTGATCGCCGGCTACGTCCCGGCGACGAGCCGGCGCAATGCGGTGGGCTCGCTCGTGCTGGGCGTGTTCGAGGGCGACGATCTCGTCCATGTCGGGCGGGTCGGTACCGGCTTCACGCAAGCCGACGCGACGGCGCTCCACGATGCGATCGAGGCCGTTCACGCGGACGCCCCGCCCTTCGCCGAGCCGCTCCCGCGCGCGGCCGCCGCGAAGGTGCGCTGGGCCCGGCCCGAGCTCGTCGCCGAGGTCGAGTTGCGGGGCTGGACGCCCGATGGCCTCCTGCGGCACGCCTCCTACAAGGGCCTGCGCGAGGACGAGGACCCGCGCGAAGTGGTGCGCGAGGTCCCCTCGGCCGGCGGGCGGGCGAGGACGGCGGAGCGGCGAGCCGGAGGAAAGCGGATGAGCGCACGCGACGACGCCTACGCGGGGATCGCGCTCACGAGCCCCGACCGCATCCTCTGGGAGGGCCAGGGGATCACCAAGCAGGGGCTGGCGGACTACCATGTCGAGGTGGCGGATTGGATCCTGCCGCAGATCGCCGACCGGCCGCTCGCCGTCGTCCGCTGCCCGGCGGGGGCCGAGAAGGAGTGCTTCTTCGCCAAGCATCCCTGGGCCGGCCTCGACCGGGCGGTGCTGACGCCGAGCGTCGGCGACGACCGGCTCGTCGCCGTGCGCGACCTGCGCGGACTCCTGAGCCTCGTCCAGTTCGGCGTGCTCGAGATCCACCCCTGGGGCTCCACCCTCGACGACCCCGAGCGGCCGGACCGGCTCGTCCTCGACCTCGACCCCGGCGAGGGCGTCGGCTTTCCCGAGGTGATCGAGGCGGCTCGCGCCGTGCGCGAGCGGCTCGCCGCCGACGGGCTCGAGAGCTTCGTCAAGACCACGGGAGGCAAGGGCCTGCACGTCGTCGTGCCGCTCGTACCGAAGGCGGGCTGGGAGGAGGCGAAGGCGTACACGGCGGGCCTCGCGGCCGCCATGGCGAAGGACGAGCCCGGCCGATACACGGACACGCTCGCCAAGAAGGCCCGGGTGGGCCGGATCTTCGTCGACTACCTGCGCAACGGCCGCGGCGCCACCGCCGTCGCCGCCTACTCCACCCGCGCCCGCCCCGGCGCGCCGGTGGCGACCCCGCTCGCCTGGGACGAGCTCGGCCCGGAGATCGCGCCCGACCACTTCACCGTCGAGAACCTGCCGACCCGGCTCGCCCATCTCGAGCGCGACCCGTGGGCGGCGATGGCGGACACGAAGCAGACGCTGCCGAAGCGCGCGCGACGGCGGGGATGACGCGCATCGCCCGTCACCGTGCCGCGCGGCGGTGCGCGCCGCCTCAGATCGTCACCTGGGTGCCGACCTCGACGACGCGCCCCGTCGGGATCTGGAAGAAGTCGGTGGCGTTCGACGCCGTCTTCGAGAGCCAGATGAACAGCTTGTCCTGCCAGCGCGGCATGCCGGACTGCGCGGCCGGGCGCAGCACGCGGCGCGAGAGGAAGAAGGACGTCGCCATGATGTCGAAGGTGAAGCCCTGCTTGCGCAGGGCGGTGAGCCCCTTGGGAATGTTGGGCGTCTCCATGTAGCCGTAGGTCATCAGCACCCGGTAGAAGCTCTCGCCGAGCGGCTCGACGCTGACGCGGTCCTCCTCGCGCACCCGAGGCGTGTCGGTGGCGCGCACGGTGAGGACGACGTTCTTCTCGTGCAGCACCTTGTTGTGCTTGAGATTGTGCATGAGCGCGGTGGGCGTCGTCTCCGGGTCGGAGGTGAGGAACACCGCCATGCCGCGCACCCGGTGCGGCGGGCTCTTCTCCAGCATGGCGATGAGCTCGGCCAACGGGATGTCGGTCTTGCGCGTCTTGGCGAAGAGGAGCCGCGAGCCGCGCAGCCAGGTCCACATGGTCAGGATCAGCGCGACCGCGAGCAGCACCGGCACGTAGCCGCCGGAGAAGACCTTCAGCAGGGTCGAGCCGAAGAAGGCGAGGTCGATGACGAGGAAGGGCGTCATCACGGCGACCGCCGCGACGAGCCCCCAGCGCCAGCCCTTCCAGATGACGAGGATGGCGAGCAGCGCGTCGACCGTCATCGCGCCGAACACCGCGACGCCGTAGGCCGAGGCCAGCGCCGAGGACGAGCCGAAGCCGATGACGAGGGCGATGACGCCGGCGAGCAGGAGCCAGTTCACCCGCGGCATGTAGATCTGGCCGGAATGGGCCTCCGAGGTGAAGCGGATCTCGAGGCGCGGCAGGAGGCCGAGCTGCACGGCCTGGCGCGTCAGCGAGAAGGCGCCGGTGATCACCGCCTGGCTCGCGATGATGGTCGCGAGCGTGGCCAGCCCGACGAGCGGCAGCGTCATGAAATCGGGCACGAGGTTGTAGAACGGGCTCTCGATCGTCTCCGGATTCGAGAGCACGACGGCGCCCTGGCCGAAATAGTTGAGCGTCAGCGCCGGCAGCACCATCGTGAGCCAGGCGGTCCGGATGGGGCCGCGCCCGAAATGCCCGAGGTCGGCGTAGAGCGCCTCCGCCCCCGTGACCGCCAGGCACACCGCGCCGAGCACGGCCACCGTGACGAAGGGATGGTCGATCAGGAAGCGCGCGCCCCACAGCGGGTTGATTGCCGCGAGCACGCCGGGATCGTCGAAGATGTGCCACAGGCCGGTGCCGGCGAGCACCGCGAACCAGACGCACATGATCGGGCCGAAGAAGGTCGCGACCCGGCCCGTGCCCCGGCTCTGCACGGAGAACAGGAAGACGAGGATCACGAGGGCGATCGGGACGACGTAGTCCGCGCTCGCGGGGGCGGCGATCTTGAGCCCCTCCACCGCGGACAGGACCGAGATCGCCGGCGTGATCATCGCGTCGCCGTAGAACAGTCCCGCGCCGACGGCGCCGAGCAGCAGCACCGCGAGTCGTCCGCGGCCGAGCGCGCGCATGGCCAGCGCGACGAGCGTCAGCGTGCCGCCCTCGCCGTTGTTGTCCGCGCGCAGCAGGATGAAGACGTATTTGAGCGTGACGACGAGGATCAGCGACCAGAGCACGAGCGAGAGCACGCCGAGCACGATGTCGCGGGTGATCGGCCCGCCGGCGGAGGCGGCGATGATCGACTCGCGCAGCGCGTAGAGCGGGCTCGTGCCGATGTCGCCGTAGACGACGCCCACCGAGCCGATGGTCAGCGTCCAGAAGCCGGCCTTGCGGTGGGCTTCCGGCAGCGCGGATTCGGCCGTCGCGGGTGAATCGGGATGCCCGTTCGTCAGGGCGTTCGGCTGTGACATGGGATCTGGGTCGGTTCTGTTCCGGGCCGCGCCCCCGCGATCGTCGTTCGCGTGCCTGCGGGTCGCGCTCGCCCTTGCGAAAGCCGCGCCGATCGGACACCTCGGCGTCGGGCGGCGGCGTCGAGCGGCGGGGTCTGTAGCATGTTCCGCAGCGCAGCGAAACAGGGCCGCCCGCCGCCGGCCCCGCGGCCGGCACGCCTCAGCCCTGCGTGGTACGCTCGCGGATCAGCCCCTCCTGCGCCACCGAGGCGACGAGGCGGCCGTCGCGGGTGAAGATGGAGCCGCGCGAGAAGCCCCGCGCGCCCGATGCGGAGGGGCTCTCCTGGGCGTAGAGCAGCCATTCGTCGGCGCGGAAGGGGCGGTGGAGCCACAGCGCGTGATCGAGCGAGGCCGCCTGGATCGCGCGCTCGAAGACGCTGCGGCCGTGCGGGATGAGCGAGGAATCGAGCAGCGTCATGTCCGACGCGTAGGCGAGGGCGCAGTCGTGGATCGCCTGCTCGTCCGGCAGGCGACCGGTCGTGCGAATCCAGACGTGGAAGCGCGCCGGCAGCGGCTCCGCCTCCGGATCGCGGGGGAGGTAGCGCTCGAGCTCGACGGGGCGCAGCTCGATCGGCCGCTCGCGCTCGAAGTAGGCCCGCGCCGACGGGTCCATCAGCGGCATCACCCGCGCGCGCATCTCGTCCTCGCCGGGGAGGTCCTCCGGCATCGGCACGTCCGGCATCGCGGCGGCGTGGTCGAGCCCGTCCTCGCGGACCTGGAAGGAGGCCGACATCGAGAAGATGGCCCGCCCGTGCTGGATCGCCACGACGCGGCGCGTCGCGAAGGACCTGCCGTCGCGGATCGGGTCGACCTCGTAGACGATGGGCGCCTTCGGGTCGCCGGGCAGGAGGAAGTAGGCGTGGAGCGAATGCGCCTGGCGGCCCTCGACTGTGCGGGTCGCCGCGACGAGCGCCTGGCCGATCACCTGCCCGCCGAACACCCGCTGCCAGCCCACGTTCGGGCTGCGACCGCGGAACAGGTTGTTCTCCAGCCGCTCGAGGTCGAGAATCGCGAGCAGCTCTTCGACGGCGCGCGCCATGTGCTAGATACCTCCGTGCCGGGCGAAGGGCATGTGAGCCGCCGCCGCCCGGCGGGTCAAGCGCGCGGAAGCGCGTCGCGGTTTCGCGTGCGAGGGAGGCGACGATGACGGGTCCGACGGAACGGGCGCAGAACTGGCGGATCGTGGTGGCGGGCGGCGGCATCGTCGGCCTCGCCCTGGCGCTCGCGCTGGCACGCGCGGCGCCGCGCGTCATCGACGTGACGCTCGCCGATCCCGTGCTCGCCCGCGATCCCGCGGGCGACCGGCGCGCCTACGCCGTCGCCGCGGCGAGCCGGCGCATGCTCTCGGCGCTCGGCGTCTGGCCGGAGATCGCCGGTCAGGCGCAGGAGATGCGCGAGATGGCGATCACCGACAGCCACCTCGCCGACCCGGTGCGGCCGGTGTTCCTGGAGTTCGGCGGCGAGGGCGCGCGGCGGGATGCCGATGGAGAGGAGCCTTCGAGCGAGGAGCCTTTCGCCCACATGGTCGAAAGCGCCGTCCTCGCCCGAGCGCTGCGCGCCGCCTGCCGCGACGCGGGCGTCGAGATGCTGGAGGCCGGCGTGCGCCGCGCGACGCCGGCCGCCGACGGCGCCGGCGTCGCTGTGCGGCTGACGGACGGGAGCACGCGCGACGTCCACCTCGTCTGCGCGGCGGACGGCAAGCGCTCGCGCCTGCGCGAGGGCGCCGGCATCGGCTGGAGCGGCTGGGACTACCCGCAATCGGGCCTCTCCGCGATCGTCGGCCACGCACGCGACCACGAGGGCAGGGCGATCCAGCACTTTCTGCCGTCGGGCCCCTTCGCCATGCTGCCGCTGACGCCTGGAGGGGCGCTGGGCCATCGCTCGGCCATCGTCTGGTCCGAGCGCGAGACCGACGTGGCGCACATGCTGGCGCTCGACGAGGACCTGCTCCTCGAGGAGATCGAGCGCCGCTTCGGCCTCGAGCTCGGCGCCATCGCGCTGGAGACGCCGATCCAGGCCTTCCCGCTGGAGTTCGGCATCGCCCGCGCCTTCGTCGCGCCGCGGCTGGCGCTGCTCGGCGACGCCGCCCACGTGATCCATCCGATCGCGGGGCAGGGCGTCAACCTCGGCCTGAAGGACGCCGCCGTGCTCGCAGAGCGGATCGTGTCCGCGGTGCGGCTCGGCATGGACCCCGGCGCGGCGGACGTGCTCGAGGACTACCAGCGCGCGCGCCGCGCCGACACGGTGGCGATGGGCCTCGCCACGGACGCGCTCAACCGCCTGTTCTCGAACGACGTCCCGCCGGTGCGCATGCTGCGCGACCTCGGGCTCGGCCTCGTCAACCGCATGCCGGCGGCCAAGCGCTTCTTCATGCGCGAGGCGGCGGGCGTTCCGGGGCGAGGCGGGGCGCGGCTCCTGCGGGGGGAGGACCTGTGAAGGGGCGGGCGCCGCGAGCGAACGTCGACGCGTGCCCCGCGACGCCGATGACGGGCGATCGGGAACTCCCCTCTCCCTCGCGGCTCGTCGATTCACGCATCCGCGAACGTCGGCCGAAGCACGGACCCCGTGACGGGTGGTACGGGCGTTCTCCTTCCCTGTAGGGGAAGGTGGCGCCGCGCGAAGCGCGGTGACGGATGGGGCGCGCCGAAGGCGCGTTCCGCGAAGCGGAAGCCGGCGCGTCCGCTGCCGCCGTCGCTACTCGGCTTCGCCGAACGCGCGTGCCGCGCGCCCCATCCGTCTCGGCTTCGCCGAGACACCTTCCCCTACAGGGAAGGACAGGGGGCGCCGGCACCGGTCGTCCAGAGCCGGGACCGGCGCGGGCGATGTGTGAATCGACCAGCCGCCAGGGAAAGGGGAGGCCCGCGGCGGCCTTCTTGTGCGTTCGTTCTCGGCCGGCGGGAGAAGGATCGCGAGCGAACGTCGACGCGTGCACCGCGACGCCATGAACGAAGCGGGGCGGCTCACCGCCCCACGAGCTGGAACCACCCGTCCTCGTCCATCACCTGCAACCCCAGCTCCTGCGCCTTCTTGAGCTTCGAGCCGGCGCCGGGTCCGGCGACGACGATGTCCGTCTTGGCCGAAACGGAGCCCGCGACCTTGGCGCCGAGGCGCTCGGCCATGGCCTTGGCCTCGTCGCGGGTCATCTGCTCGAGCGTGCCGGTGAAGACGACGGTCTTGCCGGCGACGGGGCTGTCGGTCGCGGCGATCGCCTCCGCGGGGCGGGGCGTCACCTCGCGGAGCAGGGCGTCGAGCATATCCTCGTTGTGCGCCTCGCGGAAGAACTCGACCAGCGCGTCCGCCACCACCGCGCCGATGCCGTCGATGTCGATGAACTCCTGGTAGGCGCCCGCATCCCCGTTCGCCGCACGCCGCGCCGTGTCGCGCAGGGCGTCGAACGTGTGGAAGTGGCGCGCGAGCAGCTTGCCGCCGGTCTCGCCCACGTGGGGGATGCCGAGCGCGAAGACGAAGCGGGCGAGGTCCGGCGCGCGCCGCGCGTCGATGGCGGAAAAGAGGTTGCGCACGCTCGTCGCGCCCCAGCCCTCGCGCGCCTCGAGTCGGTCGAGCCGCTCGGCGTTGCGCGCCTCGAGTGTGAAGATCTGCTGCGGGGTGCGCACGAGGTTCGCCTCGAAGAGCTCCTCGATCCGCTCCCCGCCCAACCCCTCGATGTCCATCGCCGTGCGCGAGACGAAGTGCTTCAGCCGCTCCACCGCCTGCGCCGGGCAGATCAGCCCGCCGGTGCAGCGGCGCACCGCGTCCTCGCGACCGGTGCGCGGATTGACCTCGCGCACCGCGTGGCTGCCGCAGGCGGGGCACGCCGTCGGGAACACGTAGGGCGCGGACTCCGCGGGCCGCTTGTCGATCACGACGTCGACGACCTTGGGGATGACGTCGCCCGCGCGGTAGACCTTCACCGTGTCGCCGACGCGGATGTCGCGGCCCTCGCGGATCGGCTCGCCCTTGCCGCCGATGCCCTTGATGTAGTCCTCGTTGTGCAACGTCGCGTTCGAGACCACGACGCCGCCCACGGTCACGGGCCGGAGCTTCGCCAGCGGGTTGAGCGATCCGGTGCGCCCGACGTTGATCTCGATGGCCTCGACGACCGTGAAGGCCTCCTGCGGCGGGAACTTGTGGGCGAGCGCCCAGCGCGGCGCGCGGGAGACGAAGCCGAGGCGCTCCTGCACGGCGAGGTCGTCGACCTTGTAGACGACGCCGTCGATGTCGTAGCCGAGGTTCGGCCGCTCCTCCGCGATGCGGCGGTAGTGCGCGAGCATCGCGTCGAGCGTCTCGCAGCGCACCATCAGCGGGTTCACGCGAAAGCCCCATTCCTCGAAGCGCCGCACCGCCTCGTGCTGCGTCGGCGCGGGCGGGGGCATGGCGCCCCAGGCATAGGCGAAGAACTTCAGCGGCCGCTCGGCGGTGATGCGCGAATCGAGCTGGCGCAGCGAGCCGGCTGCGGCGTTGCGCGGGTTGGCGAAGAGCGGCTTGCCGGCTTCCGCCTGCCGCGCGTTGATGGCGGCGAAGTCGGCGTGGGAGAGGTAGACCTCCCCGCGCACCTCGATCTCCCCGCGCGCGGGGATCTCCGCGGGAATGTCGTCGACGGTGCGGGCGTTGGCGGTGACGTCCTCGCCCTCCGTCCCGTCGCCGCGGGTGGCGGCGGTGACGAGCTTTCCGTCCTCGTAGCGCAGCGAGAGCGACAGGCCGTCGATCTTCGGCTCGGCGGTGAAGGCGGGCGTCTCGGCCAGGGCGAGGAAGCGCTTCACCCGCCCGACGAACTCGCCCACCTCCGCGTCGTCGAAGGCGTTGTCGAGCGAGAGCATCGGCACGCGGTGGCGCACCTTGGCGAACTTCTCCGCGGGCTTTGCGCCGACGGACGCCGACGCCTCCGCGGTGCCGATCAGCTCGGGGAAGCGCTGCTCGATCTCGCCGAGCCGCCGGCGCAGGGCGTCGTATTCCGCGTCCGAGACGGTGGGCGCGTCCTCCTGGTGATAGCGCACGTCGTGCCCGGCGATCTCCTCGGCGAGCCGCGCGTGCTCCTTCCGCGCCTGGCGCGCGGTGAGGGCGGAGGGGGCGAGGTCGGCGTAGGAGGCGGGGGGGCGGGCCATTGGGGGAGACTCGGGCGGGGGAATCGGCGCGCCCGTTCTAGCGCGGCGCGCCTCGATCGGGAATGCTCACGCGCGCTCCCGCCCCGTCGGGGCGGGGAAGGCGACCGCAGCGAGCCAGGGGCGGGGTCCCGTGGCTCGACCCCGGCCGATTTCGGCTGTCGCCGAAGCGCCTTTCGGCGCACCCCCTCCGTCTCGCCGGCTTCGCCGCCGATCCACCTCCCCCGACGGGGGAGGAGCTCCAGCCGCCTCACACCCCCCTCAGCGCCCCCTCCGCCGTCTCCACCGGCATCAGCATCGTCTCCGCGTCCCCGTCTTCGAGGCGCACGAAGCCGAAGGCGGCGTAGAAGGCGCGGGCGCGGTCCTCCACGGCGCGGGCGACAACGGCGCGGATGCCGAGCTCGGCGCCCGTGGCGACGACGCGCTGGAGGGCGTCCATCAGGAGGTCGGCACCGAGCCCGCGGCCCTGCCAGGGCGAATCGACCGCGAGGCGGCGCAGGATCGCGACCGGGATCGGCGCGTCGCGGGGCTCCTCCCGCCGGTGGATCGTGCCGCGCGGGGAGCGGTCCGGCGCGACGACGAGGCCGGCCGCGAGGCAGAAGAACCCGGCCACCCGCCGCTCGGCGCAGACCGCGTAGGTACGCGCCCCGCGCGCGTCCCGCCGCAGCGCCCGGCGGCGGATCCACCCGTCGAGCACGGGATCGCCGCAGGCGAAGGCGCCGACGTCGCACTCGGTGGTGAGGCGTCCGGGGGCGGAGAGCGGCGCGCCCAGGAGCCTTTCGCCGACGGCCTTGTGCATCTCACGCCTCCCAGGCCGGGCGCCGGCGCATCAGCGCCTGCAGGCGCGGATGGGCCGCGGGCGGGGTGTCGAGCGCCTCTAGGAAGGTGGTGTGCCGCTCCTCGTCGAGCGCGAACAGCCGCTCGTCGAGCAGCACGTCGACGGCGCGGGAGCGGGCGCTCTCCAGGATGAACTCCGAGCGCGTCTTGCCGAGCGACGAGGCGGCCTGGTCGATGAGGTCGCGAGTGCGCGCGGGCGCACGCACGTGGATCGTCGTCTCGCGGCGTACGCCCTCCGCGCGCGTCGCCCGTCTCGGGTCGTCCATGGCAGCCTCTTCCGGCGCGCGGGGATCGTCCCCATGTGTCGCGTCCAATTGACACAGCTTGCGTAAAGTCCGCCCGCTCGTCAACACATCTCACGTTCGGGAAAATGGCCCGGTCTACGGCGCGCCCAGGAAGGGCACGAGCGCCGCCAACAACGCATCCGGCGCCTCCTCCTGCAGGAGGTGGCCGCAGGGCAGCGCGCCGCCGCGGACGTCGTCCGCGCGCTCGCGCCAGGTGGCGAGCACGTCGTAGAGCGCGCCGACGGTGCCCTTCGCGCCCCACAGGGCCAGCAGCGGGGCCGCGACGCGCCGGCCGGCGGCCGCGTCGGCGCGGTCGTGCTCGAGATCGATCGTCGCCGCCGCGCGGTAGTCCTCGCAGATGGCGTGGATTCCGGCGGGGTCGTCGTAGCAGCGCAGGTACTCGGCGACGAGCCGCTCCTCGGGGATGCCGGGCGTGCGGCTCTGGCCGGCGAGGTGGTGGCGCAGGTAGAATTCGGGGTCGGCGCCGATCATCCGCTCCGGCAGCGGATGCGGCTGGATCAGGAAGAACCACCAGAAGTAGCGCGTCGCGAAGGCGCGGTCCGTGCGCTCGTACATCGTCAGCGTCGGCGCGATGTCGAGGACGGCGAGGCGCGCGACGGCGTCGGGATGATCGAGCGCCAAGCGGTGCGCCACCCGCCCGCCGCGGTCGTGGCCGACGACGGCGAAGCGCCAATGGCCCAGCGCGCGCATCACGGCGACCTGGTCGCGCGCCATCGCCCGCTTGGAATAGGGCGCGTGATCGGGGGTGGAGGGCGGCCTGGCGCTGTCGCCGTAGCCGCGCAGGTCGCTCGCGACGACGGTGAAACGCTCGGCGAGCGCGGGGGCGACCCGGTACCAGGTGGCGCAGGTCTGCGGGTGGCCGTGCAGCAGAAGCAGCGGCGGGCCGGAGCCGGCAACACGCACGTTGACCTGGATCCCCGGCTCGGTCTCGATGCGGTGCGTGGCGAAGCCGGGGAGGAGATCGTCGGTCATTCGCGCCTCGGCGACCCGGGGATCGTCATCGTCGCTCGAACC
>NZ_JBGMWH010000009.1:0-155439 GCF_041514305.1 Salinarimonas chemoclinalis
AAGGCCGGAGGGTGGGGAGGGCGGCGACGCCGCTCGCCAGGATGGTCGACCGGCCCCACCGCCCGCGCTCCGCGCGGACTCCTCCCCTCCGGGGAGGAATCGGGGTTGCGGACTTCGCGAAGCGTCGATGCATGCTCGCTCGTCGAATGCCTCCCGCGCTCGACCCGCACCGCGCGCGCGAAGCCCCCTCACCTCCCCCTTGACCCCCGCCCCGCAATCCCCCACAAGACCGCGCAAGGTGAACGACCCGCCCCGGCCTTGCGCCGGGGCTTTTCGTTTGCGCCCCGCGAAGCGTGGCCGCGAACGTCGAAGGGGACCCCCAGCGAGGGGAGCGATACGAGATGTCGAACGTGGTCGTCGTGGGCGCCCAGTGGGGCGACGAGGGCAAGGGCAAGATCGTCGACTGGCTGTCGAGCCAGGCGGACGTGGTGGTGCGCTTCCAGGGCGGGCACAATGCCGGCCACACGCTCGTCGTCGGCGAGACGGTCTACAAGCTCTCGCTCCTGCCGTCGGGCGTGGTGCGCGCGGGCACGCTGTCGGTGATCGGCAACGGCGTCGTGGTCGATCCGCACGCGCTCGCCTCCGAGATCGAGCGGCTGCAGGGCCAGGGCGTCGCCATCTCGCGCGACAACCTGCGCATCGCCGACAACGCGACGCTGATCCTCTCCATCCACCGCGAGCTCGACGCGCTGCGCGAATCGGGCGGGCACGGGACCAAGATCGGCACGACGAAGCGCGGCATCGGCCCCGCCTACGAGGACAAGGCCGGGCGGCGCGCCATCCGCGTCAACGACCTCGCCGACCTCGACGCGCTCAAGCCCAAGATCGAGCGGCTGCTCACCCACCACAACGCGCTGCGCCGCGGCTTCGGGCTCGCGGAGTTCGGCCTCGAGGCGATCTACGAGGAGCTCGCCAGCGTCGCGCCCAAGGTGCTGCCCTACATCGACGCCACCTGGCGGCTGCTCGACGAGCAGCGCCGGGCCGGCAAGCGCATCCTGTTCGAGGGCGCGCAGGGCGCGCTGCTCGACGTCGACCACGGCACCTACCCGTTCGTCACGTCCTCCAACACGGTGGCGGGCCAGGCGGCGACCGGGTCCGGGCTCGGCCCGAGCGCGGTGGGCTACGTGCTCGGCATCGCCAAGGCCTACACCACCCGCGTGGGCGAGGGGCCCTTCCCCACCGAGCTGCACGACGCGGTGGGCGAGCGCATCGGCGAGCGCGGGCGCGAGTTCGGCACGGTGACCGGGCGCAAGCGCCGCTGCGGCTGGTTCGACGCCATGCTCGTGCGCCAGACCGTGCGCACGTCCGGCATCGACGGCATCGCGCTCACCAAGCTCGACGTGCTCGACGGGTTCGAGACGCTCAAGGTCTGCGTCGGCTATCGCCTTGATGGCGACACGATCGACCACTTCCCTGCGGCGCAGGACGCGCAGGCGCGAATCGAGCCCGTCTACAAGGAATTCGAGGGCTGGTCCGGCTCCACCGCCGGGGCCCGCTCCTGGGCGGACCTCCCCGCGCAGGCGGTCAAGTACGTGCGCTTCATCGAGGAGCTGATCGGCGCGCCGGTCGCGCTCCTCTCGACGAGCCCCGAGCGCGACGACACCATCCTGGTGACGAACCCGTTCGAGGCTTGACGGCGCGCTCTCCTTCAGGACAGTCAATCGCCCGATGGCCGACTACTATCCGCTGATCGCCCGCGCCGTGCAGGGCCTCGCCGATCCCTCCCCGTCGATGCGCGGGGCGGTGTACCAGCGCGCGCGCGCGGCGCTGATGGACCAGCTGCGCTCGCTCGATCCACCGCTCTCGGAAGACGACATCGCCGAGGAAGGCCGCTCGCTCGACGACGCGATCGCGCGGGTGGAGGCGGACTACGCGCCGGTCGCGGCGCCCGTCCCCGCTGCGGCGGCGCCCCCGCCGCCGGCCCTTCCCGAGCCGGAGACCCATCCCGAGCCGGAGGCGGCCCCCTACCCCGAGGCGGCCCCCTACCCGCAGCCCGCCGCCTACGCCGAGCCCGAGCCCTTCCCGGAGCCCGAGCCATTCCCGGAGCGCGAGCCATTCCCGGAGCGCGAGCCCTTCCCGGAGCCCGAGCCCTACCCGGAGCCCGAGCCCTTCCCCGAGCCCTATCCCGAGGCCGAGCCCGCCCAAGCGACGCCGTCCCTGGCGAAGGAGCCGCCCGCCCCCGCCCGTGCGATGCCGTTCGACGACGGGACGCAGCGCTTCACGCTGCCACCGACGCGGCGCCGTCCCGCCCTCGAGGCGCGCGCGGAAGGCGACGAGGTGGCCGACGACCGGCGCGCCGCCGCCGCGGCGGCGCAGGAGACCCGCCGGCGCCCGCGCATCGACGCGAAGGGAGCCAAGAGCGGGGCCGGCGGCGGGCGTGCCCGCATCGCCATAATCGCCGGCGCCGTCGCCGCGGTGATCTTCGCCATCGCCGCCGTCGCGTTGTCGCTCGGCGACGACCCGCCGGCCATCGTCGCCGAGGCGCCGGCCCCGAGCGCGACGCCGCCCGTCGAGGACGGCAAGATCGTCGAGCGCGTCGGCGCCGAGGCCCCCCCGGCGGTCGTCGCCGCGGCACCGGAGCAGCCCGCGACCGGTGTCGCGACGAACCAGGACGGCACCATCGCCGTCGCCCAGCGCGCCGTCCTCTACGAGGAGGACCCGCTCAACCCGCAGGGCGAGCCCCGCGCCGCTGCCGGACGTGCCGTGTGGAGCGTCGAGCCCGGCGGCCAGGGCGAGCCCGTCGTGCGCGCCACCGTCGAGATTCCCGATCCGCGCCTGCGGCTCGTCATGCTCATCCGCCGCAACCTCGACCCGACGCTCCCGGCCTCGCACACGATCGATCTCTCCTTCGAGACCGGCGACATGGAATCGCGGCGCGTGCGCGACATCGGCCTCCTCCAGCTCAAGGACGAGGAGACGATCCGCGGCGCGCCGGTGGCGGGCCTGCCGGTGCCGGTCCGCGACAACCTGTTCCTCATCGGCCTCTCCAACCTGCCCCGGGACATCGAGCGCAACACCGTGCTGATGACCGAGCGCAACTGGATCGACCTGCCGGTGCGCCTCGCCTCCGGCCAGCGCGCGATCCTGTCCTTCGAGAAGGGCACGTCCGGGGACCGGATCATCGACGAGGCCTTCGCCCAATGGGGCGAGAGCACGGTGAGCGCCGGCGCGAACTGACCGCGCGCGACACGGCTAGGCCGCGAGCGCGCGCCCGAGCGCCAGTCCAGCCGCGATCCCGGCGAGGGAGAGTGCCACCGAGGCGCCGACATAGGCCGCCGCGAGACCCGGCGCCCCGCGCTCGACGAGCGCGACGGCGTCGAGCGAGAAGGCCGAGAAGGTGGTGAAGCCGCCGAGCAGTCCTGTCATCAGGAAGAGCCGCGCGGTCTCCGACGGCATCCGCGCGAGGACGAGCGTCGCGACGACACCGATCGCGAAGGAGCCCGCGACGTTCACCGCCAGCGTCCCCCACGGAAAGACCGGCCCGAAGGCGCGCAGCGCCGCCAGCCCGACGAGCCAGCGCAGCACCCCGCCGAGGCCGGCGCCGAGGAAGACGGTGAGGGCGGACACGGGCGGACCTCGCGGAGCGGACGGGACGGGAGCGCCCCCTCTGTCGCCCGCCCGCGGGCATGTCAACCCGGCGCGGCCGGCGCACCGGGCTTCGTCGCCTCGAGCCAGGCGTGATGGCGCAGGCGATGGGGCAGCAGCCGGTCGCCGAGCCCCAGGCCGTCGTCGAGGCGCAGGAGCAGGCGCTGGAGCGCATTCTTGCGCTTGCGGCTCTCGTAGGTGACGTTGACCCCGAAGGCGCGGATGCGCTCGAGGCCGAGCTCGCCGGCGATCCAGCGCAGCTCGTCGATCGTGTACTCGCGGTGATGCCCGTGGAAGGGCGAGCCCTCCCGGTAGAAATGCACCACGCTCTCGTGCGGCGAGCGGCCGCCGAGCAACCTCAGGCGCATGTCGAGGCGCGCGATGTTGGGCACGGAGAGGCACAGCCGCCCGCCGGGGACGAGGGCCGCGACCATCTTCTCGAGCACGGGCCGCGGCGAGTGCGGCAGGTGCTCGATCGTCTCGAAGGCGACGACCGCGTCGTATTCGGCCTGCGGCAGCCGCATCGTCTCGACGTCCGCCTCGACGAAGCGGACGCCCGCTCGCGTGAGCGCCTCCACCCGCGGACGCACGTCGCCCGTCCACCCGCGCAGCGCGTCGACGACGGTCACATCGGTCCCCATCAGGGCCGCGACGAGCGGATAGATCGAGACGCCGCCGCCGACGTCGCAGGCGCGCCCGCCGGGGGCGCTCATCAGCGCGGCGGCGATGCGCATGCGCGCGCTCGGAGGCTGCGGGTCTGCGAGGATATCCCGGGCCCGCGCGCACGCTTCGGCGAAGACGGCGGGGTCGAGCCGGCGCTCGGCGAGGACTGCGCGGAGCCTGGGGTGCATGGATGCGCTCTCGAGGATGTCGGTCGCGCCTCTCGTCGCGCGTCGCAAACGACCCGTCAACCGCGGGCGGCTACGGTCGCGGCGAGAGGAGACCCCCGCCATGACGCTCGCGCCGCTCCATCCGCCGCCGCCGCCGCGCCCCGACCGCCGGGCGCTCCTCGGCGCCGCGCTCGGCGGCTCCGCGCTCCTCGCCGCTGGGGGTCCCGCCCTCGCCTCCGCCCTCTCCGCCGATAGCTTCGGCGTGCGCGGCGACGGCACCGAGCGCACGCTCGCGCTCCAGCAGGCCCTCGACGCGGCGACCGCCGCGGGCCGGCCGCTCGCGCTCGCGCCGGGGGACTATCCCGTCACGGGCCTGCGCCTGCCGACGGGCGCCGTGCTCATCGGCCCGCGCACCGCGCGACTGCGCCAGGCGAGCGGCGGCCCGGTGATCTCCGCGGACGGCGCCCCGACCGCGCGGCTCGCGGGGCTCTCGATCGAGGGCCTCGGCGCCGGCGTCGGCGACGCGCCGCTCGTCGCGCTCCAGGACGTCGGCGATCTCGCGATCGAGGACGTCGCGCTCGCCGGCGCGCCCGGGATCGCGATCCGGCTCGAGCGCTGCGGCGGGCGGATCTCGACCTGCACGATCGCGGGCGCGCGTATCGGCCTGCTTTCCCTCGACGCGACCGGTCTCGCGGTCACCGGCAACGCGGTCGCCGACTGCCTGGACAACGGCGTCCAGATCTGGCGCTCGCAGAAAGGTGAGGACGGCGCCCAGGTGCTCGGCAACCGCATCGAGCGCATCGCCGCCCGGTCCGGCGGTACCGGCGAGAACGGCAACGGCATCAACGTCTTCCGCGCCGGCGGGGTGATCGTCGCGGACAACGTGATCGCGGAGTGCACGTTCTCCGCCGTGCGCAACAACGGCGGCGACGGCGTGCAGATCGTCTCCAACCGCGCCCGCGCCTGCGGCGAGGTGGCGCTGTTCACCGAGTTCGGCTTCGAGGGCGCGGTGATCGCCTCCAACGTCGTCGACGGCGCGGCGCACGGGATCGTCTCGACGAACCTGAACGAGGGCGGGCGCATGGCGGCGATCACCGGGAACGTGGTGCGCAACCTCTTCCGCCGCCCCGCGGTGGAGGGCGGGCAGGAGGCGCGCAGCTACGGCATCTTCGCGGAGGCGGAGGCCGCCGTCACGGGCAACGTCGTCGACGGCGTGCCCGACGAGGGCCTGCGGCTCGGCTGGGGGCCTTACCTGCGCAACGTCGCCGCCACCGGAAACGTGCTGCGCGATTGCGGCGTGGGGATCGTCGTCAGCGTCGTCGAGGGCGCGGGACCGGTCCTGATCGCCTCGAACCTGATCAGCGGCGCGCGGCGCGGCGCGATCCTCGGCCATCGCTGGGACGAGACGGCGACCGGCGACCTCGCCCGCGAGGGCGCGGACGCGTGGGCGCACCTGACGATCACCGGCAACGCGGTGGGCTGACGCCGCCCGCTTCCGCCGGTCCCGCGCCTCTGCTAATCCCACGCTCCCGGCTGCACGACGGACACCGCGACCATGCTCCCTCCCCCGCCCCGCCGCATCCTCTGCCTCGGCGGCGCGGCCGTGGATCGGACCTACCGCGTGCGCGACGCCGTCCGGCTCGGAACTTCCAACCCGGCCGAGGCCGGCGTCTCGCACGGTGGCGTGGCGCGCAACGTCGCCGAGACGCTCGCGCGGCTCGGCACGCCGGTGGCCTTCGCCGGGGTCGTGGGCGCGGATGCGGCCGGCGCGGAGATCGTGGAGGCGCTCGCCGCGCGCGGCGTCGACGTCTCGGGCGTCGAGCGGACCGAGGGCACGCGGACGGCGGAATACGTCGCCGTGCTCGCCCCCGACGGCGCGCTGCACGTCGGCCTCGCCGCCATGGACGGGCTCGCGGGGCTCGACGCCGGCTTCGTCGCCCGCACCACGCCCGCGCGCGACGCCGCCGGCCTCGTCTTCGCCGAGGCCAACTGCGCCGCGGACGCGCTCGCGGCCCTCGTGGACCGCGCCCGAGCGGCGGCCTGGCGGCTCGCGCTCGACGCCGTCTCGGTGGCGAAAGCCGCCCGCCTGCCGCGCGACCTCGCCGGCGTCGCCGTCCTGTTCTGCGCCCGCGACGAGGCGGAGGCGCTCGTCGGCGCGTCGTTTCCGCCCGGGGATCTCGCCCGCGCGCTCGTCGATCGCGGGGCCGCGGCCGTTGTGGTGACGCTCGGCGCAGACGGCCTCGTCCACGCGGATCCGTCGGGTGCGACCCACCGCCCGGCGCCGCCGGCGGAGGTCGTCGACGTCACCGGCGCCGGCGACGCGCTCATCGCCGGGACGCTCCATCGCCTCGTCTCCGGCGTGCCGCTCGACGACGCGCTCGCCGCCGGCCAGGCCCTCGCCCGCCTCACCATCGCCCGCCCCGGCGCCGTGCGCGCCGACCTCTCGCCCGCCCTCCTCGCGGGGGCGCCGACCGACGGAGCCCCCGCATGACCACCCGCCCCTCCTTCCTCGACGTCGCCCCCGAGGTCGCCGACGCCGTCGCCGCCGGCCGGCCCGTGGTGGCGCTGGAATCCACCATCATCACGCACGGCATGCCCTGGCCCGCGAACCTAGAGACCGCGCGGGCGGTGGAGGCCGTCGTGCGCGCGGGCGGCGCCGTGCCGGCGACGATCGCGGTCATCGCGGGCCGCATCCGCGTCGGGCTCGACGACGCGTCTCTGGAGGCGTTGGCGCAGACGTCGGACGTGATGAAGCTCTCGCGGGCCGATCTCCCCTTCGCCGTCGCCGCCGGGCGCGACGGCGCAACGACGGTGGCCGCGACGATGATCTGCGCTGCCGCCGCCGGCATCCGGGTCTTCGCCACCGGCGGGATCGGGGGCGTGCATCGCGGCGTCGAGGAGACGATGGACGTCTCGGCGGACCTCGAGGAGCTCGCCCGCACGCCGGTCTGCGTCGTCTGCGCCGGCGCGAAGGCCATCCTCGACCTGCCGCGCACGCTGGAGGCGCTGGAGACCCGCGGCGTGCCGGTGATCGGCTACCGCACGGACGACCTCCCCGCCTTCTGGAGCCGCTCGTCGGGCCTGCCCGCGCCCCTGCGCCTCGACACGCCCGCGGCGATCGCGACGCTCGTCGCCGCCAAGGGCGCGCTCGGGCTCGACGGCGGCGTGCTCGTGACGAACCCCGTGCCGCACGACGCCGAGATCCCCCGCGCCGAGATCGACGCGCACATCGCCAGCGCCCTCGCGCAGGCGCGCGCCGAGGGGGTGAGCGCCAAGGCCGTGACGCCGTTTCTGCTCGGGCGCCTCGTCGCGCTCACGGCCGGCCGCAGCCTCGCGACCAACGTCGCGCTCGTGAAGAGCAACGCGGCGCTCGCCGCCGAGATCGCGGCGGCGCTGTCGGCGCGGGGCTGATCGCAGCCCCTCGCACGGGTCGTGAACGCGTCGGATTTCGCCGCTTTCGCATCCATGCGGAGCGAACCGGCTTGCCATCCGGCGCAGGCTTGCTATCCTCGGGTCTGGAGTGAACGGGGAAGGGTCTCCCCTCCCCCGCTCGTTTCGTCAGCCGCTCAGGGCGACGCGGAAGACGAGGTTCCAGCTCGTCTTCCGCACCCTGCGCAGCGTGACGGACACGGTCAGGCGTGAAAAGCTCCACGTCATCGCATGTCTCCTCCAGCGATCGAACGAGGCTGTCGCCCGCAGGCGCGCGGAGCCCGTCTCCGGCGCGGGGCTCTGGACCGCCCTGGCGTTTCGTTCGACCGCTGTCGGCAACCTATAGATCATGCCCGCGCGTCCCAAGCCGAAAGGCTGTAGATACGTCGATTGACGACACAGACCGCGTCCCGCCCCGCCGCCTTGCCCTCCCCGCCCCGATCGGCCACCTTCGCACCCCGTCGAACCGCCCGAGAGTCGCCGCCGGTGCGCCCGTCCGTCCTCGATCCGCTCTTCGCCCCCGCCACCTCGCTGCCCGGCGTGGGGCCGAAGATCGCGCCCCTCGTCGACCGGCTCGTCGCCGAGCCGGGGCAGCCGGCGCGCGTGGTCGATCTCCTGTTCCACCTCCCGACGGGGGGCGTGTCGCGCAAGGTCGCGGGGAAGATCGCGGATGCGCCCGTCGGCGAGCCCGTTTCCCTCGTCGTCACCGTCTCGCATCACCAGCCGGGGCCGCTCAACCGCTCGAAGGCGCCCTTCCGCGTCGTCGCCGACGACGACAGCGGAGACGTCGCGCTCGTCTTCTTCAACATGCCGCGCGCGCGCATCGAGCGGCTGCTGCCCGTCGGCGCGCGCAAGGTCGTCTCGGGCAAGCTCGAGGTCTACGACGGGCGCCGGCAGATGGTGCATCCGGACCGGATCGTCGACCTCTCCGAGCTCGACACGCTCCCCTCGGTCGAGACCGTCTACGGCCAGACCGAGGGCCTCTCCTCGCGCATGATCGCACGGCTCGCCGGTGCGGCGCTGGAGCGCGTGCCGGACCTCCCCGAATGGCAGGATCCCGCCTTCCTCGCCCGCGAGCGCTTCCCGCCCTTCCGCGAGGCGCTCGCCGCGCTCCACCGGCCCGAGAGCCTGGAGGCGGTGGCGGGCGAAGCCGGCGCCGCGCATCCCGCGCGCCGGCGCCTCGCCTACGACGAGGCGCTCGCCTCGCAGCTCGCGCTCGCCCTCGTGCGCGCCCGCGCCCGCCGCAAGCCGGGGCGCACCAACGCCGGCGACGGGCGGCTCGTCGAGGCGATCACGGGCCGCCTGCCCTACGCGCTCACCGGCGCGCAGGCCCGCGCGCTCGCCGAGATCCGCGGCGACATGGCGTCGGACAAGCGCATGCTGCGCCTCCTCCAGGGCGACGTCGGCGCCGGCAAGACGGTGGTGGGATTGCTGGCCATGGCGAGCGCCATCGAGGCCGGCCGGCAGGCGGCGATGATGGCACCGACCGAGATCCTGGCCCGCCAGCACTACGCCCGATTGAAGCCCCTCGCCGACGAGGCCGGCCTCTCGATCGCGCTGCTCACCGGGCGCGACCGCGGGGCGGACCGGCGCGCCGCGCTCGCCGGCTTCGCGGACGGCTCGATCCAGATCGCGGTCGGCACCCACGCGCTGTTCCAGGACGAGGTGGTCTTCCACGACCTTGGGCTGGCGGTGGTCGACGAGCAGCACCGCTTCGGCGTCCACCAGCGCCTCGCGCTCGGCGCCAAGGGCAAGGCGGTGGACGTGCTCGTCATGACCGCGACCCCGATCCCGCGCACGCTCGCGCTCACCTATTTCGGCGACATGGACGTCTCGATCCTCGACGAGAAGCCGCCGGGGCGCCAGCCGATCCAGACCAAGCTGATCGCGCTCGATCGCATCGGGGAGGTGGTGCGGGGCCTCGGCCGCGCCATGGAGGCCGGCGCGCGCATCTACTGGGTGTGTCCGCTCGTCGAGGAGAGCGAGACCATCGACCTCGCCGCGGCGGAAGAGCGCGCGGAGGACCTGCGCCGCTGGTTCGGCGAGAAGGTCGGCGTCATCCACGGCCGCATGCCGGGGCGCGACAAGGACGAGGCGATGCGCCGCTTCCAGGCGGGGGAGACGACTTTATTGGTCTCCACGACCGTCATCGAGGTCGGCGTCGACGTGCCCGAGGCCACCATCATGGTGATCGAGCACGCCGAGCGCTTTGGCCTCGCCCAGCTCCACCAGCTGCGCGGGCGCATCGGGCGCGGGTCGGGGGCCTCGACGTGCTTGTTGCTCTACAAGGGGCCTTTAGGGGAGACCGCTCGCGCTCGGCTCGAGATCATGCGCGAGACGGAGGACGGCTTCCGCATCGCGGAGGAGGACCTGCGGCTTCGCGGCGAAGGCGAGGTGCTGGGCACCCGGCAATCGGGGCTGCCGGGCTTCAAGCTCCTGCGGCCGGAGACGGACGGGCGGCTGCTCGAGACGGCGCGGGACGACGCGCGGCTGGTGGTGGAGCGCGACCCGGGGCTGGAGGGGGAGCGGGGGGAGGCGCTGCGGGTGCTGTTGTATTTGTTTTCAAGGGATGCGGCGGTGAGGACGTTGGGGGCGGGGTGAGACACCAGCCCCACGAACGAAGCAACTCTCGATCGACACAGCCGACCAGATTTCCCTTGCTTCGCGATCCGAGGTCACGCTCACCCCCGCGTCGCCTCGCGCACCACCTCCCCGAGGAAGCGGCCGCAGGCGGCGAGCTCGCTCACGGCGATCCACTCGTTCGCCTGGTGGGCCTGGGCGATGTCGCCGGGGCCGATCACCACGGTGGGTATGCCGCCGAGCTGCGAGAACAGGCCGGCCTCGGTGCCGTAGGCGACCTTGGCATGCTCGTTTCGCCCCGCCAGCCGCTTCGCCAGCGTCACGACCTCGGCGTCCGGCGGGGTGTCGAGGCCGGGGAAGCCGGCGTAGGTGTCGAAGGTGAAGCCGGTGCCCGCCCGCACGGGCGTCATGCGCGGCTCCAGCGCCTCCCGGGCGTAGGCCTCGATCTCGGCCAGCACCGCATCGGGGTCGTCGGTCCCGATGGCGCGGACCTCGAACAGGATTTCGGCGCGGTCCGAGACGATGTTGAGCGCGGTGCCGCCGCGCAGCACGCCGACATGGGTGGTGGTGTAGGGCACGTCGTAGAGCGCGTCGCGCGCGCCCTCGGCGGCGAAGCGGTCCGCCACGGCGCGGATCTTCGCCACGAGCAGCGCGGCGAACTCCACCGCGTTGACGCCGTGGGGCGCGAGCGACGAATGCACCGTGTGGCCGCGCACGCTCACCGTGACCGAGCGCTTGCCCTTGTGGCCGATGACGACGCCCATCGTCGTCGGCTCGCCGACGAAGCAGGCGAGCGGACGCACGGGCTTCGTGCGCAGCCGCTCGACGAGCCGCCGGGCGCCGACGCAGCCCACCTCCTCGTCGTAGGAGAAGGCGAGGTGGATCGGCCGCTTCAGGTCCGCCCCCGCCATCGCCGGCGCGGCGGCGAGGCAGGCGGCGAGGAAGCCCTTCATGTCGCAGGTGCCGCGACCGTGCAGCCGGCCGTCCTTCTCCGTCAGCACGAAGGGGTCGCCGTCCCACTCCTGCCCGTCCACCGGCACGACGTCGGTATGGCCGGAGAGCACCCAGCCGGGCACGTCGGCGGGGCCGATCGTCGCCCAGAGGTTCGCCTTCGTGCCGGTGTCGTCGCAGACGCGCTCGCAGGCGAAGCCGAGCGGGCCGAGGAAGGCCTCGACGTGGTCGATCAGCGGCAGGTTCGAGTTTCGGCTCGTCGTGTCGAACGCGACGAGGTCGCGCAGGTGCGCGACGATTGCCTCGGTTTCCATGACAGGCTCCTCGCGTCGCCCGCGGGTGCGGGGCGTGCGGATCGTGTTGCGACTCCCCCGGCGCTCAGGCGGCGGGAACGAGGCTCGTCTGCTCCGTGCGCACGAAGTCGACGAAGCGGCGCGCCACGGGCAGGTTGCCGCCGACCGCCGGGAAGACGAACGAGGATTCGTAGTCGATCTGCGGCGTGAAGGGCCGGAAGGCGATCTTCGCGCCGGTGACGTAGGCGATCGGGAACGGGTTCACCACCGCGACGCCGAGCCCGCCGCGCACCATCTCGGTGAGGAACTGCACCGTGCCCGCCTCGAGGACCGTACGGGGCTCCACGCCGTAGTCGGAGAAGGCGCGCTCCAGCCGCGCGCGCGCCGAGAAGCGGCGCGTCACCTGGATGAGCGGCGTGTCGCCGATATCCGCTGGCGTGACCGTTTCCTTGGCGCCGAGCGGGTGGTCGGCGGGCATCATCACGTGCGCGACCGACTGGCGGAACGGCTCGGCGCGCACGCCGAAATGGCTCGCCGGCACGTCGAGCACGCCGAGGTCCGCCGTGCCGTCCGCCACCGCGTTCACCGCGTCCGGCGAGCGGCCGATCTCCATCTGGATGCGCACGTCCGGATCGACCCGCATGAAGCGCACGACGAGCGGGGCGAGGAAGGTGTGGGCGATCGTCGGCGGCGCGAGGATGCGCAGCACCGTGCCCGCCGCGCGCACGTTCGGCCAGTCCGCGAGGCGCTCGAGGGCGGCGAAGATCGGCGCCGCCTCGGCGTCGAGGGCGAAGGCGTCGGCGGTGGGCACGAGGCGCCCGCCGTCGCGGATGAACAGGTCCCGGCCGAGCCGCGCCTCGAGGGCGCCGATGGCCCGTGACACCGCGGGTTGAGAAACCCCCAACCTCTGGGCCGCAGCAGTGGTCTTTCGCGTGGTGATCACCGCGTGCAGGACCTCGAGTTCGCGCACGCTCGGCCTCGACGAGCGGCCGGTTTCGTCGTCGCTATCCATCTCGCGCATTTTCCTATTACCGCCCCTGATGCGGTTGTGTATCGACAATGCCGGGGTCGAATATTAGCCTGCGCACAGCGGCAATCAAGCCTTTCCCCGGGACCGCGGGGGCGGCAGGATGGCCCAAGAGACGGCCCAAGAAATGCTTGCCGGTGGCCGTACAGTAAGCCCCGGCGAGAACCAGAGGAGACGTGACGACATGCACCGTACCGCCAAGCGGCTCGCGCTCGCGAGCCTGCCCCTCGCGATGATCTTCGCCACCCCGGCTCTGTCGCAGAGCCTCACCGTCGGCCTCACCTCCGAGCCGACCTCGGTCGATCCGCACTTCCACAATCTCGGCCCCAACAACTCGCTGCGCATGCACGTCTTCGAAGGCCTGACCCAGGCCGACGAGAACCAGCTGAACGTGCCGAGCCTCGCGAGCGACTGGGAATCGATCGACGACACGACCTGGCGCTTCAACCTGCGCGAGGGCGTGACCTTCTCCGACGGCACGGCCTTCGACGCCACCGACGTGGTCTACTCGATCTGCCGCGTGCCCACCGTCGAGAACTCCCCGTCCTCCTTCACGAGCTTCGTCGCCGGCATCTCCGGCGTGACGATCGAGGACCCCCACACGATCGTGTTCGAGACGAACGGCCCGGTGCCGCTGCTGCCGACGAACCTCGCGAGCGTGGGCATCATCTCGGCCGAGGCCTTCGGGGGCGAGGACGTGGTGTTCGCCCAGGGCGGCTGCGAGAATCTCGGCACGCCCCCGCAGGCCGCGGACTTCAACGATCCCGCCAAGGCGATCGGCACCGGCCCCTACAAGCTCGAGAGCTACGTGCGCGGCGACGCGATCGTGCTGTCGCGCAACGAGAACTACTGGGACGGTACGCCGACCTGGGAGCAGGTGACCTTCCGCCCGATCGCCAACGAGGGCGCGCGCGTGGCGGCTCTCCTCTCGGGCGACGTCGACATGGTCGAATCGCCCCCCGTGCAGGACTTCGACCGCCTCCGCCGCGACGGCTTCGAGATCGCCCAGGGCCTGTCGAACCGCGTCATCTACCTGCACCTCGACAACAACCCCGAGGACGGCCACGTCCCGCCGGGCGTGACCGGCACCGACGGCGCGAATCCGTTCACGGACGTGCGCGTGCGTCAGGCGATCTCCAAGGCCATCGACCGTCAGGCCATCGCGGCGCGCATCATGGGCACGCTCGCGGTGCCCGCCGGCGACCTCCTGCCCTACCCGATGTTCGGCACCCGCGAGGACACGCCGGTCGAGGCCTACGATCCGGAGGCGGCCCGCGCGCTGCTCGCCGAGGCCGGCTACCCGAACGGCTTCGGGCTCGTGCTCTCGGCGCCGAACGACCGCTACATGAACGACGAGCGGGTCGCACAGGCGGTGGCGCAGATGCTCGCGCGCATCGGCATCTCGACGACGGTCGACGCGATGACGGCCTCGACCTTCTTCTCGCGCCGCAACAACTTCGAATACGGCATGTGGCTCGCCGGCTGGGGTGCCGCCACGGGCGAGATGTCGAGCCCGCTGATCGCGCTCGTCGCGACCCGCGACCCGGACAGCGGCATGGGCTCGACCAACCGCCAGCGCTACTCCAACCCGGAGATCGACGCGCTGATCAAGGAGGCCATCGCGACCGTCGACGACGACGCCCGCGAGGCGCTGCTCCAGGAGGCCGCGACGATGGCGATGGCGGACTACGCCACCATCCCGCTGCACTTCGAGGTGACGCCCTGGGCCTTCCGCCCGGGCCTCGCGGTCACGCCGCGCGCGGACCAGTACACGCTCGCCATGGAGGTCGAGCCGGCGAGCTGAGGCGCGCCGCGCCGGCGGCGGGCGGGCTCGTCCGCCGCCGTCCTCCACTCTCCGGCACGGCGCGCGACCCGCGCCGTGCCCTCGCGCCGCGCGCCGAACCTCTCGGCGAGCGGCGGTCCGTCAGCACCCGGGTCAACCAATGCTGGTCTACCTCATCCGCCGCATCGGGCAGTCGCTGCTCGTCATAGCCGTCATGGCGTTCCTCGTCTTCCTCGCGGTCTACGCGGTGGGCGACCCGGTCGCGATCCTCGCCAACCCGGAGGCGAACCAGCAGGAGCTCGACGCCATCGCGGCGCGGCTCGGGCTCGATCGGCCGATCTGGGAGCAGTTCGGCATCTTCGTCTGGAACGCGCTCCAGGGCGACCTCGGCACGTCCTTCGTCTATTCGGAGAGCGCGCTGAAGGTGATCCTCGAGCGCCTGCCGGCGACGATGGAGCTGGCCTTCGTGGCGCTCCTCCTGTCGATCGTCATCGGCGTGCCGCTCGGCGTCATCGCCGGCCTCAAGCCCGATTCCTTCATCGGGCGCGGCATCATGTCGACCTCGATCCTCGGCTTCTCGCTGCCGAACTTCTGGATCGGGCTGATGCTCATCCTCCTGTTCGCGGTCGAGCTGCGCTGGCTGCCCGCGAGCGGGCGCGGGGAGACCGTCGAGGTGCTGGGCATGCAGCTGTCGATGTTCACCGCGAACGGCCTCTCGCACCTGCTCCTGCCCGCGATCACGCTCGCGCTGTACAAGTCCTCGCTCGTCATCCGCATCGCCCAGGCGGGCACCCGCGAGGTGATGCTGCAGGACTACGTGCGCTTCGCCCGGGCCAAGGGCCTGTCGTCGCGGCGCATCGTGTTCGTGCACGTGCTCAAGAACATGCTCATCCCGGTCGTCACCGTGCTCGGCCTCGAGCTCGGCTCGATGATCGCCTTCGCGGTCGTCACCGAGACGGTGTTCTCCTATCCCGGCATGGGCAAGCTCCTCATCGACTCGATCAACCGCCTCGATCGGCCGATCGTCGTCGCCTACCTGATGCTGACCGTGTTCATCTTCGTGATCATCAACCTCGTGGTCGACCTGCTCTACGCGGCGATCGACCCGCGGGTGCGCCTCTCCGAGGCGAAGGGCTGAGGACGATCCCATGAGCGACCTCTCCCCCCACGCCGCCGCCCGCCCCCTCGCCGGCCCCGCCGCCGGCATGCCGCCGGGCGCCTCCGTGCCCCCGGCCGCGCCGGACAAGGGCGAGAGCCTGCTGCGCCGGCACGTCTCCTCCTTCCTCGAGAGCTGGAGCGCCATCGTCGGCCTCGTCGTGCTGGTGCTGTCGGTGATGGCGGCGCTGCTGGCGCCGTGGATCGCGCCGCAGAACCCCTACGACCTGGCGACGCTGTCCATCATGGACAACATGCTCCCGCCCGGAGAGATCTTCGGCATGGGGCAGACGGCCTGGCTCGGCACCGACGACCAGGGCCGCGACATGCTCTCGGCGATCCTCTACGGGCTGCGGGTGTCGCTGACCGTCGGCGCCTCCTCGGTGCTGATCGCGGCCGTGATCGGCGCCTCGCTCGGCGTGCTCGCGGCCTATGCCGGCGGGCGGGTCGAGAGCATCGTGATGCGCATCGTCGACCTGCAGCTCTCCTTCCCGGCGATCCTGGTCGCGCTCGTGCTCCTCGCCGTCTTCGGCCGGGGCGTCGACAAGGTGGTGATCGCGCTCGTCGTCGTGCAATGGGCCTACTACGCCCGCACCGTGCGCGGCTCGGCGCTCGTCGAGAAGCGGCGCGAGTACATCGAGGCGGCGCGCTGCCTCGCGCTGCCGCGCCGGCGCATCGTGTTCCGCCACCTGCTGCCGAACTGCATCCCGCCGCTCATCGTCGTGGCCACCGTTCAGATCGCCAACGCCATCGCGCTCGAATCGACGCTCTCGTTCCTGGGTGTGGGCGTCCCCGTCACGGAGCCCTCCCTCGGCATGCTGATCGCCAACGGCTACGGCTACCTCTTGTCCGGCAACTACTGGATCTCGACCTTCCCCGGCGTGGCGCTCGTCATCGTCATCGTCGCCATCAACCTCGTCGGCGACCGGCTGCGCGACGTGCTCAACCCGAGGCTCGCGAAATGACGGCGCCCGTTCTCGACGTCCGCGACCTGAAGGTCACCTTCTCCACCCGCGAGGGGCTCGTCACCGCCGTCGACGGCGTCTCGTTCTCCGTCGACGCCGGCGAGGTGATGGGGCTCGTCGGCGAATCCGGCTCGGGCAAGTCCGTCACCGGGCTCGCCGTGCTCGGCCTGATCGACCCGCCCGGGCGCATCGCCGGGGGCTCGATCTCGGTGAAGGGCCGCGAGCTCGTCGGCCTCCCCGAGAAGGCGCTCCAGAAGGTCCGCGGCAAGGACGTCGCGATGATCTTCCAGGACCCGATGACGACGCTCAACCCGGTCCTGCGCATCGACACGCAGATGATCGAGGCGATCCGCGCCCACGAGGCCGTCTCCGAGAAGGCGGCGCGCGAGCGGGCCCGCGACGCGCTCGCCAAGGTCGGCATCCCCTCCCCCGAGGAGCGGCTCTCGGCCTATCCCAACCAGTTCTCGGGGGGCATGCGCCAGCGCGTGGCGATCGCGACCGCGCTTCTCAACCGCCCCGCCGTGCTCGTCGCCGACGAGCCGACGACGGCGCTCGACGTGACGATCCAGGCGCAGATCCTCGCCGAGGTGCAGAAACTGTGCGCCGAGACCGGCACGGCGCTCGTGTGGATCACCCACGACCTCTCGGTCATCGCCGGCCTCGCCGACAAGGTCGCGGTGATGTACGCCGGGCGCGTGGTCGAGGAGGGCCCGGTCGCCGACGTGCTCGAGCGCCCGATCCACCCCTACACGGCGGGCCTCATCGGCTCGGTGCCGAGCCGCAACAAGCGCGGCCAGCCACTCGCGCAGATCCCCGGCATGACGCCCCAGCTCTCCAAGCTGCCGCCGGGCTGCCCCTTCGCGCCGCGCTGCTTCAATGCGACGGAGCCCTGCCACGGGATCCGGCCCGAGCGCACGCCCTACCCCGGCGGCCGCGCCGCACGCTGCCACAATCCCCTGAACGTGCCCGCCGCCGACGCGGCGCGGGAGCTCGCGCCATGACCCCGACCTCCACGAAGACCGACCTCACCTCGCCGCCCGGGACGCCGATCCTGTCGCTGTCGCACGTGCACAAGCGCTTCGTGAAGTCCCTCGACGCGGCGGAGAAGGTGGCGAACCTCTTCGGCGCCGGCCTCCGGGAGCAGGTCGTGCGCGCCGTCGACGACGTCAGCTTCGACGTGGCGCCCGGCGAGGTCGTGGGCCTCGTCGGCGAATCGGGCTGCGGCAAGTCCACCCTCGGGCGCATCGTCGCCGGCATCCTCGATCCGTCCGACGGGGTCGTGCGCTTCGAGGGCGAGGACGTCGCGAAGATGTCGGGCGCCGCACGGCGGCGCGCCGACCTCGCGGTGCAGATGATCTTCCAGGACCCCGCCGCCTCGCTCAACCCGCGCATGCGCGTCGTCGAGATCATCGGCGAGGCGCCGGTGGTGCACGGGCTGATCCCGGCGGGCGGGATGGACGCCTACGTCTGCGGCCTGATGGAGAAGGTCGGCCTCGACCCCGCGACGCGTCGGCGCTACCCGCACCAGTTCTCCGGCGGCCAGCGCGCGCGCATCAACATCGCCCGGGCGCTCGCGGTGCAGCCGCGGGTGCTGGTGTGCGACGAATCCACCGCCGCGCTCGACGTCTCGATCCAGGCGCAGGTGCTCAACCTCTTCCTCGAGCTGCGGCGCGAACTGAACCTCACCTACGTCTTCGTCAGCCACGATCTCGGCGTGATCGAGCACATCGCCGACCGGGTGGCGGTGATGTATCTCGGCCGCATCGTCGAGCTCGCGAAGACCGACGAGATCTTCGAGGCGCCCAACCACCCCTACACGCAGGCGCTGCTCGAGGAGGTCCCCCGCCTCGAGGCGAAGAAGCGTGCCTTCACCGCGCTCACCGGCGAGATCCCCTCGCCCCTGCGCCCGCCGCCGGGCTGCCATTTCCATCCGCGCTGCCCCCACGCCTTCCCCCGCTGCTCCGCCGACCGTCCCGCGCTGAAGGCGATCGCGCCGGATCGCCTCTCCGCCTGCCACCTCAACGACGAGACCGGCGCGCGCCCCGGCCGCAGCCTTTCGGCGGAGCGGCCGAGCCTGGAGGCGGCGCGGGGGTGAGCTGGCGCGAGGCGCTCTACGCCTCGGCGAGCTCCGGGCGGGCGCGGAACTGGATCGCGAGCGGGATCTCGGGCTGGGCGGGGCCGGAGGCGAAGCCCGCCGCCCGCGCGACGAGCCGCGGCAGGTTCGTGCGCCAATAGCGCCCCTGCTCGTCGAGCGCGTGGCGGTCCCCCTCGAGATGCTTCTTCGGGCAGCCGCCCCAGCAGATCGGCAGGAAGGTGCAGGCCGAGCAGGTCGGCGCCCGCGTCGGGTCGAAGCCCTCCCAGAACCCGGCGTCCGCGCCGACCGGCGCGGCCCCCTCGCGGGCGCCCGGCATGGCCGAGACCGCCCGACCCGCCTCCCCGACCTGGAGCCCGCAGCGATAGACCAGCCCGTCCGCGCCGAGCACCGCCGAGCCGTGCGCGAGCGCCGCGCAGACGGAGGTCTTGGGGTGCGGGAAGCCGTCCGGCACCTCCGATTCCTCCACGACGGCGATGCCGTCGAGCGCTCCGCGCACCGCCGCGCGGAGCGCGTCGAACGCCGCGAGCGGCAGCTCGCGCCGGCGCATGAAGCGCGACGTCTCGGAGTAGGAGGCGAGCCGTGCCGGCTGGAACACGGCCGGCACCGGCGCGTCGAACCAGCCGCGGTCGCGGGCGAAGGCGACGAAGGGCAGGACGTCGTCGCTGTTGCCGGCGTCGACGTTGAAGCGCACGTCGACCCGGGTCACGCGCACGAGGCGGTCCACAGCGCCACGGCGCGGTCGAAGGAGGAGGCCGGCCCCGCCAGCGGCGCGCGCCCGCGGCGCCAGCGCCGACGCTTGTCGTGGTTCGCCCGCATGCCGTCGAAGGAGATCTGCACCTGGCGGATGCGGTGGCGGGCGACGAACGCCTCCACGTCCTCCGGCCAGTCGGTGCCGTTGGAGATGATCGAGGCGACGTAGCGGACGCCGTCCGCGGCGCAGGCCTCCTGCAGGGCGTGCGACGCGGCTTCGATGAAGCCGCGCTCGAGCAGCGGCTCGCCGCCGTACCAGTCCACGTGCAGGGCGCGGTGCGGCGTCAGAGCGAGGCGCGCGCGGGCGAGCGCGACGAGCGCCGCGACGTCGCGGGTCTCCAGGCGCGCGCCGCTGCGTTCCTCGTAGCAGTAGTAGCAGCCGAGATTGCAGTCCATCGTCGTCGTGACGGTGAGCACGACCGGCGTCTCGCCCCGCGCGCGCCAGTAGCGCTCGTGGATCGGCGCGATCTCGTCGGTGCCCCGCGGGACGAGGAAGCCGCCGCGGCGCAGCGTGGCGAGGAGCGGGGGATCGAGATCGCCGTCCTCGACGACGAGGCCGGGCGCGCACAGCGCCTCGGCGAGCGCCGCCGCCCCGGCGCCGTCGAGCACGGTGAGCGCGCCGCTCGCCGTGCTGAACAGCGCGACCCGCCCCGACTCCTCGGCCTCCTGCACGGCCACGAGGAAGCGCGACGGCACGAGCGGCGCGCCGGGAGCGGGCAGCATCGGGCTCACCCGCGCGTCAGGCCTCGATGAGGGCGAGGCAGGTGTTGGTGCCGCCGCACAGCCGCGCGGCGCTCTTCTTCACGGGCTTCAGCTCGGGGTCGACGACGGTCGTCGCCTGAACCTCGAAGCGCATGCCCGGCTTGAGGCGCAGCACCGGCTCGGGATCGTCGGTCTCGATGAGGTGGACCCGGGGCGCCTGCGCCTGGACGGCCTTGTCCTTCGGGCTCTTGGGCGTGGCGCTCTTCGCCTTGGGGGTCTTCTCCGCGGCCATGCCTGTCTCTCCTCGCCTGACGGTCACGTGCGAGAGTAGCAAGCTTCGCCGCATTCCGCCAGCCTCCCCGCGGCGCCTCGCCGCATGCGCCCGAGGCCGCGGTCCGGCACGCGCGTCAGTCGGGCCGCACCCCGCCGCCGTTCGCGACGCCGCCCTCGGAGGACGCCTCGTCCGGTGGGCTTCCACGCCTCCGGAAGGAGCGCGCCTGCAGGCGCGGGGCGAGGATCCACGCGATCGGCGCCGCGAGAATGAAGCTCGCCGCGACGACGACTGGAATCATCACGTCCGCTCTGGCGTTCAGCGACGGGACGAGGAGGATCGTCACGGCTCCGATGCCGAAGAGCACGGCGTTCGTCGGCAGATAGACGAGCAGGGCGACCATGGATCTCCTGCGCATGACGACGGTCTCCTTCGCGTCTCCTCGACACCGAGGAAGGAACGCGGGGGATGCGTGGCCGTTCCACCGTCGATCACGAACGCGTGATCCGCGGCTTCGACGAGGCCGTACGTGGAACGACTTGCGCTCGCGCGCGTAATCTGTTGGCCTATCATGCGAACGCGCGCCGCCGCGTCCGCGCCGTCCCCTCGAGTACGCGTCGGTCGTGATCGACGCTGGAGCATTTCCTCCCCATGGCCCGCCTCCGATGACCGAGCCGTTGTCCGAGCCTGGAGTGGAGCGGAGCGCCACCGTCCTCCTGGTGGAGGACGAGCCGCTCGTGCGGCTCGATCTCGAGGAGACGCTGCGCGAAGCGGGCTACGTCGTCGTCGCCTGCACCACCGCAGAGGAGGGCCGCGACGTGCTCCGGTCGGGACTTCCCGTCGACGCGATCGTCACGGACGTGCGCACGCCGGGCGCGATCGACGGGCTCGAACTCGCCCGCGAGGCACGCGACCGCGCCGCCGCCCTGCCAATCCTCGTGCTCTCCGGACATCTCGAGCCCGCGGCCGCGGCGGCGGCGCGCGTGGACGCCTTCCTGGCGAAGCCGGTCTCCAGCGACGCCGTCCGGGCGCGGCTGGAACGTCTCCTGGAGACGGATCGTTCGCAGGCGTGAACCTGTCAACCGGGAGATCGCCGTGCAGACCGTCCTCGTCGTCGATGCCGACGTCATCGTGCGCCATCATCTGGCGGAGTTCCTGCGCGAGTGCGGGCTGAAGGTCGTGGAGGCCTCCAGCGCCGCCGAGGCGCGCACCTTCCTGGCCGAGACCCGGCTCGGAATCGACATCGCCCTCGTCGATGCCAGCCTGCCGGGATCCGAGAACGCCTTCGCCCTGCGCGCCTGGATCGCCGAGACCTATCCCGACATCGACATCGTCCTCGCCGGTAGCCTGGAGAGCGCCGTCGAGGAAGCCTCCGAGATCTGCGAGCAGGGCCCGACGCTGCCCAAGCCCTACGACCCGAAGTCGGTACTCGACCGCATCAAGCGCCTGCGCGCCGCGCGCGACCGCGACTGACGCCGCGAAAGGCGCCACGAACACGTTCTCGCGAGCGCTGCCGTTGCGGCGGGCGGTATCGATTGTCGCAGGCATCGATGTGGTGCAGGGTTCGTGGAAATCCCAAATTCACGCAAGATTGCGTGGAATAATGGCCGGAGGTTTCCCGATGCGTCCCATCCTGCAGCTCGCGGTGCTCGCCACGGCGGGCCTCGCCTGTGCCCTCCCCGCTTCCGCCGAGACCTTCCGCTGGTCGAGCGGCACCGATCCGCAGACGATGGACCCCCACGCGGTCAACGCGGCTCCCGTGACCTCCTTCCTGAACAACGTCTACGAGGGCCTGGTGCGGCGCGACGCCGGCATGGCGATCGAGCCGTCGCTCGCGACCGAATGGGCGCCGCTCGACGGCGAGGACGGCTGGCGCTTCCGGCTTCGCGAGGGCGTGACCTTCCACGACGGCGCGGCCTTCACCGCCGACGACGTGCTGTTCTCCTACGAGCGCGCCGCCTCCGAGGAGAGCGACGTGCGCTCCTGGTTCGCGCCGGTCACGGAGGTGCGGGTCGTCGACGACACCACGATCGACTTCGTGACGAGCGCGCCGAACCCGCTCTTCCCCGATTCCATCGCGAACTTCCTGATCATGGACCGCGAATGGGCGGAGGCGAACGACGCGGTGCGTCCGGCGCGCGACGCGGAGAACCATGCCACCCGCAACGCCAACGGCACCGGCCCCTTCCGGCTCGTCTCCCGCGACCCCGGCATCGAGACGGTGCTCGAGCCCTTCGACGGCTGGTGGGACACGCGCGAGCACGACATCACGCGCGCGATCTACACGCCGATCGGCAACCCGGCGACGGGCCTCGCGGCGCTGCTCTCGGGCGAGATCGACATGATCTCGCCGATCCCGCTCCAGGACGTGGCGCAGGTCGAAGGCCGCGAGGGGTTCCGGGTGCTGGAGGGGCTCGAGACGCGCGTCATCGTGCTGGGCTTCGGGCACGAGCGGGAGGTGCTGAAGTACGGCGCCGACGCCGGCGCGCCGAACCCCTTCCTCGACGCGCGGGTGCGCCGCGCGGTGGCGCTCGCCATCGACGTCGACACGATCGGCCGGGTGATCATGCGCGGCAAGTCCGCGCCCGCGAGCCAGCTGCTGCCGGCGGGGCTGAGCGGCTATTCCGAGGCGAACGACGCGCCGCTGGGCTTCGACGAGGCCGGCGCCCGCGCGCTCCTCGCGGTGGCGGGCTACCCGGACGGCTTCTCGTTCGGGCTGATGTGCACCAACGACCGCTACATCAACGACGAGGCCGTGTGCCGCGCGATCGCCTCGATGCTCGCCCGCGTCGGCATCGACGCCGAGCTCACGGTGATGCCGGTGCGAAACTACTGGGAGGAGCTGCGGGCGGACAACTTCGACATGTACCTGCTCGGCTGGTCGCCCGGCACCTTCGATGCCGAGCACCCGATCCGCTTCCTCGCCGCGACGCCCAACGAGGAGACCCGCGTCGGCTCGTGGAACTTCGGCGGCTACTCGAACGCGCGCGTCGACGAGCTGCTGCCGCGCGTCCAGCAGGAGCTCGACCCCGCCGCCCGCCAGGCCATGCTCGACGAGATCGCCGCCATCCTCCAGGCGGAGGTGGCCTACGTCCCGCTCTACGTCGAGCCGCTCATCTGGGCCGCGAAGGACACCATCGACCTGGTCCAGCGGCCGGACAACTTCTTCATGCTGCGCTGGGTGCGCGTGAATTGAGCAGGAGCGCCGGCGGCTCGCACGCTTCGGCTTCGCCGAACACGCCTACGGCGTGCCCCATCCGTCGCCGGCTTCGCCGACGCCACCTTCCCCTACAGGGAAGGACGAATGAAGCGCTCTTTCCTTCTCCTTCCCTGTAGGGGAAGGTGGATCGCCGCGAAGCGGCGAGACGGATGGGGCGCGGCGACAGCCGCGTTCGGCGAAGCCGAATGGGTGCGCGCGCCGTCCGTGTTCCGCAGGCGGGGAAAGCTCGAACATCCCATCATGATCCCCTTCCTCGCCCGCCGCCTCCTCCAGTCCCTCTTCGTCATGCTCGCCGTCGCGGCGCTGTCCTTCGCGCTGTTCCGCTTCGTCGGCGATCCCGTCTCGCAGATGACCGGCGTCGAGACCGCGCCGGAGGACATGGCGCGGCTGCGCGTCGAGCTCGGGCTCACCGATCCGATCCCGGTGCAGTTCGCGCGCTTCGTGGCGGACCTCGCGACGCTCGACTTCGGCTATTCCTACCGCACCCGCCAGCCGGTGGGGGAGATGATCGCGCAGCGCATTCCGGCGACCCTCGAGCTGGGTCTGGTGGCGCTCCTGATCTCCCTCGTGGTGGGTGTGCCGGGCGGCGTCTACGCGGCGCTGAAGCCTCGCTCGCCGGCGACGCAGGCGCTCCTGATCGGCACGCTGATCGGCGTCTCGGTGCCGACCTTCGTCATCGGCATCCTCCTGATCTTCCTGTTCGGCGTGCAGCTCGGCTGGCTGCCCACCTTCGGGCGGGGCGGCACGGTGGAGATCGGCGGCTGGCGCACGAGCCTCCTCACGCTCGACGGCTGGCGCGCGCTGATCCTGCCCGCGGTGACGCTGGGCCTGTACCAGCTCACGCTGACGCTGCGGCTCGTGCGCGCCGAGATGATGGAGGTCATGCGCACCGACCACATCCGCTTCGCGATGGCGCGCGGGCTGCCGCTCGGCTCGATCCACTACCGGCACGCGCTCGGCAACACGCTGGTGCCGGTCGTCACCATCGTGGCGCTCCAGTTCGGCGGGGTGATCGCCTTCTCGATCGTCACCGAGAGCGTGTTCCAGTGGCCCGGCCTCGGGCTCCTCTTCCTCGAATCGATCCGCTTCGTCGACATCCCCGTCATGGCGGTCTACCTCGTGCTGATCGGCTTCGTCTTCGTGGCGATCAACCTCCTCGTCGATCTCCTCTACGCGGCCATCGACCCGCGCATCCGCGTCACGGGGGCCGCCTGACATGCGCGCGCTCCTCCGCGATTCCGAGGCGCTCCACCTCCTCGCCCGCAGCCCGCTCGTGATCGCCTGCGCCCTCGTCGCCGTCGCGATCCTCGCCGGCGCGGCGCTGGCGCCGTGGATCGCGCCGAGCGACCCCTACGACCTCGCGAGCTTCAGCCTGATCGACGCCCTGCGCCCGCCGGTCTTCCAGGAGGGCGCAGACCCGCGCTTCCCGCTCGGCACCGACGACCAGGGCCGCGACATGGTCTCGGCCATCCTCCACGGCGCGCGGCTCTCGCTCGTGATCGGGCTCTCGGCGATGGCCTTCGCGGCCGTGCTCGGCGTCGGGCTCGGCCTCGCGGCGGGGTGGATCGGCGGGCGCTTCGACGCGGTGGTGATGCGCATCGCCGACGTGCAGCTCGCCCTGCCGGCGATCCTCACCGCGCTGCTCATCGACGGCATCGCCCGCGGCGTGCTCCCGCGCGACGCCCAGGAGGAGACCCGCGTCGCGGTGCTGATCGTGGCGATCGGCCTGTCGCTGTGGGTGAACTTCGCCCGCACGGCGCGCGCCTCCACCTTCCGCGCCAGGAACGAGGACTACGTCCAGGCCGCCATCGCCATGGGCGTCCACCCGGCGCGCATCCTCTTCGTGGAGATCCTGCCCAACATCGTCGGCCCGCTGCTCGTCATCGCCACGGTCGACCTCGCCTCGGCGATCCTGCTCGAGGCGACGCTCTCCTTCCTCGGCGTGGGGCTGCCCGCGAGCGCACCCTCGCTGGGCACGCTGATCCGCATCGGCATGCAGTTCCTCCTCTCCGGCGAGTGGTGGATCCTGTGGGTGCCCACGGCCTTCCTCGTCGTGCTCGTCGTCGCCATCAACGTGCTGGGCGACTTCCTGCGCGACGTCTTCAACCCGAGGCTTAGCTGATGCCGGCGCAAGATCGCCTCGAGAGCGACCTCCTGAACGTGGCGGGCCTCACGGTGGAGTTCCCCGGCCGGCGTGGCGTGCTGCGCGCCGTCGAGGACGTCGCCCTGTCGGTCGCGCCGGGCGAGATCCACGGACTCGTGGGCGAGAGCGGGGCCGGCAAGTCCACGATCGCGGCGGCAATCACCGGGCTGCTGCCGGAGCCGGGGCGGATCACGGACGGGCGGGTGCGCCTGGGCGAGACCGACCTCCTCGCGCTCTCCCCCGCCGCCCGCCACGCGGCGCGCGGAAAACGCATCGCGATGATCTTCCAGGACCCGCAGACGAGCCTGAACCCGTTGATGACCATCGAGGCGCAGCTCGTCGAGACGATCCTCGCCCACGAGCCCGGCCTCGGCGAGGCGGCGGCGCGGACGCGGGCGGCCTCCCTCCTCGCCGAGACCGGCATACGCGACGCCGAGCGGCGGATGAAGGCCTATCCGCACCAGTTCTCCGGGGGCATGCGCCAGCGCGTCGTCATCGCGCTCGCCCTGTGCACCAATCCCGAGCTCGTCGTCGCCGACGAGCCGACGACCGCGCTCGACGTCGCCGTGCAGTCGCAGGTGCTGGCGCTGATCCGCCGTCTCGTCGACGAGCGGGGGATCGGCCTCGTGCTGATCACCCACGACATCGGCGTGATCGCGCAGGTGACGGACCGCGTCACCGTCCTGCGCCACGGGCGCGTCGTGGAGGCCGGCCCGACGCGCGACGTCCTCGGCCGGCCGCAGGCGGCCTACACGCGCAGCCTGATGGCCTCGGTCCCGCGGCTCGAGCGCCGGCTCGACCGCTTCCCGCTGATCGCCGTGGACGGCGCGCCCGCGATCGTGCGCCCGGACGTCGCCGAAGAGGCCGAGCGCTGGCTGCGGGCGCATCGCGAGGCCGGCGCCACGCCGCCCGCCGCCGAGGCGCTCGCGGTCGAGGGTCTCGGCGTCGCCTTCCCCGGCCCGCGCCGCGGGCTCTTCCGCAAGGGAGAGCCGATCCGCGCCGTCAGCGACGTCACGCTCGCCCTCCCCCGCGGCTCGGTGCTCGGCCTCGTCGGCGAGAGCGGCTCGGGCAAGTCGACGCTGGCGAAGGCGATCATGGGGCTCGTCGAGCCCACCGCGGGCGTGATGCGCCACGACGGCGCGCCGCTGCCGCCGGGCCGGTCGCGGCCGCGATCGCATCCTGCCCGGCGCGCGATCCAGATGGTGTTCCAGGACCCCTACTCGTCGCTCAATTCCCGCCGGCGCATCGGCGCGATCCTGGCGGAGCCGCTGGCGCTCTACCGGATCGAGCCCGACGCAGCCGCCCGCGACCGGCTCGCGCGGGCCATGCTCGCCCTCGTCGGCCTGCCGGAGGACGCCGCCGAGCGCTATCCGCACCAGTTCTCCGGCGGCCAGCGCCAGCGGATCGCCGTCGCCCGCGCGCTGCTGGCCCGCCCGGACGTGCTCGTGTGCGACGAGCCGACCTCGGCGCTCGACGTCTCGATCCAGGCGCAGGTGCTCAACCTGCTCAAGGACCTGCAGGAGCGTTTCGCGCTCTCGATCCTGTTCATCAGCCACGATCTCGCGGTGGTGCGGCAGATGGCCGATCGCATCGCGGTGATGCGGGACGGGCGGCTCGTCGAGGCCGGGGAGAGCGAGGCGTTCTTCTCCGGTCCGCGGGCGGAGTATTCCCGCACGCTGCTCTCGCTCACGCCCTCGCTGGCCCTCCTCGAGCCCGCCGCCGCCGCAGCTCCCGCTTCCGCCTAGAGACCGCGAACGGGGTTGCGCGGACGGGCGACGCCCCCTGCCGCGAGACCGCGGCCGTTCACGAAATGTGACGCGGCTGCCCGGAAATCGCCCAGAGCGATCCCGATGCGCACCGCATTCGCGCCCGGAACGAACCGTCTTAGGAGCGCGCCGCAAGGCAACCGACGAAGTCCCTCCAGCGAACGGCGACGAACGATCCGATGACGCGCATCCGGCACGCGGCCGCAGCCGCCCTCCTCTCGACCGCCCTCTTCTCCACCCCCCTCCTCGCGCCGCAGGCGCAGGCCCATCCCGTCGGCGGGGCCGCCGGCGCGATCCACGCCGCGACCGTGCACGCCTCCTGGTACGGTCCCGGCTTCCACGGCCGGCGAACCGCGAGCGGCGAGCGCTACGACATGGACGCGCTCACCGCCGCCCACAAGACGCTGCCCTTCGGCACGAAGGTGCGCGTCACCAACGTCGCCAACGGCAGGTCCGTCGTGGTGCGCATCACCGACCGCGGCCCCTTCGTGCGCGGGCGCGAGATCGACCTCTCCCGCGGCGCGGCCCGCGCGGTCGGCATGCTGGCCAGCGGCACCGCGCAGGTGCGCATGGAGGTCCTCGGCTGAGGACCGCTCCCGCCGATGCCGGCCTTCCGCCGGGACGCGGGGCATCGAACCTTTTCGCGCGCGCCACCGACCAAGCCTCCGAGACCGTGACACGCACCCTCGGAGACCACGATGCACCGCGCGCGCAATTCCCTTTCCGTCCTGCCCGGCCCGCTTCCGGCGTCGCCGTTCGCGACCGCGGGCGACCTCCGGCGCGGCCCCGGACCGCGGCATCTCCTTCGGCTCGCCGCCGCCGTCGGGCTCGCCGGCCTCTCCGTGCTCGTCCTGCGCGCCGGGATGCCCGACGCGAGCGCATCCGTCCCGGCGAACGCGCCGATGGTACGGGAGGCGCCGGATACCGTCGCCTGCGACCCCCGCCCGTGGCGGCAGCCGACGGCGATCTGCCGCCAGCCGCTCCCGGACGGGACGGCGTCGCGCCTCGTGCGCATCGTCGGCTGAGACCGCGGCGACGCGAGGCCCGGCCGCGCTCAGTGCGCGCCGTGGCCGCCGTGCCCGCCGTGCCCGCCGCGCATCGCCTTGCCGTCGGCGCCGGGGAGCGCGATCACGACGTTCTGCATCATGCCCTGGTCCTCGTGGTCGAGGATGTGGCAGTGCAGCACGAACTCGCCGATGTAGCGCTGGTAGCGCGTGCGCATGACCACGTCGTAGCCCGGCTTGACGAAGATCGTGTCCCGCCACACGCCCTTCATGCCCGCGTATTGCGGGTCGTCCGGCTCGCCCGTCTCGCTGACGTCGACTCTGTCGGGATTCAGGATCTCCACGATCTGGAACGGGTTGACGTGGATGTGGAAGGGGTGGCCGGCGGCGGGATCGGTGCCCGAGGTCAGCGTCCACTCGTCGACGCCGCCGAGCGTGAGGAGCCGGTCGACGCGGTCGGGATCGTAGGCCTCTCCGTCGATCAGGAAGCCCGTGGGCGTCGTGCTCGTGTCGATGGAGAAGACGAGCTCCTGCGTGCCGGTCACCTCCGACGCGTCGATTGTCGGATGCGGCACGAACTTCGAGAGCCTCAGCCCGTCCACGAGATCGGCGATCACCGCGTCGCGCACGTCCGCCGGCATGGTGCGTTCGGCCGCGGCGACGAGGGCGGCTTCGAGATGGGCCGTCAGGCCCTCGGCATCGGCGGGCACCGCGTCGGCATCCCCCTCGCCGAGCGCGACGTCGACGGCGCCGAGCAGCTGCCGGCTCTCGGCGGCGCCGCTCACCGTCGTCGTCGCCGGCGCCTGCGTGTCGATCACGCAATAGCGGCCCGGCTCGGGGAAGACCACGAGGAGATCGGTGCGGTAGCCCGGCTGGAGCACGCTCGTCGTGCGCGGGTCGATGGCGCCGCGGGTGAGCCCGTCCTCGGCCATGGCGAAGGCGGTCAGGGGTTCGCCGGGGCAGTTCGCCGCCATCCAGTCCTCCTCGTTCCCCGCCGCCGCGTCGAGCGGGCCGGCGTCGACGGCCGCCTTGCGGAACTCGAGCTTCACGGTGTCGCGGATGCCCGCATGCGCGATGCGCCAGCGCTCGATGCGCCCGACCTCGGCACCCGGGAAGGTCGGCAGGATCTCGCCGTTGATCGAGGTGTAGCGGCCCGACGCCTCCCAATCCCCGGGGGAGAAGTTCGCGTAGCCCTCGATGACGCCGGTCTGGCCCGGGTCGCAGCGATAGGTGCCGTCGGGGTTGGTCTCGAGGTTCCCCTGCGCGTCGTAGCAGGCGTACTGGTTCTGCTGGAGCAGCACGAGCCGCTCCGCGTACGGCGCGCCGTCCGCCGCGACGAGGAGCGTGTCGACGTCGCCGTTCGTCTCCGGCGTCGGCAGCCGGTCGCCGCGGACGAGAATGAACCCGGCCATGCCGGACGACACCTGCAGCGCCGTGCTGCCATGCAGGTGCGGGTGGTACCAGAAGGTGCCCGACGGATGGTCGGCGGGGATGTTCCATTCGTACTGGAACGTCACGCCCGGATCGATGGCGATGAGCACGTTGTCGCTGTTGCCGGCGGGCGAGATCCACAGGCCGTGCGAGTGCAGGTTCGTGCGGTTGAAGCAGTGCGGGACGTTGATGTCCTCGATGTCGGCGGGGCAGGACTCGTCGTCGGCCGGCAGCTCGTTGCGCAGCGTCACCCGCACGGTCTCGCCCGGCGTCACCTGGATGGTCGGCCCGGCATGGACAGGCGCGTTCGCCGCCGCCGGCGCTTTGAGATCGACGTAGGCCCGCAGCCGGGTGGCGTCGTCGCGCCCCTCGGCGGGGTCCCAGATCGCGCCGTCGACGTAGCGGATGGCCAGATCGAGCACCGCCTCGCCGGGCGCGACCCGCGCCGTCGGCGCCGGCGGGGCGACGAGGAAGGGCGCGAGCGCGTCCGCGGGCGGCGCCGCGCGCTCCAGCACGGCGTCGGGGATCGCGGGAACGAGGCGCTCGGCGGGCTGGGCGAGGACCGGGCCGAGAGTGGCGGGGGTGAACGCGAGCAGCGCGACCGCGGCGGTGATGGCTCCGGATGCCGCGGCGTGTGCCGTGGCGCGGCGGTGGTCCGCCGTGCTCGATCGATGTCTCATGATGCCCCTCCCTCCAACGGTGGCGCCGGCGAATCGGCCCACTCGACCATCCATGGACGAGCTTGCGCGACCATCGAGGGCAATAGCAATCCGGCGGTGCGCGGAACAAGCCTACGGGCGTGGGGCGCGCGTCGGCGCCTCGCATCGGCGTGCAGGCGGCCCGTCCCGCCCACCGGATCCCGCGACGCCGCCGCCTCCCCTCGACAGCCCGCCCCGCCCCCTCGTCTCCCGAAGAGAGCACCGGATCGGAACGGGCGGCGGCGCGGGCGACCCGCGCCCTCCCCTTCCCTTTCCGGCGAAGACGCGGCATAAGCCGACGACGACAGCACGAGCGGGATACGTCGAGCGCGCCATGACACAAGACCTGATCCGCTACGACCTCCTGGTGCAGGACGCCCTCAAGGGCGTGGTGCGCAAGGTGCTGGCGGACGCCGCGCGCGAGGGCCTGCCCGGCGAGCACCACTTCTACGTCTCCTTCCAGACCGCCTTCCCCGGGGTGCGCCTGTCCTCGCGCATGCGCGAGAAGTACCCGGACACGATGACGATCGTGCTCCAGCACCAGTTCTGGGACCTGATCGTCAACGAGCACGCCTTCGAGGTCGGGCTCTCCTTCGGCGGCGTGCCGGAGCGGCTGCTCGTGCCCTTCGACGCGCTCACCGGCTTCTTCGACCCCTCCGTGCAGTTCGGGCTGAAATTCGAGATCCGGGAGGCCGCACCGGCCCAGGATCCCGCACCCCCCGCGGGTCCCGCGCTGGTCGAGACGCCGCGCCAGCCGGCCCGAGGCGCCGGCTCCGAGCCCGTGGAGACCGAGCCGCGCCGCGCGCCGGCGACGACGCCGCGCATCCCCGCGGCACGCCCCGCCGTCGAGGCGGGCGGTAAGGATGGGGGGAAGAAGGCGGGCAAGGGCGCGGGCAAGGACGAACCGTCGGCCGAGACGCCGTCGCCCGAGACGCCTTCTCGCCGATCGCCCGACACTCCTTCGCCCGAGACTCCCTCGCTGGAGAAGAAGAAGCCCGGGACGGGCGGGCCGTCGAAAAACGATACGGGCGCTGCACCGAGCGGCGCCGAGGTCGTGAGCCTCGACGCGTTCCGCAAGAAGACCTGATTCGTTCACTCTTCGTTCTTGACAGGACGGCATGGCCACGCTAGCGTCTTCGGGCAATCTCGGGAGGCGGGCGGCATGTCCCTGCGAACGATCTCACCAGGCGGCGCGCGCCGTGCCGGCTCGTCCGCGGTGGAGTCCGGGCGGCCGCTGACGCCCTCGGGCTTCGAGGCCGCACGGGAGCGGCTCGGGGTCGCGCCGGCGGTGCTCTGGGCGGTGATGGCAGTGGAGGCGCGCGCCTGCGGCTTCCTGCCGGACCGCAGGCCCGTCATCCTGTTCGAGCGCCACGTCTTCCATCGGCGCACCGGCGGGCGCTTCGACGCGGCGAACCCGTGGATCTCCCACGCCAGGCCCGGCGGCTACGGCGAGCCCGGCGCTGCGCAGCACGCCCGCCTCGCGGCGGCGCTCGCGCTCGATCGCCGCGCCGCGCTGGAGAGTGCGTCCTGGGGGCTCGGCCAGGTGATGGGCTTCAACGCGGCGCCGGCGGGCTTCGCGGACGTCGAGACGCTCGTCGCGGCGATGCGCGCGAGCGAGGACGCGCAGCTCGCCGCCATGGCCGCCTTCATCGCCGCGCGCGGGCTCGCGGCGGCCCTGCGGGCGGGCGACTGGGCGGCCTTCGCCCGCGGCTACAACGGCCCCGCCTTCGCGCGCAACGCCTACGACGTGCGCCTCGCCCGTGCGGCGGAGAAGCTCGCCGTCGGCCCGCTCCCCGATCTCGCCCTGCGCGCGGCGCAGCTGCGCCTCTCCTACGCCGGGTTCGACCCCGGCCCCGTCGACGGCCGGATGGGCCGGCGCACCCGCGCGGCGCTCGCCGCCTTCCGCATGCGCATGGGCGAGCCGGAGCGGGAGGCGACGAACCGCGACTTCGCGGCGGCGGATCTCGCCGCGCTCGAGCGGGCGACGCGGCCTCCGGCGTTCGCCATCGTGGGCGGCGAGCGGGGGACCGGCGAGCGCGCGGCGTGAGGCGCATGGTCGCGGCGACGCGGGTGAGGCGACGCGGGTGAGGCGAGACGGGTGAGGCGAGACGGGTGAGGCGAGACGGGTGGCGTCGCGGCGGAGCGCTGGTGGCGGAGGTACGAGCGGGGCGGAACGCCCCGGTGCGGGCGCCGCGGTGGAGGCCCGCGGTGGAGGCGCCGCTGGAAAGACGGCGCGCGTGCGCGCCTCAGAACCGCAGCACGCGCATCAGCCGCGCGATGTCGAGGAGCGAGACCAACGCGGAGGCGACGTAGGTGAGGGCCGCGGCGCGCAGCACGCTCTTGGCCTTGGGCAGGTCCTCGGCGGGCAGGAAGCCGCCCTTCTCGAGGATCGGCAGGGCGCGCGCGAAGCTGGCGTCGAGCTCGACGGGCAGCGTCAGCACGTGGACGAGCACCCGCGAGCCCATCAGCGCGACCGCGACGCCGATCTGGAGGACGAGGAGGACGGGCGACTTGACGACGAGCATCACGACGGGCGCGAGCGCCAGCACGATCGCCGCGGCGATCTCGATCGACCGCAGCGAGCCCGCGAGCTTCAGGCGCGTGGCGAGGAGGCGGTCGCCGTCGGCGTCCTGCATGGCGTGGGACGCCTCGTGAGCGGCGACCGCCACCGCGGTGATCGAGCGGCCGTCGTGATTGTCGGGGGAGAGCCGCACGACCTTGTCGATGGGGTCGTAGTGGTCGCCACCCGGCGGGGCGAGCTCGACGCGCACGTGCGCGAGCCGCGCCCGGTCGAGCAGGTGCCGCGCGAGCTCGCCCCCGGTACCGGGGAAGTCCGCCCGCTCGACCGCGTGCGCGCGCATGACCCGGCGCACCCACCATTGCGGCAGGACGATCGCGGAGAGGAGAACGAGACCGAGGAAGCCGAGGACGAGCGCCATGGGACCAATCTAGGCGCGCCGCGCGCGTTCGGGGAGTGGGTCCCGGCTGCGACCGAACGCGCCCGGCGTCCGCGACGAGGGCCGTCGATGCGATCCGACGGGCGAGCGAGAGGCGTTCGGGCGCGCGACGGAGGGGCGGCGCAATCCCGCGCCGAAGGCGTTCGGCGACAGACGCGTCGGCCGTGGCGAGGCCGATACGGTCGTATTCGTCTCCACCGCGCGAGAGCTCCTCGGCATCTCGACGCCATCATGCGGGGCGCAACGCCACGGCGAACGCGAGACGCCCGACGGCAGTCGTTCACCCTTCGCGCGCGGCGAGCGCCGCCGACGCCGTGCGGCGGTGCGCCGAGAGGATGCGGAAGCTCTCGAAGCCCGCCGCCATGATCGCCACCGCGCCGAACGCGGCCGGGAAGGCCGTGCGCACGTCGGTCAGCTCGGCCAGCGTCCCAACGGTGAAGGAGGCGACCTGACCGCCGAGGGTGAGGCTCACCACCATCACCGCGGAGAAGGTCGCCGCGCGGGCCGGGTCGCCGTCCATGGCGAGGCCGAGGAACACCGGCAGCATGGCGCCGATGCCCATCCCCAGCGCCACGTTGGCCGCGAGGAGCGTCGCTTCGCCCGGCGCGACCAGCATCGCCGCGTGCCCGGCGAGCGCCGCCGCGAGGAGCAGGCGCACCGCGAGTGCCGAGCGCATCCGGTCGCCGAGCGCGATTGCCGCCACGCGCGCCGCGACCATGCCCGCCGTGAAGGCGGCGAGCGCGATCCGCGCGAAGGCGCCGTCGATGCCCGCGGCGAGGGCCCAGGTGACGAACCAGACGTGCTGCGACCATTCGGTCGCGCCGAGCCCGAACGAGCCCGCCGCGAGCGCGATCAGCGGCGGCCCGTCCCGGCCGCGGGGGCGCGCGGCCGTCGGCGCCGCTGCGGGCTTCGCCGTCGCGCCCCCCGCTTCGCGTCCCACGCCCGCTCTGCCGCCGAAGGCGAAGGCGATCGCGCCGGCGAGGAAGGCGGCGCCGATCACGACGAAGGTCACGCGCCAGGACGCGTCCGCCGCGACGAGCCCGACCACGAGCAGCGGCGCGACGATGTTGCCGCCGCTGAAGACGAGGTCGAGCACGCCGAGCGCGGAGGTCCGGCGCGCGGGGAAGAGCGCGCCGAACAGCGTGTGCGAGGCGGTGAACACCGCCCCGCCGAACAGGCCGAGGGCCGCGTAGAGGCCTGCGAAGATCGCGAAGGTCGGCGCCTGCGCCTGGACGAGCGCGGCGACGCCGGTCGCGGCCGAGAGGACGAGCAGCAGCCGGTGCGCGGGGGCGAGCCGCAGCAGCCGCTCCGCGGCGGCCGACCCGATCGCGAAGCCGAAGGACCACACGACGAAGATCAGCCCCGCCTCGAAGGAGGAGAGCGACAGCTCGGCGACGACCTCGGGCAGGATCGACCCGACGAGGACGCCGAGCACGCCCCAGACGAAGAACGAGAACGCGACGGCCGCTGCGAGGGGGAGGACGTGCTTATCGGTCAAAGCGAACCACCGTTTTCAGTCCCAGGCGCGCGGACATCGGCGCACCACGTCGCAGCACTCGAAAGTCGTCGGCCTGGAGATGCATGGGCTCAGGGTTGCGTCGACGATCGCCCCATCATCGACCGGCGTCAACCCGGCGCAGCTCGTCTCGCGATGTTCAACGGGAAAACGAACATTCGTCGAATACGCACTCCCGCGGGCCTCGATAAAGTGCGGCGTCATGCCGCGCCGCTCGGCATCGGAATTCGCTTGGCGGTCCGGATCATGTTCCCCCTGCCGCCGTTGTCGAGCCCAACCTGCTCAAAGCGAGAGGCACCCCTGATGTCCCGCGCCGCAAACCGCCTCGCCGTCCGGCCGGCCCCCATCCCGCCCCGTGCCCCGCGCAGGCGGCTCGTCCCGCGCTCGATGCGCCTCGCGTCCGGCATCGTCATCGCCGGGTTGACGGCCTTCGCGCTGCGTACCGCCACCGCGGAGGCGGAGGGGAGCGAGATCGCCCCGCCTCCGGCGAGCGTCGAGACCGCCGCCCTCGCCGATCGAGCGCCGGTCGCAGCCTCCGACTGTGCGGCGCTGCCGCACCTGCAGATCGCGCCCGTGTGCGTCCAGCGCCTCGACGACGGCACGCCGCGCCTCGTGCGGGTCGTCTCGGCGGTGGCAGCCCGATGAGGCCGTCCGTCTCCGCGGGCGCCGTGACACCCGTCACCGGCGGTCCCCGCTGGACCCGCGCCGCGGTCGGGTTCCTCGCATCGCAAGGGGCGATGGTCGCCGTCGCCGTCCTGCTCTAGGGCGTCGGCTGACGCGGCTCCTCAGCCGTCGAGCAGCTCCCGTATGAGCGGGTTGGGAAACCGTCGCCTCAGCGTGATCGCGTAGAACCCCTCGGACAGCCGCGGCACCCGGGCGCGCTCGACCAGCGCGCCGCTCTCCAGCTCATCGCGCACGACGATGGGCGGGACGAGGGTGAGGCCGTCGCTCTCGCGGGCGAGGAGGCGCAGCATCGCCATGTCGTCGACCTCCGCGAGGATCGTCGGGCGCACCCGGGCGGCGTCGCAGATTCGGTCGAAGGCCAGGCGGATCTCGCTCTCGGCGGAAGGCAGCACCATCGGCGCGCCGTCGAGGTCCTCGGGCACGCGCAGGGCGCCGTCGCCCGCCACCGGATGGCCGACGATGGAGACCGGCTGCTCGTCGAGGAGGCGGCTCTCGCGCGGGGCGGCGGCGTCGCGCGGCGCGGGGGCGTTGGCGAGCACGAGGTCGAGCTCGTGCGTGTCGAGCCGCGCCAGCAGTTCCCGCAGCGTGCCCGAGCGTAGCACGAGGTCGACGTCGGCGCGGCCGAAGAGCGGGCGCAGCAGCCCGAGCTGGAAGTTGCGCGAGAGCGTGGCGATCGCCCCGATCCGCAGGGCGCGACGCGTGCCGCCGGGGCGCTCGGCGAGCGTCGAGACCAGCTCGTCCCCCGTCTCGAACACGCTCTTCGCATAGTCGAGCGCGATGCGCCCCGCCTCGGTGAGCTCGAGCCGCTTGCCGGTGCGGGTGAACAGCGGGTGGCCGAGCTGCTCCTCCAGCGATCGCAGCTGCACCGAGAGCGCCGACTGCGAGACGTTGAGCCGCCGCGCGGCGCGGGTGAGCCCGCCCTCGTTGGCGATGGTCCAGAAGTAGCGCAGGTGGTGGTAGTTCAGGGCGGCCATGCGATCGTTCTACTGAAACGAACGTAATCTTGCAATCTTTGAATTTTTAAGAAGCAACCGCTCCCCCTATATCCGGACGCCAGACCCGCTGCTCCGGAGAAACGCGTATGACGGCCCTGCTCGCCTGGCTCGCCGCGATCGGCCCCGCCGCCCTCGTCCTCGTCGGCCTGATCCCGACCGCCCGCGCCAATGCCGACCCGCGCGGCACCGCGCGCCGGGCCCGCCTCGCCGCCCTCGTCGCGCTCGCCGCGAGCCTGGCGACGGGCCTCGCGGTGATCCTCGCGGGGCCGCTCTACACGGGCACGCTGGGCATCGCCGGCGCGGGCCTGGCGCTCTACGCGGACGCGTTCTCGGCGATCATGCTGGTGCTCGTCTCCTTCGTCGGCGCCATCGTCGTCGCCTACTCGAAGAACTACCTCGACGGCGACCCGAACCAGGGGCGCTTCTTCAAGCGGCTGTGCCTGACCCTCGCCGCGGCGCTCTTGATGATGGGCGCGGGCAACGTGCTCCAGCTCGTGCTGGCCTGGATCGCGACGAGCCTCGCGCTGCATCAGCTCCTCGTCTTCTACAAGGACCGGCCGCAGGCCGTGCTCGCCGCACGCAAGAAGGCGCTGGCGAGCCGCGCGGGCGACGTCGCGCTGGTCCTCGCCGCCGTCATCGTGCTCTTCGTCTTCGGCACGTTGGAGATCCCCGTCCTCCTCGCGGAGGCGACGGCGATGGCGCAGGCGGGGGAGGTGCCCGCCATCATGCACCTCGCCGTGCTGCTCATCGTCGTGGCGGCGCTCGTGAAGTCGGCCCAGTTCCCGGTCCACGGCTGGCTCGGCGAGGTGATGGAGACGCCGACCCCGGTCTCGGCGCTGCTCCACGCCGGCATCATCAACGGCGGCGGCTTCCTGGTGGTGCGGCTCTCCCCGCTCGTCGTCCTCTCCGCGCCCTCGATGGACGTGCTCGCGCTCGTCGGTGGCTTCACCGCGCTGTTCGGCTCGCTCGTGATGCTGACCGTGCCCAGCGTGAAGGTCGCGCTCGCCTACTCCACCATCGGCCAGATGGGCTTCATGCTGCTGCAATGCGGGCTCGGCGCCTTCTCGGCGGCGGCGCTGCACATCGTGGCGCACGCCCTCTACAAGGCCCACGCCTTCCTCTCCTCGGGCTCGGCGGTCGAGACGATCCGCGCCGCGCTGCCGCCGCAGGAGGCGAAGATGCCGAACCCGGCCGTCTACGGCGGCGCGCTCGCCGCCGCGGTGGCGCTCACCCTCGCGATCGGCGCGGTGTTCGGGCACGGCGTGCTCGACAACCCCGGCGCCTTCGCGCTCGCCGCCGTCGTGGCGCTCGGCGTCGCCCACTATCTCGCGACCGTCCTCTCGGGCGAGAACGCGGTGAAGGCGCTCGGCGCGGCGGTGGCGACCGCGGGCCTCGTGGTCGTGGCCTACTACGGGCTCCAGACCGGGGCCGCCCGGCTGCTGGCCGGCGCGGTCGCGCCGAGCCTGCCGCTCGCAGGCGCCTTCGACGGCTTCGTCGTGACCCTCGTCGTCGTCTCCTTCGCCGCCGCCCTCGCCGTGCAGAGCTGGGCCCCGGCGCTCGCGAAGCACCGGCCCTTCGCGGCGCTCTACGTCCACATCGCCAACGGCTTCTACGTGAACGCCTACGCCACCCGCCTCGCCGCCCGGCTCGCGCCGGTGACGGTCGCGAAGTCCTGATCCGGAGGCTCCCCCGATGACCAAGACAACCACCGCCGACCTCTCCTCCGGCAAGGCCGCGCTCGCCCGCGCGGAGGCCGTCGAGGCCCGCGAGACGCCCGTCTCGCTGGCGAGCCTCGAGGCCGACGTCGCGACCGCCTGCGGCCGCATCGCGCCCCTGTGGCCCTTGAAGCACTTCGTGGCGGTCAACCCCTATCTCGGATTGACCGTGCAGAGCTTCGCCGAGGCCGCGAGCACGCTGGCGCGGGTCTCCGGCGCGCGCATGACGCTGCCGCGGTCCCACTACGCCGCCAGGCACGCGGCCGGCGCGATCGCCGACGCGGACCTCGCCGAGGCCCTGCGGGCGGCCGGCGCGGGCAAGGTGCCCGGCGTGCCGGCGGACCTCGCCGCGCTGAAGGCGAAGATGGCGCAGGACGTGCCGCCCCGCGCCCTCGCCCTCACCGCCGCCGAGGCGATCGACGTGGCGACCGGGCGCGACCCGGCGGTCGGCGCCGCCGCGCTCGTCGTCGAGGAGATCTCGAAGACCTGCGCGCGGGTCTTCGACGAGGGCCAGGCGCTCTGGCGCGCGCCCTACCGCGAGCGGGGCCTCCATGCAGCCTGGCGGGCGCAGGCCGCTTTCGACCGCACGCCCGAGGTATTGGGCTTTCCGGGCTTCCGCCGGGCGCTCGCCGCGCTGCCGGAGGACGCCGACGGCGCCATCGCGGCGGCCGTCTCCGCGCTCGGCGTGCCGGAGGCGGCGCGGGCGGACTACCTGCACCGGGCGCTCGTGACCATCAACGGCTGGGCCTCCTACGCGCGCTATCTCGTCTGGAACGCCGAGCTCCACGGTGGCGGCGATCCTGTCCTGAAGGAGCTCCTCGCCATCCGGCTCTCCTACGACGCGGCGCTGCTCTCGGTGACGCCGCAGGCGCAGGCCGCCTGGCGGGACGCGCTCGCGCGGATGAGCGCGCCGCGCACGCTCGATCCCGAGCGGGTCGTCGACGCGATCCTGCAGGACGCCGCCGAGATCGCCCGCCGGCGCGGGCTCGTGGCGCGGATCGTCGAGGCCAACCGCGCGCGCGAGGGCGCTTCGGCGACGGCCGCCGAGCGTCCGTCCGTCCAGGCGGCCTTCTGCATCGACGTGCGCTCGGAGGTGTTCCGGCGCGCGCTGGAGACGGTGGCGCCGGACGTGCAGACGATCGGGTTCGCCGGCTTCTTCGGTCTCTCCATCGAATACGTGCCCTTCGGCCGGCGCAAGGGCGGGGCGCAGTGCCCGGTGCTGCTGAAGCCCTCCTTCGTCGTCTGCGAGGAGGTCGGCGGCGCGGGCGCGGGCGAGAACGCAGAGATCGCCGGGCGGCGGCGGCTGCGCCACGAGGCGGCGAAGGCGTGGAAGACCTTCAAGCAGTCGGCGGTCTCCTCCTTCGCCTACGTCGAGGCCGCGGGCCTCCTGTTCGCCGGCAAGCTCGTCGGCGATACGCTGGGCCGCACCCGGCCGGTGACGCACCCCGCCGTCGACGGGCTCGACGCCGACGCGGCGGCGCGGCTCGGGCCGACGCTGGCGGGGAGCGAGATCGACGGCCGGCTCGCCGGCATCCCGGTCGAGCAGCGGATCGCGACCGCGCAGGTCGTGCTCGAGGCGATGTCGATGACCGGCCCCTTCGCCCGGCTGATCGTGCTCGCCGGCCACGGCTCGTCGACCGTCAACAACCCGCACGCGTCCGGCCTCGATTGCGGCGCCTGCGGCGGCCACACCGGCGAGGCGAACGCCCGCGTGACGGCGGCGATCCTCAACGATCCCGCCGTGCGCGCGGCGCTGAAGGAGGCGGGTCGGGGCCTGCCTGACGACACCTGGTTCGTCCCCGCGCTCCACGACACCACGACCGACGAGGTCCGGCTCTACGATACCGGCATCCTGCCGGCGTCCCACACCGGCGATGTGGCCCGGCTCGAGGCGCAGCTCGCGCAGGCGGGCGCGCTGACGCGACTCGAGCGCGCGGCGCTGCTCGCGCTCGACGCGCCCGGCGCGGACGTCGATCGCCAGGTGCTGGCGCGGTCGAAGGACTGGTCGCAGGTGCGTCCCGAATGGGGTCTCGCCGGCTGCGCCGCCTTCGTCGCCGCGCCGAGGGCGCGCACGCGCGGTGTCGATCTCGGCGGACGCGCGTTCCTGCACGACTACGATTGGCGGGCGGACGAGGGCTTCGGCATCCTCGAGTTGATCATGACGGCGCCGATGGTCGTCGCCTCCTGGATCAGCCTCCAGTATTATGGCTCGTCGGTCGACAACCGGGCCTTCGGCTCGGGCAACAAGGTGCTGCACAACGTCGTCGGCGGGCTCGGCGTGCTCGAGGGCAACGGCGGCGACCTCAAGGTCGGCCTGCCGCTGCAATCGGTCCACGACGGCGCCCGGCTCGTGCACGAGCCGCTGCGGCTGGACGTCTTCATCGAGGCGCCGATCGAGGAGATGAACCGCATCATTGCCAAGCACGAGGGCGTGCGCCGGCTCGTCGACAACGGCTGGCTCCGGCTCCTCCAGCTCGACGACGAGGGCCGGACCGTGCGCCGCTACGTCGGCGGGCTCGCCTGGGAGACGCTCGACGCCTGAGGCCGAGGGCGCCGCCCGCGTCGCCGACGCCCGCGTTTCCCCCGGTGGCATCTTCCATTGACGCATTGCGGCGCGCCCGCGCTTCGGCTAAAGCCGAGGTCGTTTGCGTGGAAGGATGACCAGGAACATGGCGACGATGGCTCACGACCAGCGTAACCCGAACGAGGGCTACCGCCCCGAGATGGACGGCGAGACCCACGAGCAGACCTACGACGGCTTCATCGTCTTCACGACGATCACATCGCTCGTCGTGATCGCCTGGGTGCTCGCGCTGGCGCTCGGCGGGATCAAGGAGGCCTGGCTCACCGGCATCCTCGGCGTCGTCGCCTCGATGATCGCCGGCGGCATCGGCGCGCTGTTCCCCCGCGTGGGCTGGCGCGCGCCGGCCGTCGTGGTCGGCCTGATGCTCGTCGCCTTCGTCCTGGCCTGAACCATCCGCGCGGGCGCGCCGCGCGGCCGGTCCGGCCCCGCGATCGCGCCCCGCTCACCCGCAGAACGACGTCACAGGGGGGAGAGGGCATGCGCATCGCCGTCCTCACGGAAACGGACGCCAACGAGGCCCGCGTCGCCGCGACGCCCGACACGGTGAAGAAGCTCGTCGGGCTCGGCGCCACGGTCGTGATCCAGTCCGGTGCCGGCGCCGGCTCGGGCCTGAAGGACGCCGACTTCGAGGCCGCCGGCGCGACGATCGCGCCGGACGCCGCCGCCGCAGCGGGCGATGCGGACGCCGTGCTCCTCGTGCGCCGCCCCGAGGGCGAGCGCCTCGCCGCCATCCGGGAGGGCGCCGTCGTCGTCGCGACGATGGACCCCTACGGCAACGAGGCCGCGCTCCAGGCCATGGCCGAGAAGAGGCTCTCCGCCTTCTCGATGGAGCTGATGCCGCGCATCACCCGTGCGCAGGTGATGGACGTGCTCTCCTCGCAGGCGAACCTCGCGGGCTACCGCTCCGTGATCGACGCCTCCGCCGTCTACGGCCGCGCCATGCCGATGATGATGACGGCGGCGGGCACCGTTCCCGCGGCGCGCGTCTTCGTGATGGGCGCGGGCGTGGCCGGCCTCCAGGCGATCGCGACCGCGCGGCGCCTGGGCGCGGTGGTCTCCGCCACCGACGTGCGGCCCGCCTCGAAGGAGCAGGTCGAATCGCTCGGCGCGAAGTTCGTCGCGGTGGAGGACGAAGAGTTCAAGCAGGCCGAGACCGCCGGCGGCTACGCCAAGGAGATGTCGGCGGAATACAAGGCCAAGCAGGCCGAGCTCGTCGCCGCCCACATCGCCAAGCAGGACATCGTGATCACCACCGCGCTGATCCCGGGCCGCCCCGCGCCGAAGCTCGTGACCAAGGCGATGGTCGAGACGATGCGCGCGGGGTCGGTGATCGTCGACCTCGCGGTCGAGCGCGGCGGCAATTGCGAGCTCTCGCGGCCGGGCGAGGTCGTCGACCACGACGGCGTGAAGATCGTCGGCTACCTCAACGTCCCGGGCCGCCTCGCGGCCACCGCGTCCAGCCTCTACGCCAAGAACCTGCTCGCCTTCGTCGAGACCATGGTCGACAAGGAGAAGAAGGCGCTGGCACCGAACTGGGACGACGAGCTCGTCAAGGCGACGCTGCTGACGCGCGACGGCGCGATCGTCCACCCGAGCTTCCAGCCGCAGCCGCAGCCCGCCGCCTGACGGCGGGACGACAGATTGGGGACAGGAATGGCCACTCTCACTCCCGAGCAGGCGCTCGACCGGGCCCAGGCCGCTGCGGAAGCCGCGCGCGAGGCCGCCACCGCGGCGCAGTCCTATGCCGACATGATCGCTTCCGACATGGTGGCGAACGGCGTCGCCGCCGCCACCGGCGGGGCGGTGGACCCCACCGTGTTCCGGTTCGCGATCTTCGTGCTGGCGATCTTCGTGGGCTACTACGTGGTCTGGTCGGTCACGCCCGCGCTGCACACCCCGCTGATGTCCGTGACGAACGCGATCTCCTCGGTGATCGTGGTCGGCGCGCTGCTCGCGGTCGGCGTCCAGGTGGCCGACGTCGCCTCCTCCGGGGCCGCCTGGGGGGCGACGGTGCTCGGCTTCATCGCCCTCGTGCTCGCCTCGGTGAACATCTTCGGCGGGTTCCTCGTCACGGCGCGGATGCTCGCCATGTACAAGAAGAAGGGCTGAGGCGATGGGCGACAACCTCGCGAACCTGCTCTACCTCGTCTCGGGCGTGCTCTTCATCCTTGCGCTGCGCGGGCTCTCGCACCCGACGACGTCGCGCCAGGGCAACACGTACGGCATGGTCGGCATGGCGATCGCCGTGCTCACCACGCTCGTCTACGCCCCGCCGGCGATCGGCGGATGGCTGCTCGTGATCGTCGGCATCGCCATCGGCGGAGGCATCGGCGCGCTCATCGCCAAGCGCGTGCCGATGACGGCGATGCCGCAGCTCGTCGCGGGCTTCCACTCGCTCGTCGGCCTCGCCGCGGTGCTCGTCGCCGCGGCCGCGCTCTACGCGCCGCAGGCCTTCGCCATCGGCGCGCCCGGCGCGATCGGGGGCGCGAGCCTGTTCGAGATGGCGCTCGGCGCCGGCATCGGCGCGATCACCTTCACCGGCTCGATCATCGCCTTCCTGAAGCTCGACGGGCGGATGTCCGGCAAGCCGATCATGCTGCCCTCGCGGCACGTGATCAACCTCGCGCTCGGCGTGGGCGCCTTGATCCTCATCGGCGTCTTCATGGCGACCGAATCGGCGCTCGCCTTCTGGCTGCTCGTCCTGATCGCGCTGGCGCTCGGCATCCTGTTGATCATCCCGATCGGCGGCGCGGACATGCCGGTCGTCGTGTCGATGCTCAACTCCTACTCGGGCTGGGCGGCGGCGGGCATCGGATTCACGCTCGGCAACCTCGCGCTGATCATCACCGGCGCCCTCGTCGGCTCGTCCGGCGCGATCCTGTCCTACATCATGTGCAAGGGGATGAACCGCAGCTTCATCTCCGTCATCCTCGGCGGCTTCGGCGGCGAGACCACGGCCGCGGGCGGCGGCGAGGCCGAGACGCGCCCGGTGAAGAAGGGCTCCGCGGAGGACGCGGCCTTCATCATGAAGAACGCCTCCAAGGTCATCATCGTGCCGGGCTACGGCATGGCGGTCGCCCAGGCGCAGCACACGCTGCGCGAGATGGCGGACCTGCTGAAGGCGGAGGGCGTCACGGTCAAGTACGCGATCCACCCGGTCGCGGGCCGCATGCCCGGCCACATGAACGTGCTGCTCGCCGAGGCGCAGGTCCCCTACGACGAGGTCTTCGAGCTCGAGGACATCAACGGCGAATTCGCGCAGGCGGACGTCGCCTTCGTCATCGGCGCGAACGACGTGACGAACCCGGCCGCGAAGACGGACAAGACCTCCGCCATCTACGGCATGCCGATCCTCGACGTCGAGAAGGCGGGCACGGTGCTCTTCCTCAAGCGCGGCATGGGCTCGGGCTATGCCGGCGTCGAGAACGAGCTGTTCTTCCGCGACAACACGATGATGCTCTTCGGCGACGCCAAGAAGATGGTCGACGAGATCGTCAAGTCGATGTGAGCCGGGACGGGGCGCGCGGGCGGGGAGCGGATCATGCTTTCGCGGCTCGCGCGCGCTTTCGTCCTCGTCGCCGGCCTCTACGCGACGCTCGTGGGCGCGCTCTACGTCTTCCAGCGCGCCCTGCAATACCCCGCGCCGCAGGGCATCGCCACCTCCGCCGAGGCGGGGGCCGTGGGCTTCGCGGACGTCGTGCTCGAAACAGCCGACGGCGAGCGGCTGACCGCCTATTTCCGCCCGCCGGAGCCCGGCCGCGCGCTCGTCGTCTACTTCCACGGCAATGCCGGCTCGATCCGCCAGCGCGCCCCGCGCGCGGCGGCGCTCGCGGAGGGCGGGCGCGGCGTGCTCATCACCTCCTACCGCGGCTATTCCGGCTCGACCGGCTCCCCCACCGAGGAGGGCCTGATCGCCGACGGCCGCGCCGCACTCGCCTTCGCGCGGGCGCACGCGCCGGCCGAGCGCATCGTGCTCTACGGCGAATCCCTCGGCACCGGCGTGGCGGTGGCGCTCGCCGCGGAGACCGAGGTCGGCGCGGTGGTGCTCGACGCGCCCTTCACCTCCGCCGCCGACGTGGCCCGCATGCGCTACCCCTTCGTGCCGATCGGCCTCCTGATGCACGACCAGTTCGACTCGGCCGCGCGGATCGGCGCGGCGGACGCGCCGCTGCTCGTCCTGCACGGCACGGCGGACCCGGTCACCCCCTTCGCCCAGGGCCGGGCGCTCTACGAGGCGGCGCGCGCGCCAAAGCGCTTCGTCGCGTTCGAGGGCGAGGGGCACGTGCGCCTGCTCGAGAACGGCGGGCTCGCCGAGGTGCGCGCGCTGCTGGATGCGGTCGAGGACGGGCGGGCGGCGGAATACCTGATGGAGGAGGCCGGCGGATGACCCTCGCCATCCGCACAGCCGGCCCCGCCGATCGCGGGACCTGCGTCGACCTGATCGATGCGCTCAACGCCTACGAGGCGACGCTCGTCGACGACCGGCTCACCACGCGGGCCGCCGCGGAGGCGGCCTACGCCGCCGCGGTCGACCGTGTCGCGCGCACCAGGGGGCGCATCCTGCTGGCCGAGGAGGACGGCCATCCCGTCGGCCTCCTCGTCTTCGTGATCGACGAGGAGCACCCCTACGTCCGCGAAGACGTCCGGCGCTACGGTCAGGTGGCCGACCTCGTCGTCGTCGAGGACGCGCGCGGGCGCGGGGTCGGGCGCGCGCTGCTGGCGCAGGCGGAAGCGCTCACGCGCGAGGCCGGCCTGAAGCGCCTCGCCATCGGCGCGCTCGCGGCGAACGCGGGCGCGCTCGCCGCCTACCGCCGCGCCGGCTTCGGCGACTACCTGACGCTCCTCGTCAAGGACGTCTCCTGAAGCCTCCGCACGGACGCCCATCGACCGCCCATGCCGCACTTGCCCTTCGCGCCCGCGCCCCTTAACTGAGGCGCCCGACCCCCGCACGAGACAGCCCACCATGGTCGCCACGCATGCCGAGAGCCGCCCGCTCGCCCCGCTTCCCGGGGCGCGCGTCCTGATCGTGGAGGCGCGCTACTACGACGGCATCGCCGATGCGTTGCTGGAAGGCGCGCGCGCAGCCTGCGCGGCGGCGGGGACGGACGTCGACGTGCTCACCGTCGACGGTGCGCTCGAGATCCCCGCCTGCGCCGCCATCGCGCTCGACGCCGCCGCGGCCACGGGCCGGCCCTACGAGGCGGTGGTGACGCTCGGCTGCGTCATCCGCGGCGAGACCGCGCATTTCGACATCGTCGCCTTCGAGAGCGCACGGGCGCTGATGGACCTCTCGGTCGCGCGCGCGATGCCGCTGGGCAACGGCATCCTCACCGTGGAGGACGAGGCGCAGGCGTGGGCGCGCGCCCGGGTCTCGGAGATGGACAAGGGCGGGGGCGCCGCGCGCGCCGCGCTCGGCCTCGCCGCGCTCGCGCGGCGCCTGCGCGGGGGGGCGTGACGCCATGGCGAAAGATGCCAAGCCCAACCGCGCCGCCGCCCGCGCCGCGGCCCGCCTCGCGGCGGTGCAGGCGCTCTATCAGATGGACGTCGCCGGCAAGGGTGTGGTCGACGCGCTCGCCGAGTTCGAGGCCTACTGGATCGGCCGCGAGGTCGAGGGCGTCGAGGCGGCCCCCTCCGACATCGACTTCTTCCGCGACATCCTCCAGGGCGTGGTGCGCGAGCAGCGCCCCGTCGACATGAAGGTCGACGCCGCACTCGCCGCCAAGTGGCCCCTGAAGCGCGTCGAGGCTGTCCTGCGCGCCATCCTGCGCGCCGGCGCCTACGAGCTGATGTTCCGGCGCGACGTGCCGGCGCGGGTGGCCATCACCGAGTACGTCGACGTCGCCCACGGCTTCTACGGCGAGGACGAGCCGGGGCTCGTCAACGCCGTGCTCGACGCCGTGGCGCACGAGGTACGCGGGGAGGAGTTCTCGAAGGGGCGGTGAGGGGGCCGCCGAGCGGGTGTCGTGCCGGACGCCGAGGCGCTCCGCACCCGCGTCGCGACCCGGGAGGACAGCGGCTGCATCAGCCTGCCGCCCCCTCCCCCACGGGCTCCACCACGCGCCGGTACAGCCGCCAGGTCGCGTGCCCCAGCGCCGGGAGCACGATCAGGAGGCCCAGGAAGAACGGCACGATCGCCAGAATCAGCAGCGCCACGATGAAGGCCGCCCAGCCGAGCATGGGCTTGGGGTTCGTCACCACCGCCTTCACGGAGGTGATCATCGCCGTGATGAAGTCGACGTCCCGGTCGAGCAGGAGCGGGAAGGAGACGACGGTGAGCGAGAACAGGGCCGCCGCGAGGAAGGCGCCGACCACGTTGCCGACGACGAGGAACATCAGCCCCTCGGGCGTGGTGAACACGACCGTGAGGAACGCTCCCAGCGTGGCGAAGGACTGGTAGCCCAGGAAGATCGCCAGCAGCAGGCGCACCTGGTACATCCAGATGATCATGATGAACAGGGTCACGAAGGCCATCCAGCCCAGCTCGCGCTTGGACTGGCTGAAGACGACGCCGAGCACCGGGCCGAAGGCGAGCGGCTCGCCGGTCTCGCGCCGGCGCGAGACCTCGTAGAGCCCCACCGCCACGAAGGGCCCGATCAGGGCGAAGCCCGCCGCCAGCGGGTAGGCGAGGTAGCCCATGCCGGAATAGGCGGTGAGCAGCACGAGGGCGATGCCGGCGAGCGCGTAGACCGCCCCGAAGAACAGCCCGAAGCGCGGCGCGGCGCGGAAGTCGCTCAGCCCCTCGGCGAGCGCGGCGCGCACGTCGTCCTGCGTGATGGTACGCACGACCGGCTCGGCGCGCGGGCGCGCGTCCGTCTCGGCGCCCTCGTCGGTCCGCGGCGCCCCGGCGTGATCGGCGTTGGTGGTGTCGGCCATGGTTTCCTTCCCTCGCCCTCGGAACTCTGGTCTCGTCTCGTTCGTGTGCGGGTCTCGGGGGAGAGCGGAGAGTGACCGATTTTTCGCCCGCCGCATAGGCCCCTTCGGTGCCCGCGTGGCCACGTTGTAGCGCGTGCGGGCCCCGCCCGGCGCCGGCCGCGACGGGACCGGCGGGGCATTCGCCCTTCGCAGGGGGCTTCCCCTGGCGTGCCTCTTGCCTCTACGCTCGTGGTTGCGACCCGCGGCGAACGCGGGCGGCGTGAACGACGAGGGAGCGGATGGCGGCGTTCGACGAGATGGATGGGGGCCAGGGGCCCGACGCGTGCCGGGCGGCCTACGGCCGGCTCAAGCGCTGGCTCGCCACGACGCCGCGGGACGTGTTCGACGCGCGCCGCAGCCAGGCGGAGCTGTTCTTCCGGCGCATCGGCATCACCTTCGCGGTCTACGGCGACGCGGAGACGACGGAGCGGCTGATCCCGTTCGACATCATCCCGCGCGTGATCACGCGCGACGAGTGGGCGCGCGTCGAGGCCGGGCTCACCCAGCGCGTGAAGGCGCTCAACCTGTTCCTGGCGGATCTCTACGGGCCGCAGACGGCGCTCGCCGCGGGCATCGTGCCGCCCGAGCTGATCCTGCGCAACGAGCACTACCGGCTGGAGATGCAGGGCGTCGCGGTGCCCCACGGCATCTATTGCCACATCGCCGGCATCGACCTCGTGCGGGTCGACGAAGACACGTTCTACGTGCTCGAGGACAATGCGCGCACGCCCTCGGGCGTCTCCTACATGCTGGAGAACCGGGAGGTGATGATGCGCCTCTTCCCGGAGCTGTTCGCCCAGCACCGGGTCGCGCCGGTGGAGAACTATCCCGACGCGCTGCTGGCCACCCTGCGCTCGGTCGCGCCCAACACCGGCAAGAAGGACCCGACGGTGGCGCTGCTCACGCCGGGCCAGTACAATTCCGCCTATTACGAGCACTCCTTCCTCGCCGACCAGCTCGGCGTCGAGCTGGTGGAGGCCTCCGACCTCGTGGTGCGCGAGGATCGCGTCTACATGCGCACCACGGAGGGTCCCAAGCGCGTGGACGTGCTCTACCGGCGCATCGACGACGACTTCCTCGACCCCCTCGCCTTCCGCCCGGATTCGGTGCTGGGCGTGCCGGGGCTCTTCGGTGCCTATCAAGCAGGCAACATCACGCTGGCCAACGCCGTCGGAACCGGCATCGCCGACGACAAGGCGGTCTACACCTACATGCCGGAGATCATCCGCTTCTTCCTCGACGAGGAGCCCATCCTCGGGAACGTACCGACCTGGCGCTGCCGGGAGGAGGAGTCGCTGAAATACGTGCTCGACCACCTCTCCGAGCTCGTCGTCAAGGAGGTCAACGGCTCGGGGGGCTACGGCATGCTGGTCGGGCCGCACGCCACGAAGGAGCAGTTGGAGACCTTCCGGCGCAAGCTCAGGCACGATCCGTCGGGCTTCATCGCCCAGCCGACGCTCGCGCTCTCGACCTGCCCGACCTTCGTCGCCTCGGGCGTGGCGCCGCGGCACGTGGACCTGCGCCCCTTCGTGCTCTCGGGCGCGGACGGGGTGCGCGTCGTGCCCGGCGGGCTCACCCGCGTCGCGCTCAAGGAGGGCTCGCTCGTCGTGAACTCCAGCCAGGGCGGCGGCACCAAGGACACCTGGGTGCTCGACGGCTGATCGCCGCGAGCCGCCACCCGCCCGCGTTTCGCGTCACCACGGACGAGGCCATGCTCTCACGCACCGCCAACAGCCTGTTCTGGCTCTTCCGCTACACCGAGCGTGCGGACTTCATCGCGCGCATCCTCGATGCGACCGTGCGCCTCGCCGCGCTGCCGACGAGCTACGGCGAGCGCAACGAATGGGAGAGCGCGCTCGAGGCCGCGGGCTCGGCGGAGATCTTCCGCGAGCACTACGGCGCCGTGACGGAGGACACGGTGCGGGACTTCCTGGCCTTCTCGCCGCACAACCCTTCCTCGATCCGCTCCTGCCTGGAGCGGGCGCGCACCAACGCGCGGGCGGTGCGCACCGCGCTCACCCTCGAGATGTGGGAGACGATCAACGGCGCCTGGCTCGAGCTGAAGAAGTACCGCAACGCCGACATGAGCCGGGAGGACTTCGCCCGCTTCCTCGAATGGGTGAAGAGCGTCTCGCTCGACTTCGACGGCTCGGCCTACCGCACCATGTTGCGCAACGACGCCTACTACTTCACCCGACTCGGCGTCTCGATCGAGCGGGCGGACAACACCGCGCGCATCCTCGACGTGAAATACCACGTGCTGCTGCCGCCGACGGAACGCGTCGGTGGCTCGCTCGACTATTTCCAGTGGACCACGATCCTGCGCGAGGTGCAGGCGCACACGGCCTATCACTGGGTCTATCGCGAGAGCGTGAAGCCGTGGCTCGTCGCGGACCTGCTGATCCTCAACAAGCAGATGCCGCGCTCGCTCGCCTGCTGCTACGAGAGCCTGGTGCGCCACCTCGACCTCGTGGCGGATCTCTACGGCCGGCGCGGCCCCGCCCAGCGCCAAGCCAGCGACTGCGCGGCGCGGCTGTCGGCGATGCGCATCGAGGAGGTGTTCGGCCGGGGGCTGCACCAATGGGTGACGGAGTTCATCATCGACAACAACAAGCTCGGCTCGGCCATCGCGGATCAGTATCTCACCTGAGGCGCGAGGGCGGGACCGGCGGTTCGCGGGGAGGCGCGCCATGCGCATTCGCATCGAGCACGAGACGACCTATTCCTACGAGGAGCCCGCGCGGGGGCTGATCCAGATCCTGCGGCTCACCCCGCGCGCCCACGTGGGCCAGCACGTGGTGCGCTGGCGCATCGAGCCCTCCCTCGACGGCGCGCTGCGCCAGGGCGAGGACGCGCTCGGCAACGTCGTCCACCGCTTCGCCGCCGAGACCGCGGGCGACGCGCTGACGATCCGCGTCACCGGCATCGTCGAGACGGACGAGACCCACGGCGTGGTACGCGGCACGGTGGAGCGGGCGCCGGACCTCTACTTCCTGCGCACGACGCCGATGACCGCTCCCTCCGACGCCCTCGCCGCCTTCGCCGCGGAGGTCGCCGGCGAGGCGGCGCGGACCGATCCGCTCGCGGCGCTGCACGCGCTCAACACCGCGCTCGCCGCGCGCATGACGATGGAGCGCGGCCCCGCCGATGCGGCGATCGGCGCGGCCGACGCCTTCGCCGCGGAGCGGGGTGTCGCGCAGGACCTCGCCCACGCCTTCGTCGCCTGCGCCCGCCACCTCGGCATTCCCGCCCGCAACGTCTCGGGCTATCTCCACCGCGGGGACGATGCCGACGGCGAGGCGGGCGCCGGGAGCGCGCCGGTCCAGGGCGCACAGGTCCAAGGCGGGCACGTCCATGCCTGGGCCGAGGCGCTCGCGCCACGGCTCGGCTGGGTGGCGTTCGATCCGTCCTTCGGCGACTGCGCCGGGCCGAGCCACGTGCGCGTCGCCATCGGCCTCGACGCGCCCGGCTGCGCGCCGGTGCGCGGCGCGCGCTACGGCGGCGGCACGGAGAGCCTCTCCGTGCGTCTCTCGGTGCAGGACGCGGCGGGCGGCGCGCCCGCGCCCGTGCAATCACGCTCGCAGACCCAGTCCTGACGCATCCCGCGGCCCCGCCGCCTCCCACCGGACGCCCCGCACATGACCTATTGCGTCGGCCTGCTCGTCGAGCAGGGGCTCGTGATGATCGCCGACACCCGCACGAACGCGGGCCTCGACAACGTCTCGACCTTCCGCAAGCTCACCGTCGTCGAGCGCCCGGGAGACCGCGTGCTGGCGCTCGCGAGCGCTGGCAACCTCTCGGTCTCGCAGACGGTGGTGAGCCTGCTCGAGGAGGGCGTGGAGGACCCCGAGACCGGCGCCGTGGCGCGGCTCGAGGACCAGCCGAGCCTGTTCAAGGCGGCGGAGCTCGTCGGGCGCGCGATTCGCGAAGTGCGCGCCGTCCACGGGCCGGCGCTGGCGGAGGCGGGCGTGACCTTCGACGTGTCGTTCCTGTTCGGCGGCCAGATCCGCGGCGGGCCGATGCGGCTCTACATGATCTACGCCGCGGGCAACTTCATCGAATGCGGGCAGGACGCGCCCTTCCTGCAGATCGGCGAGCACAAGTACGGCAAGCCGATCCTCGACCGTGCCGTGCGCTTCGACGGGGACCTCTACGACGCCCTCAAGATCGGCCTGATCTCGATGGACTCCACCATGCGCTCGAACATCGGCGTGGGCCTGCCCATCGACGTGCTGGTGCTGCGCCGCGATGCGCTCGCACCGGAGGTGAACCGGCGCATCGAGGCGGGCGAGCCCTATTTCCACGACCTGCGCGAGCGCTGGTCGGCGGCGCTGCGGGCGGCGCACATGGCGATCCCGCGACCGCCCTACGCGCCCAAGCGCGGCGGCTGAGGCGCTGCGGCCAGGCTTGCTGCCCGATTAACGTGCATGGCGGAATTCGGGCAACTCTTCGTGCCGAAGCGTCCCGCTCAGCGCATCCGTAAAGGATTTGTGACCGATTCTCGGCAGCATCATGCGCGGGACGCATGCCTGATTTCGACTTTCGCCTCTAACGCCCGTGGGCGAACTCCATATATTGCAGTGCACAAGACAGGACGCGACGGCGCCGCACCGATGCGGAGCCGCGCGGCCGGTCCTTCGTTCGTCCCCCTGCGCGTCCCCCGGACGTTCCCTTGGAGTCTCCACCGATGTTCCTCACCTGGGTCCTCTCCCGCATCCGCGCCTACCAGCGCTACCGCCGCACCGTGCGCGAGCTCGAGCGCCTCTCCGACCGCGAGCTCAACGACGTCGGCCTCTCCCGCGGCGACATCGACCACGTCGCCCGCCGCTACGCTCATGCATGACACGCGACGCATCGCTGCGCCGCTGCGAACGCCGGCCGGGAACCTCCCGCGCCGGCGTTCTTGTTTCTCGCCTGATACATCATTCGAACGTATGTTTTATCTGCTGACGTAATAGAATTTCGATGCTATCCTATCGGCGGTCCGAAGCGACGGAGGCCGCCATGACCGTGCGCGTGGAAACCCGCGGCTGCGAGCCGCCACCCCGGTCCTGCGCCGATGCGGGCACCGCGTTCCGGCTGCCCTCGCCCCCGCCGCCGCGCGAGGACGCCTGCGCGCTCGACGCGGCCTTCCGCGACACCCGCACCTTCCTGGCCGCCAATCGCCTGTTCATGGGCGAGACCTTCGGCGCGGCCGCCGTGGAGCCCGGCGGGCGCTGGGCGCTCGAGCAGGGCGTCGAGGTCGGCGGCGCGTTCCTGTCGTATCTGGAACGGCCGGGCGTCACCGCGCTCCACCCGAGCCCGGAAGACGCCGCGCGCGCCTTCGCCGAGGACGAACTCGACCTCTCGCCCGAGGCGGCGCGGCGCTTCGCCGAGGACCTGACGACGCTTGTGCGCCGCGCCGCCGGCGGGGCGGCGGACGAGGCCGCCCGCCAGGCGCGCCGGTCCTGAAGCCGGAGCGCGACCCCGTGCGGCCTTGACGCCGGAGCGGTGCTCGCGCATCTGTCCCGGATGTCGAACACCTCGCAGATCGAGCCCGTCCACGTCGTCGGCGGGGGCCTCGCCGGTTCCGAGGCCGCCTGGCAGATCGCCCGCGCCGGCGTGCCCGTCGTGCTCCACGAAATGCGTCCCGTGCGGACGACCGAGGCGCACAAGACGCACGGTCTCGCCGAGCTCGTGTGCTCGAACTCCTTCCGGTCGGACGATGCGGAGGCGAACGCGGTCGGCCTGCTGCACCAGGAGATGCGCCGGCTCGATTCGCTGATCATGCACACCGGCGACCGGCACCAGGTGCCCGCCGGCGGCGCGCTCGCCGTCGACCGCGACGGCTTCTCCGAGGCGGTAACGGCGGCGCTCGAGGCGCATCCGCTGGTCACGGTCGACCGCGCCGAGGTCGCCGGGCTCCCGCCGGAGGACTGGGACTCGGTCGTCGTGGCGACCGGTCCCCTCACCTCCCCCGCGATGGCCGAGGCGATCCGCGGCCTCACCGGCGCCGACGCGCTCGCCTTCTTCGACGCCATCGCCCCCATCGTCTACCGCGAGAGCGTGGACATGTCGGTGGCGTGGTTCCAGTCGCGCTACGACAAGCCCGGGCCGGGCGGCACCGGGGCCGACTACCTCAACTGCCCGATGAACCGGGACGAGTACGAGGCCTTCGTCGATGCGCTGCTGGCCGGCGAGAAGACCTCCTTCAAGGAGTGGGAGGCGAACACCCCCTACTTCGACGGCTGCCTGCCGATCGAGGTCATGGCCGAGCGCGGCCGCGAGACGCTCAGGCACGGGCCGATGAAGCCCGTCGGGCTCACCAACCCGCACAGGCCGGACGAGAAGCCTTGGGCGGTGGTGCAGCTGCGCCAGGACAACGCGCTCGGCACGCTGTTCAACATGGTGGGCTTCCAGACGAAGCTGAAGTACGGCGCGCAGGCCGCGATCCTGCGCATGATCCCGGGGCTCGAGAACGCCGAGTTCGCCCGGCTCGGCGGGCTGCATCGCAACACCTACCTCGACTCACCCCGCCTGCTCGACGGGACGCTGCGCCTGAAGGCCGCGCCGCGACTGCGCTTCGCCGGCCAGATCACGGGATGCGAGGGCTACGTCGAGAGCGCGGCGGTCGGCCTGATGGCGGGCCGCTTCGCCGCCGCCGAGCGGCTCGGGCGGCCCCTGCGGCTGCTGCCGCCCACCACCGCGATGGGCGCGCTCGTCGCCCACATCACCGGCGGCCACATCGTCGCCGAGGAGGAAGACGCGCCGGCGGAGGGATCGGGGGCGGAGGGATCGGGGGCGGAGGGATCGGGGGCGGAGGAATCGGCGACGGGAGGGCTGCCGAAGCCGGCGAAGCCCCGCTCGTTCCAGCCGATGAACGTCAATTTCGGCCTCTTCCCGCCGCTCGAGGGCGCTCTGCCCAAGGGCGAGGACGGCAAGCGCCTGCGCGGCTCGGCGAAGGCGATCGCGCGCAAGAAGGCTCTGACGGACCGCGCGCGCGCCGACCTGGCGGCATGGCTGGCGCAGGCGGGGGAGATGGAGGTCGCGGCGGAGTAGCCGCCGGCGTGAACCCCGCGGTTCGGCTCGTCGCCGCGCATCCCGATGCATGCCCGACACGGTCCACGGAGGGGGCTGCCCTCGCGCGCAGGAGCGCCCGCCCTCCTCGCACGCCCCTCCTCGCACGCCCCTTCACGGCGCTGCGAAGCGCGCGAAATCCGCCACGACCCGCTCGTAGACCGAGCGCTTGAAGGGTATGATCAACTCCGGCAGGCGCTCCAGGCGCTCCCAGCGCCAAGCCTCGAACTCGGGCTCGTGGCCGGCGGGGCTGGCGATGTCGATCTCGCTCTCGTCGCCCTCGAAGCGGAAAGCGAACCATCGCTGCGTCTGGCCGCGCCACTTGCCCTTCCAGGCCTGGGCGGCGACCGTGCCGGGGAGGTCGTAGGCGTACCAGTCCGCCGCCTCGCCGAGCAGGCTCGCGCTGGTGACGTTCGTCTCCTCGTGGAGCTCGCGCCGCGCCGCCGCGAGCGGGTCCTCCCCCGGGTCGATGCCGCCCTGGGGCATCTGCCAGACGAAGGGACCGTCGACGTGCTCGGGGCCGGAATCGGGCAGACGCTTGCCGACGAAGACGAGGCCCTCCCGATTGAAGAGCGCGACGCCCACGCAGGGGCGGTAGGGCGGAAGGTCCTTCGTCATCTCGGCCTCCGATCGATCATCCACCCGGCGTCGCCAGCGCGGCGGAGACCGGCACGAGCCGCACGCCGCGCTGCTCGGCCCGCGCGGCCCAGGCCGCGATGCGATCGACCGTCATCGGCAGGGCGCTCGCCGTCGCGACCGCGATGCCGCGCTCGCGGGCGAGCCGCTCGAGCCGGGCGAGCTCCGCGTCGATGCGGTCGGGATCGGGCACCGTGTCGAGCACCACGTCGCCGACGGCCAGCGGCATGCCGGCCTCGGCGGCGAGCGCCGGCGCGCGGCTGCGCGAGGACGTGCCGTCGTCGACCCAGGCGAGCCCGCGCCCGCCGATCTCGGCGACGATCGGCTGGAGACTCGCCGCGTCGCCGGTGAGCTTCGCGCCCATGAAGTTGACGACTCCGACATAGCCGGTGAACCGCCCCATCACCCAGTGCAGCCGATCGCGGTTGTCCTCGACGGACGCCTCGGTCGTGAGCGTGTGCGGGCCGGGGTCGCTGCGGGGATAGTCGAAGGGCTCCATCGGCACCTGGAGGAAGACCTCGTGCCCGTTCTCCCGGGCACGCGAGACGTGGCGGTCGAGATCGCCGCCGTAGGGCGCGAAGGCGAGGCTCACGTCGGGCGGCAGGCGATCGACGGCGCGGGTCGTGCCGGACTGGCTGATGCCGAGCCCCGTGACCAGGATGGCGACGCGGGCGCTCTCGGAGAGGCTCATCGGCGTCGGCGGGCGGGCGTAGACCCGCGCGGGCGTCGACCCGTCCTCCCCGACCCGCGGCAGGAGACCGTAGCGGGTGCGCTCGACGAGGCGCGGGTCCGGCGCGGGCGCGAGCCCGCCGGACGGCGCGGCGCCGGAGGGGGTGGGCGGGGTCCCCTCCCCCGGCGGCACCTGGATGATCAGCGCGCCGGGCTCCGTCGCGCCACCGGGCCGCGTCACGGAGACGCCGGACGCCCGCTCCAGCTCGGCCGCGGTCGTTCCCGCGCCGGAACCGGGGGGCGGCATGTCCTGGATGAGGGCGAGACCGCTCTGTGGCGCGCCACCGGCGGCCGGACCGCCCGGCAGGGGCGTGGCCGGAGGCGGGCCGTCGCGGATGTCGACGACGACCTGCGGGTCTCCGCCGCCGGGGTCGTTCACCAGCGCGAGATAGCCGCCGATCAACGCCGCGAGCACCATGGCCGCGCCCGACGCGACGCGCCCGAGCGGCAGGCGCGCGAGCAGGGACCGCCCGCGCTCCTTGCGCTCGGTGCCGAGCGGTGTCGTCAGGTCGTCGGACGCGCTGGACACGTACCCCGTCTCCGATCCTCGTCTCGAGACATCCGTCTCGGAATGCCCGTCTCGAGATGCCGCCCGCCCGAATCGCGACGGCCCGCCTCCAATGTCGAGCATCGGAGGCGGGCCGTCGAGTGGCGGATCGCGTGCCGCGAGGCCCGATCTCAGTTCGGGACCGTCTCGGCCGGGGGCGCGGGCCGCGCGGCGGAATCGACCCGCTCACCGCGCAGGAGCGCGAGGGCGGCGGCGATCTGCACGTCGTCGGCCGGATCCGGCGGCACGTAGGCGGAGGACGCGCTGCGCTCCTCGTCCTCGTTGGCGAGATGGCCGCGCAGGCCGGCCTCGCCCTCGACCGCGTCGCGGCCCCGGAGTTCCTCGGGCACGTCGGGCAGGACGATGATGTTCGGCTCGATGCCGCGGGCCTGGATCGAGGTGCCGCTCGGCGTGTAGTAGCGCGCCGTCGTCAGGCGCAGGGCGCCCGAGCCGCCGAGCGGGATGATCGTCTGGACCGACCCCTTGCCGAAGGACCGCGTACCGATCACCGTCGCGCGTTGGAGGTCCTGGAGCGCGCCGGCGACGATCTCCGAGGCCGAGGCCGAGCCGCCGTTGATGAGCACCACGACGGGCTTGCCGTCCGTCAGGTCGCCGGAGCGGGCGTTGAAGCGCTGCGTCTCCGACGCGTTGCGGCCGCGCGTCGAGACGATCTCGCCGCCGTCGAGGAAGGCGTCCGACACGTTGATCGCCTGGTCGAGCAGGCCGCCGGGATTGTTGCGCAGGTCGAGCACGAAGCCCCTCAGTCGCTCCTCGCCGATCTCGTCGGTCAGCTCGGCGATGGCGCGCTCGAGGTTCGGCGAGGTCTGCTCGTTGAACTGGGTGATGCGCACGTAGCCGACGTCGTCCTCGACGCGCCAGCGTACCGGGCGGACGCGAATCACGTCGCGGGTGATCGAGACCTCGATCGGCTGGGCGCCGCTGCCGCGCCGGATGCGCAGCTCCACCGCCGAGTTGACCGGGCCGCGCATGCGGTCCACGGCCTGGTTGAGCGTGAGGCCCTGGACCTCCTCGCCGTCGATGTGCGTGATCAGGTCGTTGGCGAGCACGCCCGCCTTGGCGGCCGGCGTGTCCTCGATGGGGCTCACCACCTTGACGAGCCCGTCCTCCATCGTGACCTCGATGCCGAGCCCGCCGAACTCGCCGCGGGTCTGCACCTGCATGTCGCGGAAGCTCTTGGGGTCGAGATAGCTCGAATGCGGGTCGAGCGAGGTGAGCATCCCGTTGATGGCCGCCTCGACGAGCGCGGCGTCCTCGGGCGCCTCCACGTAGTCGGTGCGGACCTTCTCGAAGACGTCGCCGAACAGGCTGAGCTGGCGATAGGTCTCCGCGGAGGCCGCGATCGCGCTCGAGCCCGGGAGCAGCTGCGGCTGCGAGACCACGGTCGCCGCGCCGGCGCCCATCGCCGCGCCGATCATCAGAAGTGAAAGCTTGCGCATTATCCGCGAACCTCTTCGCCTTCGGTTGCCTGCCACCAGGGAGACGGATCGATCGACCCGCCGTCCTTCTTGAACTCGACGTACAGAACCGGGTCCGTCGTCTCCACCACACCGGCGGCCGGCGAGAGCGCGGACGTCGCGCCCATCGTCCCGATCGGCTCGCCCGCCAGCACGAACTGCCCGACCTCCACCGTGATCGTCTCCATGCCCGCGAGCAAGAGATAGTAGCCCTCGCCCGCGTTGATGATCAAGAGACGCTCGAACGAGCGAAACGGCCCCGCGAAGGCCACCCACCCGTCCGCGGGCGCGCTGACGATCTCACCCGGACGTGTCGAAACTGAGATTCCCCGGGTGCGTCCGCCATAGCCGTCGGGTGCGCCGAATGCGCGCAGCGTCTCCCCCGCCACCGGCCTCGGCAGCAGGCCGCGGGCCTCGTCGAAGGGCAGCGCCGGCGCGAGCCGGGCGGGATCGCGGAAGGCGGCCTCCTCGAAGCGGGCGCGGGTGCGCGCGACCCGCGCCTCGCTCGCCGCCCGCGCCGACGCCGCGGCCTCGCGGGCCGCGGCGATCTCGCGCTCCATGCCGGCGATCAACTCTTCGAGAGTGGCCGCCCGCTCGGCGAGACCCGCGGCGCGGGCGCGCTCGGCCGCGGCGTCCTGGCGCGCGGCGGCGAGCCGCGCCTGGCGGGCGTCGACGAGCGCGGTCAGCCGCGTGCGTTCGGCGGCGAGCGCCTCGAGCTCGGCGGCGAGCGTCGCGCGGTCGGTGGCGATCGCCTCGCGCAGGCGCACGAGTTCGGCGAGGTCGGCGGCGAGCGCCTCCGTCTCCGCGCGCAGCTCGGGCACGACCGAGCCGAGCAGCATCGAGGTGCGCACCGCGGCGAGGATGTCCTCGGGCCGCACCAGGACCGCGGGCGGCGGGCGGCGCCCCATGCGCTGGAGCGCGGCGAGCACCTCGACGACGACGTCGCGCCGGCTCTCCAGCGAGCGGCGGATCGCCGCCTCCGAGCCGAGCAGGACGGAGAGCCGCTCCTCCAGCTCGCCGGCCCGGCCCTCCAGCCCGCGGATGCGCGCCGTCGTGTCGATCAGCGCCTGGGCGAGGCGCGCGCGGTCCTCACCGAGCCTGGCGATCTCCTCTTCGAGGGCGAGACGCTGCGAGGCGGCGCCGTCGAGCGCCGAACGCAGCGCCTCGAGCTCGGCCGCGCGCGCGTCGCGCTCCGCCCGTGTTTCCTCCGCACGCGTCTCGAGCGTGCCGGGATCGACGGAGGGCGTCTCCGGCGTCGCCTCCGGAGCCTGCGCGCGGGCCCCCCCCGCGCCGGGGGCGAAGGCGAGAGGGAGCACGAGGGCGAGCACGAGGACGAGCGCGAGCGCGCCGGGACGTCGGGGCGGGCGGCGCGTGGTCATCGTTCGCCCCCGCGGTGATACGGATGGCAGGAGAGGATGGTGAGCGCCCGGTAGATCTGCTCGGCGACGAGGCCACGCACGATCTGGTGGGGAATGGTCAGGGCCCCGAACGAGAGCACGAGGTCTGCGCGCGCGCGGATCGCCTCGTCGAGCCCGTCGGGACCGCCGACGACGAAGCTCGCGGCGGGGCGTCCCGCGTCGCGCCAGCCGCCGAGGCGGTCGGCGAAACCCGGGCTGTCGAGCGCGCGGCCGCGCTCGTCGAGGACGACGAGCACGCCGTCGGGCAACCGCGCGGCGAGCGCCCCGGCCTCCTCGGCGCGGCGATCGGCGTCGCGCCGGGCGCGCGACTCGGGCAGCTCGGCGACCTCGGGTCCCGACAGCCCGAGCGGGCGGGCGAGCGCGCGGGCGCGCTCGACGTAGCGATCGGCGAGCGCGCGCTCGGGGCCGGCCTTCAGCCGGCCGATCGCGACGAGCCCGAGCCGCACCCGCGCTCAGCCGTCGACGCGCTCGGCCGGCCGGTCCGCGCCCCACATCTTCTCGAGATTGTAGAAGGAGCGGACCTCGGGGCGGAACACGTGCACGATGACGTCGCCGGCGTCGATCAGCACCCAGTCGCACGCGGGCATGCCCTCGACACGCGGGGTGCCGAGACCGTTGTCCTTGAGCGTCTGGATGATGCGGTCGGCGATCGCGTTCACGTGGCGATCCGAGCGACCCGTGGCCACCAGCATCGTGTCGGCCACCGACGTCTTGCCGACGAGATCGATCTCGACGACCTCCTCGGCCTTCATGTCGTCGAGACACGTGCGGGCCACGGACAGGATTTCCCCGTCGGCCGAGGCGGAAACCTCGGGACGGGCGGGAAGCGGCGCGGTTTCCGCTTCGCGCGGAGACACTTGAGCCAGCGTCATGTCCTCTCTGCGTTCGCGACGGCAGGAATTGCCGACGCCCCCAAGATGCGCCTCCGAGCCCCGGATTTCAACGACGATCTCGGACGATCTCGGACGATCTCGGACGATCTCGCCGCTGCCCGCCGTCGCCATATATAATGACTCGACCCACTCTCCGGAGGGGCCGCGCCCCGGCGGCCCCGACGCCGTCCCCTCCGCCTGCGCGGCGCATCGATGGGGCGTTGACGCGGGAGCCGTGCGCGACTATACACCCGGCTTCACGGGCGCGCGCCGGTTCCGCGGCGGGTCGCCCATGGGTTCCTGAGACATCAGCCGATCCCTGCTGCGCGGGCCTCCACGGCCTCGCCGATCGGCGCATCCGAACGGGGTTCTACAAGCCATGGCCAATACGCCCTCGGCCAAGAAGATGACGCGCAAGATCGCCCGTCGCACGGCGGTCAATCGCATGCGTCGCTCGCGCATGCGCACCTTCATCCGCAAGGTCGAGGAGGCCCTCGGCTCCGGTGACGCCGCCGGTGCGCGCAGCGCGTTCGCCGTCGCGGAGCCGATCATCATGCGCTCCGCCCAGAAGGGCGTCACGCACAAGAACACCGCCTCCCGCAAGGTCTCGCGCCTCGCCAAGCGCGTGAAGGCTCTGGAGGCCGGCGCGAGCGCCTGATCCGCAAGCGCCGCCGACGCGCGAGCGTCGACTCCCCCGACCTTCGATGGACTGCCCGAAAGCCCGGCCTCGTGCCGGGCTTCGTCGTTCGTCGCGTGGTCGCGGCTATTTTGCGACGACTTAGCGAGACTTGATGGGCGACAGAAGACGTTCGGGCACGGCATGCGGTCGAATGCGGAGTTGAAAGCGGTTCTTCTAACGTTCTGCTTGACTCCGGTGCGCGAATTCCGGGTGGAAACCTTCGACTGCCGGCACTCGAGCGCGCAGACAAACGCTTTAGCCGTCAGTATCTTAGGGGGCAAAGCACGGGAGGCCCCGGAATCGTGGCGACCCGGAGGCGGAAACGAGGTCGCGATACAATGCAGGCGACGCGCCCCGAATCACGGCCGCAGGGGCCGGCATCCTCAACAAAAGGTTAAGAGCGACAGCGACTTATCGGCCCTCAGACGGGTCCACCGAGGCCCGCACGCCCCCCCGCGTCGCACGAGGCGACTCCTTTCTGTTGCGCCCCCCGGGGGGCCTGTGTAAGGTCTCAGGACTTCGGGGGCTCCTCGAAGTAACTCTTCAGAAATCCAAGGTCCAACCTCAGGAGCGGGGGGTCACGCGGTGTCTATCGTCGGCAAAGATATGCAAAAGCGCCTGATGATGACGCTCGCCCAGACCACGCACGACGCCCTGTAGCACGACCTCGACATACCAAACATCACGAAGACTTTCGGTGCCTCGGATCGTTTCGGGGCAGCGCGGCGGTATTTCGTCGCGCGATACGGCAATTACTGGACGGGACGGGCGGTGTCGGCTTGCGGCGGCGGTCGACGTGCCCGAGGCGCGGAAGAGGAGGGCTGAGATGTTCCATGGGGGCGAGGAGCGCGCGAAGGCACTCGCGGCGGCGATCGGGGCGGAGCCCGGTGCGCGCATGAGCTGCGCCGCGGGCGAGCCTGGGTCGGACGCGCCCGGCGCGGCTCCGGTCGCAGCGCCGGCCGGGACCGACGCCAGGACCGGGGAGGCCTGGGCTCGCGTGCGCCGGCGCCTGCGCGCGGAACTCGGCGAGGACGTCTTCACCTCCTGGTTCGCCCGCCTGGAGCTCGAGACGCTCGCCGACGGCTGCGCCCGCCTCACGGTTCCCACCCGCTTCCTCAAGAGCTGGATCGAGGCCCACTACCTCGACCGCGTCCTCGACATCTATCGCGCCGAGGAGCCCGCGGTGGAGCGCATCGCGCTCGCCGTGCGCGGCACGACCTCCCGCGACGGCCCGCGGCGCATGGAGCCTACCCCGGCGACCCGCTCGGACGCCGCGCCACGCCGCGAGGCGCCCGCCGCCGCAACACCCGCCGCGGCACCCGCGCCACAGGCCTCGATCGGCCCGGCCGACGGCGACATCGCCGGCGCACCGCTCGACCCGCGCCTGTCCTTCGAGAGCTTCGTCGTCGGCCGCTCGAACGCGCTCGCGCACGCCGCCGGCGACCGCGTCGCCCGCCACGACGGCCCCGCGCTCTACAATCCGCTCTACCTCCACGCCGGCGTCGGCCTCGGCAAGACGCACCTGCTCCACGCCGTCGGCCACGGCGCGCGCGCCCACGGCAAGCGGGTGATCTACCTCACCGCCGACCGCTTCATGTACGGCTTCGTTTCGGCCCTGAAGGCGCAGACCTCGCTCGCCTTCAAGGAGAAGCTGCGCGGCATCGACCTCTTGATCATCGACGACGTGCAGTTCATCCAGGGCCGCACCATCCAGCAGGAGTTCGGCCATACGTTGAACGCCCTGATCGACGCCGGCCGCCAGGTCGTCATCGCCGCGGACCGCCCGCCGGGAGACCTCGAGAGCCTCGACGAGCGCGCCCGCTCGCGGCTCGCCGGCGGCCTGGTGGTCGAGGTCGGCAACCTCGACGAGGATCTGCGCCACGCGATCCTCGGCGCGCGCATCGCCGCCGTGCGCCAGGCGCATCCCGGCTTCGACGTCGCGCCCGACGTGATCGCCTGGGTCGCCCGCCAGATCACCACCAACGGCCGCGACCTCGAAGGCGCCGTGAACCGCCTCCTCGCCCACGCCACGCTCACCGGCGCGGCGGTGACACTCGAGACCGCCGAGACCGCGATCCGCGATCTCGTCAGGAACCGCGAGCCCAAGCGCGTGAAGATCGAGGAGATCCAGAAGCTCGTCGCCTCGCGCTACAACGTCTCGCGCTCCGACATCCTCTCCGAGCGCCGCACCGCCGCGGTGGTCCGCCCGCGCCAGATCGCCATGTACCTCTCCAAGACCCTGACTCTGCGCTCGCTGCCCGAGATCGGCCGGCGGTTCGGCGGCCGCGACCACACGACGGTGCTGCACGCCGTGCGCAAGATCGAGAAGTGCATCGGCGAGGATACCACGCTCGGCGAGGAGGTCGAGCTCCTCAAGCGCATGCTCCAGGAGTGAGGACCGGGGGCATGCGCCCCCGCGCCTACCGCCGTCTCGCACCGCTCGCGCGACGATGCTCATGCCTCGGGCACGTGTCGAAGCCGGTCTTGCCGGACGTCTGGTGCAGGCCTTCTCCTTCCCTGCAGGGGAAGGTGGATCGACGGCGCAGCCGGCGAGACGGATGGGGCGCGGCGCGCGAGCGACGCGTTCCGCGAAGCGGAAACCTCCGCGTCCGGCATTGGTCCGGCCTTTCGGCTCCGCCGAACGCGCGTTCCGCGCGCCCCATCCGTCTCGGCTTCGCCGAGCCACCTTCCCCTACAGAGAAGGACCAGGGGGCGTTTGCGTGCCCCGGACCTCTCCGCAGCCCTCTCAAGCGAGCGCCGCCGCCACCCGCCGCGCGGCTTCCGGCATCTCCCGCTCGGCGTGGTACAGCCCGAAGCCGAAGCGCAGCACGTCGGCGCGCACGTCCGTGACGATGTCCGCCGCCTTCAGGCGGGCGTGGAGGTCCGCCGCGTCGGGGCGCCGGAAGGCGAGGAAGTTGGCGCGGCGCGGATCGTCGAGGCCGATCAGCAGGTCGGCGCGCGAGAGCGGCGCGCCGGCCTCGTCCAGCGCCGCGACGAAGGCCCGCTGGCAGGCGTGGGCATGGGCGTGCGCCGCCGCGGCGTCGATGCCGAGGCCCGCGAGCCAGTCCATCACCGCGTTCAGCCGGTAGAGCGCCGTCGGGTCGAAGGTCGCGCCCATGAAGCGGAAGCCGTCCCGCGCATACGCCACGCCCCCGTCCTGGCGCGCGGCGAGCGTGCCGAAGGCGGCGTACCAGCCGGTGGCGCGGGGCCGTGTCCCGTAGCCGGGCGGGCAATGCATGAAGGCCGCCCCCTCGCCGCTCATCACGTACTTGTAGCCGCCCGACATGTAGAACACACGGTCCGCGAGCCGCGACAGGTCCGTCGGCAGGGCGAGGAAGCCGTGGTAGCCGTCGATCACGACGAAGGTCTCCCGGTCCGGCACCGCGGCGACGAGCCCCTCGAGATCCGCGACCACGAATCCCGAGCCGAACAGGACCTGGCTGAACAGCACGATATCCCACCCGCCCCGCGCGGCCTCCTCGGCGAAGCGGGCCTCGAAGGTCGCGAAGGGCTCGACGGGGACGGTGACGAGCGTGATCAGCCCGTCCTCGGCGAGGCGGCGCGACAGCCGGGTGAAGGAGTGGAACTCCCCGTCCGTCGCCAGCACCCGTGCGGGGCGGTCCGTCGGCATGCAGGAGAACAGGCGCAGCCACAGCTCGAACGTGTTCTGCGCGAAGACGACCGTGCGCGGGTCGGACAGGCCGAGCACGCCCGCGACGTGGCCCTGCGCCTGCGGCCAGACGGTGCCGAGCACGTGCTCCCACTTGTGGTCCGCGAGCCGTGCGGCATCGTCCCACGCCGCCTCCTGCGCCGCGCGTGTCACGTCCGGCCAGGCGTGGTGGCTGTGCGCGGCGAGATGGAGGCGCTCCGGCGCCGCGGCGCGGGTGCGGGCGAAGTGGTCGCGCAGGTCGAGCATGGGCCGTTTCGTCCTCGTGAAGCGTCGGGGGAGCTTGTGCCGGCGCGCGAGATATTTCAAGCTTCAACCATTCAGCGGAGGGCCACCGCGATGGCGGACGACGGCGTCAAGACCGACTTCTCGAACGACATGTCCTACGGCGACTATCTCGGGCTCGACACGCTCCTGTCGGCCCAGCGCCCACAATCGTCCGAGCACGACGAGCCCCTGTTCATCGCCATCCACCAGGTGCAGGAGCTCTGGATGAAGCTCTTCATCCACGAGCTCGACGCGGCGACGGCGGCGGTGCGCGCCGACCGGCCACGCCCGGCCTTCAAGGCGCTGGCGCGCTGCGGGCGCATCCAGGAGCAGCTGGTCAGCGCCTGGGACGTGCTCTCCACCATGACGCCGGCGGACTACCTCGCCTTCCGCGAGCGGCTCGGCGCCTCCTCGGGCTTCCAGTCCTTCCAGTACCGGATGATCGAGTTCAAGCTCGGCGCCAAGAACGCCGGCCTGATGAAGCCCCACGCCCACGCGCCCGCGCGCCACGCGCCGCTTCTCGCGGCCCACGAGGCGCCCTCGATCTACGACGAGGCGATACGGCTCATCGCCCGCCGCGGCCTGCCCGTCCCCGCCCATCAGCTCGAGCGTGACCTGCGCGAGCCCCACGTCTACGATCCGGCGCTCGAGGCCGCGTGGGAGCAGGTCTACCGCAAGTCGGAGGAGCACTTCGACCTCTACGAACTCGCCGAGGAGCTCGTCGACCTCGAGGACCTGATGCGCCAATGGCGCTTCCGCCACGTGACGACGGTGGAGCGCATCATCGGCTTCCGCCGCGGCACGGGCGGCTCGGCGGGGGTGTCGTATCTCAAGGGCGTGCTGGAGAAGCCGTTCTTCCCGGAATTGTGGCAGCTGCGGACGAAGCTTTGAGGACTTGCCCTTAAACCGCCCTTGCTTTTCCAATCAACCTAAAGTCACTCGAAACACCATTTGCTTCTGCCCAAGCGGTCAATTCGCTAAGTAAACATGTTAAACAATCAGGATCTTTTAGATTGATGTGATCAAACTCACCATCCCTCAGCTCTTCAAATAGCTTCTGAACGTTCACTGATAGAGTTTCATCGCTGCTCACACGCAGGTAGGCCTGCAATGGCTTATCTTTCCCCAGCTCACTACCACCAAGCCATCTTTCAAAGTCGGGAAAGCTAATCCTATGCCTCACCGACAATCCATCGTTGCGACAAGCTTCTACAGATTCCCTGATAGTCCGATTTACGGTCCACATTGGATTTGAGTTTTCTCCGTTGTTTGTGAAAGGGTAATCAGAATCGTGGACGACGCCGAAATTGACCTTAAAATGCCGAAGCATCCCGATAATAGCAGGAATTATTGCCTTGCCTCGTGCTCGCAAAATCGAAACCTGAGTCGTCAAGATGTGCTCTATCTCTACAACGGCCGCGATAAACGACGCATGTTCTGTGTCGCCCTCGACAATAATTGGGTAAGAACCGAAGAATACCTCAGAGAAAGAGGGATCCATTGTTTGTAAAGCTTGAAGCTGGCGCTTTTCGTCTCCCCTAAACGTTATCTCATCAGCTCTATATATTTGCGGCGAAACCTTGTTGCTTTCACGATGAAGGCGCACGATCGTTGTATGATCTGCGAATGGATCAACGAAATACGGTGAGTGAGTGGTGAGCATCACCTGCCAGTTTTCGTCTTCAGCGAGCTTATAGAGGTACTTCTGAGCCGCTCTCGCTGCCATTGGATGAAGTGCATTTTCAGGCTCATCAATCAAGAGAATGTACCCAGGGAGGGCTGGATCATCTGCATCCAATGCGGCGGACGCACACGCACTCGCGCCTTCTGTCTTTCCCCTTGAGCCTCTTTTGCTGGCTTTTGCAGAAGTATCTTCCTTTCTTTTAAGGTCATTGTAAGCTTGAAGTACCGACCAGAAAAGGGCTCGTCGAGCACCTGAGCCTTGTTGATCTAGGCCGCCTTCATGCGCTCCATCTGAAATGATTATCTTCGAACCAGACTTAATCAAATCTTCAAATTTGAGAGTCGGAGTGCCAACACCGGGACGCACTGATGCGGAAAGGTCGGGGAAGACGCCCTTGAACGCCTGATCAATAGCTGATGATACCTGCTCGACTTGTTCATTTAATTGCGTGAACTCATCGGAGACGGCAGTTCGCAGTGCAGCGAGAGCCTTTCCGATTGGATGATCGAGCTTGTCCTTAGCTTGGTTAAGTCCCTTCCCAAGCGAAGAAAACACTAATGATATTAGATTCTTTTCTGCTTCGTCTGCGTCTTGCAACGATCCTATCCTGATGGGAATCGGTAAGCGACTCTTGAAAACTGTGTCAGCACCACCGGCTTTGCCGTCGTCCGACCAGCCTGCCACCTTTGGGGACCAAGTCTTTCTAGTTGCCTTTCCGTCAGCTCCCCAGGTCCAGAGGCTCCTTACCACGAGATACGGACCTTCTGCTGCCTTCCACTCAGCAGCGATGTTCGCGATTCCTTCAGGAATGTGTATTGCCAGCTCCACCTGCGTCTCGGCTTCCGGTGGTGAACTCTGGCAAAAGTCGCGTCCTCGATCATAACTGACATAGCCCTGCGCCAGCTCATAAGCGCGAAGGACGTTCGACTTGCCCGAATTATTGCGTCCTACCAAACATACAATGTTGTCTAGCTCGACCCGCAATCCTCTGGGCCCCACGCAGCCAAGATTGCGGATCTCCATCCAAAGCAGCTTAGAACGGTCAGCCATCATCGCCCCCATGCTTGGAAGCGAACATTCCTTATGGATCACAAATATGCAAGTTATAGGGGCGTCAGTATAAATACCGTTCGTTCCGGTAGCGCACTCACACCGCCGGTATCGCCCGCGGCCGCCCCTCGTCGTCGATCGCCACGAAGGTGAACGTCGCCACCGTCACCTTCTCGCGCCGGTTGGTCATGAAGCGGCGGGCCCAGGCCTCGATGTGGATCTTCATCGAGGTGCGGCCGATCCGCTCGATCTCGGTGTAGACGCACAGGACGTCGCCGACCTTCACCGGACGGATGAAGGTCATCGCCTCGACCGCGATCGTCACGACGCGGCCGCGGGCGCGCTCGACGCCGGCGATGCCGCCGGCCTGGTCCATCTGCGAGAGCACCCAGCCGCCGAAGATGTCGCCGTTGGCGTTGGTGTCGGAGGGCATCGCCAGCGTGCGGACCGTCAGCTCGCCGCGCGGCGCCTCGGCGCCCTCCGTCTCGATCGTCTCGTCCGCCATGTCCGCCTCCAGCAGCGCATTCCTGATGCGCCACCGGAGGCGGGTTGGCAAGAACGACCGATGAGCTCGCGCGCGCGCGCGCTTCAGGCGGCCTTCTGGTTCGCCGCGGTCTCGGCGAGCTTCGTCAGCATCGCGTCGGTGCGGCTCTCCTCCTCGAGGGTCTCGCCGAGGAGCTTCGCCGCGTCCTTCATGCCGAGCGCGGTCGCCCAGGCGCGCAGCGTGCCGTAGCGCGAAATCTCGTAGTGCTCCATCGCCTGCGCGGTGCCGATCACGCCGGCGTCGAGGGCGATCGAGCCCTTGAAGTCGGAGAGGATCTCCTTCGATTCCTCGACGAGCCCCTGCATCGCCTCGCAGGGCTTGCCGCGGGCGGGCTTGCCGAGCATCTCGAAGATCTTCTCGAGCCGCTCGACCTGCGTCTCGGTCTCGTCGCGGTGCTGCTCGAGCGCCGCCTTCAGTTCGTCGGACGCGACCGCCTTGACGATGCGCGGGTAGGCGCGCAGCGCCTGCTTCTCGGCGTGGTAGACGTCCTTGAGCGTGTCGAGGAAGAGATCCTCGAGGGTCTTGTCGTTGGCCATGGAAGCTGAACTCCGGTTGCGGGAGCCTTCGCAACGGCGCTCGCGCGACGAGGTTCCGGCGCCCGCACTCGCCCGCACTCGCCCGCGCCGCGAGGCGCACGAGATGCTCGTTCGCGCGCCCAGCTCGTTCGCGCGCGAACCCCGGTCGCGCACCCCCGGCATGCCCGCGAGGGCGGCATCCTGCCTCGTGGGAAGCAGTCCCGGGCCGGCGGCTGCGCCGTCTCGACCTCGGGTCGGCGGCGAACCGGTGCGGACGGTCTTCGGCATGCTTCGTGCTTCATCGCCTCGGGCTCCGAGAACGCCCGACCGCGGCGGGGTTCGGGCCACCGGCCGCGATCCGCACCCGCACCGCCCGCGCCCTTCCCAAGCGCTCGCTGGCGCGTATATACGAAAGGGTTCCCCCGGAACCGTTCGACCGAGCCGAAAGACGCATCGATGACCGCCGTCCCGAAGATGCTGGATGACACCGCCCCGGCGGCGATCGACGTGGACCGGCTGCTCGCGAACGCCCGCCAGGCGAGCGAATTCCTCAAGGCGCTCTCCCATGAGACGCGGCTCATCATCCTGTGCGTGCTCATCGAGGGCGAGAAGTCGGTGACGGAGCTCGAGGAGATGCTCAACATGCGCCAGCCGGCGGTGTCGCAGCAGCTCGCCCGTCTGCGCGCGGACGACCTCGTGGCGAGCCGCCGCGACGGCAAGAACATCTACTATTCCCTCGCGCGCCCCGAGGTGATCGAGGTGATCGGCGCCCTCCAACGCGCCTTCTGCCCCCCGGAACCCTGAGACGTCGGCGCGCGCGGCGCCGAGCCGGCCGACACGACGCGGTGGCCGCGAAGCGCGGCCTCGCGCGGGACGCGCGCGCGGCCCCGAAACGGCGTGGGATCTGCCCGTCGTTGACACCTCTAGTGGCATGATCTAACCTTACCCTTGGTTGATAACAACACGCGAGAGACATCGACAGCTGTCGATACGGCTTCGTGTCCGGGAGGCGGGGTTTCCCCTCGCCTGGGAGGATCGTTCATGGGCCATCCGACGGACGTCGCGCCGGCGACGTCCGAATCCTGCCGCTCGGGATCGCGCGCGTGACGGAGATGGCGGCCGTCCCGACCGGATCCGGCCACGACGACTCGCGGCGCAGGTTGCTCGCGCGGCGCCTCGCGGGACTCGCCACGGTCGGGCCCGCCATCCCGCGCCGCGCCGCGAGCGCCGCCGAGGCGCCGCTCTCGCCCCAGCAGCTGCGGCTCTGGCGGCTCCACCGCCGCGACCCGAGCGATTCGGCACTGGTGGCCGCGCGGGCCTTCCTGCTGGAGGGTCGACTGCGCGGGTCCCTGGCCGCGGCGCTCGCCGCGGTCGTCGGGCGCCACGAGACGCTGCGCACGCGCTACGTCCTGCGCGGGGACGGGCCGGTGCAGGCGATCGATCCCGCGGCCGCGCCCGACCTCGAGATCCGCGATGCCGCCGCGCACCCGCCGCGCGCCGACGCGCTCGCCGATCGGGTCTCGACCTGGGCGCGGCGGTCCTTCGACCTCGCACGGGAGCATCCGATCCGCGCGCTCCTGCTGCGCCTGGGCGCGGAGCGGCACGTGCTGGCGATCGCCGTACACCGCATCTGCGCGGATGCGCGCGGGCTCGATCGGCTGGTCGAGGACCTGCGGCTCGCGTGGGAGGCGACCGCCTCCGGTGCCGCGCCGGACACGGGCACGCTTCCAGCCCTTCCGGTGCGCTATGCGGACTACGCGGCGTGGCGGGTCGACGATCGACGGGAGGCGGTCGCGGATGCGGGGGACGACGCGGGCCTCGATCCGCCGATCGCCGGAGACCCGCCGGACGGGCCTCGCGCCGGCGTCTCGTCGAGCCGACCGCTCGCACCCGCCCTCCTCGCGGACCTGCGCGCCTCGGCGCGCGCCCGGCACACGGTGCTGGCGGTGCCGCTGCTGGCGGCCTTCGGCGCCCGGCTCTGCCGGACCGGCGGCACCGAGGAGGCGATCGTCGGCCTCGTCCGCCACACCCGCGAGCGCGCGGAGCTCGACCCGCTCGTCGGTGCGTTCGCGCAGACGATACCGATCCGCATCCGCCATGCGGCGGGCGAGCCCTTCGAGCGGCTCGTCGATCGCCTCGCGACATGCGTCCCGCTCCGCCTCGCCGGCATGCCGTCGCCGGAAGAACCCGTTGCCGGACCCGCGACCCCACCGCTCCGGGCCGTCCTCGACGTCCGGCCGCCGGCGGCGCCCTGGCCTTCGCGCCGGGACCTGCGCGTCACGCCGCTCGACCTAGGCCCCGGCGCGACGGAGCACGACCTCGAGCTGCGGGTGGTGCCGGGGGCCGAGGCGTGGAGGATCACCTCGATGAGCCGTCGGGGCCTGCCCTCGGCTTTTCGTTCGAACGCGCTCGCGGACGGCCTCCAAGCGACGCTGCGCGCGGGCGCGTGCGGCGCTGGACGGGATGCCGACGGCTTGTAACACTCCCGGACGAGGGAGGGCCGCATGTTCGTTCGATCGGGGTTCGTCATCGCCTGGCTGGCGATGGTTTTCGGTGCGATCAGGATCACCATCGGCCTCTTCGTCGCCAGCATTGGGGACGCCGCGGAGCGTGCGGCCGCAGCAGCGTACCGGCTCGGGTCGAGGTCGTCGGGCGAAGCGATAGACCAGGGGATCATGGTCTTCGTCTTCGGCGTCGCCCTCGGCCTCCTCGCCGAGATAGCCAAGGCCGTGAAGCAGAAGCAGCCGTGATGATCGCCTGCGGGAGGCGGAACCCCGCCTCGGCGAAGGACCCGATGGCGCGCCCTGCGGGAATCGAACCCGCCTCTTCAGCGTGAAAGGCTGATGTCCTAACCGATAGACGAAGGGCGCCCGGGCCGCGGGGGAGCCTGTCCGCCGCGGTTCGGCCCTCATAGAGGGCTTCGGCGCGGCTCGCAAGCCTCCCGTGCGCCGCATTCGCGCTGGCCCTCGTCGCCGCGGCGCACTATGGTCCGCCGCGCCGAGAGACCGGGACCACGGACACGAGATGGCCGAGAAGACGACCCCCCACTTCGCCAACGACGCGGGCGTGCCGATCATCCACATCGGGGCGAAGGAGTTCATGTGCATCGGGGCCGAGCCCCCCTTCGACCACCCCCACGAGTTCCTCGACATGGGGGCCGAGGACGAGATCATCTGCCCCTACTGCTCGACGCTCTTCCGCTACCGGGGGGACCTGACGGTTCGGCAGTCCGACCCGCCGGAATGCCTCTGGACCGGCGGCGCGCGCGACACCGCCGCGGCCCGGACCGGCCCTTAGCGCCGAGATGACCCGCCCGTCGGTCGCGGTCGCCGGGGCCGGCATCGCGGGCCTCGCCGCCGCGCTCGCGCTCTCGCGCGCCGGCCATCCGGTGACGCTGGTGGAGCGGCGCACTGGATTCTCGGAGGTCGGCGCCGGCCTGCAGCTCTCCCCGAACGCGAGCCGCATCCTCGTCGATCTCGGGCTCGGCTCGGCCCTGGCGCGGCGCGTCGGCGAGCCGCGGCGGGTCGTCGTGCGCGACATGGCGCGCGGCCGCACCCTCGCCGAGATGCCGCTCGGGGAGGCGATGCGCACGCGTTTCGGCGCGCCCTATTGGGTGATCCACCGCGCCGACCTGCAGACGATCCTGCTCGACGCCGTGCGCGCGCGCCCGGACGTGCGGCTCGTCGTGGGCCGCACCGTCGAGGACGTCGAGGAGACGCACGGCGGCGTCGCGCTGTCCCTCGCCCGCGAGAACGGTACGCGCGAGACGCTGCGCGCGGACCTCGCGCTCGGCGCCGACGGGGTCTGGTCGAAGCTGCGGCGCGCGGTGGAGGGGCCGACCGGTGCGGTTCCCCCGCGCTACCAGGGCTACGTCGCCTGGCGCGCCACCGTGCCGCGCGACGCCGCACCCGAGGCGCTCGCGGGAGACGAGACCGGGCTGTGGCTCGGGCGGCGCGCGCACGTGGTGCACTATCCCGTAGCCGCGGGGGCGCTCGTGAACGTCGTGTGCGTCGTGCAGCGCGCCGAGCCGGTCGATGGCTGGGCGACGCCGGGCGAGGCGTCGGCGCTGCGCGCGGCGCTTCCCGCCACGGCCGCGCCGCTCGCCGCGCTGATCGACGCCGCGACCGGCTGGCTGCTGCGGTCGCTGCACGATCGCCCGGCGGGGCGCATGGCGCGCGGGCGCGTCGCGCTCCTGGGGGACGCGGCGCACCCGGTGCTGCCCTTCCTCGCGCAGGGCGCGGCCCTCGCCATCGAGGACGCCGCCTGCCTCGCGCGTGGGCTGTCCGCTGCCGAAGTCGCGGGCGCCGCGGATGGCGGACGGCCCGCGGATCCGATCGCCGCCGCCCTCGCCGGCTTCGCGGCGGCGCGCGCCCCGCGGGCACGGAGGGTCCAGGACGCGGCGCGGGCGAACGGACGGATCTACCACGCCGGCGGCCCGATCGCGCTCGGACGCGATCTCGTCCTGCGCCGGATGGGCGCCGCGGGGATGGCGGAACGCTACGCATGGCTGTACGGCTGGCGTGACGGCTGAGCCTTGGCGCGCTTCTTGCTGCCGGGACGCGGACGGATGCGACGGCCCGGGACACGATGCTCATTGCCCATATCAGCGACCTCCACGTTCCCGCGACGGGCGAGCCCGTCCCCGGGGCCATGGACGTCAATGCTGCACTGCACAAGGCTTTCGTGGCCCTGCAGGCGCTCTCCCCCCGGCCCGATCTCGTGATCGTATCCGGCGACGTCGCCGATGCCGGCCGTGCGCGGGCCTACCGCCGGGCCGCCGAGATGCTGAAGGGCATGCGTCGATCCGTGGTTGCGGTCCCCGGAAACCACGACGATCCGGCGGAATTCGCCGCCTTCCTACGCCTGATCGGCGGGGAAAGCCGCCTGCCCGCCCCCGACCTGTGCAGCGTGCGCGACTTCACGGCGCTCAGGGTCGTCGGTCTCGCCTCGAACCTGCCCTACACCAGCGCCGGCGGGCTCGACGACGCGCAGCTCGACTGGCTCGACGCGACGCTCGCCGACGCGCCGGCGCGCCCGACGCTGATCGCCGTGCACCACCCGCCCTTCCGCTGCGGCGTGGGCTTCATGGACCGGATCCGGCTCGTGGAGGGCGCGGCGCGGTTCGAGTGCATCGTCGCCGCCCACCCGCAGGTGCTGGCCGTCCTGTGCGGCCACCATCACCGCGCGATGGAGACGCTGTTCGGCGGGCGGCCCTGCTATGTCGCGCCCTCCCTCGCCTACGGCGTGAGCCTCGACATGCGCCCCGGCGGCGACGGCGGCTTCGCCCCCGAGCCCGCCGCCTACCGGCTCCTGCACTACGACGGGCGCCGCCTCGTCTCCCACCTCGCCTTCGTCGAGGGCGCGGGCGCCGCGCGGCCGTTCCGGCTCGCGGAGGTGGTGGGGGCGCGGGCGTGAACGAAGAACGGGCGGAGGGGCTGCCCCCTCCGCCCGCCCGAGCCGTACGACGGGTCTCGAGGCGACGTCGCCGGTCGGTTCCGGAAAGGCTTCAGTTCGTCAGGTAGGGCATCGGGTCCACCGGGTCGGCGCCCTGGCGGATCTCGAAGTGGAGCTGGGGCGAGGTGACGTTGCCGGTGCGCCCGGAATGGGCGATCACCTGGCCGCGCCGCACGGCATCGCCGCGGTTCACCAGGAGCTCGGAATTGTGGGCGTAGGCGGAGACGTAGCCGTCGTCGTGGCGCACGAGGACGAGCTTGCCGTAGCCGCGCAGCTCGTCGCCGGCATAGGCGACGGTGCCGCTCTCGGCGGCGCGCACCGGCGTGCCTTCCGGCACGGCGATGTTGATGCCCTCGTTGCCAGCGGTGCCGAAGCCGGAGATCACCCGCCCGCGCGCCGGCCAGCGGAAGTCGAGCCCGGTCGCGGCCGGCAGGCTCGCCACCTGCGTGGGCGCCGCCGCGGGCGCGGAGGGCTGCTGCGCCGGCGCCTGCGCGACGGGCTGGGTGGGCTGCAGGGCGGGAGACTGGGCGGGAGATTGGGCGACGGGCTGGCCCGCGGACGCGACCGGGGCCGCGCTGCGCGCCGGTGCACGCGGCGGCAGCGGCGCGCTCGCGACGACGGTGCCGGTCTGGATCGGGACGGGGCCGGCCGCCGTCCGCGGCGGCGACGGCTGGGCGGACGGGGCGATCGGCGCCGCGGATGCGACCTGGGTTCCGCCCGCCGCGTTGAAGACCGGGACGACCACGGCGCGGCCCGGCTGGACCTCGGCCGCCGAGGCGAGGCCGTTCACCCGCAGGAGGGCGTCGACCGGCACGTTGTAGCGTCCCGCGAGCGAGGCCGCGGTCTCGCCCTGGCGCACGATGATCGGCGTGCCGCCGAGGGCGCTCCAGCCGGGCGGGCCGCTCGGCGCGGGCGCCTGCGTCGCGGCGACCGTGGCGGGCCCCGTCGGCAGCGGGGCGACGGCGCCGGGCGCCGCCAGCGGCGCGCTCGCCACCGCCGTCGTCGGCGCCGCCGCGGCGGGATCGACGCTGCCGGTCATCACCGGGTCCCGGCCCTGCGTGGCGAACGGATTGCCGAAGGGATCGGCGAAGCGCATCGTGTCGGCGCTGCACGCGCCGAGCGCGCCCGCCGCCAGCGCGACGAGAGCCACCCTCGCAGCGCGGGAGGAACGACCGTGACCCTGGAGAGCCTGGGGGTAGCGCATCGACGCACCTGATACTCGAAACGACCTGATACTGCGATTAAAAGGGCATTCAGGTTAAGCAAGCGTTGCGCGCGTCACGCTCCTGTCGCGCGCCCCCCGGACGCCCCGCCCGCCACCAACGGCGCGATGCGCACGCTGGCGCCGAGCCGGCGGTGCATCACCCCGTCCGCGTCCTTCTCGACGATCGCCAGACGCGGGAATCCGTCGATGCTCAGCGCGCCGACGAGGCGCCCGGCGGGGGCGAGGCGCTCGAGCAGCGTGTCGGGGAAATCCGCCAGCGCGCCGTTGACCAGGATTCGCGGGAAGCGCTCGCGATTGCGCCGCGGGGTGAGCCCGTCGCCGACGCCCAGCGCGATCCGGTCCGCGATCTCGAGCTGGCCGAGCCGCAGGGCGGCGGCGTCCGCGAGCGCGTCGATGCGCTCGACGCTCTCGACCGCGCCGCCGAGCCGCGCCATCAGCGCGGCGACGTAGCCGGACCCGGTGCCGACCTCGTAGACGGCCTGGCCCTCCTCCAGGCCGAGCGCGACGAGCATCGCCGCGACCGTGGTCGGCGAGGACATCGTCTGCCCGAAGGGCAGCGGCAGCGCGACGTCGGAGCGGGAGAGATCGGCGAAGCGGGGCGGCGCGAACAGCGTGCGCGGCACGCGCTCCATGGCGCCGAGCACGGCCTTGTCGCGGAAGCCCTTGGCGCGCAGCGCCAGCACGAAGGCGGCCGTCTCCACCGCCTCCGCGTCGAGCGTCGGATCGCCCTCGCTGAGCCCTTGCCGATCGACGCGCATTTACCCTCCGTCGGCGCCAGCATAGAGCGATCGGGTTAACCGATCCTTCACCCTGTCGCCCGGCGGACACGCCCGGCGTCCACGTGACGCGCGGCGGGCCGGCCCGCTTGATTTCGCGGCGCGCCTTGCGCATCGTCGCGCACGATCGGGACGACGGCGGAGGAGCGCGGCGATGCGCGGGACGATGACGGCGGTGACGGCGGCGCTCGCCGCGACGGTCGCCGGCATGACCTTCGCGGGGGCCGCGATCGCGGCGGATTACGGCGCGCGGGGCGCGCCCGACGATCGTCTCGGCGGCTGGTTCTCCGGCGCGCCGCCGGCGGAGGAGCGGGTGAGCCCGTTCTCCGGGGCGGTACCCGCCTGCGACGCGCCGACGGTGCTCGCGACGATCTCGGCGGAGTTCGACCGGCGCGAGGCGCGCTTCTGGGATTCGGAGCTGCGTGTCGTCGGCATCGAGCGCGTGCGCGACGTCGCCTTCCGTCCCTGGTCCCAGAGCTTCGTCCCCCGTCGCTACTGCACGGCCACCGCCGCCGTCGCGCACGGGCCGGTCGTGCGGCATCACCGGGTGAACTACCTCATCCGCGAGGAGCTCGGCATCTTCGCCACCTCCTCGCACGATGTCGAATGGTGCGTCGTCGGCGTCGAGCGGCACCTGCACGCCGCCCCCAATTGCGAGATGATGCTGCCCTGAGCGCGCCCCTCCCTTCGCCGCCGCGCCGACGCGCGCGCGGCGCCGGCGCATCGGGTGCGAGAGCGGCCCCATGAACTATCGCCACGCGTTCCACGCCGGCGGCTTCTCCGACGTGATGAAGCACGCCGTCCTCGCCCGCCTCCTCGCCTACCTGGCGCGCAAGGAGGCGCCCTACCGCTACATCGACACGCATGCCGGCATCGGCCTCTACGACCTCTCGGCCGACGAGGCGCGCCGCACCGGCGAGGCGGATGGCGGCATCGGACTGATGGACGCGCCCTTCGCGCCGGAGGTGGAGGAGATGCTCGCGCCCTGGCGCGCCGCGCTCGCCGCCGTGCGCGCCCGCCACGGTGCGACCGCCTATCCCGGCTCGCCGGCGCTCGCGCGCGAGATGCTGCGCCGGCAGGACCGCGGCGTCTTCGTCGAGCTCCATCCCGCGGACCATGCGACGCTGTCGGCGCGCTACAACGCGGTGGCGAACCTCAAGACCCTCGCGCTCGACGGCTGGACCGCGCTCGGCGGGCTGATCCCGCCCAAGGAGAAGCGGGGCCTCGTGCTGATCGACCCCGCCTTCGAGGCGCAGGGCGAGCTGGAGCGGCTCGCCCGCACGCTCGCGGCCGCGCAGAGCAAGTGGCCGACCGGCGTCTATGCCGGCTGGTACCCGATCAAGGATCCGCGCGAGATCGACCGCGCGGCGGCGCTGCTCGAGGGAATCGCGCGCCCGGTACTGCGGCTCGAGCTCCACGTCGACGACGCGCGCCGCGTCGATCGGCTCAACGGCTGCGGCCTCCTCGTGATCAACCCGCCCTTCACGCTCGAGGCCGAGGCGGGCCTCCTCCTCCCCGCGCTCGCGGAGCGGTTGGGGCGCGCGGGGAAGGGCGCGGCGCGGGTCGTGCGCATCGGCGCAGCGCCCTAGCCCGCTTCCCCGGCTTGCCCATCGATGGCGCCGCGTGGGAGACATGGGACGACGCGCAACAGAGCCAAGGACGAGACCCATGATCCTGCGTACGTCGCCGGCCTCCCCGTTCGGCCGCAAGGTGAAGATCGCCGCCGCGGTTCTCGGCCTGTCCGAGCGCATCGAGATCGTGCCCGCCGACACGACCGACCCGTCCGACGACCTGCGCGTCCACAACCCGCTCGGCAAGATTCCGGTGCTCGTCACCGAAGACGGCACGGCGCTCTACGATTCGCCGGTGATCGTCGAGTATCTCGACCACCTGGCCGGAGGCGGGCGGCTCATCCCCGCGGGCACCGCGCGCTTCGAGGTCCTCACGCTGCAGGCGCTGGCCGACGGGTTGATCGACGCCGCGATCATGCAGGTCTACGAGGTGCGCTTCCGGCCGGAGGAGCGCCGCGAACCGACCTGGGTCGACTATCAGGCGCAGAAGGTGACTCGCGCGCTCGACCGGCTCGAGAGCCGCGCAGGCGCCATCGGCGACGCCCTCGACGCCGGCACGATCGCGCTCGCCTGCGCACTCGGCTATCTGGACTTCCGCTTCGAGGGGCGCTGGCGGGAGAGCCACCCCGCCCTCGTCGCCTGGCTCGACGGCTTCGCCGCCCGCGTCCCGGCCTTCGAGAAGACCCGCCCGAACTGAAGGCCGCCGAGGCCTGCCGGGGAAGCGCCCGGCGGGTCCCCGCGCATCCGTTCGCGCCGCTCGCGCGTAGATCTCCGCGATCATGGAGGTGCGGATGACCCCGAAGGCGGCCCTGGTGACCGGCGGTGCGAGGCGGATCGGGCGGGCGATGGTGGAGCGGCTCGCGCGCGAGGGCTGTCGCGTCGCGATCCATTGCAATACGTCCGTCGGCGAGGCGGAGCGGCTCGCCCACGACATCGGCGCGGCGGGCGGGCGGGCGTGCGTGGTGCGGGCGGACCTCGCGGACGCCGATGCGGTGGCCGGGATGGTCGCGGCGGCGACGACCGCGCTCGGGCCGCTCGACCTCCTCGTCAACAGCGCGAGCGAGTTCGAGGACGACCGTATCGAGAGCCTCGACCTCGCCCGCTACGGGCGCACGCTCGCGGTGGACCTCACGGCCCCGCTGATTCTCGCGCGCGACTTCGCCGCGCAGCTGCCCGAGGGCGCCGAGGGGCTCGTCGTCAACGTGCTCGACCAGCGCGTCTGGAAGGAGACGCCCCTGTTCTTCTCCTACCAGATCGCGAAATCCGCCCTGTGGACCGCGACGCGCACGATGGCGCGGGCGCTCGCCCCGCGCATCCGCGTCAACGCCATCGGCCCGGGCCCGACGCTGGCGAGCCCGCGCCAGGGCGAGGCGGACTTCGCGCGACAGGCGGCGGCCGTGCCGCTGCGGCGCTCCTCCTCGCCGGACGAGGTCTGCGACGCGCTGATGTACCTCGTCGGCGCCCGTAGCGTCACCGGCCAGATGCTCGCGCTGGACGGCGGCCAGCATCTCGCCTGGGAGACGCCGGACGTGATCGGCATCCGGGAATAGCGGCGCGCGGGCGACGTCACGCGGCGAGCGCGATCGCCGAGACGAGGCGGCCGTAGTCCGGCTCGCCGCGATGGGTCGCGCGGCGGTAGGAATAGAACCGGGCCTCGTCGGAATAGGTGCAGCGGCGAAGGTCGCGCGCCGCGCCGATATCGGCTCGGGCGAGGCGGGCGAGGATGTAGCCGGGCAGGTCGAACTGGAACTTCTCGTCCCGCGCGCCGGGCGCGAAGAAGCGGTCCGCGCCCGGGTCGTCCGCGACGGCCGCGCGGCGCAGCTCCGCACCCACCTCGTAGGCCCCCTGCCCGATCGTCGGCCCGAGCACCGCGACGATGCGCCCGCGCCGCGCGCCGAGCCGCTCCATTGCCTCGACCGTCGCCTCGGCGATGCCGGCGAGGGCGCCGCGCCAGCCGGCGTGGGCGGCGCCGATCACGCCCGCCTCGGCGTCGGCGAAGAGGATCGGGCCGCAATCGGCGGTGAGGATCGCGAGCGCTAGGCCCGGCCGGTCCGTCACCATCGCGTCCGCTTTCGGCCGGGCGTCGGGGGCGATCGGCCCCTCGACCACGACGACGTCCGGCGAGTGGACCTGATGGACGCTCACCAGCGCGTCCGGCGCGACGCCGAGCCGCTCGGCCATGCGCGCGCGGTTGGCGAGGACGGCCTCGCGCGCGTCCGCCGAGCCGAGGCCGCCGTTGAGGCTCGCGTAGAGCCCCTGCGAGACCCCGCCGTCGCGGGTGAAGAAGGCGTGGCGGACGCCGTTCCCGGCGTCGAGCGCGTCCGACGTGATCAGCATGGTTCCTCGTCTCGGATGAAGCCGGCGCAGGCGGTGAGCCGCGGATGCGCGACCGCCAGCGCCTTGAACAGAACGCCCATGTCCGCGTCGCGCTCCCCGGTGAGCCGCACGAGCGCCGCGCCGATCTCCTCGGACTGCGTCGCGCTCGCCCGCGCCGCGAGCGCCCGCGCCCGCGCCTCGATGCCGAGCGCGCGCAGGAAGGCGCCCTGCGTCACCGGGCCGAACACCCGCGCGCCGGCGGCCCCCGCAGCGGTCGCGAGCTGGGCGAAGTCGACGTGGGCCGTCACGTCCGCCTCGCCGGGGTCGACGAGCGGGTCGGCGAAGGCGTGGCGGCGGATCGCCTGGAGCGTGTCGGCGAAGCCGGTGCGGGCGTGGCCGTAGTCGATCGCGAGCGCCGCCCCGCCGGCGGCGACGATGCGCCCGGCGAGCGCGCGCATCACGGCGGTGCCGGCCGCCGCGATCTCCAGCACCGCGCCCTCCGGCGCCTCCCAGGAAACCGACGGGTCGGCGTCGGGGGCGAGCCCGAAGCCGAGCGCGCCGCCGGCGTCCAGCCCGACGAGGCGCTCGCGCCAGGCGCCACGGTCGCGCACCATCTGGCGCACCGGCAGCGCGTCGAAGAACTCGTTGGCCAGCGCGATCAGCGGCCGGTCCGGCACGTCGTCGAGGCGCGCGTGCCAGTGCACGCCGCCCGCGAGCGCCGGCGGCGGCGAGGCGAGCGCGGCGCGCTGGCGCTCGCGCAGGACGGGGCTCGTCTCGACGAGGTGCACGGCCGCGGCCTCGAGGAAGCCCGGGGCGACCTTGGCCGCGCGAAGCGCGTCCGCCATCAGCGTGCCGCGGCCGGGGCCGAGCTCGACGAGGGCGAAGGGCGACGGGCTCCCCAGGTCGATCCACGTCTGCGCCGCCCAGAGGCCGACGAGCTCGCCGAACATCTGGCTGATCTCTGGGGCGGTGACGAAGTCCCCGGAGAGCCCGATCGGATCGCGGGTCATGTAGTAGCCGTAGCGCGGGTGGCCGAGGCACAGCGCCATGTAGCGCGAGACGGGGATCGGGCCCTGCGCGGCGATCAGTTCCCGGATCTCGGCGCCGAGCGGCGTCATGCGGAAGGCGCCTCCCGGTCCACGAGCGCGCCGCGGCGGGTCGTGCCCGCGCGCGCGAGCGCGACGAGGACGATGCCGCCGACGAGGAGCGGCAGCGAGAGCAGCATCCCCATCGTCACCCCGCCCGCGAGCACGTCCACCTCGCGCCCGAACAGGAAGCCGAGTTGCGGATCGGGCTCGCGGAAGAACTCGGAGAAGATCCGCGCCAGCGCGTAGCCGATGGCGAACACCCCGGCGATCAGCCCGGGCCGCCGGAAGCCGGCGAGCGCGACCGCGACAAGCATCACGGCGAAGAGCAGGAGGCCCTGCGTGCCCGCCTCGATCAGCTGGGACGGATAGCGCGGCACGTCGCCGGCGAAGGGGAAGACCACGGCCCAGGACACGTCCGGCGCGGGCCGGCCCCAGAGCTCGCCGTTGACGAAGTTGGCGATGCGCCCGAAGAAGAGCCCGATCGGCGTCACGACGGCGACGACGTCGAAGATCGGCAGTGCCGGCAGCCGGCGCGCGCGGGCGAAGAGCAGCATCGCGACGAGCGCGCCGAGGAGCCCGCCGTGGAAGGCCATGCCGCCCCGCCAGACCGCGAGGATCTCGAGCGGGTTCGCGAGGTAGGCGTCGAGATCGTAGAACAGGACGTAGCCGAGCCGCCCTCCCAGGATGAGCCCGATCGCCACCCATACGACGAGGTCGTCGATCGCGATCGCGTCAGGCCGGCGCACGTCGCCCCAGAGCCGGTCGGAGCGCACGAGCCGGCGCGCGCCCCACCAGCCGAGCAGCAGCCCCGCGATATAGGCGAGCGCGTACCAGCGGATGGCGATGGGGCCGATCGCGATGGCGACCGGGTCGATCTCGGGAAAGGGCATGCGGCCTCGCGCGCGTTCGCCCGCTTCGCGGGCGCGAATCGGATGGTCGCGGAGGTGACGGGTTTAGGCAAGGGCGTCAAGAGCCGGCGACCGGTTGCGTCCCGATGCCGACGGCGCCATGTATCGGGCGCGGCGCGGCGATCGCGCCGACCCGAACGGCGCAAGAAGGACGGCGACCCATGAACCAGAACCGCATTCTCGACGACCTCTCCCGCCTGTTCTCGGACGCGGCCGGGGCCGCGGGGGGTGTGCGGCGCGAGATCGACGCCGTGATGCGCGCCCAGCTGGAGCGGATCGTCAAGGACATGGACGTGGTCTCGCGCGAGGAATACGAGGCGACCCGCGAGATCGCCATCGCCGCGCGCGAGGAGTCGCAGAGGCTGGCGCTGCGTGTCGACGAGCTCGAGGCACGACTCGTCAAGCTGACGAGCCGGCCGGACTGAGGTCAGGGCACGATCCCGTCAGGCGCGGCGGCGAGCGCGCGCCGAAACCGCGTCGCGGCGTCCGCCAGCGCCGCCGCGGCGTCGGCGAGATCGCGGGCGAGCGCGCCCATCGTCTCCAGCACGTCGGTCTCGAGGCTGGCCGAGCGGCTGGCGTCGAAGCGCTGGAGCGCGCGGCCGTAGGCGATCAGCGCCCGATCGAGATCGTGCGCGACGTCCTCGGCGCGCGTGCCGATGACGGCGCTCTCCAGCGCGAAATCGAGCGCGTCGTCGGCGACGCCGAGCGCGCGCAGGCGCATGCACAGCACGTCCACCGCGTGCCGGCACCAGGCTTCGCGGGAGAACATGGCGCACGAGCAGGCGAGCTGCACGCCGCCGCCCACCTCCCGCGCCACGGTGAGCGTGTGCTGATGACCCTCGGCGCCCGTGACGGTGAGCGTGACGGGATCGTCGGGCAGGTCGGTCCGCGTGAGCATCCTGTCGTTCCCCCACCGGGCGCAGCCCCTTCCCGAGGCCCGGCCACCCGAAATTCGACCGCGACGAGGCGGCCGGCATGTCGCGGGAGAGCGCTCTTTCCGACGCCGGTCTCCTCCCGCCACGCTAGAATAGGGATGCGATCGGCGGCGGGCAACGGCCCGAGCGCACGACCCACATGCATCGCGCCGCGGCTGCGTAGTCGGCGAACTGCGGCGCGCGCCTCGCAACACCCCTGTGGATAACGGGGAAGGCGGGGAGAGTGCACGAAAGCGACTCCCGAACGCGTGCATTCCACGTCTCGCGGCCGAATCGTGGGAGGAACAAGCCGCACGCGGGGGCGCGTCGAGGACGTAGAGCCAACGGAGGCATCCGTGAACGTCCATTACCTACACGCGAGCGACGGTGTCCACCTCGTCGTCGATCGGGAGGGACGGCGGTCCCGGCGGGCGGGCGAGATGCGCGCCGGCGCCATCGCCTTCGCCCGGGAGATGATGGCCCGGCTGCCGCACTATCCGCGCTGGGACGAGTGGTCGGTCTACGTCTACGACCATGCCGGCGAGTGCGACCGGGTCTCCTTCGCGGAGGCTCGGGACGCGAGCGTCACGCGGGCTCCGGAGCGGGCAGCGCACACGCCTCGAACGCGGGCGCGACGGAACCGCCCCACGCACCGTGATACAGGTCGAGCAGAGCGCGCGCCCGCGGCCGCCCGCTCGCGGCGATCTCCTCGAGAGGATCGAGGTACGACGTCTCGTCACGACGAAGCCCGTCCGTGATCCCGCGCCGGGCGAGGCCCGAGCGCGCGATGGCGAGCGCGTCGCGGGCGATCGCCGCGGCTGAGCGCCCGGCGATCGTGGCGTCGAGGCCGAGCCGCGGGGCGTCCGTGCGCAGCCGCTCGCGCTCCTCGGCGGTCCAGCCCTTCACCAGATCCCAGCCCGCGTCGAGCGAGACGGGGTCGTAGAGCAGGCCCACCCAGAAGGCGGGCGCGGCGAGCAGGTGGCTGCGCGGGCCGGCGTCCATGCCGCGCATCTCGAGGAAGCGCTTGAGGCGCACCTCCGGGAAGACGGTGGAGACGTGGTTCGCCCAGTCCGAGCGCGTGGCGCGCTCGCCCGGCAGCTGCGGCAGGCGTCCCGCAAGGAGGTCTCGGAAGCTCGCCCCGGCGACGTCGTGGTAGGCACCCTCGCGCTTGACGAAGTACATCGGCACGTCGAGCAGCCAGTCGACGTAGCGCTCGTAGCCGAAGCCGTCCTCGAAGGCGATCGGCATCATGCCGGTGCGGTGCGGGTCGGTGTCGGTCCAGATGTGCGAGCGCATCGAGAGGTAGCCGTTGGGCCGCCCGTCGGTGAAGGGGGAGTTGGCGAAGAGCGCGGTGGCGATCGGCTGCAGCGCCAGCGAGACGCGCAGCTTCCTCACCATGTCCGCCTCGCTCGAGAAGTCGAGGTTCACCTGCACGGTCGCGGTGCGCAGCATCATGTCCAGGCCGAGCCGCCCGACCTTGGGCATGTAGCCCATCATGATGCGGTAGCGGCTCTTGGGCATGATGGGCGTCTCCTCGCGACGCCAGACCGGGCTCATGCCGAGGTCGAGGAAGCCGATGCCGAGCGGCTCGGCGACCCGCCCGGTCTGCCCGAGATGCTCGTCGAGCTCGGCGCGGGTCTCGTGGACGTCCGACAGGAGCGCGCCGGAGAGCTCGAACTGGCCGCCCGGCTCGAGCGAGACGGCGCCGCCGCCCTCCCCCTCGAACAGGCCGATGAGATTGCCGCCGTCCTCGATCGGCTCCCAGCCCGTCGCGGTGCGCAGGCCCGCGAGGATGGCCTCGATGCCGGCGGGGCCGGCGAAGGGCACGGGGGCGTTCCCGGCGCGGTAGAACGGGATCTTCTCGTGCTCGGTCCCGATCCGCCAGGCCGCGCGCGGCTTCTCGCCCTGGGCGATCCACGCGACCAGCGCGTCGCGTGCGGTGATCGGCGTCGCATCGGAAACGTCGCGGGCCATGCGGGAACCTCGTGGGAACGGAACGTGGCCCGCGCGCGAGCCCGGCGGTGTAGATAGGCCGTCCGGCCGGGTGCCGCAATCGCGCGGCCGGCCCGCGCGCGCCCATGGGGATCGGCACCCGCGCAGGGTGGGCGGGCACCGCGCGCTCAGGCGTTGCCGGCGATCGGCGAGAGCATCACGGGATCGATGCCGATCGCGCGCAGCGCACCCTCGTAGCGCGTCTCCGCCGGCACGCCGAAGACGATCTCCGGGTCCGCCGGGCACGAGAGCCAGCCGTTCTTCTGGATCTCGGTCTCGAGCTGGCCCGCGCCCCAGCCGGCGTAGCCGAGCGCGAACATCGCCCGGTCCGGCCCGTCTCCCCGCGCCATGGCCCGCAGGATGTCGACCGTCGCCGTGAGGCAGATGCGCCCGTCGATGGGCAGCGTCGACTGGTCGATGAAGAAGTCGGGCGTGTGCAGCACGAAGCCCCGGCTCGTCTCGACCGGGCCGCCCTTCATCACCTTCATCGCGCCGACGCTGCGCGGCAGGCGGATCGCCTCGTCGGCGGGGATGACGTCGAGCTGCACGAGCAGGTCCGGCAGGCTGACGTCGGTGGTGGGCTTGTTGATGACGATGCCCATCGCGCCGTCCGCCGAGTGCGCGCACAGGTAGATCACGGTGCGCTCGAAACGTTCGTCCGGCATGCCCGGCATGGCGACCAGGAGGTGTCCGTCGAGATAGCCGGCCATGGGCGAGATCCCTCCTCGAGCCGTGCGTTCGTGCGACCATGCTACGCTGCGACGCGCGCCGCGGGAAGGGCTCGCACCGGCCTTCGCGGACCCCGCGACCGCATGTGATCGCGGCTCACGCGAACGTGGGTGGCGAAACGTCGCCACGATGCCGACATTGAAGCGGCCGAGACACCGCGAGTTCCACCTCCCCGAGTACCAAGTCCCTGCGCTCGAGACACCGAGAGCCTCCCGACACCATGCCCAACCTCGCCATGCCGATCCTCGCCAACGTCCTCGTCGCCGCCGGCGCGCTCCTCGCAGCCGCCGCGCTGGTGCCCGCCGCCGAGGCGGCCCCGACCGGCGTCTCGCCCTGGTCGGACGACCACGCCTCGCGTGCTCGGCTGCTCTCCGGCGACGCCACGCCGCAGGAGCGCTGGGCGGGGCTCGAGATCGAGATGGAGCCCGGCTACCGCACCTACTGGCGCACGCCCGGCGATTCGGGCATCCCCGCCGAGCTCGACTGGTCGGGCTCGCGCAACGTCGCGTCGGTCGAGGTCGAATGGCCGGCGCCGGCGCGCTTCGCCGACCCGTACGGAGCCTACTACGGCTACGAGGACCACGTCGTCCTGCCGCTTCGGGTGACGCCGGAGGATCCGTCCGCGCCGGTGAGCCTGTCGCTGTCGCTCTTCTACGGCGTCTGCAAGGAGATCTGCATCCCCGCGACCGCCGAGGCGGCGCTCACCCTTCCGCCCGAGCCGGTGGGCGGCACCCCGGCGATCGCGCGGGCCCGCGAAACCGTGCCCGCACGGGTCGCGCTCGGGGAAGCCGCCCGGGGTCTGGCGGTCCGGGCCGTCGCCGCGGCGGGCGCGGATCGCCTCGCCGTCACGGTCGCGGCGCCGCCCGGCGCCCTTCTGCTCGCGGAGGGCCCCGACAGCGGCTGGTTCCTCGCGGCCGACGAAGCGGCGGACGCCCACGGCGTGGTCGCGATCGAGATCGTCCACCGCCCCCGCGACGCGACGGGCGAGCTGCCGCTGCGCCTCACCCTCGTCGCACCCGACGGGGCGATCGAGGTGGAGACGCTGGTGGCGCTGGACTAGACGCGGTCCCCCCGCGGCGAGCCCGCCCGCGGCGCGTCACCGCATCTGCTGGACGAGCGCTTCGTTGATCGTGTCGGCCAGCGCGCCGTCCTCGCGCGCCGCGGTGGCGATCGCGTTGTACTCGTCGATGCTGATCCCGTCGACGCGCTCGACCGCATCCATCATCGCGAGGTTCGTCGCCGCCATGAGCCGCTCGCGCTCTTCCTCGGTGTCGATCCGAGCCGCCTGCTCCTCGTAGACCCGGTTGATCTCCGCGAGGGCAAGGGTGGCCACCGCGAACGCCTCGACCTTCTCCTCGGTGATCTCCACGGGGGCTTCCGCACCCGTTTCCTGAGCCGCGGCGGCCTGGATCGAGACGCCGGGAATCGCCAACAGGAACGCGGCCGCCAGGATGGGGAGTAGCTGTTGCATGCGCGTCTTCATGTAGAACTCCTCGTTCGATGGTTGGCCCAGCCCACGGACAAGGACGACGCGCCGCTGCGGAAATTTCACCGACCGGCCCTACTTTCATGTCGAAGCCATGTTTCGCGATCATCGAGAGGCATCCTGCCGGGCTCGGAAGGGAAACGATGACGGACTTCGACGACGCTCTCGTTCGCGAGCTTCCCAGGCTCGCGCGCCTCGCGCGGCGGATCACCAGGGACGACGATCACGCGCGAGATCTCCTCCACGACGTCGTGGAACGCGCTCTGGCGAAGCGGGGCACGTTCGCGGGCCAGGGCACGCTCGGGGCCTGGCTCAACTCCATCATGCGGAACACCGCGATCGACGGACACAAGCGGGCGCGCAGATCGCCGCCGATGGCTCCGCTGGAGCAACTCGGCGACCCACCGGTGGAGGCGCACCAGGAGCAGGCGCTCGTATGCGCCGACATCCTGCGGGAAATCGACGCGCTCCCGCGAGGGCGCCGGGAGGCGTTGCGCCTCGAGATGAGCGGGGAAGGTGCGCAATCGGCGCGAGCGGAGCGGATGGGCATTCCGCTCGCGACCTATCGCACGCGCGTCCACCGCGCACGCCTGGATATGCGCGAAAGGATCGAAATCAACGATGATGAACAATTATAAGGAGAACGAAGGCCTTGACCCCCGCCCCGACCAGCGGATACCGAAGATCGATGAGAAGCAGACCCCGCATCCGTCCGCCGTCCCTGGCGCTCCTGCTCGTTCTCCCCCTCGCCTCGTGCGGCGACGCGCCTGAGTCCGAGCCCGAAGGCGACGCTCCGCAGGAGATGGTCGAGGCTCCGGCGCCGGCGCTGCCGGAGCAGTTGCCCGTCGCGCGACAGCCGTCCATTCCCCCTCCGAGTGCGCACATCGCGCTCAATCCCGGCGTCTACCAGGCCGACGGCATCACGCTCGGGCTGAGTGCCCTGCGCTTCGAGCTCGAGCTGCCCGCGAGCGGTGTCTCCGCCGAAGGCAGCTACGAGGTCATCAACGGCGTGCTCCAGCTCACCGCGACCGCCGGAGAGACGGGCGATGTGGGCTTCCCGCTCGAGTGCCGGCTGTCGCGTGCGGGGCCGAGCATCGCTCTGGAGGACACCGAGCCGGGGGCCTGCGGCCCCCTCGCCGGATCGCTGATCCAGCGCGACACGCGACCCGGCGCGCTGGACGCGGACTGACCCCGATCCCCGGCGCCGGCACGCGGGCCCTACTGCGCCGGCATCGCCGCGGCCGCGGGCCGCGACAGCACCGTCTCGCGCCCGGCGTCGGGGTGGCGCGGCACCAGGAAGGCCAGCGCGAGCGAGGCGCAGGCGATGCCGGCGCCGATGAGGAAGACCGCAGAAGGATCGCTCATCCAGATCACGCCGAAGGTCACCGGCATCGCCACGGCGGCGATGTGGTTGATGGTGAAGGCGACCGACGCCGTGGGCGCGATGTCGGCGGGGTCGCCGATCTTCTGGAAGTAGGTCTTCTGCGCGATCGTGAGCGTGAAGAACACGCCGTCGAGCACGAACAGCGCGCCCGCCACCAGGCCCGAGCCGGTGAAGGCGTAGCCGAGGAAAACGAGGACGAGCACCACGTTCTCCGCGAGGATCGTCGCGCGCTCGCCGAAGACTCCGATCGCGCGCCCGAGCAGCGGCGCGGCGACGACGTTGATGGCGCAGGTGAGGAACAGGAGCTGCGCCAGCGTCGAGACCTCGTAGCCGAAGCGCTCGACGAGGAGGAAGGCGCCGAAGGCCATGAATATCTGCCGCCGCGCTCCCGACAGGAAGGTGAGCGCGTAGTAGAGCCAGTAGCGCCGGCGCAGCACGATGCCGCGGTTCTGCTTCGTCTCGCCCTGGAAGCGCCGGAACCCGGCCATCGCCAGGATGCCGAGCGCCACCGTGGCGCCGCCGGCGATGAGGTACATCGCCTCGTAGCTGGGCGTCATCAGCAGGAAGGCGCCCGCGATCGCGCCGTAGGCGACGAGCTGGGCCGCGGCGGCGGCCCCGTAGATCTTGCCGATTCCCCGCGGCGCCTCCTTCTTGGTCAGCAGCTGGAGGGAGAGCGCCTGGTTCGCCGTCTCGAAATAGTGGAAGCCCACCGACATGATGGTCGTCGTCAGGATCAGCCCCCAGAACGAGGGCAGATACCCCGTCAGCGCCACGCCGACGCCGAGCATCAGGATCGAGAGGTAGGCGAGCGTCTGCTCGCGCATGATCATGAACAGGAAGACGGCGGTGAAGGCGAGGAAGCCGGGGATCTCGCGCACGGACTGGAGCACGCCGATCTGGAAGCCGTCGAACCCCGCCGCGTCCTTGGCGAAGTTGTTGAGGAGCGCCTGCCAGCTCGCGAAGCCGAGCCAGTTCACGAAGGCGAGCGTCATCAGGAAGACGACGGGCGAGGCGACTGCGTGGCGCAGGCGCGAGGGGACGTGTGGCGGCAACGCGGCGGCTCCGGGCGGGCGATCACGCACGAGACGCCAATGCGGCCGCGACGTCAAATGGCGAGGACGCCCGCATCGTCTGCGCACCACCGCCTCGCGTCGCGAGCCGGGCCTTGCGCTCGATCAACGTGAACGCGACCCGTGACGCCTACGTTTCCCTGGAAGGCCGCACGCGAGGCGCGGGCGGCCGCGAGGAGGTCCCCCATGTACAAGACGATCCTGGTCCCCGTCGATCTCGCCGAGCCGAAGGCCTCCGAGGGCGCGCTCGCGACCGCGGCGCGCCTCGCCGAACCCGGGGACGGCACGATCCGGCTGATCTACGTGCGCCCGCTGATGCCGGTGACCTACATGGAATACGTCCCCGCCTCGTTCGAGGCGGACCAGCAGCGCGAGGCGGAGGAGAGCCTCGGCGACATCGCGGCCACCGTGCCGCTGCCCAAGGAGCGGGTCTCGGCCGTGGTGCGGCTCGGCTCGATCTACCACGAGGTGCTGGCGGAGGCCGAGGAGGCGGGCGCGGACCTCGTCGTCGTCGGCTCGCATCGCCCGACGATGGCGACCTACCTGCTCGGGTCGAACGCCACGACGATCGTGCGCCACGCCACCTCGTCGGTGCTCGTCGTCCGCTGAGGGCGCCGGCTCACGGCCGCGGGGCGAGACTCTCGGGCGGATCGTCCGGGGGGAAGTCCCGCGGCTTGTTGAGGCGCACCATCGGCTCGAGCTGCCAGATTCCGAGCAGCGCCACCGCGACGGCGACGAGCGCGATCGCGGTCTCGCCGATGCGGTAGATCTCCAGCGCGAAGACCGCCAGCGCGCCGACGATCAGCAGCGAGACGACCGCGAGGACGATCCAGATCGGCCACGGCCGGCCCGCGACGAAGCGGGCCTTCGGCGCCGCCTTGGCCGTGCGGCGCAGGAGCTCGCGCAGGAACCGGCCGTAGGCCGCGTCCTGCCGGCGGGCGTCGAACATGGCGCGGTAGGTGACCGACGAGATGGCGACCGAGCGTCCGTCGTCGAGCTTCAGCTTGGCCTCGCGCCGGCCGGGGGCGAAGGAGGCGGGGGCGTAGGACAGGCGGACCTCCCGCACCCGCTCCAGCGGCAGACGGTCGACGCGCCCCATCCGCTCGACCTCGAGCGCCTTGCCCCTGAGCCGGAAGGCGATCGGAAAACCGACCGGCCGCGGCGTCTGCTCGTAGGCGAAGGCCTCGCGGCCCGCCTCGCCGGCGGGCTCGGGACTGGGCTCGGGAGGGGTCTCGGGGGCGACGCGCGTCATGGCGGTTCCATGGACGCGTGCGCGGGGAAAGGCAAGCGGCCTCAGCCCGGCGGCGGCGCGAGACCCGCGATCGCGAGCGCCTCCGCCTGGCGCGCGGCGAGCGCGTCGAGGTCGAAGCGGGCGATCTCCTCCTCGAAGAGGCGATGGTAGTTCAGCTCCGAGCGCAGGTGCAGGTACACCGCGCCGAGCCCGATCGCCGCGCGGTCCATGAAGACGAACTCGCGCGGCACCGTCACCGGCCCCTTCTCCTTGAGCGCCTTGTGCACCTCGAAGGCCTCGCGCCGACCGTAGGCGCCGGGCGAGACGCCGTCGGCGATGGTGCGGGTGCGATCCTCGAGCAGCGGCCCGTAGATGAAGCGCGCCCAGATGTTGAGGATGTCGATCAGCTCGTCGTTGAGCCGCTTGAAGCCCCAGGTCTCGTAGGCGTGGACCATCCGGGCGCGGTCGTTCTCCTGCAGGCCGCGATAGAGGTCGACGACGCCGCCGACGAACTTCGGCGGGAAGATACGCACACAGCCGTAGTCGAGCAGGTTGATGCCCCGCGCCTCGCCGTCCTCCTCCCAGACGGAGTAGTTGCCCAGGTGCGGGTCGCCGTGGATCATCGCCCCCGACGAGAAGGGGTGCCACCAGGCCTTGAACATCGCGATGGCGAGGCGGTTGCGCACCTCGACCGGCTCCTCCTTGTAGCCGAGGATCTTGTTGCCCTGGAGCCAGCCCAGCGTGAGGAGCCGCTTCGTCGAGAGGTCGTCGACGATGTCCGGCACGCGCACCTCGGGCACGGAGGCGAGCGTGTGGGCGTAGATGCGCGCGTGCTTGGCCTCGCGCACGTAGTCGAGCTCCTCGCGCACCCGCTCGGCGATCTCCTTCTTGATCTCGCTCGTGTCGATCGCCGGATCCATGCGCTTGTGCAGCGCGAAGACGAAGTCGAGCTGGCGCAGGTCCGCCTCGACCGCGGACTGCATGTCCGGGTACTGCAGCTTGCAGGCGACGTCCCGGCCGTCGAGGGTGGTCGCCCTGTGGACCTGGCCGAGCGACGCGGCCGCCGCCGGCTTGAGGTCGAACTCGCCGAAGCGCGTCCGCCAGCCCTGGCCGAGCTCGGCCTGCATCCGGCGCTTGACGAAGGCCGCCCCCATGGGCGGCGCCTCCGCCTGGAGCTTCTGGAGCTCCGCGGCGTATTCGGGCGGGACGACGTCCGGGATGGTGGCGAGCAGCTGCGCCACCTTCATGATCGGGCCCTTCAGGCCGCCGAGCGCCTGGGCGAGCGCGGCGGCGCCCTGCGCGTCCTCGCGCCCGAGCATGCGCGCGCCGGCCATCCGCGCGGCCACGCCGCCCATGTTCGCGCCCACCCGCGCGTAGCGGGCGGCGCGGGCGGAGAAGCGGTTGGCCTCGCGGTCGCGGCCAGCGGGCTCGCGGTCGTCTCGATCGCTCATGGGCTGCGCGTGTCCTCGCCGTCGTCCATGACGAAGGATGTATGGCGCGCCACCCCGTCCGCCACCTCCGGCGGGGGAGGCTCAGCGCCGCAGGGGCGCCGGCGTCGCCCCGCCGCGGGTCGAGGGCGATACGACGCGCCGAGGGTGAGGCGACGCACGGCGCGCGGGACCGGCCGTCGCGCGCCGCGCGCGCATGAAAAACGCCGCTCGAGGGCGGCGTGGAGAACGGTCAGTCGTCGCGGTGGACGCGTTCGTTGCGCTCGTGGCGCTCCTGCGCCTCGAGCGAGAGCGTCGCGATCGGTCGGGCCTCGAGGCGCTTCAGGGAGATCGGCTCGCCGGTCTCCTCGCAATAGCCGTACGACCCGTCCTCGATGCGCGAGAGCGCCGCGTCGATCTTGGCGATGAGCTTGCGCTGGCGATCGCGGGCGCGCAGCTCGATGGCGCGATCGGTCTCCGAGGAGGCGCGATCGGCGATGTCGGGGTGGTTCTCGTTCTCGCTCTGGAGCGTGGCGAGCGTCTCGGAGGACTCGCGGATGATGTCCTGCTTCCACTGGAGCAGCTTGCGCCGGAAGTACTCGCGCTGGCGCTCGTTCATGAAGGGCTCGTCCTCGGTCGGACGGTACCCTTGGTCGATGAGGGTGTTCGACATGTCGGACCTTCTCGCTGCCGCCGCGCCCGAGCCTGCGCACTTCGAACCCGCCCTCGGGCGCGGCTCCTTATAGCGGAGCGGTCGCAGCGGGACAATCGACAAAAGCCGGGGATTTTCGACGGCAATCGAGAGGTTTGCGGCGTACGAAACAGCGCCGTTCGCCGTTCAACCGATTCGCATTCCGCATTCGCGGAGAATCGTCGCCGGCGGGTCAGGCCCGCGCACCGCGACCGTCGCGGGCCGCGAGCTTGGCGATCTCCACCTCGGCGCGCAGCTCGATCTGGGAGAGGATGGCGTCGAGGAGCGGGTCCCCGCTCGCCTCGCGGCGCTCCGCGAGGCGCGAGGCGACGCGCTTCATGTCCTCGGGCGGCACCCGCCCGCCGAGGATCGCGGCCTTGAGCCGGTCGAGGTCGTCGAGCATGTCCTGCCCGCGCCGTGCCGCGCGGCGGCGGCGCTCGGCGGGGTCCTCCTCGCCCTGGAGCGCGAGGATGGCGTCGAGGCTCGTCGTCGGGCCGACGGAGGAGGCGCGCGGGCCGGAGGCGGTGCTCGGCCCCTCGTCGGCGACGGCGAAGCTCGCCCCTCCCTCGCGGCGGCGCGTTCCCGAGACCGACGGCAACGGCACGCCGGGCTTGCCCTCGATGCGCATGATCCACCCTCCGCTCCCGCCGACGACGCCCCGGAGGATGACGCGATCATGGTTAACGAAGGATTGACGGCCCGGCAGGAACTGCCCGGCGCGGGACGATCCTGCCGTGCCCGTGCGGGACCCCGGCGGCGTGCCGGGGCGCCGATCCCTTGCGCCGCTTGGGCTGCGCGGCTGGCACGGGCTTCGCGTGGGCGGAAACGTCCAGGAGGAGGACATCATGGTCCCGTCGGCCTCGCGTCTCGCCGCTCTCTCGCTCGCAATGCTCCGCACGACGCGCCGCGCGGTCCTCGCGCTCTGCGCGCTCGCGCTCGTGCTGCCGCCCGTCCCGGCGGCGGCGGACGCGGTGCGCCCGCTCACCACGCTGTCGCGGATCAAGGATCTCGCCGACGTCGAGGGCGTGCGGCAGAACCAGCTCGTGGGATACGGCCTCGTGGTCGGCCTCAACGGCACCGGCGACGGGCTCAACAACTCCCCCTTCACCCGCCAGTCGCTCACCGCGATGCTCGAGCGGCTGGGCGTCAACACCCGCGGGCAGAACCTGCGCACGGCGAACGTCGCCGCGGTGATGGTGACGGCGAACCTGCCCGCCTTCTCGACCCAGGGCACCCGGCTCGACGTGACGGTCTCGGCTCTGGGCGACGCCTCCTCGCTCCAGGGCGGCACGCTGCTGGTGACGCCGCTGCTCGGCGCCGACGGCGAGGTCTATGCCGTGGCGCAGGGCCCCGTCGCCATCGCCGGCTTCGCGGCACAGGGCGCCGCCGCCTCGATCACGCAGGGCGTGCCCACGGTGGGGCGCATCGCCAACGGCGCCTTGATCGAGCGCGAGATCGAGTTCGCCCTCGACGCCCAGCGCGGCCTGCGGCTCGCCCTGCGCAACCCGGACTTCACCACCGCCCGGCGGATGGCCGCGGCGATCAACGCCTTCATGGGTGCCGGCGTCGCCGAGCCGCTCAACCCCTCCTCGGTCGCGATCATGCTGCCGCAGAACTATCCCGGCAACATCGTCTCGTTGCTCACCGACATCGAGCAGCTGCGCGTCGAGCCCGATCAGCCCGCCCGCGTCGTCATCGACGAGCGCTCGGGCATCATCGTGATGGGCCGCGACGTGCGGGTCTCGACGGTGGCGGTGGCGCAGGGGAACCTCACCGTCACGATCAGCGAGCAGCCGCAGGTCGCCCAGCCCGACCCGCTCTCGCTCGGCGAGACGGTCGTCGTGCCGCGCACCGGCGTGCAGGTCGACGCGGACGGCGACCAGCGCCTCACCATCGTCGACACCGGCGTGTCGCTGCGCGAACTCGTCGACGGGCTCAACGCGCTGGGCGTCGGCCCGCGCGACCTCATCGCCATCCTCCAGGCGATCAAGGCGGCGGGCGCGCTCCAGGCCGAGATCGAGGTGATGTGATGAACCCGACCCTGTCCGCCTACGCCGCGACCCAGACCAGTCTCGCCGGTCGGCTCGAGACGGCCCGGTCCGGGCTCTCCGACGCCGCCTCGGCGGGTCGCGTGTCCCCCGAGCGCGCCTCCCGCGCGCGGGAGACCGCCCGCGAGTTCGAAACGATGATGCTCGAGGAGATGCTCGGGCGCGTCTTCGAGAGCGTCGGCGAGGTCGGCCTGTTCGGCGAGGCCGGGCCGGGCGCGGGGATGTACCAGTCGATGCTCGTGAAGGAATACGCCGGCAAGATCGCCGAGCGCGGCGGGCTCGGCCTCGCCGACGGCGTCTATGCCGAGATCCTCAAGCTGCAGGAGGGCGCCTGACATGTGGGCCGATCAACAGGACGAGCCGGCCGAGCCGGTGCCGCACGTCGGCACGAAGGCCGCCGCGGAGGCGCTCGTCGCCGAGGTGCGGGGGGTCATGCAGGAGCTCGAGAAGCTGCTCGAGGTGGAGACCGCGCACGTGCGGGCCGGGCGCATCCGCGACGGCCTCGCCCAGGAGGCGCGCAAGAGCGCGCTGACCTCGCGCTACGTCCTCGGCCTGGAGGCGCTCAAGGCGAACGCGATCGCCCTCGCCCGCTTCGTGCCGGACGCGCTGGAGCGGCTCAAGGCCGAGCACGACGCCTTCCAGCGTACGATCGAGACGAACCAGATCGTGCTCGCCACCGCCCGTGCGGTCTCCGAAGGGCTCGTGCGCTCGCTCTCCGGCGAGCTCGGCGGCGGCACGAGCGCGGCGGGATACGGGCCGGGCGGGGCGCGCGCGGCGGGCGGCGGCTACGGCGCGCCTGTGGCGAGCGGCAACGGCTCGCTCGTTCTCTCCCGCAGCCTGTGATGCGATTCGTCGATGCGTTTACCGTTTCCTTAAACCTCCGATTCAGCGGACCGCGCTAGGGTCCACGACGGCCGGGAGGCTGTTTGGACAGGAGGTCCGTCATGGACGTCGGCAGCGTTCAGAAGACGCCCGCCGTCGCGAGCGCGCGGCAGGCTGCGAGCCAGACCGTCGTCGCTGCGGTGCAGCGGCCGGACACCGCCACGCCGGCGCGGCCGGTGGCGACGGTGCTCGATCCCTCGCGCAGCGTCAGCCAGATCGCGGAGAGCGAGGCCGTGCGCCTCGACACGAGCCCGGGCGCCGAGGATCGCGCCGCGCTCGACGAGGCGATGAAGCGCGTGCTCGCGCGGCGTACGGACATCGACGAGGCGACCCGCGCCGTGGTGACGCGCACCGTCGACACGGATTCGGGCGAGGTCGTGGATCAGGTCCCGGCCGAGATGCTGCTCAAGCTGCGCGCCTACATCCGCGGCGCCGAGCCCGGCCGCTGAGGCCGGGAGCGCCCGCGGCGCTCCCGCTCCCGCGAGGCGCGGGAGGATCGATCACGCCGCCTGGCCCCGGAGGCCGGCGGCGATGTCGACGTTGATGGACACGAGGATGTCGAGGCGCTCGGCCGCCGGCTTCTCGTAGATCTCGTCCATGCGCCGGAACACGAAGACCCCGAGGCTCGCGAGGTTGCCCTTGAGCTCGATCGGCAGCGGATTCGACTGGTCCACGATCGAGGGCAGGAAGACCGACCAGATCCGCTTGTTGTAGTCGAGGGCCTCCTCGCGCAGCTCGGGCTCGGAGAAGCGCTCGCGCGCGGCCTGGAGCTTCGCGGCCGCACGCATGAAGAGGTTGGCCTCCAACTCGCGCTGGTCGACCGTCGCCGTCTTCGCCGTGCTGGCGTAGGCCTGGGCGGCGTTGTTCATTCCTCTAACCCCCGGACTGCGTGTCACGAAGATCGTGATCGATCGATGTTAAGGTTGAGTTGCCGTCGTCACCACGGGTCGAGACGATCCTCACGCGGCCCGCGCGTGGGCGATGATCGAACTCTCGTAGGCGATCAGCTTGCGGCAGATCTTGAGGGCGCCGTAGAGGTTCTGCGTCACGAACCGCTCCGTGATCGCCTCGAGGAAGCGCTTCGTGCTCGGCGCCGCCCCGACGATCTCGGCCGCGAGCGCCTGGAACGCGGGCGCGGCCTCCTCGAAGGACAGCTCCTCGAGATAGACCCGCTCGATGACGAGGTAGAGCTTCTTGCAGACCGTGTCCGCCTGCTCGGGCGTGATCACGTCCTTGCACCGCAGGATCGGCGCGCGACCGTCGACGACGAAGGTCGTGCGCGTGGGCCCGTTGGTGAGCGCCACCTTGCCGATGATGATCCGTTCGTTCGGCTTGAGCTCGATGCGCAGCGCCATCTCGGCCTCCGTGGGATCCGCCTCGAGGAGCTTAGGGGCGACGTGGTTAAGCAATGCTTAAACGGCGAGCGCCGCGCCCCTCGCGGGGCGCGGCGTCTGGTTTTCCCGCCCCTCGCGGGGCGCGGCGTCGGATCTCGCGCCGACGTGCGCGATCAGAACAGTCGCAGGACCGACTGGTCGCGCTGGGAGGCCAGCGCCAGCGCCGTCTGGGCGATCTGGTTGCGGGTGTTGAGCGAGGTGAGCTTGGCGCCCTCCTCGTTCAGGTCCGCGAGCGTCCAGTCGTCCGCGCCGGCGCGCAGCGTGTTGATCATGTTGGAGGTGAAGTCCTGGCGCGCCGTGACGATGGCGTTGTTGGCGCCGAGACGGCTCGCCTCGGAACGCAGCGTCGTGATCGCCGTGCGGATCGAGGTGAGCGCGGTGGCGATGTTGGCGTTGCCGGCCGTCGACGTCGTGTCGGCGTTCGACCAGCTGCCCACCGCGCCCGTCGTGACGCCGAGCGTGGCCGCGTTGAGCACCGTGCCGCTGTTGACCGACAGCGCCAGCGAGGCGGTGGTGTCGCTGGCGTCGAAGCGGACGTTGAGCGTGCCGCCGTTGAGCAGGTTGACGCCGCCGTAACCGGAGTTGCGCATCAGGTCGTCGACCTGGCGGACCACCTCGTTGAACTGCGTCTGGAGGGTGTCGCGCACCGCGCCGTCCTGCTCGGCGGCGGCCTGGTTGGCGAGACCCTGGGCGGTCTCGAACAGCTTCTTCATGCCCTCGATGCCGTTCGTCGCCGCGGAGATCGTCCGCGTCGCCTGCTGCATCGAGTCCTGGAGGCCGGCGAGGTCGTTCGACCGGTCGCGCAGGCCCGCCGCCGAGAAGAAGGCGAGCGGGTTGTCGATGGCCGAGTTGACCTTCAGGCCGGTGGCGAGACGCTGCTCGGCCTGGTTCGCGTTCCGGGTGGTCTGCTGGATGGTGAGCAGCGTGTTGCGGATGCCCGAGGAAAGTGCGATCTGCATGACGAACTCCTTCTGTGTCGCCGACGAGGCTCTTCTAGCCTCTGGCGCAGACTGCACGATCGCGAGTAAAGGACCGGTTCAAGAACGTGCCTAACGCACGTTAAGACTTCAGCGGGCGCATGAAAAAGGCCCGCACGAGGCGGGCCTTCGAGAAAGCGGCGAACGAAAGCTTGCGACGAACGCCGCAAGTCGAACGATCAGGCGGAGATGCGCCGCATCACGGCCGCGACGTCGATGACGAGATCGTCCGGGTGGTCGCCCGGCTCGCGCCGGCGGTTCATGCCGAGGAAGGCCGTGCGACCGCGACGCGCGCCCTCCCAGTCCGACGCGCAGATCGGCTCGACGCCGTGGCGCTCCAGGTCGACGACGTTGAGGTAGATCGAGAACAGCTCGTCGGAGAGGACGACGTCGCCAGCCCCGAGCAGCGTCGCCTCGCGCAGCGCCGCGTCCATCGCAGCCAGCGAGAGGAGCTCGTGCATCGTGCTCTCGGCCACGACGGAATGCGCGTAGGCCCCGAGCCGCCGGCAGAGATACCAGGCCTTCTCCCAGGCGCGGGCGCCCAGCAGCATGTGGACGGCGACGTGCATGCGGTCGATGACGAAGGCGTCGAGTCGGCGAAGCGCCTCGCTCCAGTCCGCGCCCGGCTCCGCGTCGCGGGCGCGGCCGAGCAGGAACTCGAGGCCGCCGCGATACATGTCCCAGCCGCTCGCGGTCTCGCTGTTGCCCTGGTGCTTGCCGTGGCGCGAGATGCCCGTGACGATCGCGTGCGGGCGGTCGGAGAACACGACCCGCCCGGCCTCGACGGCGCGCGCGAGCGTCACGAAGAAGTGGTAGGCGGTGGGGTCCGCGGGGCCGATGATCTCGGGGACGAGATCGGTGCGGATCGCGAAGACTTCCGGGAAGATGCGCTTCTCGAGCACGAGCTCGATCGCCCGGCGATAGTCGCCCCGCGCGATCTCCACAGGGCCGTCGAGCGTGTAGGCGGCGCCCATGATCTTGTTGCGCTCGCGCTCGTTCATCACGAACCACGGCGCCTGGACCATGACGAGCTCGGGATCGGCGTCGAACATCGCGACGTAGGCCGCGACGCTCTCGGGGATGAGGAGATCGTCGTCGCCCGTCGTCACCACGATGCGCCCGGCCGCGTGGCGATGCCCGTAGTAGAAGTTGCCGAGATAGCCGAGGTTCTTCGGCTGCGTCACGCAGCGCACGCGCGGGCTCTTCTCGCACCAGCGCGCGATGACGGCCTTGGTCGCCTCGCCCGAATCGTTGTCGCAGACGAGGATCTCGTAGTCGAGGCCGGCGGCGTCGAAGTGCGAGACGTGGTGCTTGAGGCAGGTCTCGAGGTAGGTCGGACGCTCGTACGTGGGCAGCAGGATCGTCAGGTCCGGCCGCTCCCCGCCCCGCGCGGTCGGCGCCGCCGGCGTGCTCTCGCGCGTCTTCATCGGCGGATCTCCCCGGCCGTCAGCCGCCGGATGCGGCGAGGCCCGCCTGCATCTCGTCGAGCGTGTTCATGAGGTGCACCGTGTAGGACAGCTTCGCCAGCTCGCAGGCGAGCGCGTAGCGGTCCCAGGTCTCGAAGTCGGCGAGCAGGCGGGCGCGATCGGGCTGGAGCCGCGCGTGCGGCGGCTTGCCCTCGCGGGCGACGCGGTGGCGGTCGAGCTCGATGAGGAGATCGACGAGCTCGGCGGCGAGCGCCGGGACCTCCCAGGCGGAGAGGACCTCGCGCAGCCGCATCTCCTCGGGCTCGACGAGCGCGGGGCGCACCGTCGTCGGGTCGTCGAGGACCGGCACCGGGAAGGAGGCGATGGCGTCGATGTCGGGGATGAAGCGGGCACGGGCGCAGTCGACGGTGATGCGCTTGTAGCGGAAGTCGACGCCGGCCCAGGCCTCGAACTCGGGAAGCCCGCGCGCCTCGCCGAGCCCGAACAGGTCGAGGTCGACGAGGATCGGGGCGTCGAGCACCGTGGTATGCCCGGTCAGGTGGTTGAAGCGGTGGAAGGCGCGGGCCGTCCACTCGTTGTTGCGCATCGTGAAGGAGAGGTCCGTCATGTCCCCGCGCTTCACCCGGTTGTCGCGCTTGTACTGGTGCCAGATCGAGCGGCGCGGCGCCGCATAGACGTCCCAGCCGTGCGTGAACAGACGCAGCGCCCAGCTCACCTCCTCCGTCGAGAAGGCCGCGTAGGGGTCGTAGGGGACCTCGGCGATCAGCCGACCCGGGGCGAAGAGGCAGCCCGCGAGCAGGAAGGGCATGCGCACGTAGCGCTCGAGCGGGGCCGGCAGCCAAAGCCCGGTGAAGCGCAGCGCGCCGCTCGGCTCGAAGCCGTCCGTGCGCAGCACGCCGGGGAAGAGGTCGGAGAGCGTGTCGCCGGGCGTCAGGTAGGGCGGCGGCGCGGAGGCGAGGACGCTGTTCTCGGACGGGCAGCCGGCGAGGTCGCCGATCAGGATCTCGTCCCAGCCCGGCTCGAAGCGCATGTGCGAATCGATCTGGAGGAAGTAGTCCTCGCCGCGCCAGAGCGCCTGCGCCAGGAAGCGCGCCCAGCACACGCCGAGCGCGTCGCGCCAGTGGACCCGGATCTCGCGAACCTGGCCGGCGCGCGCCGGCTCCGGAGCGAGGTAGGCCGTGTCCTCGATCGGGTCGTGCTGGCGGACCAGCCCCACGTGGACGCGCTCCGGGCGCGCCGCCTTCGCGAACAGGTCGATCAGCGTCTTCTGGCACTCGGGGTCGCGGAAGGACACGACCGAGACGAAGATGCGGCCGGCCCCCCAGCCCGCGTCGAAGGCGTCCGGATCGGCGGGCGCACGCAGCGCCCGCGCCTCCTCGTACTGCGCCTGCAGGGCGGGGTCGTCCAGCGGGTGAGCGAGGTCGAGCGACATCGTGCGGTCTCCTTCGTCTCGCCCGGCGTCTCGCCGAGGCGCCCGCGGCCGATCAGCCGAACAGTCGCAGGACCGACTGGTCGCGCTGCGAGGCCAGCGCCAGAGCCGTCTGGGCGATCTGGTTGCGGGTGTTGAGCGAGGTGAGCTTGGCGCCTTCCTCGTTCAGGTCCGCCAGCGTCCAGTCGTCCGCGCCGGCGCGCAGCGTGTTGATCATGTTCTCGGTGAATTCCTGGCGCGTCGTGATGATCGCGTTGTTGGCGCCCAGACGGCTCGCCTCCGAGCGCAGGGTCGTGATCGCCGAGCGGATCGAGGTGAGCGTCTGGTTGATCGCCACGTCGCCCGCAGTCGACGTCGTATCGGCGTTCGACCAGGAGCCCACCGCGCCGGTCGTGACGCCCAGCGTCGCGGCGTTGAGCACGGTGCCGCTGTTGACGGTGAGCGCCAGCGAGGCGGTGGTGTCGTTGGCGTCGAAGCGGACGTTGAGCGTGCCGCCGTTGAGCAGGTTGACGCCGCCGTAGCCGGAGTTCCGCATCAGGTCGTCGACCTGGCGGATGATCTCGTTGAACTGCGTCTGCAGCGTGTCGCGCACCGCGCCGTCCTGCTCGGCGGCCGCCTGGTTGGCGAGGCCCTGGGCGGTCTCGAAGAGCTTCTTCATGCCCTCGATGCCGGAGTTGGCGGCCGCGATGGTGCGCGTCGCCTGCTGCATCGAGTCCTGCAGGCCGGCGAGGTCGTTCGACCGATCGCGCAGGCCCGCCGCCGTGAAGAAGGCGAGCGGGTTGTCGATCGCCGAGTTGACCTTGAGGCCCGTGGCGAGACGCTGCTCGGACATGGTCGCCGACCGCGTCGTCCGCTGGATCGTCAGAAGGGTGTCGCGGATACCCGCGGACAGAGCAACTTGAGACATCGGCGCACCTCGATGACGCACGGAAGGGCTATTTCCATTAAGGTTGACCGAAATGGTAAAGATTCCGTTTCGCAGCGATTTCGATTCACCATGTCTCGCCCTTTTTGCGCACCGTCGGCCCTTCCGGCCCTCAGCCGCAGAAGGCGCGCGCGTTCGGGGTCCAGGCGCCCATGCCGCTCGAGACCATGTGGCGGATCACGGCGCAGACGTAGCGCTTCTGCGCCGGCGTGTTGCGCGGGCCGGCGTGGTAGCGGGCGACCGCCAACGTCCAGGAGCCGTGACGGGCGCGCAGCCGCTCGAGGAAGAGCGCGGCGTAGGTGACGTTCTTCTCCGGGTCGAGCATGTCGGCGACGGTGTCGAACTCCTGCCCGTGCCAATAATGGTTGATCTGCATGCAGCCGAGATCGATCAGCTTCACGCCCGCCGCCCGCGAGCGCTCGAACTCGGCGAGCGCCTCCTCCCGGCTCGTCCCGAAGAAGGAGCGCCCCGCGATGTTGAGCGCGTAGGGATGCAGGTTCCCGCGCCGGCCGGTCTCGGTGAGGCCGACCGCGAACAGGACCGCCAGCGGCACGTCGTGCGCGGCGGCCGCCCGGATCATCTCCGCCTCGCAGACGTTCTCCTCCGCCGGGGCGGGGGAGGCGTCAGAGATAGACCCCGCCGCCAGCGTCGCCGCCGCGACGAGGGTGAGCAGCGTTCGGCGCAGCATCATCGTCGGATCTCCTCTCCAGTGTGAAGCTCTCGGGGCCCGGGCGGCCGCCCTCGCCGCGGGTCTCTCCACGGGCCTGGCCGCCGGCGGAGCCGCCGCTCGCCTGCCCGCCCGCTTGGCCGTCGCCGCGCCCGGCGGGATCGCCGCCCGAGCCGGCTTGCGCTTGAGGGGCGGCGCGCTGCGCGTCCGCAGTGTGGATGGCCACGACCTCGCCGGCGAGGCCGGTGCGGCGCACGGCGTCGACGATCAGCTTCTCGTCGGCGCGCAGCATCGCCGCCGCCTTGGCGTCCGCCGCCGTGATCTCCATCGCGACTCCGTCGGCGGTGAGCCGGAGCGCGATCGTCACGGTGCCGAGCGAGATCGGCTGCAACTGGACGGTGAGCACCTTCACGGGCTTCGCCGAGAGGCTCGCCTGGGCGCCGGCGGCGGCGAGGTCGGGCGGGAAGGCGAGGCCCGCGCGGCCCGATCCCTCGCCGCGGCCCTCGCCCAGCAGCGCCGACGCGCCATCGACGATCGCCGCGAGGTTCGCCGTGCCGAGCGCGGGCGGCAGATGCGTCGCCTGCGAGACCACGGTCGCCTTGAGAGCCATCCCGACGCTCGGCTCCGGCTTCGTCGCCAGCGCGAGGTCGGCACCGCCGGGGAAGAGCGCACGGCCCCGGGAGGCGGGAACGTCCCTCGCATCCGCGGTGCCGTCGGCGGCCGGATCGCCGGCGCGGGCGGCCTCGGCCTGCGCCCGGGCCGCAGCGACGGCGGCGCCGCCGCGGGCGAGGCCGTCGCCGGGCGCCGCCGGTGCGGCGAGTGCGGCACGACCCGCATCGCCCCGGACCGTGATGCCGGCGAGCGCGGCGAGCAGGCTGGCGGGATCGCGCGCCGCATCCGCCCCCTCGCCTCCGTCGGGGGACGGCGCACCGTCGCGCCCGGTCGGCGCCTCGGGCTCGCCCTCGGCCGGCGTGCCGCGCGCCTCCGCCCGCGCCTGGAGCGCGAGCGCGCCGGGTCGGATCGGCAGCGAGCCCTCGGCCGCGAAGAGCGAGCGGAGCGCGCCGTCGTCCGCCTTGCGCGCGGGGCTCTCGTCGGTGCCCTCCCGCGCGGTCGCGTCATCGGCCGCGGGACGGCCCCCCTCCCGGGCGCGCTCGCCGACACCGTCGAGCGCCGCGCCGAACAGGGCGCCGAGCCCGGCGCGGCCCCGTCCTTCGGCATCGCCCTTGCCGTCGAGCCCGCCCTTGGCGGCGGCGCGCTCGCCGCCGGGCGGCGGCGCGAGGGCGGAGAGATCGGCTCGGATCATCGGCGTGCCTCCGTCAGAAGGGCATCGATCGCGGCGAGCGCCGCCTCGGCGCGCCGCATGGCGGGGGTGGCCTCGGGCGGCGCGAAGGCGGGGTCGTCTGGTGCCGGAACGTCGGGTGCCGCATCGGCGGGGAAATCGGCGACGGGCGTCTCGACCTCCGGCGTCTCGCCGTCCGCCACCGCCTCGACCAAGTCTTCGATCACGTCCGTCGGCGGCTCCTCCGCGATCGGGATCGGCGCGCCGACCTGCACCGCGAGGTCGATCACCGTCTCCAGCAGCGCGACGTCCGGCGCCGGCAGGCGGGCGGGGTCGACGTCGGCGAGGGTCTCGGCGGCGAGGGCGAAGCGGTCCGTCGTCACCTGCGAGGCGGCGGCGTAGAAGGTCGCGCGCCATTCCGCGTCGGAATCGCCCGCGGCGAGCCCGTGCGCCAGCGTCGCCGCGCGCCGCGCCACCTCGGGCCGGCCATGGACGAGGGAATGGCGGGCGAAGAACAGGTAGAGGTCGCGCCGGCTCTCGCCGTCGAAGCGCTCGAGCATCGCCTCGAGCCGCCCGAAGCGGTCGAGGTCGCCGTGGAAATCGAGCGCGGTCAGCAGCGTGGCGAAGCGCTGGCGGAAGTTGCCGGCGTAGATCGAGTGGCGGAAACGGCGCAGGTACTGGATGGCCAGGAATTCCAGCCGCTCCACCTCGCCGCTCTGGCCGGCGACGAAGACCTCGCGGCGCAGGGCCGCCTCCTCGATCAGCGTGCCGGGCGCGAGCAGCCGCGCCACCGCGAGGAGCCGCATCGCCTCCGCCGGGTCCTCGCGCACCGCGAGCGCCGACTGGGCCAGCGCGAGCTGCCCGCCGAGCATGCCGCCCACGGTGAGCGGATCGGCCTCGCGCCAGGCCTCCCGCGCCTCCACCTCGCGCCCCTGCAGGAAGGCGAGCGCGCCCTGCGCGAGCGTGCGCGGCGCACCGAACTCCGCGCCCGAGGCCAGGATCGCCTCGAGGCTCTGCGGCGGGCCGCCGCCCAGCACGAATGCGATCGCCGCCCGCGCGTTGCGCGCGTCCGCCCAGGCGGACGGCGGCGCCGCCTCGAAACCGAGGGCGATCCGGCCGATGAGCGCCCTCTGCGCGCGGTGCGCCTCGACGTCGCCGTGCGCCACGCGCTCCTGGAGCGCCTGGAGCGTGCGCACCAGAGCGTAGGGCTCGGGGACGGCGGCCGGCGCCGCGGGGGTCTCGACCGTCGGCACGGGCGGATCGGGCTGCGCCGACGCCGGCGCCGCGGCGAGGAGGCAGGCGAGCGCGAGCGGAAGCCGGAAACTGGGGCGGATCACGAGCGCGCCTCCCGCAGCAGGATCTCGATGCGCCGGTTCTCGTCGGCGTAGGGATCGTCCGCGACCTTGAGCATGCGATCCGCATGACCCTCGACGCGCAGGATGCGCTCCTCCGCGAAGCCGCCGCGCACGAGCATGTAGTAGGCCATGTGGGCGCGCGCGGAGGAGAGCCGCCAATTGTCGTAGGTCTCCGAGCGGAAGGGCCGCGCGTCGGTGTGGCCGCGGATGACGATGGCACCGGCCTCCGCGGCGAGGATCGGCGCGATCTCCTCGACGACGCGCACCAGCTCGGGACGCGGCTCGGCGGAGCCGATGGCGAACATGCCGAAGTCCGCGTCGTCGGTGAGGGAGACGAGGAGGCCCTCCGGCGTGGCCGAGACCTCGATCGCCGGCACGTTCTCCGGGGCGGCGGCGCCGGTCGCCTGCGCCATCGCGGCCGATATGCGCGCGCGCAGGGCCGCGGCACGGACGAGGGCGGGGTCGAGCGCCTCCTCCTCGGTGGAGGGCGCTTCGGTGGAGGGCGCCTCGGCGGTGGGCTCCTCGGTCGAGGGCTCCTCGGTCGAGGGCGCTTCGGGCGATGGCGCTTCGGGCGATGGCGCTCCGGCGGGTGCATCGTCGCCCGTCGCCGCGATCCGGACGGGCGCGGGCTGCGGCGCGCCGCCCGCATCGGCCTCGTCGACGGCTGCGACCGCGATCGCGGCCTCCTGCGCGGGCGGTTCGTCGATCGCGACGACCGCGGCCGGCACGGCGGCGGCGCCGGCCACCGCCCGCGCCTCGACGTCGAGCGTCGGGACGTCCAGCGTCGGGGCGGCGAGCGCCCGCGCGTCCGAGCCGGCGGGGCCGCCGAGGCCGAGGGGCGCGGCGGCGTCCGGCAGGCCCATCGGCCCGCCGGTCCCGTCGCCGTCGGCGCGGCCCACCGCCGGCTGCGGGGCGAGCTGCCAGTAGACCGGATCGAACGGATCGCGGAAGGCGTCGCCGCCCACGAGCCCCGGCTCGCCCCGCTCGCCGGGTGTCGGATCGATGCCCGCGGCCGGCGTCGCGGGCGCGAACGCGGCCTGCGCGGAGAGCTCGGCGAGGACGGCGTAGGGGTCCTGGAACAGGGCCGTCTCGGAATAGCGCCGCGCGACGGGCTGCGGCGTGTGCCGCGCCTCCACGTGCTCCGCGTCGGCCTCGGTGACGGGCGCGTCGGAGCGCTCCTCCAGGTCGACGCCCTGGGAGGAGGCGTCGGGATCGCGCAGGCCCTTGCGGTCGCTCGTCGCCTCGGCGAGGCGGATCGGGTTGAAGTAGGTCGCGACGACCTCGCGGGTCTCCTGGTCGGTGGCGTTGATGAGCCACATCACCAGGAAGAACGCCATCATCGCCGTCATGAAGTCGGCGTAGGCGATCTTCCAGACGCCGCCCTTGGGCTCGTCCGCCTCCGGGTCCGGGCGGCGGCGGATGATGACGAGCTCGTGGCCCTGGTTCTCCTGCACGGCGCGCGCTCCTTCAGGCGGCCTCGGCGGCGACGCGCCGGGCCCATTCCGACAGACGGGTCTCGATCACGACGTCCTCGCCCTCCACGACGATGTCGGGCGTCTCGGCGGGATCGAAGCGCACGGCCGAGGCCGCGTCGCCGAGCCGCGCCAGCAGCGCCTCGCCGAGATCGGCGGGGCCGCGGGCGACGAGGACGAGGGCGGGCTCGGCCCGCAGCAGCGTCGCGACGCTGGACGCGAGGGCGGCGAGCGCCTTGTCCCGCGCGGCGGCCTCGAGCAGGGGCGCCAGCGCACGGGCCGCGGCCTCGGCGATCCGCTCCTCGATGGTCGCGAGCCCCTCGCGCACGCCCTCCGCCAGCCGTTCGCCCTCCTCCCGCGCCCAGGCGGCGCGGGCATCGGCGAGGACCGCCTCGCGGGTGGCGAGCGCCTCGGCGCGCTCGGTCTCGAGCGCCTGCGCCCAACGCGTCTCCACCTCCTCGCGGGCGGCGGAGGCGGCCTGCGCCGCGGCGTCGGCGATGCGCGCCTCGATCTCCTCTGGGCTCGGGCCGCGGGGGGCAAAGGCGGGGGAAACGGCGCGCGCCGTCTCGGGCCGGGGCCCTGCTCGCCCCTGCGGCGGGACGTCCGCGTTCGGCGAGCCCACCTCCGACGAGAGCACCACCGACGAGAGCACCTCGGGCGGGAGCACCTTGCGAGAGACCACCTCGGGGAAGACCGCCGGCGCCGACCGGCGCGGGTCGATCTCGGCGAGGACGTCGATCAGGGAGGACGGCATGTCAGGCGTTCTCCCCGTGCATCCACTCCTTGAGGATGTTGGCCGCCTGGTCCTCGTTGCGGGTCACGATCTGCTCGAGGCGCTTGATCGTGGCGGCGCTGATCGAGGTCGGCAGGGCCGCGATCGCGGCGGTGGCCGCCTCGATCTGCGCGGCGTGCGGCTCGCCCCGGCCGGAGGCGTCGGCGATCGCTGCCGTCGCCTGCCCACCCTCCCCGGCCTGGCCGTCGGCGAGCGCGGGCATCGTCTCCTCGATCTGCGTCGCGGGCTTGGGCCGATCGAGGATGGCGGCGAGCGCGGGGCGCAGGCCGAACCAGACGAGCGTGAGCGCGACGAGCAGGATGGCGAGCGCGTTGACGATGTTGCCGGCCTGCGCCATCAGCACGTCGCGCACGCCGACCTCGGGCACCGGCTCCATGTCGACGCCGCCCGCGAGGAAGCTCACCGCCGACACCTTCACCGTGTCGCCCCGCGCGGCGTCCGCGCCGGCGGCGGTGGCGGCGAGCGCCTCGATCTCGGCGATCTCCGCCTCGAGTTGCTCGGGCCCGGCGTCCGGGCCGAGGGCATCCGCGAGCCGCGCGCGGTTGACGAGCACCGCGATCGAGAGGTGCTCGACGGCGAAGCCGTCCGACGAGACTTGGACCTGGCGCGAGGAGATCTCGAAGTTCGTCAGCTCCTCGCGCCGCTGCATCTCCTCGCTCGACTGCTCGCCGCCGTCCGCCGCGACGTTCTCCTCCGGGAGGTTCTGCTCGACGGTGACGGGGGTCTGGCGCGAGAGGTTCGTCGACGCCTCGTTCTCGCGCACGACGCGGATCGAGCGCTCGACCCGGCTCTCTGGGTCGAAGATCGTCTCGCTCGTCACCCTGCGGTCGGTGTTGATGCGCGCCGCGACGCTGACCTGGAAGTTCTCGAGCCCGAGATAGGGCGCGAGCGTGCGGCGCACCGAATCCTCCAGCTCCTGGTTCACTTCGCGGTTGAGCGCCGTGATCCGCCCGGTCGCCGCGCCGGCCGCGTCGTCGCCCGAGGCGAGCAGCGTCCCGTCCGAGGAGAGGATCGTGACGCCCGCGACCGTCATCCCCGGCACGGCGGCGGCGACGAGGTGGCGGATCGCCTGCGCCTGGCCGGCGACGTCGGCGGTCTCCGCCCGAACCACGACCGAAGCCGAGGGCTGGCGGGCCTCGCGCCGGAAGGAGCCCGGATCGGCGAGCACGATGTGCACGCGCGCGGCGACGATGCCGCGCATCTGCTGGATGGTGCGGGCGATCTCGCCTTCCAGCGCACGCACGCGCGTCACCTCCTGCATGAAGGAGGTGATCCCGAGCGAGCCGAGATTGTCGAACAGCTCGTAGCCGGAGTTCGCCGAGAACGGCAGGCCCTTCTCGGCGAGCAGCATGCGCGCCCGCGCGGTCTGCGCGTGGCGCACCATCACCGCGTCCCCCGCCGAGGAGACGTCGAAGTCGATGCCGGCGTCGTTGAGCGCCGAGCCGATACGCGAGACGTCGTCGCGCTCGAGCCCGGCGTAGAGCACGGTCATCTCGGGCCGGCCGAGATAGTAGGCGCCCGCGACGACCGAGACGATCACCGCGATGCCGATCGCGGCGAGCGCGAGGAGGCGCTTCGTGCCGAGCTCCAGGAGGTTGCCCCACAGGCGGTCGGCGTGCTGATAAGCGGTCATGTCCTGCCCTGGTGTCCTCGACGGCGCGGCGCACGGCCGCTCTCGTCGGGAACCCTGGCGGGCGAAGCTTGCCCGAGCCTGACACCCGGGCGCAACGGCGCGCGCGGGCGACGCGTCAGCCGTAGCGCAACTTCAGGGCGAGGATGGTCGAGACCAGGAGGAAGGTGAGCGCGTTCGCCACGATGATCGGCCAGGAGCCGATTGCGAGCCCGTAGACGAGCCACAGGGCGAGGCCTACGGCGAAGATGCCCTGCGTCAGGGCGGAGATGGCGCGGGTCTCGCGGGTGCGGATGGTGCGCACGGCCTGCGGCAGCCAGCAGATCGTGGTCAGCGTCGCGGCGAGCGCACCGACGATCTCGAACGACGGAATGAGGGTCATGGAGGTCGTGCCTCGAGGGGCGGCGAAGCCTCCTCAATCGGGCCGTTCGCGCCGGCGCGCAAGCGGCGCGGAATGCGCGTCTTCCATGCGTCGCACGCGGGACTGGCGAACCGCCCTCCCCCCTCGGTCGTTGCCGTGGCGACTTCGTTTCCAAGCACCCTTTCCAAGCACCCGAGGTGACCCCATGGAGATCGCGCTCGAGAAGGTCTGCGACCTGATCGTCCACGCCCGCGCATTCGACGTGAAGGAGGGCATGACCGACCCGCGATCGGGCTCGAACGAGACCGACGACCGCAACTTCGGCTCGCTCGCCGAAAGCGGCACGGACCGCGGCGAGGAGGAGATGCGCCTCGTCATCGACGGGCTCAACACCGACGAGGCCGCCTCGCTGATCGCGCTGGTCTTCGTCGGGCGCGGCGACATGGAGGCCGCGGAATGGCCCGACGCCTACCGCCTGGCGCACGAGCGCATGGCGAGCGGCGCGCTGTCGCCGGCGGACTGGCTGATGGGTATCCCCAACCTCGGCGATCTCCTCGAGGAGGGGCTCGCGGGGCTGGGCATGAGCTGCACCTGAGGTCGCGCGATCCTCGACGCGACCCTCGACGCGACCCTCGGCGCGGTTGACAGGACGCCGCCCGGCGCCTACCCGCCGAAGCATCCTCCCCGCGCCCGCGCGCCCGACGACGAGCCCCCGATGCCCGAAGCGAACGCCCCCGCCGCCCGTGCCGCCGTCGAGGCGGTCGCCTTCATCCCGGGCTTCTCGGCCATCGCGGAGCGCTACGACGTCGTGCTCTGCGACGTCTGGGGCGTCGTTCACAACGGGCTCGCCGCCTATCCCGGTGCCTCGGACGCGCTCACCCGCTTCCGCTGCGCCGGCGGTACGGTGATCCTGGTCTCGAACGCCCCGCGCCCCGGCGTGACGGTGATGGACCAGCTCGACCGGCTGGCCGTGCCGCGCACGGCCTACGACGACGTCGTCACCTCGGGGGACCTCACCCGCATGGCCGTCGAGGCCCGCCTGTCGGACCCGGTCTTCCACATCGGGCCGCAGCGCGACCGCCCGATCTTCGACGGCCTGCCGGTGCGCTTCGCGCAAGCCGAGGACGCGGCCTACGTCGTCTGCTCGGGCCTGTGGGACGACCGGGCGGAGACGCCCGACGACTACCGCCCGCTCTTCGCGCGCCTGAGGGAGCGCGCCCTGCCGATGATCTGCGCCAACCCGGACATCGTCGTCGACGTCGGCGGGCAGCTCGTCTACTGCGCCGGCGCCCTCGCCACGCTCTACGAGGAGATGGGCGGGTCGGCGACCTGGATGGGCAAGCCGCACGCGCCGGTCTACCGCGAGGCGCTGGCCCGCGCCGCGCGCATCCGAGGCGCGGACGACCTGCCCGTCTCGCGCACGATCGCCATCGGCGACGCGATCCGCACCGACATCGCCGGCGCCCGCGGCATCGGCGCCGACGCGCTGTTCATCGCCAAGGGCATCCACGCCGAGGAGCTGCGCCTCGACGGCACGGGCCTCGACCCGGCGGTCGCCGGACCCTGGTTCGACGGCCAGCCGCATCGGCCGACCGCGGCGATGGAGGTGCTGGCGTGGTGAGTTTCCCTGGAGAGAAGGACGTGCTATACATTCTGTAGAGCATGAGGGAGCCTATCCGATGGCCGTCACGGCACGAGCAGCGCCCAGCCCCGATCCGGGCATCGTCCTGACCAAGGCCGTGGTGAAGGCCGCGGCCCGGCTCGGCCTCTCGGCGCGGGCGCTGGCCCGCGTCATCGGCGTGAGCGAGCCGACCGTCTCCAGGATGAAGGCCGGCGCGTATCGGCTGGACCCCGGCGGGAAGCCGTTCGAGCTCGCGGTGATGCTGGTGCGTCTCTACCGGTCGCTCGACGCCATCGCCGGCGGCGACGACGCCGTCTCGCGCGCCTGGCTCCACGGCGCCAACACGGATCTCGCCGGCGTGCCGGCCGAGCGGATCGCCAGCGTGCAGGGTCTCGTGGATGTCGTCGCCTACCTGGACGCCCGACGCGCTCGCGTCTGAGCGCCGCCCCTACCGCGGGCGGATCTGGCGGGTGGTCGAGTCCCAGTCGCTGGTCTCGACCATGAAGCTCGTCGACACCCTCGACGAGCAGGCGGTTCTGGAGGACCTCGTCGAGGCGGCGAAGCCTCCCGTGCCCGAGCGGTGCCGCGGTCTCCACTACCTTCTCGCCACGCCGTTCCGGTACGATGCGCCCTATCCGCGCGGGTCGCGCTTTCGCCGTGCCGGGCGCACCCCGGGCGTCTACTATGCCGCGGAAACGGCGCGGACGGCGCTGGCCGAGACGGCGTTCTACCGCATCCTGTTCTTCGCGGCCTCTCCCGGTACGCCGTGGCCGGCGAACCCGACCGAATTCACTCTCTTCGCCGTGGACGTCGAGACGGACGCGGCGCTGGACCTCACGGCTGCGCGGCTCGTGCGTGATCGCGCCAGGTGGACCGACCCTGTCGCGTACGATGCCACGCAGGATCTGGCGGCTGCGGCACGCGAAGCGACGCTGCGAATCGTCCGGTACGCGTCCGTCCGCGATCGAGACGAAGGGGTCAACGTCGCCGTGCTGGCATGCGAGGCGTTCTCGACCTCCACCCCGACCGAGACGCGAACCTGGCGTCTGCATCTCTCGGCTACGGGGGGCCAGGCGATCTGCGCGTTCCCGCCCGATCGGATCGGTTTCGCGCGCGACGCCTTCGCAGACGACCCGCGGCTCGCAGGAATGGTCTGGGAGCGGCCCTGAACGACGCTCACCCCGCCACCCGCGCCAACCACACCGTCGCGGCGTCCGGCAGCGCCTCCGGCGCCGCGATCGGCGCGAAGCCGCAGGCGGCCCAGAAGGCGAGCGCGCCCGTATTGGCGGGGTGGACGGCAACGTGGACGCCGATCGGTCCGTCCGCCGCCCCGTCCGCCGCGCAGAGCCCGAGCCAGGCATCGGCGAGGCGCCGGCCGAGGCCGCGCCCGCGGGCGCGCGCCAGGAGGTTCAGGTGCATGTGCGCCGGGTGGCCGGCGACGACGGCGACGGGGGCGACCCGCGGCGCGTGGAAGCGGGCGATGCGACGGGCGTCGGCGTCCCAGCTCGACGGGTCTCCCGTCGGTCTGGGGTGGGCCGCGCGCAGGGCCGGCCACCAGTCCCGCTCCAGCCGCGCCTCGAAGGCGCGCGTGTCGCGCGTGCCGACCGCGAAGCCGACGACCCCCGCCTCGTCCTCCGCGACGAGCGCCGAGCCGGGCTCGAGCGCCAGGTAGGGCGCGGAATAGATCAGGCCGATCAGGTCCCCGTCGCGATGGAGAGGCGCGGCGTCGCCGCCCGCGTCGCCCGTGGCGAGCGAGATCGCGAGGAGCGCCTCGCGGTCAGCGGGACGGGCGGGCCGGATGCGCATCGGCCTCGATGTCTCGCCGTCGAGGCAGCCCGTCATCGCCGCCGGGAGTGCCGAGAGGTCTCCGCGGCCCCGCGGGAGCGGGCGAGATGCTCTCGAAGAACCTGCTCGATGCAGCGCTGCCAATCCTCGGGCCGTTCGCGCTGGATCGCCTCGACGACCTCGCGGTCGAGGCTGACGGTCACGGCGTCCGGGCCGGGCGGGCCGGCATCCGCCTCTCCCGCGAACGCCTCCTCCCAATCGTCCTCGTCGAAGGCCGGGCCCTCCCGCGCGTCCGCGAAAACGCGAACCTCACCGCGCCGGCGCATCTCCTCGATCTCGCCCAGCGAATAGCGCCTGATACCGCTCATGGTCCGATCTCCTCGCCTTCCAGGCCGTGATCGAGCGTATCGCCTCGCCGCGCACGGCAAAGACGATGACATGAAGGACGCCGCCCGTCGGCCCTTGCGCCCTGAAGCGGATCTCGCCGTACGAACCTCGACGATCGATCCGCGTGATCATCGGACCCTCGAATGCGGGGGCGAGATCGCGGAGGTCGACCTCACGTGTGCGCAGGACGTCCAGTCTCTTCCTCTCGTCCCATTCGAACATCGGCTCGGCCACGGTTACGCCCCCCCGGCTTCGCGAAGATCACGTCTCCGAGATTGCATGGATCGATGCAGTTGAGCAAGAACAAATCAAATACATCGTGCGATCGTCGCCCCCTTCTCCCCCCACCACCCTCGCACAAGCTTGCCCCCCTACATCTCTCCCCACGCTGCGCACCAAAGGGGAGCTTTCGCCTTGGCAGTCTTCATCGGCATCGTCATCACGATGGCCTCGCTGCTCGGCGGCTTCGCCGCCATGGGCGGGCACATCCCGGTCATCTGGCAGCCGTGGGAGTTCGTCATCATCGGCGGCACCGCGGTGGGCACCTTCATCATCGCCAATTCGCTCAAGACCGTGCGCGACACCGGCCGCGCCACGGTGGAGGCGCTGCGCGGGCAGATCCCCAAGTCGCGCGACTACCTCGACCTGCTCGGGCTCCTCTACGTGCTCACGCGCGAGATCCGCGCCAAGGGCCGCAACGAGGTCGAGCCGCACATCGACGCGCCGCAGGACAGCGAGATCTTCCAGCGCTTCTCGCGGGTGCTCTCCCGCCCGGAGCTGACCGGCTTCGTGTGCGACTACGTGCGCCTGATGATCATCGGCAACGCCCGTCCCCACGAGATCGAGGCCCTGATGGACGAGGAGATCCAGACGCAGCGCCGCGAGAAGCTCAAGCCCTACTTCGCTCTGATGACGGTGGCCGAGGCGCTGCCGGCGCTCGGCATCGTCGCCGCCGTGCTCGGCGTGATCAAGGCGATGGGCGCGCTCGACCAGTCGCCGCAGCTGCTCGGCTCGCTGATCGGGGCGGCACTGGTGGGCACCTTCGCCGGCATCTTCATGAGCTACGGGCTCGTCGGCCCGCTCGCGCTCAAGATCAAGTCCACGCGGGAGCACCAGATGCGGCTCTACCTCATCACCAAGCAGACGCTGCTCGCCTTCATGAACGGCGCGCTGCCGCAGATCGCCGTCGAGCACGGCCGCAAGGCGATCGCCGCCTCCGACCGCCCGACCATCGACGAGGTCGAGAACGAGACGATCTCGCAATCCGCCCGCGGTGCGCCCGCGAACGACCGCGCCGCCATGCAGGGAGCCGCGTGAGATGAACGTCGAGAGCTTCCAGACCGCGGCCGCCGCCGGCGGCGTGTCCGACCGCCTGCTCGACGCCGCCGGCATCACCATCGACCGGCTGCCGATGCTGCACGTGATCTTCGATCGCGTGGCCACCTACTGCGCGGACGGGCTTCGCCACATGTCGGCCTCGCCCTCCTACTTCTCGGTGTCGAACATCGAGAGCGGGCGCATCGGCGACATCCTGGAGGACTACGAGTCGAACGCGGTGGCGGCGATGTACCACGCGGTCGACTGGGACACGCGCATCCTCGTGGGCTTCGACCGGGACTTCGTGTTCACGATGATCGAGGTCCTGTTCGGCTCGGACGGCTCGGAGCCGCCGGTGGACGACGAGCGCGGCTTCTCCAATATCGAGATGAAGGTCGCCCAGGCGCTGTTCGAGGAGGCCGGCAAGGCCGTCCAGGCGGCCTTCGCGCCGATCTCGCGCACGCAGCTCAAGCTCGAGCGCACCGAGACGCGCATGGACTTCGCCATCATCGGGCGGCGCAACAACCTCGCGGTCGTGGCGAAGCTGCTGATCCAGGCGCTCGGCCGCGGCGGCGAGATGTTCGTCATCATCCCCCAGTCCGCGCTCTCGCCCATGCGCCAGAGCCTCGCCCACGTCGTCTCCGGCGACGTGGCGACCGCCGATCCGCGCTGGTCGAAGCAGATGCAGTCCGAGGTCTCGCGCACCTCGGTCTCGCTCGAGGCCGTGCTCGAGGAGCGCACCGTCGACCTCGGCGAGGTCGCGTCCTTCGAGGTCGGGCAGGTCATCGAGCTGCAGGCGACGCCGCGCACGAAGGTGCGGCTCGACTGCAACGGCCAGGCGCTGTTCCGCTGCCGGCTCGGCCAGTCGCAGGGCGCCTACGTGCTCGAGGTCGAGGACGTGATCGACGAGGACCAGGAGTTCATCGATGACCTCGCTTCCGATTGAGACGCTCACCCTGCTCGATCTCGTGCTCGTCGCGGCTCTGCTCGCGACCGTCGCCTACGCGATCGGCCTGCGCCGCGAGTTCCGGCGCTTCCGCGGCTACAACGCCGACTACGCCGCGATCCTCGCCCAGACCGGGCGGGCGGTGGAGGGCGTCGAGCGCGCCGTGGAGAGCGTGCAGACCGAGGGCGCGTCCGTCCTCGCGGCGCTCGGCGAGCGCATCGAGGAGGCCCGCGGCGTGATGGAGCGGCTCGAGGCGGCGCGTGACGCCGCGCCGACGGCCGCCCGCGCGCCGGCGGCGGCTCCCGCGACCTCGAGCGAGCCGATCCGCCTCGCCGGCGAGGAGCCCGCCGAGACGCCCCCTCCCTACCGGCCGCGCCCGGACCAGAGGCCCAAGCCCTTCGCCTGGCCGACCGTCGTCGTGAAGCGCCTGCCCGACGGCGCCTGAGCCGCCGGCGCCGAAAGACCACCCGTTTTCGCGAGAGAGACCCGCCATGCCCGTGAAGAAGACCACCGCCAAGCCCGCCGACCTCGCCGCCGACTTCGGCGCCGACGCCTCCGAGACGGAGGCCCACGAGACGATCGATCTGGGCAAGGACGCGTCCGGCAGGACCCGCACCGGCGAGACCGCCGCCGACACGATCGGCCTGGGCCGCGCCCACGGCAATCTCGACGCCATCATGCGCATCCCCGTCTCGCTCCAGGTCGTGCTCGGCTCGGCGACGATGCCCGTCGCCAACCTGATGAAGCTCGGCCGCGGCGCGGTCGTGCCCCTCGACCACCGCGTGGGCGAGCCCGTCGACGTCGTCGTCAACGGCCGCGTCGTCGCCCGCGGCGAGGTGGTCGTGGTGGAGGACGACAATTCCCGCTTCGGCGTCTCGCTCACCGAGATCGTCGGCACGCCGACGCCGGGCGCCTGAGGGGGAGGACGACGATGGCGATGCCCGCGACGATGACCGGCGACCTCCCCGGCCCGCGCGTCCTGCAGGGTCCCGAGAAGGTCGCGGCGCTGCTGCTCGCGCTCGGCAAGGACGTGGCGGGGCGCCTCCTCGCCCGCTTCGACCCCGAGGAGCTCAAGAAGATCTCCCGCGCCGCGGCCGATCTCGGGCCGATCTCCGCGCCCGAACTCGAGAGCCTCGTGGAGGAGTTCGCCTCCGACATCACCAACGGCACGAGCCTCTACGGCACGGCCCAGGAGGTGGAGCGGCTGCTCACCGGCGTGCTGCCGCCCGACCAGGTCTCCGAGATCATGTCGGACGTGCTCGGCAACGCCAACCGCTCGATCTGGGAGCGGATCTCGGGCGTGTCCGAATCGATCCTCGCCGCCTACCTGCTGAAGGAGCATCCCCAGACGGCGGCGATGATCCTCTCCAAGGTCAAGCCGAGCTGCGCGGCCAAGGTCATGGGTCTCCTGCCGCACGACATGCGCAACTCCCTCATGCGCCGGATGCTGTCGTTCAAGCCCGTCGTCGAGGACACGATGCGCATCGTCGAGAAGACGTTGCACGAGGACTTCATGCTCAACTTCGCGCGCAACATGGGCACCGACACCCACGCGCGCATGGCCGACATCATCAACAAGATGGAGCGCGAGCAGATGGAGGACGTCCTCACCTCGCTCGCGGACACCCGGCCGAAGACGGCGGAGGTGCTCAAGGGCCTGCTCTTCACCTTCGAGGACGTCATCAAGCTCACGCCGCGCGCGCGCATGGCGATCCTCGACCAGATCGCGACGGACCGGATCGTCACCGCGCTCAAGGGCACGGACGCCTCGTTCCGGGACGCGATCCTCTCCTCGCTCGGCTCGCGGGCGCGGCGCATGGTCGAGCACGAACTCGTCTCGGGCGAGCCCGTGCCGCAGCGTGACGTCATCGAGGCGAGGCGCGCCATCACCGATCTCGCTCTGGAGATGGCCGGGCGCGGCGAGATCGAGCTCAACGCCGACCAGGAGGACCGCGCCTTCTACTCGTGACGGCACGGCGCGCGGGCGGAGGGGGCGATGGCGGACGACGAGGACAAGAGCTCCAAGACCGAGGAGCCCAGCGAGAAGAAGATCCGGGACGCGCTCGAGAAGGGCAACGTCCCGGTCTCCAAGGAGGCATCGACCTTCGCCGCGGTGCTCGCGGCGCTCGCGCTGGGCCACTTCGTCGTCGCCGAGGACGCGCGGGAGCTGGTGGAGCTCCTCGCGCGCATGATCGACGATCCGGGAGGGCTCGCGCTCCATGACGGGACCGACGCCACGCAGCTCATGCACGTCGTCGCGCTCGGCGGGGGGGCCTTCCTCATGCCGATCGTCGCGGTGCTGTTCGTCTTCGGCCTGTCGGCGAGCGTGCTGCAGAACGCGCCGCGCTTCGCCAAGGACCGCATCCAGCCCAAGCTCTCGCGGCTGTCGCCCGCCCAGGGATTCAAGCGCATCTTCGGCGCCCAGGGTTGGATGGAGCTCGCCAAGGCCCTCTTCAAGTTCCTCGTCGTCGCCGCCGTCCTCGCGCTGCTCGCGCGTACCGACGCCTGGCGCGTGGTGAGCGCCATGTACGCCGACCCGACCCAGATCCCCGAGATCATCCTCTCGCTGACGATCCGCCTGCTCGCCGCCGTGTGCGTGGCGATCGTGCTCCTCGTCGTCGCCGACATCGCCTTCTCGCGCTTCAAGTGGCGCAAGGACCTGCGCATGTCCAAGCGCGAGCTCAAGGACGAGCACAAGCAGGCGGAGGGCGACCCGCTGGTGAAGGCGCGCATGCGCTCGCTCGCCCGCGACCGCGCCCGCCGACGGATGATCGCCGACGTCCCGCGCGCCACCATCGTGATCGCCAACCCGACCCACTTCGCCATCGCGCTGCGCTACGTGCGCGAGGAGGGCGGTGCGCCCGTGGTCGTGGCCAAGGGGCAGGACCTCGTGGCGCTCAAGATCCGCGAGATCGCCGAGAGCCGCGGCATTCCCGTGATCGAGGACAAGCCCCTGGCAAGGTCCATGTACGACGCTGTGGAGGTGGACCGGCCGATCCCGGCCGAGTTCTACCGCGTCGTTGCGGAACTCCTGTACTTCTTCTACTATCGCAACAGCGAGAGAGCGAGTTGAGAAAGCGTTGACTCCATGAGTGGCAAGCGGCCGAGGTTGAAGGAGCGCGAGAAGATCCTCGCCGACGCCGTCCAGGGCGTCGCGGCCGAGCTGCGCCTCGTGGACCTCGCCGTGCTCGCCCGCTACGTCCATGCCGAGCAGCACGGCAACATCGACGACCTCGTCGCCTCCTCCACCGAGCTGTTCTTCAAGCCGGGCACCCTGCGCTACGGGCTGCGCGCCGACGTCGACCTGCGCTGGGGCGGCATGCCCGCGGTCTCGCTCGACCTGGAGTTCGCGCACCAGGACGTGACGGTGTTCTTCAACCTCGTGCTGGGCTCGCTCAACGCCGGCATCGACATCCAGGCCGTCACCTTCGAGGGCCCGCCGCGCTCCCCGCAGGAGAACACGCGCCGGCTCGCGGACGCGCTCGCGGACGCGCGCATCGCCCCCTGGCCCGCGGGCGCCGCGAACCAGAACGAGGGCGACGGAGACCGCGCCTGAGGGCGCGGTCGCGCGCGCGCCGCCGTCACCCCCGCGCGACCGAGAGAAACGCCTCGATCTCCTGCTCGGTCGTCGCGAAGGACGTGACGAGCCGCACCAGCATCTCGTGGGGCGCAACCCGTTCGCCGGCCGAGAGCGAGCGCGCGGACCAAGGGTGGAACATGGCGCCCGCCGCCCGCAGCCGCGTCACGGTCTCGCGCGGCAGGACGGGGAAGACCTCGTTCGCCTCGCACGGAAAGCCGAGCCGCGCGCCCGGCAGTGCGACGACGCCCTGCGCGAGCCGCGCGGCCATGGCGTTGGCGTGGCGGGCGTTCGAGAGCCAGTGGTCGTGCGCGAGGTAGCCCTGGAGCTGCGCCCCCAGGAGCCGACCCTTCGACAGCGTGTGGCCGGAGCGCTTGCGCAGGAAGCGCATCGCCTCGGCGCGGGCGGGGTCGAAGAACACCACCGCCTCCGCCGCGAGGCAGCCGTTCTTGGTGGCGCCGAAGGAGAGCACGTCGACGCCGAGCTTCCAGGTCGTCTGCGCCGGCGTGAGGCCGCTGGCCACGAGCGCGTTGGCGAAGCGCGCGCCGTCCATGTGGACGGACAGCCCCGCCTCCCGGGCGATGTCGCACAGCGCGCCGATCTCGGAGGCGTCGTAGACGAGCCCGCCCTCGGTCGCCTGGGAGATCGACAGCGCGCGCGCCGGCATCTCCTTCTCGTGGCCGGAGCGGGCGGCGAGCCAGTCGGAGAGCGTGCGCGGCGCGATCTTGCCGCCCACGCCCGGAACGCCCGCCAGCTTGGCGCCGCCGGTGAAGAACTCCGGCGCGCCGCACTCGTCGTCGATGACGTGCGCCTCCGCGTGGCAGATCGTCAGCCCGTAGGGCGGCACCAGGGCGGAGAGGGCGAGCGCGTTGGCCGCCGTGCCCGTCGCCACCAGGAAGACGGCGCAGTCGCGCTCGAAGATCTCGCAGAGCATCGTCTCGACCGCCCGGGTCGCGTCGTCGCCCCCGTAGGCGGGCTGGGCGCCCGCGTTGGCCGAGACGAGCGCCTCCAGGACGGGGCGGCTCGCGCCGACGATGTTGTCGCTGGCGAAGTTCATGGATCGGGTCTCCTGTCGCGCGCACGGGAACAGGCTCGGCGCGCGCGCGTCAAGCGCGCGGCTGCGCACGTCCGGCGGCATGCATGGGCCCGCGTCCGCAAACTTGCCCAGGGTCGGCATCGTCCGATGCATTGTTGCGCGCGCTGTCGTCGCAGGGCAACGATCGTTCTCGAACGCCTCCAAAATGCACTTGTGCGGCGGGGCGAAATCTGGCAACGTCCGGCACAACTAGGACAGCAAGGCTGTCCCATCCCGACGGCGCGCCGTCGGCCGGTCTCGAAGGCATTACTTTCTCGAAGGCGAGAACGACGATGAACGCCCGCGCCCCGCGCGACCGAGATCAGAAACCCGACGCCCGCGCGACGACGCGGGCGACGCGGGCGCGCCGCGGCTGAACCTCAGCCGCCGGTCGCCCGCCTGAGGTGCGGGCGCCCCCTCCCCCGGCTTCCGCGCCTCCACGTGACGAGCGGCCCGCCCGGCAGGTACGATCCGGGCGGCAGGGTTCCGCCGTATGGCGGGTGACGGCGACGGGGCGCTGCGGCGGCCCCGGTCCGAGCGAGGATCGAACGATGACGAACATCACGATGAGCTTCGGCAGCGGCAAGACGCACCAGGTTGCGAATTGGCTGCGCGCCGTCCGCGACCCGGGCCTTCCCGCGGCACGGGGCCTCTACGATCCCCGTCACGAGAAGGACTCCTGCGGCGTCGGCTTCGTCGCGGACATGAAGAACCGCCGCACGCACGCGATCGTCGAGATGGGCCTCGACATCCTGCGCAACCTCGACCATCGCGGGGCGGTGGGCGCCGACCCGAAGATGGGCGACGGCTGCGGCATGCTGACCCAGATCCCGCACCGCTTCTTCGCCGGCGAGTGCGCCAAGCTCGGCATCTGGCTCCCCGAGCCGGGCGCGTACGGCGTGGGCATGCTGTTCATGCCGCGCGACCCGGAGGGCTACGAGATCGTCCGCGAGATCGTCGAGCGCGCCATCCACGACGAAGGCCTGGCGCTGCTGGGCTGGCGCGAGGTGCCGGTCGACCCCACCGACCTGTCCGAGACGGTGAAGCAGACCGAGCCGCTGCACCGGCAGGTCTTCGTCGGCAAGACCAAGGAGGAGGACGAGGCCGCCTTCGAGCGCCGGCTCTTCCTCGCGCGCAAGGTGATCTCGAACGCCGTCTACCGGCTGGAGGACCCGCGCTGCGCCGGCTACTACCCGGTCAGCATGTCCTCGCGCACCATCGTCTACAAGGGCATGGTGCTCGTCACGCAGCTGGGCGCCTACTTCAGGGACCTCGTCGACCCGCGTTTCGAGAGCGCGCTCGCCCTGGTGCACCAGCGCTTCGCGACGAACACCTTCCCGACCTGGCAGCTCGCGCACCCGTATCGCATGGTCGCCCACAACGGCGAGATCAACACGCTGCGCGGCAACGTCAACTGGATGGCGGCGCGCCAGGCGAGCGTCGATTCGGAGCTGTTCGGCAACGACATCTCCAAGCTCTGGCCCATCTCCTACGAGGGCCAGTCCGACACCGCCTGCTTCGACAACGCGCTCGAGTTCCTGGTGCAGGGCGGCTACTCGCTCGCCCACGCCATGATGATGCTCATTCCCGAGGCCTGGGCGGGCAACCCGCTCATGGACGAGGACCGGCGCGTCTTCTACGAGTACCACGCCGCCCTGATGGAGCCGTGGGACGGCCCGGCGGCGATCGCCTTCACCGACGGCCGCCAGATCGGCGCGACGCTCGACCGCAACGGTCTTCGCCCCGCGCGCTATCTCGTCACCGAGGACGACCTCGTCGTGCTCGCCTCCGAGATGGGCGTCCTGCCGATCCCCGAGGAGAAGATCGTCGAGAAGTGGCGCCTGCAGCCCGGGCGCATGCTGCTCATCGACCTCGAGCAGGGCCGCATCGTCGCCGACGAGGAGATCAAGAAGCAGCTCGCCGCGGCCAACCCCTATCGGGAGTGGTTGAAGCACACCCAGATCGTGCTCGAGGACCTCAACCCCGTCCAGCCGCGCCAGTCGCGCACGGACGTGTCGCTGCTCGACCGGCAGCAGGCCTTCGGCTACACCCAGGAGGACCTCAAGATCCTCATGCAGCCCATGGCCGTCACCGGCCAGGAGGCGGTGGGCTCGATGGGGGCGGACACGCCGATCTCCGCGCTCTCCGACAAGGCGAAGCTGCTCTACACCTACTTCAAGCAGAACTTCGCCCAGGTGACGAACCCGCCGATCGACCCGATCCGCGAGGAGCTCGTGATGAGCCTCGTGTCGTTCATCGGGCCGCGGCCGAACATCCTCGACCTCGAGGGCACCGCGCGGCGCAAGCGCCTCGAGGTGCGCCAGCCGATCCTGACCAACCAGGACCTCGAGAAGATCCGCTGCATCGGCCATTTCGAGGACCGCTTCGACACCAAGACGCTCGACATCACCTACCCCGCCGAGCAGGGCGCGCACGGCATGGAGGGCGCGCTCGAGCGCCTGTGCGACCGCGCGGAGGCCGCCGTGCGCGGCGGCTACAACATCATCATCCTGTCCGATCGGCAGCTGGGCCCCGATCGCATCCCGATTCCGGCGCTGCTCGCCACGGCCGCCGTGCACAGCTACCTGATCCGCAAGGGGCTGCGCACGTCGGTCGGCCTCGTCGTCGAGACCGGCGAGGCGCGCGAGGTGCACCATTTCGCCTGCCTCGCCGGCTACGGCGCGGAGGCGATCAACCCCTACCTCGCCTTCGACACGCTGGCCTCGATGATGGACGAGATGCCGGCGGAGGTGGATTCCACCGAGGTGGTGCAGCGCTACATCAAGGCGATCGACAAGGGCCTGCTCAAGGTCATGTCCAAGATGGGCATCTCGACCTACCAGTCCTATTGCGGCGCGCAGATCTTCGACGCCGTGGGCCTCTCCTCGGAGTTCGTGGCGACCTACTTCTTCGGCACGGCCACCACGATCGAGGGCGTCGGCTTGCCCGAGGTGGCGCAGGAGGCGGTCTCGCGTCATGCGGACGCCTTCGGCGACAGCCCGATCTACCGCGACAGCCTCGACGTCGGCGGCGAATACGCCTTCCGCCTGCGGGGCGAGACGCACGCCTGGAACCCGGACACCGTCGCCACCCTCCAGCACGCCGTGCGCCTGAAGGCGGACGACCGCTACCGTGACTACGCGCGGCTCGTGAACGAGCAGGAGAACGCCTTCAAGACGGTGCGCGGCCTGCTGCGCATCAGGCAGGCGGAGGAGACCGGGCGCCGGCGCGTGCCGCTCGAGGAGGTCGAGCCGGCGGTGGAGATCGTCAAGCGGTTCTCGACGGGCGCCATGTCCTACGGCTCGATCTCGAAGGAGGCGCACGAGACGCTGGCCATGGCCATGAACGAGATCGGCGGCAAGTCGAACACCGGCGAGGGCGGCGAGGAGCCGGAGCGGTACCGGCCGCTGCCGGACGGGCGCTCGAAGCGCTCCGCCATCAAGCAGGTGGCGTCCGGTCGCTTCGGCGTGACGACGGAGTATCTCGTCAACGCGGACATGATGCAGATCAAGGTGGCGCAGGGCGCCAAGCCCGGCGAGGGCGGGCAGTTGCCCGGCCACAAGGTCGACGCCAAGATCGCCAGGGTCCGCCATTCGACGCCGGGCGTCGGCCTGATCTCGCCGCCGCCGCACCACGACATCTACTCGATCGAGGACCTGGCGCAGCTGATCTTCGACCTCAAGAACGTCAACCCGGCGGCGGACGTCTCCGTGAAGCTCGTCTCCGAGGTCGGCGTCGGCACGGTCGCGGCGGGCGTGGCCAAGGCGCGGGCCGACCACATCACGATCTCGGGCTTCGAGGGCGGCACGGGGGCCTCCCCGCTCACCTCGATCAAGCACGCCGGCTCGCCCTGGGAGATGGGGCTCGCCGAGACGCACCAGACGCTGGTGATGAACCGGCTGCGCGGGCGCGTGGCGCTCCAGGTCGACGGCGGCCTGCGCACGGGGCGCGACGTGGTGATCGGCGCGCTGCTCGGGGCCGACGAGTTCGGCTTCTCGACGGCGCCGCTGATCGCGGCGGGCTGCATCATGATGCGCAAGTGCCACCTCAACACCTGCCCCGTCGGCGTGGCGACGCAGGACCCGGTGCTGCGCAAGCGCTTCAAGGGCCTGCCCGAGCACGTGGTGAACTACTTCTTCTTCGTCGCGGAGGAGGTGCGCGAGCTGCTCGCCGAGATGGGCTACCGCTCGCTCGCGGAGATCGTCGGCCAGGCGGACCTCCTGACGAAGCGCGAGGGCGTGAACCACTGGAAGGCGCGCGGGATCGACTTCTCCCGCATGCTGACCAAGCCCGACGTGGGCGAGGGCGTCGCCATCCGCCACGTCGAGCGCCAGGTCCACCCGATCGCCGACGTGCTCGACCGCCGGCTGATCGCCGAGGCCGAGCCCGGGCTCGCCCGCGGCGAGGCGGTGACCATCGAGGCCCGCGTCAAGAACGTCGACCGCACGGTGGGCGCCATGCTCTCGGGCGAGGTCGCCAGGCGCCACGGGCACGAGGGCCTGCCCGACGACACGATCACCGTGAAGCTGAAGGGCACCGCCGGCCAGAGCTTCGGCGCCTGGGTCGCCTGCGGCGTCACCCTCGAGCTCGAGGGCGAGGCCAACGACTACGTCGGCAAGGGGCTCTCGGGCGGCAAGCTGATCATCAAGCCCGCGGCCGAGACCAAGGCCGTCCCCGAGCGCTCGATGATCGTCGGCAACACGGTGCTCTACGGCGCGATCTCCGGGGAGTGCTACTTCCGCGGCGTCGCCGGCGAGCGCTTCGCCGTGCGCAACTCCGGCGCGATCGCGGTGGTCGAGGGCGTCGGCGACCACGGCTGCGAGTACATGACCGGCGGCGTCGTGGTGGTGATCGGCCAGACCGGGCGCAACTTCGCGGCCGGCATGTCCGGCGGCATCGCCTACGTGCTCGACGAGGCCGGCGACTTCGGCAAGCGCTGCAACCTGTCCATGGTCGACCTCGAGCCCGTCGAGGAGGAGGAGGACCTGATGCGCCGCCTCCACCATCACGGCGGCGACCTCGAGACCAAGGGCCGCATCGACGTGATGGCGAACATGTCGGGCAAGGACGAGGAGCGCCTGATGCAGCTCATCGCCAACCACCTCCAGTACACGGGCTCCGCCCGGGCGAAGGCCATCCTCGACGACTGGGCGACGTACCGGACGAGGTTCGTGAAGGTGATGCCGGTGGAATACCGGCGGGCGCTGCGGGAGATGGAGCGGGCGCGGATGCCGGCCGCGGCGGAGTGAGGGTGATGGCGATGTCCGATCCGGAAGAGCCGATCGACGACGACGACAATCCGGAGTGGACGGAGGAGGACTTCGCCAAGGCGCTTCCGTACGACCAGCTTCCGGAGGAGATCAAGCGGGTCTTCGGCCGAGCGCCGGAAAGGCGACCGGTTGCGGTGAGGGCGCTCGAACACGAGAATGACGCCGAGGGCTTGACGCCGAATAAGCGTGGATACAAATAATCCATGCGGATCGACTACGACCCGGCGAAGCGGCTGCGTACCTTGGCCGAGCGGGGGTTGGACTTCGACGACGCGCTCGCCGTGTTCTCCGGCAGAAGCCTCAGCTTCGAGGATGACCGCCAGGACTACGGCGAGACGCGCATCGTCACGATCGGCTTTCTGGGCGGTCGAATGATGGTGGTCGTTTGGACACCGCGGGAAGATGTCAGGCACGTCATCTCGATGAGGAAGGCCAATGGGCGGGAACAAGCACGTTATCAAGAGCGACTTGGCGCGGATCGACCGACACGAGATCACGGCGGAGGAATACGCGGAGATTCCTGAGCTCGACGACGAGTTCTTCGAGCGAGCCGACCTCTACGAGGGCGATCGCTTGATCAAGCGCGGACGGCCCAAATCGGAGGCTCCCAAGGTGCCGATCAACATTCGGCTGTCCCCGGACGTGGTGGAGCGCTTCAAGGCCTCGGGTCCGGGCTGGCAGACGCGGATCGACGCGGCGCTCAAGGTCTTCATCGAGGAACACCCGGAACGGGTCTGACGAGGTGGATGTCGATGGACGAGCGCAAGCGACCCGACGGCACGCACGCGGATGGAATTGCAAAACCTGGCGAGCCCTGGCGCGATCCCGACGACAGCCCGGAATGGACGGACGCGATGTTCGAGCGCGCCGACATCTACGAAGGCGATCAGCTGATCCGCCGTGGACGCCGGGCGAACGACGACGACGAGACGCATCCCCAACGGGTGTGAGGAAACGAAGAGCGTGGCCGGGGGCGCCGATCGCGCGGGGACGAGGACGAGAGACGATGGGTAAGGTCACGGGCTTTCTCGAGTACGATCGCGCCGAGCAGAAGTACGAGCTCGCCGGCGATCGCGTGCGCCACTTCAAGGAGTTCACGTTGCCCCTCGACGAGGGCGACCTGAAGAAGCAGGCGGCGCGCTGCATGGATTGCGGCATCCCGTTCTGCCACGGGCCGAACGGCTGCCCGGTGCACAACCAGATCCCGGACTGGAACGACCTCGTCTACCAGGGCGACTGGGAAGCGGCCGCGCGCGACCTGCACTCCACCAACAACTTCCCGGAATTCACGGGCCGCATCTGCCCCGCGCCCTGCGAGGAGGCCTGCACGCTCAACCTCGAGAACCAGCCGGTCGCCATCAAGACGATCGAGCAGGCGATCGCCGACAAGGCCTGGGACATGGGCTGGGTGAAGCCCGAGCCGCCCAAGCACCTCACCGGCAAGCGCGTGGCGATCATCGGCTCGGGGCCGGCCGGCCTCGCCGCCGCCCAGCAGCTCGCCCGCGTCGGCCACGAGGTGCATGTCTTCGAGCGCCAGGCGAAGCCCGGCGGGCTGCTGCGCTACGGCATCCCCGACTTCAAGATGGAGAAGTACCACATCGAGCGGCGCGTGAAGCAGATGGAGGCCGAGGGCGTCGTCTTCCACTGCAACGTCGAGATCGGGAAGACGCGGTCCTTCACCTCGCTGCACAACGAGTTCGACGCCGTGCTGCTGGCGGCGGGCGCCGAGAACCCGCGCGACCCGCAGCTGCCGGGGCAGGACCTCGACGGCGTGCACTACGCCATGCCCTTCCTCACCCAGTCGAACCAGCGGGTGAACGACGAGGGGATCCCGGAGGAGGTCGAGCAGGTCACCGCCGCCGGCAAGCACGTCGTCGTCATCGGCGGCGGCGACACGGCGTCGGACTGCATCGGCACCTCCTTCCGGCAGGGCGCGCTCGCGGTCACGCAGCTCGACATCCGCCCCAAGCCGCCGATGATCGAGGACAAGCTCACCGTCTGGCCCTACTGGCCCACGAAGTTCCGCACCTCCTCCTCCCAGGCGGAGGGCGCCGAGCGCGAGTTCCAGGCGGCGACGCTCGCGATCGAGGGCAAGAAGGGCAAGGTCACGGGCGTGCGCTGCGCCCGCGTCGACGAGAAGCGCCAGCCGATCCCCGGCACCGAATTCGTCATCAAGGCGGATCTCGTCTTCATCGCCATCGGCTTCGCCGGACCCGTGACGGAGGGGCTCCTCGCCGAGACCCAGGTGGCGCTCGACCGGCGCGGCAACGTCATGGCCGACGACCTGGACTACCGCACCTCGAGCGACAAGCTCTTCGTCGCCGGCGACATGCGCCGTGGCCAGTCGCTCGTGGTCTGGGCGATCCGCGAGGGGCGCCAGGCGGCCCGCGCCATGGACACGTTCCTGATGGGGTCCTCGACGCTTCCGCGCTGAGCGCGGGCGGTCTCGCCCGGCTTTCGCCACCTTCCCGGTGCACGGCAGGACGCGGACGGGCGGGGCCCGTCTTCAGCCTTCGTTAACCATGGGGGCGCAGCCTCCCATCCTGCGCCCCGAGGACGAAACCCGCCGATGACGCTCCGCAGGAGACAGGCCCGAGCCTCCGCAGCCCTCGCCGGGCTCGCCGCCGGCTGGGCGCTCGGAGCGTCGCCGGCCGCGGCGCATCCCCACATCTGGGTGGAGACGAGGACCGAGATCGTCTTCGACGACGCCGGCCGCGTCACGGCGATCGCACACGCCTGGACCTTCGACGAGGCGAACTCCGCGAGCATGGTCTTCGGCCTCGACGCGAACGGGGACGGCCGCTACGCGCGCGACGAGCTCGCCGAGATGGCGGAGCTCAACGCCACCAGCCTCGGCGACTTCGGCTACTTCACCTATCTCGTGGCGGACGGGGACGACCAGGCCTTCGCCGCGCCGAAGGACTACTTCCTCACGCACGACGGGACGGCCCTGACGCTGCACTTCACGCTGCCCCTCGAGAGCCCGACCCGGGCGGACACCGCCCTCGTGCTCGAGGTCTACGACCCCGAATTCTACATCTCCTTCCGCATGGCCGACGGGGACGATGCCGTGGCGCTCGCCGGGAGCCCCGAGGGCTGCGCGATCGACGTCTCCCGCGCCGCCGAGGTGCGGCTCGACCAGTTCGTCAATCTCAGCGAGGCGTTCTTCGAGGCGATCACGGCGACGGAATCGCTGGGGGTCGACATCGTCAACCGCGCCCTCGTCGCCTGCCCCTGAGAACGTGCCGCCGATGCCCGCGCCCTCCCCCGCCGCATCGCTCCCGCTCGCTGCCGCCGTGCCGCGCCCCTGGCTGCGGATCGCGCTCGCGATCGGCGCGGTCGTCCTCGTCGCCGGAGCCTGCGCGCTGCTGATCTGGGCCTTCCTGCCCCCCGCCCCGCCGCCGCGCCCCTCGCCGTTCGGCGTCGGCGTTCCCGAGGCGCCGCCGCGGACCGGGGCGCTCGCACGGTTGCTCGCGGTCTTCCAGAGCACGTTCTACGACGGGCTGCGCGGGGCGGTGAGCGCGCTGACGGAGAGCGGCGCCGCCTTCCCGGCGCTGGTCGGGCTGGGCTTCGCCTACGGCGTCTTCCACGCCGCCGGCCCGGGCCACGGCAAGGCGGTGATCGCCGCCTACCTCGTCGCCGACGGGCGCGCCGCCTGGAAGGGCTTCTCGCTCTCGCTGGCGGCGGCGCTGCTGCAGGCGCTCGTGGCGATCGCCCTCGTGCTGACCGCCGGCCTCCTCCTCGCCGCCACCGCGCGGGAGATGGACACGGCCACCCGGCTGATCGAGACGGCGAGCTTCGCCGCGGTGGCGCTGATGGGCGCCCTCGTCGTCTGGCGCAAGGCCGGCACGCTCGCCGGGCTCCTCGCCGCCGCCCGGGGCGGGGCGGTCGCGCCCGGCTGCGGCGACGGCTGCGCGCACCTGCCGGACCCGCAGACGCTCTCGCGGATGCGCGGCCTGCGCGAGCAGGCCGGCGTCGTCCTCGCGGCGGGCCTGCGGCCCTGCGCGGGGGCGATCGTGGTGCTCGTCTTCGCGCTGTCGCAGGGGATCGTCTGGGCCGGCGTCGCCGCGACGCTGGCGATGGCGCTGGGCACCGCGCTGACCACGGGTCTCATCGCCACCCTCGCGGTCCTCGCAAAGCGCCTCGCGCTCGGCCTCGCCGGCGGGCGCGGCTTGGGCGGGACGCTGGCGATCGGCGGGCTCGAGCTCCTCGCGGGCGCCTTCGTGCTCGTGCTCGGCCTTGCGCTGCTCGTCGGCGTGTCGCGGATCGGCGCGTTCTGACGCGCGCAGGCGCGCGAGTCCCCGGGCCAATCCCCACCCGGCGAGCGCGCCGAGCGCGCCGAGCGCGAGCGAATGCCCCGCCGAGAGCCGCGCCGGCCCCGCGCGCCGCCGCCAGGGCTTCCACGAGTCCTCCGCCGAGGCCGGATCGCCCAGGTGATGCGCCGCCGTGAGCGCGCCGAGCGGACCGGCGCGTCGCGGCCGCAGCCGCCGCAGGCGACGCTCCCCATCGAGCGCCTCGATCGCCGCCCCGAGCCCGCCCCTCGCCCGGCGCGCGGAGGCGACCTCCTCCGCGTCGCACCCGACGAAGTGCCCGACGAACCGATCGACCGCGCCGTCGATCGCCGCCCGCGTCGCGTCCCCGGCGGGGCCCGGCTCGGCCTCGACGGCGAGGTCGAGCTCGGTGTCGAAACCGAGCGAGCGGTTGTTCAGGTTGGCCGAGCCGATCCGCAGGAGCCGGTCGTCGGCGAGCGTCAGGCGGATGCGCGGATCGAGCCAGAGCGGCGCCCGCTGCGGGAAGAGGTCGCGCGTGACCGCGATCGGCAGCACCATGTCCCAGACGTGCAGGCGCACGTCGAGCCGCGGGTTGCGGGCGACGGCGGCGTTCAGCACGTCCCCGATCGCGTCCGGCTCCCCCGGTGTCGCGCCCCGCGGATCGAGCCGGGTGCGCGGGTCGAAGGCCCAGCCGAGCAGCAGGATCTGATGCTCGGCTTCCAGGATCGCGCGCTTGGCCAGCGCGAAGTAGCGCGCATTGTCGAGGACGATCGCCACCCGGCGCGCCCGCGGCGTGCGCCAGGCGGTGTCGCCGGCGCGCAGGAGGGGAACGGGAGCCGGGAGGGGCGAGGCGGGTGCGATCATCCGCTGTAGGACGCGCCGGACGTGCGGACGGTTCCCGGTACGCTTCCACCCGCCGATATCGTCCTCGCGCCTCTCGCCGCGAGAGCCGATCGACGCGCACCGGGCGGCTGGAACGGAGCCGCGCCGTTGCCGAAAGGCGATCGGGAACTCCCCTCTTCCTCGTTGAGAGGGGTGGGGGGTGTGGGGCCTCCAGGACATTGCTCGGTATCGATGCCGGCGGGCGTCGTCGGAGCGCTGCAACGGCCCGGGACCAGTCCTGCACGCCCCACACCCCCGGCCCCTCTCCACGAGGGAGAGGGGAGAGCTTCGGCGCTCCGCATTCGCCTCCGCCCGCCGCCGGCGCGCGAGGAACAGTGCGCTCCTCTCACCAGCCCAGCGCGCAGCCGTCCTTGCGCGGGTCCGAGGCGCCGACGAGGACGCCGCGGGCGCGGTCGATCCACACCGCCTGCGCCCCGCCGATGGGCGCGCCCGCGGCCTCGGGCGCGGCGCCGCGCGCGGCGAGCCAGGCAAAGGTCTCGGCGTCGAAGCCGGTCTCGACCTCCGTGCGGCCGCCGTAGCCGAACAGGCGCGGCGCGTCGATGGCGGCCTGCAGGTCGAGCCCCTCCTCGAACAAGCGGATCATCAGGTGGGCGTGGCCCGCCGCCTGGTACTGCCCGCCCATGACGCCGAAGGGCATCAGCGGCGCGCCGTTCGCCTCGACGAGACCGGGAATGATCGTGTGCATCGTGTGCTTGCCCGGCGCGAGCGCGTTCGCGTGGCCCGCATCGAGCGAGAAGCTCGCCCCGCGACAATGCAGCAGCACGCCGCTCCTCGGCGCGTAGAGCGTCGAGCCGAAGGGGTGGAACAGCGAGTTGATGAAGGACACGACGAGCCCGTCGGGATCGACGACCGACAGGCAGATCGTGTCGGTCTCCCACGGTATCGGGCCGAGGTCGCGCCCCGCACGCTCGGGTCCGGCGCCCGGCCCGGGATCGGCGGCGGCGCGCCGCACGAAGGCGACGGCCGCCTCGCCGAGGAACCCCTCGAGCGAGACCGGCATCGCGGCGGGATCGGTGATCGCGCCGTCGCGCAGGCGGTAGGCCGCGCGCGTCGCCTCCGCGTAGAGCCGCAGCCGCTCGGGCCCCCGTGCCGCGCGCCAGACGTCCCAGCCCTCGAGCGCCTTCAGGACGAGGAGCGCGGTGGCGCCCTGCCCGTTGGGCGGCGTCTCGACCACGTCGATCCCGGCGAAGCGGCTTCGGATCGGCTCGACCCAGCGTGGCTCGAAGCCGGCGAGATCCTCGTGCACGTGCGTGCCGCCGAGTGCGCGCAGCGTGCCGATCACGTCGTCGGCGACGGCGCCCTCGTAGAACCCGGCACGGCCCTCGCGCCCAATGGCGCGCAGCGTCGCGGCGAGCGCGGGCTGGCGGTGGACGTCGCCGGCGGCGAGGGGCCGCCCGTCCCGCAGGAAGGCCGCCGCGCTCTCCGGCCGGCGCGCGAGCCGCGCCGCATGCGCCGCCCAGTCGTAGGCGACGCGCGGCGCGATCGCGTAGCCGGCCTCCGCGACGCGGGCGGCGGGCTCCATCAGCTCGGCGAGCGGCAGGCGGCCGTGGGCGGCGTGGAGCGCGACCCAGGCGGCGACCGCGCCGGGCACGTTGACCGCGTGCGGGCTGTCGTCGGGGATCGCCGCGAGCCCGGCGTCCGCCACCGCCGCGCGGTCGACGCCCTTCGGCGCGGGACCGGAGCCCATCAAGGCGCGGGTCGGCGCGCCGGGCGGGGCGACGAGGGCGAAGCAGTCGCCGCCGATCCCGGTCATGTGCGGCTCGACCACGCAGAGCATGGCGGACGCCGCGAGCGCCGCGTCCGCCGCGGAGCCGCCACGCTTCATCGTCTCGACGCCGACGAGCGAGGCGAGCGGGTGGGAGGTCGCGATCATCGCGTTGGTGCCGAAGACGGCGGAGCGGCCGGGGGCCTGGAAATCGCGGAGCATCGCCGGTCCTCCTCGAGGGATGAAGCCTCTTCGTTGTGGGGCCGAACCGCGCGTCTGGCAAGCGCACGCCGCGCGCGGGCGATCGCGCACGAACGCACGGCGGCTGTGCTCGGCGCGGCTCCGCCGGACCCTCGCGCCCCCGCGCCCCGTTTGCTAGGAGGGAGGCGAGACGCAATCCCGAACGAGCCCGAGGACGAGAACCCATGCCCGACGTCGCCTATCCGAAGCTCGCCCTGCAGATCGCCGGCGCCTGGCGCCCCGCCATGGACGGGGCGACGCTCCCCGTGATCGACCCGGCGACCGGCGAGACGATCGGCGCGCTGCCGAAGGCCGGCACCGCCGATCTCGACGAGGCGCTCGCCGCCGCCGACGCCGGCTTCGCGGCCTGGCGCAAGGTCGGCGCCTTCGATCGCTACAAGATCCTGCGCAAGGCGGCAGACCTCCTGCGCGAGCGCGCCGAGACCATCGCCACCATCATGACGATGGAGCAGGGCAAGCCGCTGGCAGAGGCGCGCGTCGAGACGCTCGGCGCGGCCGACACCTGCGACTGGCTCGCCGAGGAGGGCCGGCGCGCCTACGGGCGGGTGATCCCGCCGCGCTCCGGCGACGTGCTCCAGCTCGTCATGAAGGAGCCCGTCGGGCCGGTCGCCGCCTTCACGCCCTGGAACTTCCCGATCAACCAGGCCATGCGCAAGGTCGCCGCGGGCCTGTCGGTCGGCTGCTCGGTGATCCTCAAGGGTCCCGAGGACACGCCGGCCTCGTGCATGGAGATGGTGCGCTGCTTCCTCGACGCGGGCGTGCCCGGCGAGGCGCTGCAGCTCGTCTTCGGCGTCCCGTCCGAGATCTCGGAATACCTCATTCCCTCGCCGGTGATCCGCAAGATTTCCTTCACGGGCTCGACGGCGGTGGGCAAGCACCTCGCCGCGCTCGCCGGGCAGCACATGAAGCGCGCGACGATGGAACTCGGCGGCCACGCCCCCGCGATCGTGTTCGAGGACGCCGACGTGAACAAGGCGCTCTCGGTGCTCTCCGCCAACAAGTACCGCAACGCCGGCCAGGTCTGCATCGCGCCGACCCGCTTCCTCGTGCACGAGACGGTCTACGACCGCTTCGTGGACGGCTTCGTCGACATCTCCAGGAACCTGACCGTCGGCAACGGCCTCGACCCGCAGACCAAGATGGGTCCCCTCGCCCACGCCCGGCGCATCGAGGCGATGGAGACGCTCGTCGCCGACGCGGTCGAGAAGGGCGCGACGCTGCGCACCGGCGGCAAGCGCATCGGCAACCAGGGCTTCTTCTTCGAGCCGACCGTGTTCACCGACGTGCCGCGCGACGCGCGCATCATGAACGAGGAGCCCTTCGGGCCGGTCGCCTCGATCAATCGCTTCAGGGATCGCGACGAGGCGATCGCGGAGGCGAACCGCCTGCCCTACGGGCTCGCCGCCTACGCCTACACCAGCTCCGCGCAGACCGCCTCGGCGCTGGCGGCGGGGATCGAGAGCGGCATGGTCTCGATCAACCACCACGGCGTGGCGCTGCCGGAGACGCCCTTCGGCGGCATGAAGGATTCCGGCTACGGCTCGGAAGGCGGCGTCGAGGCGCTCGACGCCTACCTGACGACGAAGTTCGTGACCCAGCAGGGTCTCTGATCGGGTCTGCGATCGGGCTTTCGACCGGATATCCGGTCGCCCTCCGCCCGGGACGCCGCCGCGTGCCCCGGGCCCTCCGACGATGCCGCCGAACCTGACCTCCGGCTGCTCTTTCTGCCCATTTTTCGAGCAGCCATAGCTGCCTTCGTTTTCATCAAGCCCGCCGCCCGCCGACCCGCCCGGGCCGCCCCTGCCCCCGCCCTTCGAAAAGTTCCGCCGCAACGCGAGGATTCGGATTTTCCCGGACACCGCGGCGGACTTGGCACGCCCCTTGATTAACGAGACGCGACCACCCGGGGCCGCCGTGCCCCGTGGTTCGCGCAACCGGCCGGCGGGGAACGTCCCGTCGGGATCCAAGGGGGCTTGCCCATGAAGATCGTGATGGCCGTCATCAAGCCGTTCAAGCTCGAGGAGGTGCGCGACGCGCTCACCGCTCTGGGCGTGCACGGCCTTACCGTGACCGAGGTGAAGGGTTACGGCCGGCAGAAGGGACACACCGAGATCTACCGCGGCGCCGAGTACGCCGTGAGCTTCCTGCCCAAGATCAAGATCGAGGTGGCGGTCCCCGCCGACCTCGTCGCCTCGGCGATCGAGGCGATCGCCAACGCCGCCCGGACCGGCCAGATCGGCGACGGCAAGATCTTCGTCGTGCCGCTGGAGAAGGCGGTGCGGATCCGCACCGGCGAGACCGACGGCGACGCGCTCTGAGCGCGCGCCCCGCGCTCGTTTCCCATTCGATCGGAGGAGTTTTCCGAATGATACCTTCCATCCTGACCAAGGCGGCCGCCTCGACGCTCGCGCTCGTCGTGCTCGCCACGGCCGCCGTCGCGCAGGACGCCGCACCCGAAGCCGCCGAGGCGGTCGAGTACGCGGTCGCCGGCGACACGGCCTTCGTCTTCAACACGCTGCTGTTCCTGATCGGCGGCTTCCTCGTGATGTGGATGGCCGCGGGCTTCGCGATGCTCGAGGCCGGCATGGTGCGTTCGAAGAACGTCTCCATGCAGTGCCTCAAGAACATCGGCCTGTACTCCATTGCCGGCCTGATGTTCTGGGTGGTCGGCTACAACCTGATGTACGACGGCGTCGACGGCGGCTTCTTCGGCTCGTTCACGCCCAAGTCGATCCCGGCTCCCGACGCCGAGGTCGCGGGCGACGGCTACGCCGCGGCGTCCGACTGGTTCTTCCAGATGGTGTTCTGCGCGACGACCGCCTCGATCGTGTCCGGCACCATCGCCGAGCGCACCAAGATGTGGCCGTTCTTCATCTTCGTGGCCGTGCTCACGGGCATCATCTACCCGATCACCGGCTCCTGGCAGTGGGGCGCGGGCTGGCTCTACGAGATGGGCTTCTCCGACTTCGCCGGCTCGACGCTGGTGCACTCGGTCGGCGGCTGGGCCGCGCTCGCGGGCGCGCTCATCATCGGCGCACGCACGGACAAGTACACGGCCGACGGCAAGGTGATGCCGCTGCCGGGCTCCTCGATGCCGCTCGCCACGCTCGGCACGTTCATCCTCTGGCTCGGCTGGTTCGGCTTCAACGGCGCCTCCCAGCTCGCCCTGGGCACGATCTCCGACGCCTCGGCGGTGGCCAAGATCTTCATGAACACCAACCTCGCCGCCGCGGCGGGCGTGGTGGCCGCGATGATCCTCTGCCAGATCGTCTACAAGAAGGTCGACCTCACCATCGCGCTCAACGGCGCGCTCGCGGGCCTCGTCTCGATCACCGCCGGCCCGCTCGATCCGTCGGTGCCCCTGGCGATCCTGATCGGTGCCGTCGGCGGCGCGATCGTGGTCTTCGCGGTGCCGCTGCTCGACAAGCTGAAGATCGACGACGTGGTGGGCGCCATCCCGGTCCACCTCCTCGCCGGCATCTGGGGCACGATGGTGGTGCCGCTGTCCACCGAGGGTACGAGCTTCGTCACGCAGCTCATCGGCGTGGTCTCGATCGGCGCCTTCGCCTTCGTCGCCTCGGGAATCGTCTGGTACGTGCTCAAGATGGCCACCGGCCTGCGCGTGTCGAAGGAGGAGGAGATGGCGGGCCTCGACAAGCTCGAGGTCGGCGTCGAAGCCTACCCCGAGTTCGCGGGCGCCGGTCGCGCCTGATCCGAACCCGGTCCGAGCCTTCTGCTCGAACGACGAACGCCGCGCCCCTCGGGGTGCGGCGTTCCGCATTTCGGAGCCGGGGAGCGCGCGGCTCAGGCGGCCTTCTTCTGGTAGTCCTTGATGTCGGTGAAGCGGATCTGCGGCCAGCGCTCCTCGTCGTAGCGCAGCGAGAAGGCCGAGGGCGCGAGGAAGACCGGCGCCCCGTCGAGATCGTCCGCCATGGCCGAGCGGTTGGCGGTCATGAACTCGTCGAGCTTCCTCTCGTCGTCCGACGCGATCCAGCGGCACACCGAGAAGCGGGTCTGCTCGTAGTCGATCGGCAGGGAGTATTCCGCCTGGAGCCGCTCCTTGAGCACGTCGAGCTGCAGTGCACCGACGACGCCGACGATGGCGCCGGAGCCGTCGTGCGGCACGAAGAGCTGGACGACGCCCTCCTCGCCGAGCTGCTGGAGCGCCTCCTTGAGCTTCTTCGCCTTCATGGCGTCGAACAGCTTCACGCGGCGCATGATCTCCGGGGCGAAGGACGGCACGCCGCGGAAGACGAGATCCTCGCCCTCGGTGAGCGTATCCCCGATCCTGAGCGTTCCGTGGTTGGGGATGCCGACCACGTCCCCCGCATAGGCCTCGTCCGCCACCGCGCGATCCTGCGCGAAGAAGAACTGCGGCGCCGACAGCGTGATCGGCTTGCCGGTGCGCACGAGCTTCGCCTTCATGCCGCGCTGGAGCCTGCCCGAGCACACCCGCATGAAGGCGATGCGGTCGCGGTGGTTCGGGTCCATGTTCGCCTGGATCTTGAAGACGAAGCCGGTCATCCTCGGCTCGCTCGCCTCGACCGCGCGCCCGTCCGCCTCCTGCGCGCGGGGCGGGGGCGCGACGCGGCCGAGGGAGTCGATCAGGTCGCGCACGCCGTAGTTCCGCAGCGCGGAGCCGAAGAAAACCGGCGTCAGGTGCCCCTCGCGGAAGGCCTGCAGATCGAAGCGCTTGAGGCCCTCGCGGGCGAGCTCCACCTCTTCGCGGAAGACCGCGCGCTCGGCCGCATCGGGCAGGAGCGCGTCGAAGAGCGAATCGTCGGGGCCGGTGACCGGGGTCGGCGTCACCTCGTCGTCGAGGCGGCGAACGGTATTCGCCACGAGGTCGTAGGTGCCCGCGAAGGCGCGTCCGCGCCCGATCGGCCAGGTCACTGGCGCGATGTCGAGCGCGAGCGTCTTCTCGATCTCGTCGAGGAGGTCGAAGGGGTCGCGCGTCTCGCGGTCCATCTTGTTGACGAAGGTGACGATCGGGATGTCGCGCAGCCGGCAGACCTCGAACAGCTTGCGCGTGCGCGCCTCGATGCCCTTGGCGGCGTCGATCACCATCACGGCGGAGTCGACCGCGGTCAGCGTGCGGTAGGTGTCCTCCGAGAAGTCCTCGTGGCCCGGCGTGTCGAGCAGGTTGAAGACGTGCCCGCCGTACTCGAACGTCATCACCGAGGTGACGACGGAGATCCCGCGGCTCTTCTCGATCGCCATCCAGTCCGAGCGGGTGGAGACGCGGTTGCGCTTGGCCTTCACCTCGCCGGCGAGCTGGATCGCGCCGCCGAACAGGAGGAGCTTTTCCGTCAGCGTCGTCTTGCCCGCATCCGGGTGCGAGATGATGGCGAAGGTGCGACGCGCCGAGGCGGGATCGGCGGCGGCGGGGCGTGCGGCATCGGTCATCGGTGGAGCGATCGGGCTCGTGGGGAACGTGGCGTCTCAGATGGGGCAGATCGCGGCGAAACGCAAATCAGGTCACGCCGTCAGCGACAGCGGTCGAAACACCATATGTCGACTGAACTGCGAAAGTGCTACTTCTCGGCTGGCATGACCCAGGCGGTGCGGCTAAGCTCGCCTCGTCGAGCGGAACGCCAAGGACGGGCCAGCGTCCTGCGGCGGGAGATCGGCTCCCGCCGCCTGCGGGCGACAGCCTCGCTCGATCCATGGAGGATGTGCGATGATGTGGGACTTCCCACGCATCAGCGTGTCCATCACCCTGCGCCGCATGCGGAAGACGAGAATGGCCCTCGTCTTCCGCTTAGCGCTGGAGTGGTGAAAACGGGGGAGGAGAGGAAACTCTCCTTCCCCACTCCGGGCCGAAGCATAGCACGGACGACGCTGGCGGCAAACTCCACACGCCGAATACGCGTCGAAAATCGACGGAATTGCGCGCTCCGTCTGGCCATGCAGAATTGGAACGACTACGTTCGCGCAATCGAGCGGAAGGCCAAGGACGGGCCAGCGTCCCGCGGCGGGGTATGGGCTCCCGTCGCCTGCGGGCGACTGCCTCGCTCGATCGATGGAGGATATGCGATGATGTGGGGCTTCCCACGCGTCAGCGTGTCCATCACCCTGCGCAGGACGCGGAAGACGAGCTGGAGCCTCGTCTTCCGCTTGGCGCTAGGGCGATGAAAACGGAGGGGGAGAGGAAACTCTCCTCCTCCACTCCACGACCGCAATATAGCCTCGAAACGCACCCGCGGCAACGCCGCCGCGCATCGCGGCCGGGCTCACGCCGCCGCTTCAGCCGGCGCCTGTCCACGCAAGCGATCGATCTTCGTGAACTGCGCACGCGTCACGGCGGCCCAATGGCCGAGGTCGTAGGTCGCGACCTCCTTCGCCATGGCAGCCATCGCCGCCGCCGCCTCGTCCGCCGGGGTGGCGAGCGCGGTGTCGAGCGCGTTGTCGAGGGAGCGGTTGGAATACGGGTTCGTCAGCATCGCCTGCGGCAGCTCGACGGCGCAGCCGGCGAACTCCGAGAGGATGAGGACGCCCGGGTTGCCCGCCTTCGACGCCACGTACTCCTTGGCGACGAGGTTGAGCCCGTCGCGCAGGGGCGCCGTGAGGCACACGTCCGCGATGGCGTAGTACGCGACCAGCTTCTCGAACGGAATCGCCTGCCCGAACAGGACGACGGGCGTCCAGTCCAGCGTCGAGAAGCGTCCGTTGATGCGCCCGACGAGCCCTTCGATGTCGCGCTGCGTGCCCTCGTAGACGGTCATCTGCGCGGCGGCGCGCACCGACGTGGCGAGCATCTTCACCTTGCCGATCAGCTCGGGACGGCGCTCGAGCAGGCGCTCGAAGGCGCACAGGCTCTCGACCATGCCCTTGGTGTAGTCCGTGCGGCCCACCGTCATGATCAGGCGCCGGCCGTCGAGCTCGTCGAGGAGCTGCTTCTGCAGGTCCTGGTTCTCCGGCGTGGCCAGGATCGAGCCGACCAGCGACGCGTTGCATCCAACCGGCGCGACGCCCAGCAGAACGTCGCGGCCCTCGAACGTGACCTTCTCGGGCACGTCCGGCTCGGAGAGCGCCATGCCGGGTGTCGCGAGCGCCGGGTCGACGGGGATCGCCGCGCCCATCGTCGCGCCCATCAGGGAGCGGGCGACCTCGGCGAAGTTGCGCGCGTAGCGCGGCAGGTGGAAGCCGACGAGGTCGCAGTCCAGCAAGCTGTTGATGATCTCGCGCCGCCAGGGCAGCACGTTGAACACGTCCGGCCCCGGGAAGGGCGTGTGATGGAAGAAGGCGATCTTCACGTCGGGCTTGATCCGGCGCAGATAGAGCGGCACGAGCCACAGATTGTAGTCGTGCACCCACACCAGCCCGTCGTCGGCGACTTCCTCGGCGGCCGCCTCGGCGAAGGCGCGGTTCACCTCGCGGAACGTCTCCCAGTCCACATTGTCGTAGCGATAGCGATCCGGGAACGAGTGCAGGATCGGCCACAGCGCCTCCTTGGAGGTGACGTGGTAGAAGCTCTCCACCTGCTCCTTGGTGAGCGGCAGGCGCGAGACACGGTAGTCGCCGAACGGGTCCTCGACGGTCACGACCTTCTCGAAGTCGACGCCGACCTCGGGGTCGAACGTCTTCCACGCGACCCAGGAGCCCGCCTCCTCGCCGAGATGGTTGAAGAAGCTCTTGAGCGTCGGGACGATGCCGTTGGGGCTCTTGTTCGTGCGATAGTGGATCTTGCCGTCGACCGTCACCTCCTCGAGGGGCTGGCGATGATAGACGATGACGAGGGGGGATCCGCTCATGCGCGTTCTCCTGCCGTTTCTCCCGTGAGCTCGAAATGACGCAGCGCGTCGGCGATGCCGGCCGCGCCGGGATGGGGCGAGTGGTAGACGTGGGCGAGGCCCTGGATCGCGCGCACCAGCGGCTCCTCGGAGTTGCCGACGGCCACCGCGTTGAAGCCCTCCGCCAGCATGGCGTAGTCGTTCATCGTGTCGCCGGCGGCGAGCACCGTCGCGGGGTCGAGGCCGAGCGTGCGCACGAAGCGGCTGAGCGTCGTGCCCTTGTTGACGCCCTTGGGCACCACGTCGAAGAAGCGTCCTGCGGACACGATGCAGTCGAAGCCCGCCGCCTCGACCTTCGCCCGGCTCGCGGGGGTCAGCAGCGCGGGGTCGTAGTCGTAGCTGACCCGGTAGCGGAAGGGCGTGTCCTGGATCACCAGGCCCGGCTCGTCGGCCAGCAGCGCGCGCACGCGCGCGCCCGCGTAGCCCCAGGCCTCGCGGATCGGCGCCTCGAACTCCTCCCACGGCTGCAGCGAGACGCCGTCGTAGACCGACGTGCCGATGTCGCCGACGATGAAGTGCGGACGCGGCATGCCGGGCGTCTCGATCAGCTCGGCGATGAAGTCGATGTCGCGGCCCGTCACGAAGACGAGGAGCGCGTCCTCGCGAGCCGAGAGCTGCTCGTAGAGGGCGGCGCGCTGCTCGTCCGAGCCGCCGAGGAAGGTTCCGTCGAGGTCGGTCGCGAGGACGAGCGACGGGGCGGGGATCGTCGGGGCGTTCATGCGCAGTGGCGCTCCTCTTCTTCGTCGATGCGGGCGGGATGCGGAGTCGTCCAGTCGTCGCGTGCGCCCACGGCCTCCGGATGGAGATCGGCCAGCATGAGCTCCTTCATCGACGCGGAGACCGGAGCGCCGTCGAGGATGGCGAGCACGGTCTCGCAGACCGGCATCGGCACGCCGAGCCGCCGGGCGAGCGCCACGACCGACTGGGCGTTCTCCGCGCCCTCGACCACCGGGCCGTCGGCGCGGCGCACCGCCGCCTCGCCGGCGCCGAGCGCCTTGCCGTAGCTGAAGTTGCGCGATTGCGTGGACGAGCAGGTGAGCATCAGGTCGCCCGCGCCGGCGAGCCCGAGCAGCGTCTCGAGCCGCGCGCCGACGGCGAGCCCGAGCTCGGTGATCTCGGCGAGCCCGCGGGTGATGATCATCGCCCGCGCGTTCGAGCCGAGGCCGAGCCCCTCGGCGACGCCGCAGGCGATGGCGATGACGTTCTTGGCCGCCCCGCCGATCTCGACGCCGCGGACGTCGTCGGAGACCCAGGGCCGGAACGACTCGCTGGCGAAGGTGACGGCGACCCGCGCGGCGAGGTGGCCGTCGTGGAAGCGGCCGTCCCGGAAGCCGTCCTCGGTGGCGGCGATCGTGACGCCGGTCGCCATGTCCTGCGCGACCTCCCCGGCGAAGGTCGGCCCGGAGAGGACCGCCATCTCGCGGCCGGGCATCACCGCCTCGATCACCTCGCCCATCAGGAGCCCGGTTTCGCGCTCGATGCCCTTGGCGCAGATCACGACGGGAACCTCCGCCGGAAGCAGCGGCTCGACCCGGGTCGCCACCGTGCGCAGATGCTGCGAGGGGCTGACGAGCACGACGAGATCCGCGCCCGCGAGCGCCTCCTCCATCGCATTGGTGACGATGACGTCGTCGGGAATGTCGGCGTTCGGCAGGAAGGGGTTGCGGCGCTCGCGGGCGACCGCGTCGACCACGTGCTCCTCGCGCGCCCACAGCCTGACGCGCCGTCCGGCGCGCCAGGCGGTGAGCGCGAGCGCGGTGCCCCACGACCCGCCGCCGATCACGGCGATGGTGTCGAAGACCGCGGGCCGAGTCTCGTCGGGGCGGCGTGCTGCTGTGTCGAACGTCAAGAGGCGTATCTCCTCTGTGAGGCGCGCGCCGGCAGGCGCGCATCCGGCATGGACTCGCGCGGCCGGGATGCGGCGCCACATAGTCGTGGCTCCCCGTTGCGATGCGCGTGCCGTGATGATGGTGGTCTAGTTAGAGCATCGCACCGCAAAAGGCAAATCCACCCCGCCCACGGGATGAACGAGGGGTCACTGGCGCGGGGGAAATGATCGCGAATGAACTCCAAGGGAGCTTTCGATCCGCTTCGTTCTACGAACGCTCTTGCCTCGCCCACCGGTCCGGCTGCCGAAATGTTGCTTTCCATGCCGAAATATGTGGCAGCGCAACACGATGCGATCAGCCGGACTGCAGCCCGCGCAAGCCTCTCGCGGCGATCGCGGCGGAGGCCTCGTCGAGCCGCGCGAGGGCACCGTCGAGGGCGCGCCGCTCGGCGGCGGAGAGGCTCGCCTCGAGCGCCGATTCGATCGCCCCCGCCAGGCGCGCGATGTCCGCGAAGGCGTCGGCGCCCGCGCGCGTCAGGGAGAGGCTGGCCCGGCGGCGGTCGCGGCTCGCGCTCGCACGCGTGGCGAAGCCGAGCTTCATCAGGTGCGCGATCGCCCGGCTCGTCGCGAACTGGTCGAGCCCCGCGGCCCGCGCGATCTCCCCCGCGCTGAGCCCGGGCCTGTCCCCGATCACGGCGAGCGCCCGCCAGGACGCTTGCGTCAGGCCGTAGGTCGGCCCGTAGTGGCTCTCGAGCAGCGCCGCCACCCGGGCGGAGACGATGAAGAGCCGGTAGGGCAGCCAGGCCTCCAGCGCCAGCGGCGACGCATCGTCTCGGGGCGACGTCTCGTCGGTCATGGTGATTCGCGGCTCGTTTCTCGACTTCCCTGCGGGGGCGGAGAGAGCATGCCGCCGCGGGGGTGGTCATCGCAAGGGCAGAGGCTGCACGGCATTCGTGCTTTGCACGACACAAAACCTGCGATATATTTGCAATATGCTAGCTTATGGCGAGCGCCCCGTACCCAGGAACACCCCGATGCCGAAGGATCGTACGCAGCTCGTCGCAGCCCTGATGTTCGCCGCCACGGCGTTCCTGTGGGGCTCCTCCGCCATCGTCACGACGACGCAGGCCGTCGCGGTGCCCGCCGCGCTGTCGGTGGCGTGGCGCATGCTGATCGTCTTCGCCGTCATGCTCGCGCTGGCGGCGGCGACGCGCACGCGGCTGCGGCTCGAGGCCCGCGACGTGCCCTTCGTCGTCCTCCAGGGCGTGCTCTTCTTCGGGCTGAACTTCATCGCCTTCTACGAGGCGACGCGGCTCGTCCCGAGTGGCATCGCCGCGCTCGTCCTGTCGACGTCGGCGATCGTCGCGGCGCTGCTGGCCCGGCTGTTCCTGAAGGCGCCCCTCTCGTGGCGCGCGCTCGCCGGCCTCGCCTGCGGCGTCGGCGGGCTCGGCCTCGTCTTCGCGCCGGAGCTCGCCCGGCTCGACGCGGGCGCGTCCGGGAGCCTCGCGGGGCTCGGCTTCGCCTTCGTCGCCGCCGCCTCGACCGCCGCCGGCACGGTGGCCGGCGCGCGCAACCAGGCACGGGGCCTGCCGACGCTCGCGACCATGACGTGGGGCGCGCTCGCCGGCGCCGCCTTAGCCGTCGCCTGGACCGCCGCCGGCGCGGACCGCCCGATCGTGCTCTTCGACCCGAGCCCGGCCTGGATCGCGGGCCTGCTCCACCTCGCGCTCGCGGCCTCGTGCCTCGCCTTCCTGATGTACTTCGCCCTGGTGCGCCGCCTCGGGCCGGCGCGGGCCGCCTACACGCTGGCGCTCGCACCGCTCGTGGCCATCGTCGCCTCCGCGCTGTTCGAGGGGCTCGAGCCGACGCCGCTCGTCGTCGCCGGCGCGGCCGTGATCGTGGGGGGCAACGTGCTCGTGCTCGGCGGCGGGGCGCGCGAGGCATCGGCGGAGCCCCGGCGAGGGCGGGATGTCGCAACCCCCGCCCCCGCCACGACCCTTGGCGCGGGCGCGCGTTCTCCGCTATGACGCGTGCATGGAGCTGATCACCGATACCGACGGCCTCGCCGCCGCATGCACGCGTCTCGCCGCGAGCCCGTTCGTCACGGTCGACACGGAATTCATGCGCGAGACGACCTATTATCCCAAGCTCTGCCTGATCCAGATGGCGAGCCGGGAGGAGGCGATCCTCGTCGACCCGCTGGCGCCGGGCCTCGACCTCGCGCCCTTCCTCGCGCTGATGGCGAACGAGGCGGTGGTGAAGGTCTTCCACTCGGCGCGCCAGGACCTGGAGATCGTCTGGATCCTCGGGCGGCTGATCCCGGCGCCGCTGTTCGATACGCAGGTCGCGGCGATGGTCTGCGGCTACGGCGATTCGGTCTCCTACGAGCAGCTCGCCAACGATCTCGCCAAGGCGCGCATCGACAAGTCGTCGCGCTTCACGGACTGGTCGCGCCGGCCGTTGTCGGACGCGCAGCTCGCCTACGCGCTCTCGGACGTCACCCACCTCGTCGCCGTCTACGACGCGCTCGAGGCCAAGCTCGCCGAGACCGGGCGGCGCTCCTGGCTCGAGGAGGAGATGGCCGTCCTCACCTCGCCGGAGACCTACGCCGCCGAGCCGGAGACCGCCTATCGCCGGCTCGCCGGGCGCGTGCGCAAGGCGCGCGAACTCGCTGTCCTGATCGAGGTCGCCGCCTGGCGCGAGCGCGAGGCGCAGACGCGCGACGTGCCTCGCCAGCGCGTGATGAAGGACGACGCCGTCGTCGAGATCGCGGTCACCCAACCGCGCGACGCCGCCGCGCTCGGCCGCCTGCGCGCCCTGCCCAACGGTTTCGAGCGCTCCCGCGCCGCCGAGCCCGTGCTGGCCGCCGTGAAGCAGGGCCTCGACCGCGATCCCGCGACGGTCGTGATGCCCGAGCGCCGCGGCGGCCGCGGGCAGACCGGGGCCACGGTGGACCTGCTCAAGGTCCTGCTCAAGGCGGTGTGCGAGGAGGAGGGCGTGGCGACCAAGATCGTCGCCACCGTCGACGACCTCGAGGCCATCGCCGAGGACGACGCCGCCGACGTGCCCGCGCTCCACGGCTGGCGCCGCACGCTGTTCGGCGAGCGCGCGCTCGCGCTCAAGCAGGGCGGGCTGATGCTCGGCCTGCGCGACGGGCGCGTGGTGGTGGAGCAAGCCGCGGAGGCGTGAGGGCGCTCAGGGCTTGCGCATCTCCTTGTCGAACTCCTCCTTCGAGGGCGCGACCTTGCTCGAGCGCAGCCCGGTTTCGTGCTTCTCGACGAAGTCGTCGGTCTGCGGGCGGTCCGTGCGCGCCCCGGCCTGCGCATGGCGCTCGTTGTGCTCGCGCAGCTGATCCTCGCCGTGGAGCTGGTTGTCGCCCATGCGCTTCGACGCGAGCTCGTCCTCGCGCGTCACATTCTCGGGCACGTCCGCGACGTGCTGCGCGTGGCGGACGGTGTCGTGCCCCATTCCCTTGCCGGCCTTGGCCATGGCGGCCTCCTTCTCGTATCGTGGATGGTCACCGAGGCAACGGCCGCGCGGGGGCGGGGTTTCTCGCGATGATGGCCGATTGGGGGCGCCGATGGCATCGCCGTTCTATGCGCGGATCAAGACGGACGTGCTCGCCATCTCCCGGGCGATCCCCGAGGGGAGGCTCGCGACCTATGCGGACATCGGCGCGCATCTCGACGTGATGCCTCGCCACGTCGCCTACATCCTGGCGACCCTCGGCCCCTCGGAACGCGAGACCGTCCCGTGGCATCGCGTGGTCGCGGCGGACGGGACGCTGGGTCCGTCGAAGGCGGGCGGACGCGCGGCGGAGCAGCGAGAGCGGCTCGCCGACGAGGGAGTCGTCGTGGACCGAGGGGGCGCGGTCGCGGCTTTCGTGGGACGGGTGGTCGCGGTCTCGGACCTCGCGCACGGTGTTCCGAAGCAGACGCGGCCCGTGAATGCGCCGGGCGGCGCGCGGCGGTGACGGCGGGTGTGAACTCGTTCGCATCGTCGCGCGGACCTTTCGCGAGAGCAGATCCGTTGCGGTTCGTCCAGGCGCGAGCTCGGCGACGCGCTCGACCGCATCCCCACGCTCCGGCCCCGGCCGGCACGCGCCGCCCTCCCCTCACATTCCCCCCATCTCCCGCACGATCGCCCACTCCGCCTCCGTCACCGGCTGCACGGAGAGGCGGGAGTTGTTCACCAGGATCATGTCCTTCAGCCGCGGCTCGGCCTTGATCGCGTCGAGCGTCACCGGGCGCGGCAGGGGCTCGACGGCCTTGACGTCGACCATGCCGAACCTGCCCGAGGCGTCGGTGTGGTCGGGATAGTACTCCCGGATCACCTCGACGATGCCGACGATCTCCTTGCCCGTGTTGGAGTGGTAGAAGAAGCCGCGCTCGCCGACCTTCATCGCCATCAGGTTCTGCTTGGCGACGTGGTTGCGCACGCCGTTCCAGTGCGTGCCGGCGGCGCCGGCCTCGACCTGCTGCTGCCACGACCACACGTCCGGCTCGGACTTGTAGAGCCAATACGCCATCTCTCTCGCACCCCCCGTCGTCCCGGTTTCAATCCTCGGCCTTCAACGGCCGGCTCATCAGCGCGTCCATCGTCTCGTCGAGGCCCGCGCGCCCGGCGACGAGCGCGGCGACCGCCGCGCAGACCGGCATCTCGAGGCCGCGCGCCCGCGCCAGCGCGACGAGTGCGTCCGCGGTGGCGGCGCCCTCCACGAGCCTGCCGCCGGCGGCCTCCGTAACCGGCACGCCGCGCCCGAGGCGCTCGCCGAAGGCGAAGTTGCGCGAGTGCGGCGAGGCGCAGGTGAGCACCACGTCGCCGAGGCCCGACAGCCCCATCAGGGTCTCGGCCCGTCCGCCGTAGGCGCGCGCGAAGCGCATCAGCTCGGAGAAGCCGCGGGCGGTGAGCGCGGCGCGCGCGCTCTCGCCGAGCCCCCGGCCGATCGCGGCGCCGCAGGCGATGGCGAGCACGTTCTTGCCCGCCCCGCCGATCTCGACGCCGCGCAGGTCGAGCGCGTGGTAGACCCGCAGCGTCCGCCCCGAGAGCCGCGCCGCGAGGCCCGCGGCGAGCAGCGGATCGGGCGCGGCGAGCGTCACCGCGGTGGGCAGCCCGATCGCGACGTCGTGCGCGAAGCTCGGGCCCGACAGCGCGCCGACCGGCGAGCCCGGCCGCAGATCCGCCACCACGTCGGAGAGGAAGAAGCCGGTCTCCCGCTCGACGCCCTTGGCGCAGATCACGAGGGGCGCGTGGACCGGGAGGACCAGCGCGAGCGCGGTCGTGACCTCGCGCACCGCCTGGGCCGGCACGACGAGGAGGAGCGCGTCGCAGCCGGAGAGTTCGGTGAGCGCGCTCGTCGGGCGCACCGGGTCCGCGAGCGGGACGCCGGGTAGATGCCGGTCGTTGGTCCGCGTCTGCGCCATCTCCCGCGCGTGGTCGGGGTCGCGCGTCCACAGCACGACGGGCGCGCCCGCCGCCGCGGCGGCGTTGGCGAGCGCCGTGCCCCAGGCCCCGGCGCCGACGATGCCGAGCGGCGCGCCGGTCATGCGCTCCCCGCCTCGGGCAGGTCGGGCGCGGGCAGGTCGGGGGCGGGCGCGGTGGCGAGCGGCCAGCGGGCGCGCGCCGGCGCGTCGAGGTCGTCCGTGAGACCGAGGCGGAAGCGCTCGAGCCCGGCCCAGGCGATCATCGCGCCGTTGTCGCCGCACAGGTCGAGCGGCGGCGCGACGAGGCGCAGCCCCGATTCGGTCGCGAGCCGCTGCAGCCCGCGCCGCACCGCCCCGTTCGCCGCGACTCCTCCAGCGACGACGAGCGCGGACGGCCGCGGCGCGATCGCCTGGAAGGCGCGCAGCGCCACGCGGGTGCGGTCCACCACGACGTCGACGATCGCCGTCTGGAACGAGGCGCACAGGTCCGCGACGTCCTGGTCCGAGAGGGGCGCGATGCGCTCGGCCTCGAGCCGCACGGCGGTCTTGAGGCCCGAGAGCGAGAAGTCCGGCGTACGGCGGCCCGAGAGGGGGCGCGGCAGGGCGAAGCGCTCGGGATCGCCGGAGCGCGCCATGCGCTCGACCTCGGGCCCGCCGGGATAGGCGAGGCCGAGCAGCTTCGCGACCTTGTCGAAGGCCTCGCCGATGGCGTCGTCGATCGTGGCGCCCAGACGGACGTAGTCTCCCACGCCCCGCACGGCGAGGAGCTGGGTGTGGCCGCCCGACACGAGGAGGAGCAGGTAGGGAAAGGCGATCCCGTCCGTGAGCCGCGCCGTCAGCGCATGCGCCTCGAGGTGGTTGACGGCGATCAGCGGCTTGCCCGCGACGAGCGCGAGCGCCTTCGCCGTGGTCAGCCCGACGATCACCCCGCCGATCAGCCCCGGCCCAGCGGCGGCGGCGATGGCGTCGATGCCGTCGAGATCGGTGCCGGCCTTCGCCAGCGCCCGGGCGACGAGCCGGTCCGCCACCTCGACGTGGGCGCGCGCCGCGATCTCGGGGACGACGCCGCCATAGGCCGCGTGCTCGGCGATCTGCGAGAGCACCTCGTTCGAGAGCACGGCCCCGCGCCCGCCCTCGGCGAGGCCGACGACCGCGGCCGCGGTCTCGTCGCAGGTCGTCTCGATGCCCAGAACGCGCATGCTCGCCTCGCCGGTTCTCTCGCTCGCCCAAGACCGCTCGGTCGCGGGGCGGCGGATCGTGCCTTCCCCGAACTTCCGCACCCCGTGCGGCGCACCTATAGTCCCCGCCCGCGCCGATTGGAACGCGCGCGAGGGGAGAATACACGACATGACCACCGGCGCGGCGCGCGACAAGAGCACGGCCTTCGTCATCGGCACCCGCGGCAGCCCGCTCGCGCTCGCCCAGGCCCGGGAGACGCAAAGGCGGCTCTCGGAGGCTCTGGGCATCGCGCCGGAACGCTTGCCGCTCGAGGTGATCAAGACCTCGGGCGACATGATCCAGGACCGCGCGCTCTCCGAGGCCGGCGGCAAGGGCCTGTTCACCAAGGAGATCGACGAGGCCCAGCTCGCGGGCCGCGCCGACGTCACGGTCCATTCCGGCAAGGACCTGCCGAACGACCTGCCGCCGTGCCTCGTCATCGCCGGCTTCCTGCCGCGCGAGGACGTGCGCGACGCGCTGATCTGCAAGGGCGGACCCGCGGGCGCGACGTCGTTCGAGGCGCTGCCCGCCGGTACGGTCGTCGGCAGCGCCTCCCTGCGCCGCCAGGCGCTGGTGCGGCGGCTGCGGCCCGATCTCGAGGTGGCGCTCCTGCGCGGCAACGTCGGCACGCGGCTCGCCAAGATCGAGGCGGGCGAGTACGGCGCGACGCTGCTGGCCATGGCCGGCCTCAACCGGCTCGGCCTCGCGCACCACGCCTCGGCGGCGCTCGACATCGACGCCTTCCTGCCCGCGGTGGCACAGGGCGCCATCGCCCTCGTCGTGCGCGAGGGCGACGAGGCGGCCCATGCGGCCGTCGCCGCGATCTGCGACGCGCCGACGGGCGTGCAGCTCGCCGCCGAGCGCGCCTTCCTCGGCGTGCTGGACGGGTCCTGCCGCACGCCGATCGCCGGCCACGCGCGCCTCGACGGCGACCGCATCCGGCTCAAGGGCCTCGTCCTGCGCCCGGACGGATCGGAATCGGTCGAGGACGAGGCAGAGGCGCCGCTCGCCGACGCCGCCCGGCTGGGCGCCGAGCTCGGCGCGCGGATCAAGGCGCGGCTGCCGGCGGGGTTCTTCACGGGGCACGCCGGGTGACGGGAGAGACGCCGGCGCCGCCACTGGTCCTCGTCTGCCGCGCCGCGGAGGACGCGCGCCGCACCACCGCACGCCTCCGGGCGGAGGGCTTCTCCACGCTCTCCGCGCCGCTGATCGAGACCCGCGCCACCGGCGAGCCGGCCCCGACGGGGCCGTTCGACGCGGTGCTGGTGACGAGCGCCAAGGCGGCACCTTTCCTCGCGCGTGCCGGGCTCGATCTCGCGCGCACCCCGATCCTCGCGGTGGGCGAGCGCACGGCGGAGGCCGTGCGCGACGCGGGCGGCGTCGACGTGGCGACCGCGGAGGGCGACGCCGTGTCGATGATCGCGCGCGTGCGCGCGACGTTCGGCCCCGGCACGCGCTTCCTCCACGTCGGGGGGCGCGACCGCAAGGCGGAGCCCGACGCGAGCCTGCGCGCCGGCGGATACGCGGTCGCGGCCTGGCCCGCCTACGAGGCCGCGCCGGTTCCGCTCGACGCGGCCGCCGGCGCGGCGCTGGCGGCGGGCGCGGTCGATGCCGTGCTCCACTATTCCAGACGCAGCGCGACGCTGTTCGTCGAGGCGCTCGTCGGCGCCGGCCTCGCCGACCACGGGCGCTCGCTCCTCCATGCGGCGATCTCCGCGGACGCCGCGGAACCCTTGCGTGCGGCGGGCGCGACGCGGATCGCGGTCGCCGCGGAACCTTCGGAGGATGCGCTCCTTCGCGTTTTTGCGGACGCCGCGAGCGTGGCCTTTGGAGCAAGATGTCGCGCCGTGCGTTGAACCAATGCTAAGGTTCGAGGTGCCACCCGGGCATCCGACGGTGTAGACCGACGAGACGAGCCGCCGCGTTCCCCACGCGGTCATACCAGGCGGAAGGACGACGTGACGAAGAGACCCTCCTCCCGAGCGGGCCGCGACGAGCGGTCCCAAGGCAACGCGTCGCGCGAGCCGAAGGCGTCCGCGAGCGACACGGGCGCAGCCGAGGCCTCGACGGCGGGGAACGCCGCCGCGAGCCCGCCCGCCGACGGCACATCGGCGAGCAGCGCCTCGGCCGCCGGCACGGCCGCGGCGAACACGCCGGGCGCGCAGCCGGGCGCGGCCACCCCGTCCACGGCGACCCCGTCCACATCCGCCCCGTCCACGTCCGCGCGGTCGACGCCCCGGCCGTCCACGACCGTCATCGTCACCGACGAGAAGCGGATCGCGCCGGCGCCTCCCGCGGCGAAGCCGGCCGCTGCGACCGCCGAGCCCGCGGGGGAGAGGGCCGTCGAGGCGAAGCCCGTCGGTGCGCCGACGCCCGCCATCCGGGCGACGCGGCCGCCGGAGAGCGACGCGTCGCCGACGCCCACCCCCACCGCGCCCACCCCCACCGCGCCCGTACCGGCCCCGTCGGCCGCCGCGTCGACGGACGAGATCGCCGCCTCCGCGGCCGTCGAGTCGCCGCGTGCGGCCCCGGCCGAGGAGCAGGCTCGCGGCGGCTCGGGCGGCCTCGTCGCGGCCGTCGCCGCCGCCGTGCTGGTCGCGGGTCTGCTCGTCGCCTACGACGCCCTCTTCCGCGAGGGTGCCGACATGGCCGCGATCGAGGCGCGCATCGCCGCGGTCGAGACGCGGGCGACCCAGGCCGGCGAGAGCGCCGAGGCCGCGCGCCAGCAGGCGGAGACGGCCGTGCAGGCGGCGCCCGGGACCGAGGAGACGCTCGCCGCGCTCGAGGCCCGCCTCGAGGCGGTGGAGGAGACCGCCCAGGCCGCCGAGGAGATCGCCGCCGCGGCACCCGGCGTCGAGCGGATCGCGCAGCTGGAGGAGCGGCTCGCCGCGCTCGCCACCCGAATCGACGAGGAGATCGCCCCACGCCTGGACAGCTTCGGCTCGGAGGTCGGGCGCATCGACGAGGCGACGGCCGCCGCCGACGAGGCGCGCGCCGCCGTCGGCGAGGCGCAATCCGAGATGCAGGCGCTGCGCGAGAGCGTCGCCGCGGAGGGACAGGCCACCCGCCAGGCCTACCTCGCCATCACCGCTGCGAACGCGGTCGCGAGCGCTCTGCCGGCCGGTACGCCCTACGCGGGCGCCCTCGGCACGCTGCGGGAGACCGGCATCGACGAGGGGATCGTCGCCGATCTCGCGCCCTTCGCCGAGACGGGCGCCCCCACGGCCGAGGAACTGCGCGCCACCTTCGCCGAGGCGGGCCCACAGGTGCGCCGCGCGCTCACCCCCGAGGATCCGACGCAGGACGGCGTCGGCTCGTTCTTCGAGGGGCTGTTCGCCCGCGCCGTGCGCGTCGAGCCCGTCGAGGGGCTGGAGGCGCCCGGCGAGCCGGCGCTCGATCCCACCGCGAACGTCGCGCGCGCGCTGGCGCTCGGCGAGTTCGAGGCGGCGCTCGCCGCCTGGCGCGAGCTGCCCGAGGCCGGACGCGCCGCATCACAGGACTTCGCCGATCTGCTGGCGGCGCGCATCGCCGCGGGCGAGGCGGCCCGAGCGGCCGTCGAGGCGGCGAGCGCGGCGCTCGCGCCGCAGGCACAGTAAGGAAGGCCCGATCATGTGGCGCGTTCTCCTCTACCTCGCCGTCGTCGCCGCGCTCGCCGCCGGCGCCATCTGGCTCGCGGACCAGCCGGGACGGGTGGCCTTCGTCTGGGACGGCGTGAGCTATTCCGTCGGCCTCGCGGTCGCGGCGATCCTGCTCGTGATCGCGGTCTTCGCCTTCCTGCTGCTGGAGGCCGTCGTCCGCTGGCTGTTCCGGGCGCCCGAGAAGATGGCCGAGGCCTCCGTGAACCGGAAGCGCCGCAAGGGCCTCGTCGCGCTCTCGCGCGGCATGGTCGCCGTCGGCGCAGGGGACGAGGCGGCCGCACGCCGCTACGCCCGCGAGGTGCAGAAGTACCTGCGCCCGGACGAGCCCCTCGTGCTGCTGCTGCGTGCCCAGGCGGCGCAGATGAGCGGGGATCGCCGCGAGGCCGAGAGCGCCTTCCGCGCCATGGCGGAGAACGACGAGACCCGCGTGCTCGGCCTGCGCGGCCTGCACGTCGAGGCGCGCCAGCGCGACGATCGCGACGCGGCCCTCGCCTACGCGCAGGAAGCGTCCCGCCTCGCCCCGGCCGCCACCTGGGCGAACGAGGCGGTGCTCGAATCCCACGTCGCCCGGGGCGACTGGACGGCCGCCCTCGACGTCGTCGAGCGGCGCACGGCGCTGGGCCTCGTCGACAAGGCCGCCGCAAAGCGCCAGCGCGCGGTGCTGCTCACGGCGGACGCGCTCTCGCGCGGCGAGAAGGACGAGGAGACCGCACTGCAGAAGGCCAAGGAGGCGCTGCGCCTCGCGCCGGACCTGACGCCGGCGGCCGCGCTCGCCGGGCGGATCCTGTCGAAGCGCCTGGAATTGCGCAAGGCGGCGAAGATCCTCGAGACCGCCTGGAAGACCACGCCGCACCCGGAGATCGCGGACGTCTACACCCATTTGCGCAGCGGCGATTCCACCCACGACCGGCTCAGGCGCGCCGAGCGGCTCGCCACGCTCTCGACATGGTCCGTGGAGGGCCGCCTCGCGCTCGGCCGCGCCGCTCTGGACGCGCGCGACTTCGCCCAGGCGCGCCAGACCATCGAGCCGCTCGTCGGCGAGCGCCCGAGCGTGCGCGTGTGCCTGCTGATGGCCGACATCGAGCGAGCCGAGCACGGCCCCACGGTGAAGGTGCGCGAATGGCTCGCCCGCGCCGTCCACGCCCCGCGCGACAAGGCCTGGGTCGCCGACGGCATCGTCTCCGACCGCTGGGCGCCGATGTCGCCCGCGACCGGTCGTCTCGACGCCTTCGAATGGAAGCAGCCGCCGGAGGTGCTCGGTATGGTGGGGACGACGGTGGTCGACTCGGTCGTCGGCGATCTCGACCAGCGCCCGGACGACGCCCTCGCCTCGCTCGAGGCGCCCGTCTACCACGGCGCGACGCTCGCCCCGGTGGCCGAGGCGCTGCCGCCCCGCACGGAGGAGGCGCAGGTGCTCGCGCCGGAGCCTAAGCCGTCGGTGGAGCCTTCCGCCGCGCGTGCGCCGGAGCGTCCCACGGAGCCCGCGCCTTCGCCCGCGCCCGCCCCGGCGAAGGCGTCGCCGGTCGTCGCTCCGGCCGTCGTCGCCAGCGGTGTCGAGGAGCCCGTGCGCCCAGTCTCGCCTGCACCCGCGCCTGCACCCGCTCCTGCCCCGGCGCCCGCCGCGAAGCCCGCACCGGCGGCGACGGGCGCCTACGCCGCCCGGCTCGTCCCGCAGCCCCCGCCGGAGCCGGCTCCGCCGCCCCGCCCGCAGCCGGTCCACGTCGCGAAGCCGGCGCCCGCCCCGGCTCCGAAGCCCGCCCCCGCGACGGCTCCGGCACCCGTGGCGGGACCGGTCGAGGAGAAGCGCTTCGACCCGATCCGCCGCGAGACGCCGGCACCGGCCCCGTCCATCGTCACCACGGAGAAGGGGGAGCCGACCGCGTCCCCGCAGCCGGAGCGCCAAGCGAGCGCCGCCCCGGCCACGGGCTCGTCTCCGGGCTGGGTGAGCCGTGAGCGCGACGAACTCGCCTCGGCCATCGCCGCGGGTCGCCGCGTCGAGGAGACGCCGGCCCCCGCGCCCGTGCCCGCCACGACGGCGCCCGCGCCCGAGGAGACCGACGCGCCGCCGTTCGCAGGCCGCGCGCCGGACGATCCCGGCATCGAGGAAGAGCCCAGGCCGCGGCGCTTCCGCCTCTTCGGCTGAGCGCCCCGCCGCCCGCGGCGCGAAAAAGGCGCCGCGGGCCGCTTGCCAACCACGTCGGCTCCCTTTATGGAGGGCGCCTCGAAAGCGTACGGCCCCTCGGTGCCGCGCCTTCAGCCGCAATAGCTCAGGTGGTAGAGCACGTCATTCGTAATGATGGGGTCGGGGGTTCGAGTCCCTCTTGCGGCACCATTTTCCCG
>NZ_JBGMWH010000010.1:0-134509 GCF_041514305.1 Salinarimonas chemoclinalis
CGTCCGCCGCCGGGAGCTGCGCCGACGGCAGGTCGTCCGCGGCGGGCGCCGGGAGATCGTCGGGGGCGGGCTGGGCGATCGGCTCGAGCGGCGCGAGGGCCGCGACGTCCTGCTGCGCGGGCTGCTGGGCGGCGGGAACTCCGGCCGCCGCCGGCGTCGCCGGCTGGAGGCCGGCCGGGGCCACGATCGTGCCGTCCGGGCGCACCGTCACCGTGCGCACGCGCCGCGGCTCGCCCAGCGCCGCCACCGCGGGCGAGCTGACGAGCGGCGGCTGCAGGCCGGCGTCGAGGCCGGCGAGGCCGTCCTCGCCGAGCGCCTGCGCGATCGGGTCGTCCGCGCCCGGTGCCGGCGCGGGCGCCGCGCCCGGCTGCGGCAGCACGACGCGCGGGGCGTCGGTACCGGGCTGACGCCCGAGCCCGGCGATGTCGACCGGCTGCTCCTCGCGATCGACGACGCGGGCCTCGCCGCTGTCGGCGCCCAGCAGCGCCGTGTCCTGGTTGGGTATCTCGACGCCGCCCGGGTCCGCCGGCGCCACGCGGGCGGGCTCGCTGTCGGCGGCGATGAGCGGCGGGTCGGCCGGCGCCTGGTCGACGGAGCCGGCGAACCACAAGGCCGTGCCGACGCCGATCGCGGCGACGACGATCAGCGCGCCGGCGGTCACCATGCTCTTGCGGCCGGCGCCGCGTCGCCGCGGCTCATCCTCGTCGAGCTCGTCGTCGTAGGCGCCGCCGGCCCAGTCGGCGGCGTCGTCGTGCGCGGGGCCGTCCGCCGCGTAGGGCTCGTCCCACGTGCCGGCGTCGTCCCAGGCCTCGTCGTGTGCCTCGTCGTGTGCCTCGTCGTGGGCCGGGTCCTCGAAGCCCCGATCGTCGTAGCGCGGATCCCCTCGGCGCGGATCGTCGACGGAGAAGCCCTGCGCCGCGTAGGCCGCGCGCGGGTCCTCGACGTCGGCCCCGCGCGGGGGCGGCTGCGGCGCGGGCGGAGCCCGCCGCGCCCCGGCACGCGCCGCGTCCTCGTCGAGCATCGCGCCGAACGGGTCGTCCTGGCCGACGATGCGGGCGAGCTCCGCCAGCGGGTCGGCCTTCGGCGCGGGCGCCTGGCCGTGGAGCGCACCCGCCCGCGGGTCCCCGCCGGTCTGCCTCAGCTGGCGCTCGATCTCGTCGAGATCGATGGAGAGCCGCCGTTTCGCGTTGTCGCTCATCGCGCCGATATCCTCAGCCTCGCACGCCTCGCGGCGGACGCGACGCGCTCAGCGCATCTCGTCCGGGGCCGCGACGCCCAGTATGGAAAGTCCGGAGGCGATCACGCAACGCACGGCGTGCGCCAGCGCGAGCCGCGCCTCGGTGGACTTTCGGTCGGCTTGATTAACAAACCGTAATTGCGGCAAGTCTTTGCCCTTGCTCCATAATTGATGCAGCGCGGCGGCGAGGTCGTAGAGGTAGAACGCCACCCGGTGCGGCTCGTGGGCCGTCGCCGCCTGCTCGATCGTGCGCGGGAAGAGCGCGATCCGCCGCAGGAGGTCGAGTTCCGCCTCGTCCGAGAGGAGCGCGAGATCGGCCCCCGCCAGCGCCTGCGGCCCGAAATCGACGCCCGGCATCTGCTCCGCCGCCTGGCGGAAGATAGAGGCGCAGCGCGCGTGCGCGTACTGCACGTAGAAGACCGGGTTGTCCTTCGACTGCTCGACCACCTTGGCGAGGTCGAAGTCGAGCGACGCGTCGTTCTTGCGCATCAGCATCATGAAGCGCACGGCGTCGCGGCCGACCTCGTCCACCACCTCACGCAACGTCACGAAGTCGCCGGAGCGCTTGGACATCTTCACCGGCTCGCCGGCGCGAAGGAGCTTCACCAGCTGGCAGAGCTTGACGTCGAGCGCCCCCTCCCCGCCGGTGACGGCGGCCACCGCCGCCTTCATGCGCTTGACGTAGCCACCGTGGTCGGCGCCCCAGACGTCGATCATCTCCTTGAAGCCGCGCAGGTACTTCGAGCGGTGATAGGCGATGTCGGCGGCGAAGTAGGTGTAGGAGCCGTCGGACTTGAGCAGCGCGCGGTCCGTGTCGTCCCCGAAGCGCGTGGCCCGGAACAGGGTCTGCTCGCGGTCCTCCCACTCCTCGTCCTTGGCGCCCTTGGGCGGCTCGAGCCGGCCTTCGTAGATCAGGTCGCGCGCCCGCAGGTCCGCGATCGCCGAGTCGATCTCGTCGACGTCGCCCACCGAGAGCGCGCGCTCGGAGAAGAACACGTCGTGCCGGATGTCGAGGGCCGCGAGGTCGGCGCGGATCATCGCCATCATCTGGTCGATGGCCGTGTCGCGCACCACCGGGAGCCAGGTCTCCTCGTCCTGCTCGAGCAGGCCCGGCCCGTGGATTTCGGCGAGCGCCTGCCCGACGGGGACGAGGTAGTCGCCCGGGTAGAGCCCCTCGGGGATGGTGCCGATGTCCTCGCCGAGCGCCTCGCGGTAGCGCAGGTAGGCGGAGCGGGCGAGCACGTCGACCTGCGCGCCGGCGTCGTTGATGTAGTACTCGCGCGTCACGTCGCGCCCGACGAAGGCGAGCAGGTTGGCGAGCGCGTCCCCGAACACCGCGCCGCGGCCGTGGCCGACGTGGAGCGGGCCCGTCGGGTTCGCCGAGACGTATTCGACGTTGACCTTCGCGCCCTCCGGCGCGCCGCCGCGCGCGTAGCCGGTGCCGGCGCGCACCGCCGCGCGCAGGACGTCGTGCAGCACGGACGGGGCGAGCCGCAGGTTGATGAAGCCCGGCCCGGCGATCTCGACCGCCTCGATGCGCGGGTCCCCGCGCAGGTCGGCGGCGATCGCCTCGGCGAGGTCGCGCGGCTTCGTGCCGGCGTCCTTGGCCAGCACCATCGCGGCGTTGGTGGCGAGGTCGCCGTGGGCGGGATCGCGCGGCGGCTCGACGACGGCGCGGGCGTGGTCGAGCCCCGCCGGGAGCGCGCCGGCCTCCACGAGCCGGGCGAGCGCCTCGGCCACGCGGGCCTCGAAGAGGGCGAAGAGGTTCATGTGGGACCCGTCCGTTCGGCGCCGGCGGGCCGGCCGGCGCGGGATCGTTCTCGTGCGCGGGGTTTAGGACGGAACGCGGCGGGGGGGAAGGGGGTGGGGGGAAGCGCGCCCTTCGCGGCCTCGCGACGCCGTCACCCGCCGGACCGTCGAGCACGACGGCCAGCAGCACGCACGACGCTCTCCCCTCTCCCTCGTGGAGAGGAGAGTTCCGTCGCGGCCGTCGTCGCGGTCGCGCCCGTTCTGCGGCGCGGCTCCACCTTCGAGACCTCCCGCCCGCCCTCCCGCCCCCCTGCCCCGAGCCCACGGGGCTTGCGTCTCGCCCCGCGCCCCTCTATCCGCGACGGGTCCCTCGCACGCCCCCGAGGCTCCGCTTCCAAGGCCCCGTCCATGCCCGATCTCCTGCTCGAGCTCTTCTCCGAGGAAATCCCCGCGCGCATGCAGCGCAAGGCGGCGGACGATCTGCGTCGGCTCGTCACCGACGCGCTCGTCGAGGGCGGCTTCCTCTACGAGGGCGCGAAGGCGTTCCACGGCCCGCGGCGGATCGCGCTGCACGTGGCGGGCCTGCCGGCCAAGGGGCAGGACGTGCGCGAGGAGCGCAAGGGCCCGCGCGTCGGGGCGCCGGAGAAGGCGCTCGACGGCTTCCTGAAGAGCGCCGGCCTCGCCTCCATCGACGAGGCCAAGGTCGAGAGCGACCCCAAGAAGGGCGACTTCTACGTCGCCGTGATCGAGCGCCCCGGGCGCCCGACGCCGGACGTGCTGGCCGAGATCCTGCCCGACATCGTGCGCAGGTTCCCCTGGCCCAAGGCCATGCGCTGGGGCGCGGCCTCCGCCGAGCCCGGCGCGCTCACCTGGATCCGCCCCTTGCGCGCCATCGTGTGCACCTTCGGGCCGGAGACCGAGGAGCCGGAGGTGGTGCGCTTCCGGGTCGGCGACATCGAGAGCGGCAACGTCACCTTCGGCCACCGCTTCCATGCGCCGGACGCCATCCGCGTGCGCCGGCTCGACGACTGGGCGTCGAAGCTCGCCAAGGCCAAGGTCCGCGTCGACGCCGACGAGCGCAAGGACGTCATCCTCCACGACGCCCGCGACCTCGCCTTCGCGCGCGGCCTCGCGCTCGTCGAGGACGAGGCGCTGCTCGAGGAGGTGGCGGGGCTCGTCGAGTGGCCGGTGGTGATGCTCGGGTCCTTCGAGGAGCGCTTCCTCGACATTCCGGCGGACGCCATCCGCGCGACGATCCGCGCCAATCAGAAGTGCTTCGTGCTGCGCGACCGGGAGACCGGCGCGCTCGCCCCCGCCTTCGTCCTCGTCGCCAACCTGGAGGCGACGGACGGCGGCGCAGCCATCGTCGCGGGCAACGAGCGCGTCGTGCGCGCGCGGCTGTCGGACGCGAAGTTCTTCTTCGAGACGGACGAGGCGACGCCGCTCGAGGCACGGCTGCCGAAGCTCGAGACGATCGTCTTCCACGAGAAGCTCGGCACCGTGGCCGAGCGGGTGGCGCGCGTCGCGGCGCTCGCCGAGATGCTCGCACCGCTCGTCGGCGCCGATCCCGCGCTGGCGACGCGGGCGGCGCAGCTCTCCAAGGCCGATCTCGTCACCGAGATGGTGGGCGAGTTCCCCGAGCTGCAGGGCCTGATGGGCCGCACCTACGCCGCCCTCCAGGGCGAGGACGAGGCCGTCGCCGCCGCGCTCGAGGAGCACTACAAGCCGCTCGGCCCCTCCGACCGGGTGCCGAATGCGCCGGTGTCGGTGGCGGTGGCGCTCGCCGACAAGCTCGACCTGCTCGCGGGGTTCTGGGCGATCGACGAGAAGCCGACCGGCTCGCGCGACCCGTTCGGGCTGCGGCGGGCGGCTCTGGGGGTCGTGCGGATCGTGCTGGAGAATGGGCTGCGGTTGCCGCTCGCCTCCGTCCTTCCGTCCCTCGCGCCCGGTGTCCACGCCGACCTCCTCGCGTTCTTCGCAGACCGCCTCAAGGTCCACCTCCGCGAGGAGGGCCTGCGCCACGATCTCATCGACGCCGTCTTCGCCCTCCCCGGCCAGGACGACCTGCTGATGATCGTCGAGCGGGTGAAGGCGCTCGACGCCTTCCTGAAGACCGACGACGGCGCGAACCTGCTCGCCGGGCACCGGCGCGCGGCCAACATCCTGCGCATCGAGGAGAAGAAGGACGGCGTCTCCTACGACGCGGCGCCGGACGCGGCTCTCGTCGCCGCCCGCGGCGAGCCCGCGGAGCAGGCGCTGCTGGCCGCGCTCGCGGGCGCGGAGGCGGAGGCGTCCGCGGCGGTGGCGGGGGAGGACTTCGCCGGCGCCATGCGCGCGCTCTCGCGCCTGCGCGCGCCGGTGGACGCGTTCTTCGAGCACGTGACGGTCAACGCGGACGACCCGGAGCTGCGTGCCAACCGCCTGCGCCTCCTCGCCGGCCTGCGGCGCGCGACGCTGGCAGTGGCGGATTTTTCGCAGATCCAGGGCTAATGCACATAACTTTGACTCATCGTCGATGCATCCATTCGCATCATGTCCCCACGGTCGAATCGCGGAGGTTAACTAAATTCCTCTCGGGCATGAGGAATCCCGCCTTCCCCCGGATGAAACGACTAGGGATCGGCGGTATATTCCAGCTGTCGTAGTACGCCCGCGGGAATGCGCACGTGTCGAGCTCGGGTATCCAGCACCCGCCCTACATCCCGCCTGTGGATCCGAAGGACCCGCAGTCGCTCGACAACGCCTCCCGCGACTTCCTCGACGTGCTGCAGGCCGACCGGCGGCTCGCCGTGGCGCGCGAGCGCGAGCGCGACCAGGGGCGCAACCGCCGCGGCCCGCAGACACCCGGCGACGACCGCAAGCCCGGCCCCGCCCTCGTCCTTCCCGGCCCCGCCGCGCCCGCCACCGACGGCGAGCCGCAGCGCCCGCCGGCGGGCCCGCTCGTGGCGCAGCCGCGGCCGCAGGGCGAGCCCGCCCTCGTGCGCAACCAGAACCAGTCCCGCGGCGGCATCGTCGGCGAGACGCCCGGTCGCCTGCCCACCGGCGCCCCCCAGCAGCCGCCCGGCACCGGCATGGCGCGCGGGCCGCAGGCGGGCGCGGGCGGCGCGCCGATGCCGCAATCTCCCCTCGCGCAATCGCCGCTCGGCCTCGGCGACGGCGCTGCCCTCGCGGTGGTCGACGCGCGCACCCTCGCCCTCCTCGCCAACGGCGGCGTGGGCGCGCCGCAGACGACCGGCCGCCTCGTCGGGCCGATCAACGGCGCCGCCGGCGCGGCCCGCGGCGCGGGCGAGACCGCGGGCGGGTCCCTCGTCGGGGCGGCCCAGCGCGCCGGGCTCGGGCTCACCCGCGCCGCCGCCGCGACGCTGTCGGCGGTGACGCCCACCGAGGTGCGCGAGCGCATCCAGCTGTGGATGGCGACCGGCGTGCTCGACACCTCGCCCTTCCGCTTCCCGCCCTTCGAGCCGCTGGCGCAGCCCGAGCCCGCCTCGGCGCGGGGCGGCACGACCCGCGGCGCGCCGGTCTCCCCGCTCGCCCGGACGGTGAGCGGCAAGGCTGCGGCGTCGGCGGACCTCACGCCGGCCAACGACGGCCCCGGCCCTTGGAACCGGCTCGCGGCGAACGACGGCCTCGCCACCTTCGGCCAGGCGATGATGCAGGACATGGCCCGCCGCGGCGGCGGCGGCGGCGCTGGCCAGCCGCAGGCGCCGGGCCAGCCGCAGAGCCAGCCCCACCAGCCGGCGCAACCCGCGCCCGTCGCGCACGCCCCCGCCGCGTCCCCCGCCGGGACGCCGGCGGCACAGCAGGCGTCCCTCTTCGGCGGCCGCGGCGGCGAGCCCGGCCGCCCCGGCGCGCCCGGGCGAGGCGGCCCGAGCCGGCCCTTCGACTTCGCCGCGGCGGAGGCCGAGGAGCGCGCCCGGCGCGAGGACGGCGGCGTGCCCACGCGCCTCGACGTGCCCGGGCTCGGCATCCCGCGCGTGTGACCCGCGCCGTTCCATCCCCGTGACGCGCATCCCGGCTGCGCACGCTCCCGGTTTGGCAAATCCGCCGCGGGGGGCTATGCCATGGGCGCGTTTTTCCAATCACGCGATCGAGGTGGACGATGACGAAATGGGTCTACACCTTCGGCGACGGCAAGGCCGAGGGCGAGGCGGCGATGCGCGACCTGCTCGGCGGCAAGGGCGCCAACCTCGCCGAGATGTCGAACCTGGGGCTCCCGGTTCCGCCCGGCTTCACCATCACCACCGGCGTGTGCACCTATTTCTACGACCACGACCGCACCTATCCGCCCGAGCTCGAGGGCGCCGTGAACGCGGCGCTCGCCGAGGTCGGCCGCATCGCGGGGCGCGCCTTCGGAGACGCCAGGACTCCGCTGCTCGTCTCCGTGCGCTCGGGCGCGCGCGCCTCGATGCCCGGCATGATGGACACCGTGCTCAATCTCGGATTGAACGACGCGACCGTGGATGCGCTGGCCGAGGACGCCGGCGACGCGCGCTTCGCCTACGACAGCTACCGCCGCTTCATCACCATGTATTCCAACGTGGTGCTCGGCCTCGAGCACCACGACTTCGAGGACGCGCTCGAGAGCTACAAGGAGCGCAAGGGTTACGAGCTCGACACGGACCTCTCGGCGGACGACTGGAAGAGCCTGATCGAGCGCTTCAAGGCGATCGTCCAGGAGAAGCTGGGCCATCCCTTCCCGCAGGACCCGCGCGACCAGCTCTGGGGCGCCGTCGGCGCCGTGTTCGGCTCCTGGATGAATCCGCGCGCGAAGAAGTACCGCGAGCTCCACGCCATCCCCGCCTCCTGGGGCACGGCGGTGAACGTCCAGGCCATGGTCTTCGGCAACATGGGCGACACCTCGGCCACGGGCGTCGCCTTCACGCGCAACCCGTCCACCGGCGAGAAGCGCCTCTACGGCGAGTTCCTGGTCAACGCCCAGGGCGAGGACGTGGTCGCCGGCATCCGCACGCCGCAGGACATCACCGAGGTGGCGCGCCTGGAGTCCGGCGCCGACAAGCCGTCGATGGAGACGGTGATGCCGCAGGCCTATGCCGAACTCGTCGCGATCTGCGATCGGCTGGAGGCGCATTACCGCGACATGCAGGATCTCGAGTTCACCATCGAGAAGAACAAGCTCTGGATGCTCCAGACGCGCAACGGCAAGCGCACCGCCCGCGCCGCGCTGAAGATCGCCTGCGACCTCGTCGAGGAGGGCGTGATCGGCGAAGAGGAGGCGATCGGCCGCGTCGAGCCCCAGGCGCTCGACCAGCTGCTGCACCCGACGATCGACCCCAAGGCCGAGCGCGACCTGCTCGCGTCCGGCCTGCCGGCCTCGCCCGGCGCGGCCTCGGGAGAGATCGTGTTCACCTCCGAGGCGGCCGAGGCGGTCAAGAAGGCCGGGCGCAAGTGCATCCTCGTGCGCGTCGAGACCTCTCCGGAGGACATCCACGGCATGCACGCGGCCGAGGCGATCCTCACCACCCGCGGCGGCATGACCTCGCACGCGGCGGTCGTGGCCCGCGGCATGGGCAAGCCCTGCGTCTCCGGCGCTGGGTCCATCCGCGTCGACGCCAAGGCGAAGACGCTCACCGTCGCCGGCCGCACGTTGACCGAGGGCGACGTCGTCACCGTCGACGGCGGCGCGGGCCAGGTGCTCGTCGGCGAGGTGGCGATGCTCCAGCCCGAGCTGTCGGGGGACTTCGCCAAGCTGATGCAGTGGGCCGACGGCGTGCGCCGCCTCAGGGTGCGCGCCAACGCCGAGACGCCGCTCGACGCCCGCACCGCGCGCAACTTCGGCGCGGAGGGCATCGGCCTGTGCCGCACCGAGCACATGTTCTTCGAGGGCGACCGCATCGTCGCGGTGCGCGAGATGATCCTCGCCGACGACGCGGAGGGGCGGCGCGCGGCGCTGGCCAAGCTCCTGCCGATGCAGCGGGCGGACTTCGTCGAGCTGTTCTCGATCATGAAGGGCCTGCCGGTCACGATCCGCCTGCTCGATCCGCCGCTGCACGAGTTCCTGCCCCACACGGACGAGGAGCTCGCGGAGGTGGCGAAGTCCATCGGCGCCTCCCCGGAGAAGCTCAAGCGCCGCGCCGCCGAGCTCTCCGAGGCGAACCCGATGCTCGGCTTCCGCGGCGTGCGCCTCGCGGTGGCCTATCCCGAGATCGCCGAGATGCAGGCGCGCGCCATCTTCGAGGCGGCGGTCAAGGCGGCGAAGGACACCGGCGCGCCGGTCACCCCCGAGGTGATGGTGCCGCTCGTGATGACGAAGCCCGAACTCGACCTCGTCAAGGCCCGCATCGACGCCATGGCCGCGGCCGTGATGGAGGAGACCGGCGCGACGTTCGCGTACCAGGTCGGCACCATGATCGAGCTGCCCCGCGCCGCGCTGCGTGCGGGCGAGATCGCCGAGGCGGCGGAGTTCTTCTCCTTCGGGACGAACGACCTCACGCAGACCACGCTCGGCATTTCCCGCGACGACGCGGCGTCCTTCCTCGGGCCCTACGTGCAGAAGGGGCTCATCGAGTTCGACCCCTTCGTGACGCTCGACCAGGAGGGCGTGGGCGAACTCGTGGCCATGGCCGCCGAGCGGGGCCGCAAGACCCGCCCCGACATCAAGCTCGGCATCTGCGGCGAGCACGGCGGCGACCCGGCCTCGATCCGCTTCTGCGAGGGGCTCGGGCTCGACTACGTCTCCTGCTCACCCTACCGCGTCCCCATCGCCCGCCTCGCGGCGGCGCAGGCGGCTCTCGCCGGGGAGGCACGCTCGCTGGCGTGACGTGGGGAGGCGGGCCGGCGGCACCCCACCACCCCTTCCCCTCTCCCGTTCGGGAGAGGGGAGCACGCCGCGGCCGTCACGCACGCGGCGTCCATGCTGGAGATCGCCGGAAACCGCCTGCGAGCACGCCGAACTCAGGCCGCGACCTCCGCCGGTGCGTCCCGCGTCGTCGCGAGCCGCGCGGAGGTCCGCGCGAGCGCCACCGGCTCGTCGACGATGCGCACCGCCCGCGGCTCCGGGCCGCCGAACGCCTCGTGCGCAGGCGCGAGGCCGAGCAGCGTCGCGGTGGCGATCGCGGGCAGGTTGACGCCCGCGGCCGCGGAATAGCCGACGCCGCCGGCGTAGCGGGTGTTGACCTCGAGCAGCTTCGGCACCCCCTCCCCGTCCGCCTTGGTCTGCACGTTGACGAGCCCGTCGAGGCCGAGCGCGGCGACCACGGCCTCGGCCAGGTCGATCTCTGGGCCGCGGGTCGTCACCACCTGGTGGGAGCCGGACTTGCGCCGCGCCGCGGCGGCCACGAGCCGGCCCTCGTCGCAGACGACGTCGACGGAATGCTCGTCCCCCGGCAGGTAGTCCATCACCACGAGCCGTCCGCGCTCGCGCGCGAGCGCCCAGGCGGCGGCGAACACGTCGGGGTGGACGACGCGGCGGTCGGGATCCTCCAGATGGGCGAAGGCGTCCGCCGCCGGGTCGAGCCGCCAGAAGCCGCGGCCGTAGACGCCCGACGCCGGCTTCACGCAGGCCCCGTGCGCGCCCGAGAGCGTGGCGAGCGCGTGGGCGAGGCCGGCGGCGTCGACGACGGCGATCGTCTCGGGAACCGGCAGGCCCGCCGCGCGCATCCGTGCCGCGAACAGGTCCTTGCGCGCGCAGGTCTCGAGCGCCCCGGGCGTCGTCGCCCCGCAGGCGAGGCGGATGCCCGCCGCCCGGAAGTCCTCCCGCGCGGCGGCGAGCGCCGCGCGCTCGCGCATGGCGAGTACGGCGTCGACGCCCGCCGCGCGGGCCTCCGCGAGGAGCCAGGCGGCGTAGGCCGGACCCGCGGCGCGCGGATCGGGGCGCGCCGGCTCGCGCAGGGCGACGTCGGCCCCGTCGAGGATGTCCTCGCGGTCGTCCGCGTGCGAGGCGAGGATGCGCAGGTCCGCGCGGTGGGGCGCGGCGGCGCGCGCGAGCAGGACCACCGCGCGCTGGCTGGCGTGGCCCTGCGTGAACAGGATCGTCTTCATGACGACATGAACCCGTCATCGAGATCGAGCAAGAGCACATGGCCGGCGCGCGGTCGCGCGCAGGCCGATTCGCCGCCGGGCTCGGCGCGTTCGCTCGTCGGAGGGAGTCTCGGCGGGTCGGACGGGATGAAAACACGTGCGTGCGACGCTAATTCGACCCTTCGTCTCGCGCATTGTTTCCAAGCTTTGCGGCTTGACAGCATTCTTTACCGCAACCACTTAACCACGCAAGGGAATTCACCAAGGGAACGTGACGCGCAGATTCGGCGCTCGGCGTCGATACGCGGCACCGCGCACCAAGGGTCCCGCGCAACACCGGTACCGCGCACCACAGGGGAGGCATGCAATGGCGATCTCGTTGTCCAAGGGCCAGACCATCTCGCTCGCGAAGGAGAGCGCCGGTCTCTCCAAGGTGCGCATGGGGCTCGGCTGGGACCCCGTGAAGAAGAAGGGCGGCTTCCTCGCCGGCCTGTTCGGCGGCGGCGGGGGAGAGATCGACCTCGACGCCTCCTGCCTGTTGTTCGACGGGGGCAAGCAGCTCGTCGACATCGTCTGGTTCCGCCAGCTCAAGTCCAACGACGGCGCGATCGTGCATTCCGGCGACAACCTCACCGGCGAGGGCGAGGGCGACGACGAGTCGATCACGGTCGAACTCGAGCGTCTTCCCGCCTCGATCCAGACGCTCGTCTTCACGGTCAACTCCTTCCGCGGCCAGACCTTCGACGAGGTCGAGAACGCCTTCTGCCGCCTCGTCGACGAGCGCGCCGACAAGGAGATCGCCCGTTTCACGCTCACCGACCAGGGCGCACACACCGGCGTCGTCATGGCGGTCGTCAGCCGCGCCTCCGGCGAGTGGACCATGAAGGCGATCGGCGCGCCGGCCAACGGACGGACCGCCCAGGATCTTGCGGGGGCGGCGGCGGCTCATATGTGAGGCGCAGCCGTCGACGCGGCGGAAACGGAGGGGGTGAGACCGTGACGCAGCTCACGAAGGGCGCGAACGCGCCGGTGAACGCCAGCGCACCCGTCGTGCGGGTGCGCTTCGCGCCGTCCGGCGCAGTGCCGGAGATCGACGTCTCCGCCTTCCTCCTGCAGGGGAGCGGCAGGGTCTCGGGCGACGCGGACATGGTGTTCTACGGCCAGCCGGAGGGGCCCGGCGGCGCCGTGCGGTTGACGGCGCAGAACGCCGGCGCCGAAGGCGGGGCCAAGGAGACGACGTTCGCCGTCGTCTTCGGGTCGATGCCCGCGGGCGTCGAGAAGGTCGCCGTGACGGCGACGATCCACGGCGCCGGGCGCGGTGTGTCCTTCTCGCAGGTGGCCTCGCTCGAGGTCGCGGTGCTCGACGGCGGCACGCCGATCGTGACCTACCCGGTCGAGACCGGCGGCATGGTCGAGACGGCGCTCATCCTCGGCGAGCTCTACCTGCGCAATGGGCAGTGGAAGTTCCGCGCAGTGGGTCAGGGCTTCGCCGGCGGGCTGAAGCCGCTCGCGGAGAGCTTCGGCGTCTCGGTCGACGACGAGCCCGAGCCGGCTCCTCCGCCGCCGCCCGCCCCCTCTGCCCGCCCGCCGAGCGTCCCGCGCGTGGGCGCCGCGCCACCGACGCCGCCGCCCGCCCCCGCCCCCGCCGCGGCTCCGATCAACATCTCCAAGGTGACGCTCACCAAGGAGCGCAAGTCGATCGACCTGTCGAAGAAGGCGGCAGGCGGCTACGGCGAGGTGCGCATCAACCTCAACTGGAACCGCGGCCAAGCGGCCCCATCGGGCGGCGGCGGCTTCTTCGGCTTCGGCAAGCCCAAGGGCGTCGACCTCGATCTCGGCTGCCTGTTCGAGCTCGCCGACGGCCGCAAGGGCGCCGTGCAGGCGCTGGGCGACTCGTTCGGCTATTTCGACGGCCCGCCCTGGGTGCAGCTGTCGGGGGACGATCGCACCGGCCAGAGCGCCGACGGCGAGTGGATGCGCATCAACGGCCGGCACTGGGACGAGATCCGCCGCGTGCTGGTCTACGCCTTCATCTACGAAGGCGCGCCGAACTGGGCGGCGACGGACGGCGTCGTCACCGTCTTCGCCCCCGACCAGCCACCCATCGAGGTGCGACTCGACGAGGGGTCCAGCATGGGCATGTGCGCCGTGACGTTGATCGAGAACGTCGGCGGGCAGATGCGTGTGTCGCGCGAGGTCAAGTACTTCCAGAACCACAAGCCGATGGACGAGGCCTACGGCTGGGGCATGCGCTGGACGCGCGGCTCCAAGTGAGTTCCAAGTAGGCGGGCCGAAGCGCGAGTGCGCCGGGGTCGGCGCGCCTCGCCCCGCCGCACCACGGTGTGCGCGGCGGCCCATTCACGAGAAGAGGGAAGGACCAGGACCATGGTGCTCGACTGGCTCAAGACGAACGTCGCGAAGGCCCGCGAGGCGCTGCAGACCGAGGTCTCGCGCTTCAAGAACAAGGAGTTCATGGAGGCCGTCGTGGCGGGCTGCGCCCTCGTGGCGGCCGCGGACGGGGACATCTCCTCGTCCGAGAAGCAGAAGATGATCAAGTACATCGAGAGCTCGGACGAGCTGAAGGTCTTCAAGCTGGAGGAGGTGATCGCCTTCTTCAAGAAGATCACCGACAAGTTCGAGTTCGACGCCGAGATCGGCAAGGCCGAGGCGCTCAAGCACGTGGGCAAGCTGCGCGACAAGCCCGACGCCGCCCGCGTCATGGTCCGCGTGTGCATCGCCATCGGCGCCTCGGACGGCGACTTCGACGACGACGAGAAGGCCATCGTGCGCACCATCGCCCGCGAGCTCTCCCTGGACCCCGCCGATTTCGACCTCTGATCCACCACCAACCCCGTGAACCTCCCGGAGCCCCGCGCCCCCCATGAACGAACTCGGCGATTATCAACTGACGGTCCTGGCCTTCGGCGCCATCGCCTTCGGCCTCTATCTCCTGATCAAGGGAGGCGACTGGACCGTCGACGCCGCCGCGTTCATCGCGGAGCGCGCGGGGCTCTCGAAGCTCTTCATCGGGGCGACGATCGTCGCCTTCGGCACGTCGGCACCGGAGCTGTTCACCTCGGTGAACGCCAACCTCAGCGGGTTTCCAGGCATCTCGCTGGGCAACATCGTCGGCTCGAACATCGCCAACATCCTGCTCATCCTCGGCGCCACCGCCGTGGTGTTCACGATCCAGGGCAAGCCGCGCGAGCTCGTGCGCGACATGGGCATGATGCTGGTCGCCACCGTCATCCTCGTGGCGCTGATGCTCTACGGCATCGTGCCGCGCTGGGCCGGTTTCGGCATGTTCGCCCTGCTGGCCGCCTTCATCGCGTACCAGTACTGGAAGGACACCGGCGTCGCGGACGACGACGTCCACGACGAGGACGCCGACGAGAAGGGCATCGACACACCTCTGAAGGGCATCGGATTCCTGCTCGCCGGCCTCGCCGCGCTCGTCGTCGGCTCGGAGATGCTCGTCGTCGGCGCGGTGGCCGCCGGCAACGCGCTCGGCGTTCCGGAAGCCATCATCGGGCTCACGGTGATCGCGATCGGCACCTCGCTGCCCGAACTGTCGACCTGCCTCGCGGCGGCGCTCAAGCGCCAGACCAACATGATCATCGGCAACATCGTCGGCTCGAACCTGTTCAACATCCTGTCGATCATCGGCATCACGGCGATGATCAAGCCGCTCGTGATCGACGAGACGCTGGTCGATGTCGACATGTGGGTCATGGCCGGCGTCACGTTCGCCTTCGCGGCCTGGATGCTCACGGTCTCGCGCATCGGGCGCGGGATGGGCATCGCCATGCTCGCGGCCTATGCGGGCTTCATCCTCTTGGCCTATCAGGATCTCCTGTTCGCCTGAGGCACGATTTCACGAGGCGGCCGGTGGCCGCGCAACCATAGAGGAGACGATCATGGGTGTTTCTCTCTCGAAGGGCGGCAATGTATCCCTGTCCAAGGAGGCCCCCGGGCTGACGAACGTCATCGTCGGCCTCGGCTGGGATCCGCGCGCCACGGACGGCGCCGAGTTCGACCTCGACGCGAGCGTGTTCCTGGTCAAGGACGACGGCAAGGTCCGCACCGACCAGGACTTCATCTTCTACAACAACCTGAAGAGCGTCGACGGCTCCATCGAGCACACCGGTGACAACCGCACCGGCGAGGGCGACGGGGACGACGAGGCCGTGAAGGTCAACCTGGCGGGCGTGCCCGCGGAGGTGAAGCGCCTCGTATTCGCCGTGACGATCCACGAGGGCGAGGCGCGCAAGCAGAACTTCGGCCAGGTGTCGAACGCCTTCATCCGCGTCGTGAACGCCGCCGGCGGCGCCGAGATCGCCCGCTACGACCTCTCGGAGGACGCCTCCGTCGAGACGGCGATGATCTTCGGCGAGGTCTACCGGCACGGCGACGAGTGGAAGTTCAAGGCCGTCGGCCAGGGCTTCGCCGGCGGGCTCGGCCCGCTCGCGCGCCATCACGGCGTGAACGTGGGCTGATCGCGCCCTCGTCCAGGCCGGACGAAACGAGGCCCGTCGCGCACCGCGCGGCGGGCCTTCGTACGTCGGGCGGTCCTTCGCCGCTTCAGGCGAGCCGCGCGAGGCGCGTCACCGGCCCGAAGCTCTTCGCGAGGATGCGGCTGCTGGCCTCGGCGAGCGGCTCGCTCGCCACAGTCATGTGGTGACCGTTGGCGTGAAGCAGGGTCTCGCCGTCGCGCATGATGCCGACGTGACCCTTCCAGAAGACGAGATCGCCCCGGGCGAGCGGCGCATTCTCCGGCAGCGTCTCGCCGAGCGCCGCCTCCTGCATGTCGGTGTCGCGCGGGCAGGCGCGGCCGGCCGCGTGGAGCGCCGCGCGCACGAGGCCCGAGCAGTCGAGCCCGAGGCTCGAGACGCCGCCCCAGAGGTAGGGCGTGTGCAGGAAGCGCTCCGCCACGGCGACGAAGTCCGGCTCGGGCGGGGCGCCGCGCCCGGCGAGGTGGGGCATGTGGAGCCAGCCGGCACCGGGCGCGCGCCCGAAGTCGCCGCGGATCTCGTCGACGTTCACTTCGGCACCGAGGCTCAGCCAGCCCGCGACCGGCAGCTTCATCGAGGGGCCGGGATAGAGGAAGGTGCGCAGCGCCGCGACGCGATGCGTCGGCGCCGGCTCGGGATCGGCGAGCGCATCCGCCGAGAGCCAGCCGACATAGCCGTCCCGCGCCAGGCGACCGAAGGCGAAGCCCTCCTCGTCGACGTCGAGCACGTCCACCGCCTCCCCCATCAGGGCCTGCGTGTCGATGCCCGCGTCGAGCCGCGGCTGCGGCCGCAGGTCGACGAGGGGCGCGCGCACGCGCCGTCGCGTCGGCACGAGGTAACGCGCGGCGGGGACGATGCCCTCGAGCGCAGCGTCGGCGAGGTCGGGTCGGGCGAGGGTGAGGCGGCGGTCGTGGGTCATGCGGTGTCCGGAAGAGGCGGGTCGGCTGGCCGTGCGAGCGGTCGAGAAGGCGAAGCGAGACGGGGCGGGACGATGGGCGGGATCATGCCGCACGCTGCGGATGAAGGCCGCCGCGGGTCTCCCCGCTCCCTCATCGCTAGTCGCTTTACACCTCTCCGGCACGTCGGGTCGAACGACGGACCTCGCGACGCAGGATGCCGGCCCTCTCCTTCCCTGTAGGGGAAGGTGGATCGGCGGCGAAGCCGACGAGACGGATGGGGCGCGGCGCGCAGCGACGCGTTCCGCGAAGCGGAAGCCTCGGTGTCCGGCCCCACCGGTGCTCTTCGGCTTCGCCGAACGCGCGTCCCGCGCGCCCCATCCGTCTCGGCTTCGCCGAGCCACCTTCCCCTACAGGGAAGGACAGGGGGCGCCGACGTCTCTCGGCCGCCTTCCGGGCACCGGTCGTCCAGAGCCGAGAGAGGCGCAGGAGACGCGTGGATCGACGCGCCCGCGAGATAGCAGGGAGATCCGCCGGCGGCCGTCATCGGCGGATCGTTCACCTCGTTTCCATGTGATCCACGGCGCAACGATCGTGTCGGCGAGCCTCTCCACGGCAGGTGCATCACGCCGCCACGCCCGCCATCAGCAGACCGAGCTCGCCCTCGTTCGTCTCCTCCGGCCGGCGCTCGCCGGTGACCGTGCCGCCGCACATCGCGAGGATGCGGTCCGACAGGCTCATGATCTCGTCGAGCTCGACGGAGACGAGCAGGATCGCCACGCCCTGATCGCGCAGCGCGATCAGGCGCTTGTGGATGAACTCGATTGCGCCGATGTCGACGCCCCGCGTCGGCTGGCCGACGAGCAGGACCTTGGGGCCGCGCTCGATTTCCCGGGCCAGAACGAGCTTCTGCTGGTTGCCGCCGGAGAAGTTCGCGGTCTTCAGCCGCGGCGCCGGCGGGCGCACGTCGTACATCTCCATCTTGCGTTGCGCGTCGGCGATCATCCGCCCCTGGCTGAGGATCGGCCCCGTCCCGTAGGCGGGGTCGTTCGTGAAGCCGAGCGCCGCGCTCTCCCAGGCTTCGAAGGACGGCACGAGGCCCATGCGGATGCGGTCCTCGGGCACGTGCAGGAGGCCCATCGCGCGCAGGCGGTGCGGATCGCGCTCACCGGCCTCGAGCACGCGCCCGCCCACCGCGATCGTTCCGGTCGCGATCGGCCGCATGCCGGCGATCGCCTCGAGCAACTCGCTCTGGCCGTTGCCCGCGACGCCGGCGATGCCGACGATCTCGCCGGCGCGCACGTCGAAGGAGACGTCGATCACGCGCATGACGCCGAGCTGGTCGGCGACGGAGAGGTTGCGCACGGAAAGCATCGGCTCGCCGGGCCGGTGGTCGCCCTTCTCGACGTGCAGGAGCACGTGGCGGCCGACCATCAGGTCGGCGAGCTGCGCGGGCGAGGTGTCGGCGGTGCGGACGGTCGCCACCATCTCGCCGCGGCGCATGACGGAGACATTGTCCGTCGCCGCCATGATCTCGTGCAGCTTGTGCGTGATCAGCACGATCGTGACGCCGCGGGACTTCAGCGTCCGCAGGAGCTCGAAAAGCCCTTGCGCCTCGTGCGGGGTCAGCACGGCGGTGGGCTCGTCGAGGATCAGGATCTCGGCGCCCCGGTAGAGCGCCTTGATGATCTCGACGCGCTGCTGGAGGCCGACCGAGAGGTCTCCCACCAGCGCGTCGGGATCGATGGTGAGGCCGTAGTCCGCGGCGAAGCGCGCCAGCTCCTCGCGCACCTTGGCCTCGCCGCCGGCGAGCAGCTGCCCGCCCTCCGCGCCGAGCATGACGTTCTCGACGACGGTGAGCGTGTCCACCAGCATGAAGTGCTGGTGGACCATGCCGATGCCCGCCGCGATCGCATCCGCGGAGGAACGGATGCGCAGCCGCTGCCCCTTCACCCTGACCTCCCCCGAATCGGCCTCGTAGAAGCCGTACAGGATCGACATCAGGGTCGACTTGCCGGCGCCGTTCTCGCCCACGATGCCGTGGATGCTGCCGGCCTCGACCCGGAGGTTCACGTCCTTGTTGGCGTGGACCGGGCCGAAGCTCTTGTTGACGCCGACGAGCTCGATGGCGGGGGACGACGCGGAGAAGGACGCGGAGGACATGGACGGGACGACCCTCGGGCTCGTGCTCGCGACGCGATCACATGGACACGGCCGGGCAGGACGAATCCGTCATGTAGTCGTGCACCATGACGTCGCCGGCGATGATCGCCGCCTCGGCCTCGGCGACCGCGTCGCGCATCTCCTGCGTGATCAGGCTCTCGTTGTTCTCGTCGAGCGCCCAGCCGACGCCGCCCTCGGCGAGGCCCAGGACCTGCACGCCGGCCTCGAACTCGCCCGCCCGGGAGGCGGTGAAGAGCTGGTAGGTGGCGTTGTCCACACGCTTGAGCATGGAGGTCAGCACCGAGCCGGGATGCATCATGTTCTGGTTCGAGTCGACGCCGATGCCGAGCTTGCCGGCGTCCGCCGCCGCGCGCAGCACGCCGACGCCGGTGCCGCCGGCCGCGTGGTAGATCACGTCCGCGCCCTGCTCGATCTGCGAGCGGGTGAGCTCGCCGCCGCGCACGGGGTCGTTCCAGGCGGCGCCCGTCGTGCCCGTCATGTTGACGATCACCTCGGCGTCCGGCGAGACCGCCTTCACGCCCTGGGCGTAGCCGCAGGCGAACTTGCGGATGAGCGGGATGTCCATGCCGCCGACGAAGCCGACCGTGTCCGTCTCGGACGCGAGCGCTGCGAGCATGCCGACGAGGTAGGAGCCCTCGTGCTCCTTGAAGACGTAGGAGGCGACGTTCGGCAGGTCGATGACCGAGTCGATGATGGCGAAGTCGGTCTCCGGGAACTCGGCGGCGACGCGCTCGAGCGCCGACTGCTGCGAGAAGCCCACCGCCAGGATGGGCTCGAAGCCCTGCTCGGCGAAGCGGCGCATGGCCTGCTCGCGCTGGGCGTCGTTCTGCGGCTCGAACTCGCGGAAGTCGATGCCGGTCTCCTCCTGGAAGCGTGTGGCGCCGTTGAACACGCCCTCATTGAACGAACGGTCGAACTTTCCGCCCAGATCGTAGATGATGGCCGGGCGCACCTCGTCCTGTGCCGCGGCCGGGCCGAAGGCGGCGAACGTGAGCGCGGTCGCGCCCAGGAGGGCGGTGATCGTCTTCTTCATGTGAGCGAACCCCTCTTGCGGAGCGGAGGCGATACCTCCGTTGGCCGCCAAGGTGGCACGGGCTTTCCCTTACAGTAAAGCCCGTTCGCGTCGCACGCCGGCGATATTCACGGCCGACGCGCGGGCCCGCCGCGCCGCGCCATGGCGGCGCGGACGTGGATGCCCGCGAGGGTCCGTCGCGCGGCCGCGATCCGCCGATCGGCGAGCTCTCCCGAGAGCGCGCGCACGGCGGCGAGCGCCGCCTCGAGCGTCGCGGCCGCGTCGGCCTCCGGATACCTGCCGGACCTCTCCTGCATCCGTCTGCTCCCGACGTTCGATCGCGCCTCGTCGACGATGGCCGCGCCGCGCGTCATCGCGGTGCTTTGCGGCGGGCGCGCGGCCCGGATGCGGCGCGCAGGCGGCGATTCCGCAACGGAATGCGCTTCGTACGGGCGTGTAAAAATTGGGCAACCATGCTGTCCTTTTCAGCTTGGTTTTTGCACCGCACGCGCCTATCTTCGGATCGTGGCCGACGCGATCCGTCGCCCGGCCACATGCCCTCCTTGGGCGTTTCCTCCCTAGACTCAAGGCCGCCGCACCCCGGCGGCTTTTTTTTGACCGATTTACGAAATTCAAGGTAGCTTCAATGTGCTTTACTTCTAATTGGTTGCGACCGTCTTCTGAGCAGAGTAGATCTCGGGTGTGCCGCAGTTGCCACGCTTCGAATGGGACCAAGTGAAGGCCGCCTCGAACGAGGCGAAGCATTGCGTCGCATTCGAGGAGGCGAGCTTGGTCTTTCTCGATCCGAGCCGTGTCACCTGGCGGGATGGCCGGCATCACTATGGGGAGCTTCGTCTCCGAACGGTCGGTCGTTGCGGGAACGCTCTGCTCTTTGTGTGCTATACTATTCGCGGAGGCTGCAATCGGCTGATCTCAGCGCGTCTCGCAAATCGCGGCGAAAGGCGGCTGTACGAGGACGGACCAGGAGGAGGGCGAACATGGCGATCGTCAGAATGACCATAGAGGAGGCCCTCGCGGCCGTGCGCCGCCTCCCGCCCGAGCACCGCGCCCGCCTCGCGGCCATGACCGACGAGGAGATCGATCGCCGTGCGCTGGAAGATCCGGACGCGCAACCGATGACCGACGACGAGCTCGCACGCGCCGTCGCCGGGCACCGGGTGCGGCTCGCGCGCGAGCGCGATGGCCTGTCCCAGGCGGACTTCGCCCGCCGCTACGGCCTCCCCCCCGAGACGGTCGAGGCGCTGGAGGACGGCGCTCTCCTGCCCGACCCGGCGCTCGACGCCTACCTTCGCGCCATCGAGGCCGATCCCGACGGCGTGCGGCGATCGCTCGCCGCGAGCGCGCGGTGAGGCCGCGCAGCCCACCGCGCCGCCCACGCGTCCACGAGCCTACGGCGCGTCCCCTCCCCCGCCGCCTTCGCCGTCATCGTCCTCGTCGCGGAACAGCACCCAGGCGAAGGCGATCCGCGCGATCGCCGTCATCGCCGTGAGCCCGGCGAAGGCGTAGGCGATCAGCGGGAACCAGGCCGGGAAGAGAATCATCAGTGCGAAGACGAGGATGGTCTCCGTTCCCTCCGCCAGCCCGGCGGTGAAGTAGATCGACTTCACCCCCCGCGAGGCGGTCTCCATCCCGCGCTTGGCCGCCACCGCCGCGAAGGCGAGGAAGCTCGCGCCGTTCACGTAGAACGCGAACAGGATCACCGCCGCGGGCAGGCCGAAGGCCGCCGGGTCGCGCAGCGCGAAGCCGAGCGGCACCGCGCCGTAGAAGGCGAAGTCGCAGACGATGTCGAGGAAGCCGCCGCGGTCCGTCTTCTTGCTCGCGCGCGCCACCGCCCCGTCGAGCCCGTCGCACAGGCGCGACAGCGCCAGCATCGCGAGGGCGACGGCGTCCGCGGACGCCGCGATCGCGGCCGCGCAGGCGAGCCCGAAGGCGAGGCCCGCCATCGTGATCGCATCCGCCCCGACGCCCGCGCGGGCGAGGATCGCCCCCGCCCGGTCGAGCGGCGGATCGATCAGGCGGCGCATCACTCCGTCGAGCACGGATGCCCCCCCGCGTGGGTGGACGGCCCGTCGCGATTGACGATGGGCCCTTGCCGGCTTACCACCTCGTGCATCATCTCACCTCGTGTCCGCACGGGCAGGACGCGCCCGCGCCCACCGCGTCGGAGGCCGCTCATGTACACCGCCGTGACGAACGGCGTCCGCGTGACCGTGACGCCGTCCTACCTGGAGGAGCAGTCCCGCCCCGAGGAGGGGCGGTACTTCTTCGCCTACACCGTGGAGATCGTGAACCTCAATCCCGAGCGGGTGCGCCTACGCGATCGTTACTGGCGGATCGTCGACGGTCACGGGCGCGTTCAGGAGGTGCACGGCGCGGGCGTGGTCGGCCAGCAGCCCGTGCTCGGCCCCGGCGAGATGTTCACCTACACGAGCGGTTGCCCGCTGGACACGCCCGACGGCACGATGCAAGGCCACTACCGCATGGAGCGCGGCGAGGGCGAGGTCTTCGAGGCCGAGATCCCCGCCTTCTCCCTCGACGCACCGGACGCGCGCCGCTCGCTGCACTGATCGTTCCCCACCCGCCGGAAGGTCCCCGCCTCGATGAGCCCCGCTCCCCTGTCGCCGCTCGAGATGCTCGAGCGGCTCGTCGGCTTCGACACCGAGAGCCAGAAGTCGAACCTCCCGCTCGTCGACTTCGCCCAGGACTGGCTCGCCGCGCACGGCGTCGAGGCGATCCGGCTGCCGAACGCGGCCGGCGACAAGGCGGCGCTCGTCGCCACCATCGGCCCGCGGGTCGAAGGCGGCATCGTGCTCTCGGGCCACACCGACGTCGTCCCGGTCGCGGGCCAGGTCTGGTCGAGCGACCCGTACCGCCTGCGCGTCGCGGACGGGCGGGCGTACGGCCGCGGCACGACCGACATGAAGGGCTTCGACGCGCTCGTGCTCGCCCTCGTGCCCCATTTCGTCGCCGCCGATCTCGCGCGGCCGATCCACATCGTCCTCTCCTACGACGAGGAGACGACCTGCCTCGGCGTCGTCGACGCCATCGCGGCCTTCGGGCGCGACCTGCCGCGGCCCGCCGCGGTGATCGTCGGCGAGCCGACGGGCCTCGAGGTGGCGGACGCGCACAAGGGCGTCGCCATGTGCGAGACGCGGGTCGGGGGCACGGAGGCGCATTCCTCGCGCATCACGGAGGGCGCGAGCGCCGTCATGGCGGCGGGCGCGCTGGTCGCGCGGCTCAACGCGCTCGGCGACCGGCTGATCGGCGACGGCGACCCGACGGGACGCTTCGACCCGCCCTTCTCGACGCTGCACGTCGCCACCATCGCCGGCGGCAGCGCGCGCAACATCCTCGCGCGCGACTGCGCCGTCGGCTGGGAGATCCGCTACATCCCCGGCGTCGACATGGGCGCGCTCCAGGCCGAGGTCGAGGCGCTCTCGCGCGCCGTCGAGGCCGAGCGGCTGACGCGGTACGGCCCCTTCGGCGCGATCTCGAACGTCTGGTCGGTGGACGTGCCCGGGCTCGCGCCGGAGCCGGGCTCGGAGGCCGAGCGGCTCGCGCTGCGCGTTGCGCGGCGCAACCGGCCGGTGACCGTCTCCTACGGCAGCGAGGCCGGCCGTTTCCAGGGCGCGGGCCTGCCCACGGTCCTGTGCGGGCCCGGCGACATCGCCCGCGCCCACAAGGCGGACGAGTACATCACCCTCGACGAACTCGCCGACGGCGAGGCCTTCCTGCGGCGGCTGGCGGCCGAGCTCCGCCGCTGAGCCGCGTCAGCGCACGAGACGCACCTCCGCGCCCGCCGAGGCGCCGGCGTTCTCGGGCGCGAGTCGCCAGTCCGCCACGTTGAGGATGAGCCGGTCGACGACCATGCCGATCCGGTCGGACTCGATGCGCGAGCGCGCGTTCATCACGAGCTCGCGGCTCGGGAGGTAGACGAGCCCCTCGAGCGTGTTGCCGTTGGCGTTGTTGAGGATGAACTGCGATCGCGGGAGCCCCGGCGCCTCGAAGAGCAGGATGCCTGCGGTCTCGCCGCCCTCCGGCGCCGAGAGCGCGACGTCCATGCCGCTGTTGAACTGGATCTTCGCCGTGGACGGGAAGTAGAACGTCACGCCCTCGCCGCGCCAGACGCCGCCGTTCACGTTCCAGCCGCCGTCCTTCACGACGTAGAGGCCCGGCTCCAGCGTGACCCGCGGCGCGCCGTTGAAGTTGTGCCAGCCGCAATACACGCCGGGCGAGAGGGTGACGTTGCCTCCATTGTAGTTTCCATTCGAGTAGTCGCAGGCGCCGACCTGCGGCACCGGCAGGGAGCCCGCATAGGGGTCCTCCGCCGCGGCGCAGCCGAGCTCGAGGCCGGACACCGTCGCACCGTTGTCGATGATGTCGCGCCCCGCGACGCACAGCCGGCGGACGGAGACCTCCGCGCCGGCGTTGAGGATGGCCGCCGGGTTCGCGCGGCTGCGCACGTGGATCTCGCAATCGGGCGCGTGCACGTCCGCGCCGCTGTTGACGAGGAAGGGCTGCGGCGTGCGCTCGTCGAGGACGAGCACGCACGGCCCGTTCGGCGCGCTTGCGCGCACGGCCTCCGCCCTGACCTCGGCATCGAAGGATCGACGGCCCACCACGCCGAGGAAGACGGTGGGGACGCTGAAGCCGACCTCGCCGACCACCCGCCCGCCTTCGCCGAGCGAGAAGCGCGCGTCGACGCCCTCCACGCCCGCGATCCGGGTCGTATCGAAGGCGCGCTCCGCCACGGCCGCATGATCCTGCGGCGCCCGCGCGCCGGCGATCACGGCGGCGTCGAGCGTCGACTGGATCTCCGCGCGCACGCTGGTGGTGCGGGTGTAGTCGACCGCCGCGCCCGCGAGCCCGATGACGGGAACCAGCACGAGGGCGAGGGGGATCACGGCGCTGCCGCGCGTGTCGTAGAGGAAGCGGCGCATGGACGGAGGTCTCCGATCGTCCACTACGGCTTAGCTCGAGATTATGAATCGCTGCTTATGATCCATGTACGGAAACGTTCTCGGGAGTCGGTCTCCCCAGGACTCCGGACCGTCGTCGAGCGTCCGGATACGAACGGGTTTCGGGCTCGCCTCTGCATTCGCACAGTATTTCATTAATCATCTGCTCGATCGACGCTCCGAACGCGATGATCCGCGGTGCTTCCATTTCTGAAGATATCTCTGAGAATTTGGAACGGTCGTTCGTCGAGCGGCGGAGCGCACTCGTGTAGACCGGCTGCGGGCCATGCGGCGTCTCGCTTCCGCCGTCTGCCCCTGTACGACGACGACACCGGCCGCCCCGGTCGACGCGAAAGCGGCGGCCGGGGCGGCCGTCCCCCCTTTCACCGGAGCCCCCGATGGTGCCACCGACCGACCGACCCACCCCGCGCGCGCCGCAGCCCGTGCAGAGGGACAGGCCCCGGAAGGAGCGCACGCTCCCCATCGACAAGGACGTCTTCGCGCATCGCCTCTGGCAGGCGATCAAGCGCAGCGGCCTGACCTATCGCGAGACCGCGCGCCTCGCACAGGAGCGCCTGCCGGCGGGCATGCGGATCTCGGACGTGAGCGTCTGGTCGTACGCCAAGGGTCGCAGCCTGCCCCGACGCATGGCTCAGATCGAGGCGTTGGCCGAGGTGCTCGGGGTCGGCGTGAACGACCTCGTCGAGGAGGTCGACTCGATGCGCGCGCCGGCCCCCGCGTGCGCCGCCCGGTCCGGCACCCGCCTCGAGGACCTCGGCGACGGCCGCGCCCGCCTCGTCGTCGACCTCGCCCTGCCCTGGGACCGCGCCATCGCCGCCCTGCGGCTCTTGAAGGGCGACGAGGCGGGGGACGCCATCGCGGCGCCGGCGACGGACCGAGACCCTTCCGACGACCGGTGTTGACGCACCGCCCCACGCTGGAGAGCCGGAACGAAACGGCGACATCGGCTTGACCGCGCGCCCGCTTTCTCGCACACCAAGTGCTCGGGGATGCGAGGGTGCGAGCGACGTGTCGGTATCTGAGAGGGTCAGCGCGCTCCTGGCGCATCTGGCGAGCCGTCCGGGGCACGACGAGGTCAAGGCGGACTTCCGCGACCTCCTGGTGGAGGAGTTCGACGCCGCCCTCCACGACATCCGCTTCGAGCAGCGCATCGAGGTGCGCTCGCGCACCGACGCGCTGATCGGGCGCACCGTCTTCGAGGCCAAGCGCGACCTCGTCGCCGAGCGCGGCGACGTCGAGCGCAAGATGCCGGACTATCTGGCCAACCGCGAGCAGGAGGAGGGCGAGCGCTTCGTGGGCCTCGCCTCCGACGGGCGGCTGTGGATCGCCTACGAGCTCGTCGAGGGCGCGCTCGTGGAGGTGCGCCGCGCGACGCTCGATCCCGAGCGGCCGGTCGAGTTCCTCGCCTTTCTCGACGGCGTGCTCGCGCTGAAGGCTTCGCTGCCGACGGACGAGCTGACGCTCAAGTCGGAGCTGGGTCAGGACTCGGTCGCCTACCGCCGCGCCGCGCGCGATCTCGAGAAACTGTGGGCGAGCCTGAAGGACGATCCCGCGGTGGCGCTCAAGCGCCAGCTCTGGGCGCAACTCCTCACCCTCGTCTACGGCAAGGACGTCGAGTCCGACGCGCTGTTCGTCCAGCACACGTTCCTCGTCATCGTGGCGAAGGCGATCGCCGGGGCGGTGCTGGAGATTCGCGAGGACGACCCCGCCCGCCTCCTCTCGGGCGAGGCCTTCCAGGCGGCGGGGATCTACGGCGCGGTGGAGAGCGACTTCTTCGACTGGATCGTCGCCGCCCCGGAGGGCGCGGCGCTGGTGCGGCGCATCCTCGCGCACGTGCGCCGCTTCCGGCTGCGCGAGGCGCGCACCGACGTGCTCAAGACGCTCTACGAGAGCCTCATCGACCGTGCCGAGCGCCATGGGCTCGGCGAGTACTACACGCCGGACTGGCTCGCGGCGAAGGTGGTGAAGAACTGCGTCTCGCGTCCCCTCGAGCAGACCGTGCTCGACCCCGCCTGCGGCTCCGGCGCCTTCCTCTTCCACGCCATCCGCCTCGTCCTCGCGGAGGCCGAGGACGGCGACCTGCCGGAGGCGGAGCGCGCCGGGCGCACGACCGAGCTCGTGGCCGGCATGGACATCCACCCCGTCGCGGTGATCATCGCGCGCGTGACGTACCTCCTCGCGCTGGCGCCGGTGCTGCACGCGCGCAAGGGCTCGATCTCGATCCCGGTCTATCTCGGGGACGCGCTCCAGCTCTCGATCACGGACGTGATGGGCTTGAAGGAGCTGACGGTGCGCGTGCCGCCGGCGCCCGACGGCACCGGCGCGACGAAGCTCGACTTCCCCGACGTGTTCTGCCGCGACGCCGGGCTGTTCGACAAGGCGATCGAGGTGCTGCGCTCGGGCTCGGAGTCCGGCGCGAGCCGCGACCAGGTCGAGTACCGGCTCGTGCGCGAGATCGAGATGCACTACATGCGCGACCTCACCGCGGAGGAGCGCGACGCCGTGCCCGACATGGGCACGACCTACGAGACCTTCGACCGGCTGCGCCGCGAGGGTCGCGACTCGGTGTGGGCCTACGTCGCGCGAAACCTCTCGCGCCCCCTCGCCTTCTCCCACCGCGGCGGCTGGGCGAGCGTGCTCGTCGGCAACCCGCCCTGGGTCGCCTTCCGGCACATGAGCGAGGGCCTCCAGAAGCGCTTCCGCGAGCTGGCGCGGGGCGAGCGCGTGCACGTCGGCGGGCGCTTCGCCACGCAGAACGACCTGTGCGCGCTCTTCGCCGTGCGCGCCGCCGGGCTCTACCTGCGCGCCTCGGGCCGGCTCGGCCTCGTCCTGCCGCTGGCGGTGCTCACCCGCGGGCAGTTCGAGAAGCTGCGCGGCGGCTCGTTCGACTCCCTGCGCATCCATTGGGACGAGGCCTGGGTGATGGACCGGGACGTGGAGCCGCTGTTCCCCGTTCCCTCCTGCGCCGTCTTCGGGCGGCGCCGCGCGATCGCCAGGCCGATCCCCACGACGGTGCGCCGCTATTCCGGCGGCCTCGCCGGCCAGCGCGACGCGCCCGAGGAGGTCGCCGACCGGCTCCTTACGGTAGTCGAGAACGCGCCGGCGCCGAGCGAGGCGCGGTTCGAGGGCGGATCGCCCTATCGCAAGCTGTTTCGGCAGGGCGCGACGCTGGTGCCGCGCATGCTCGTCCTCGTCGAGCGCCGCAGCCTCGGCAAGCTCGGCTCGAACACGGCGAAGCCCGCGGTGACGAGCCGCCGCTCGAGCCAGGAGAAGGAGCCGTGGAAATCCGCGCCGGGCGTCGAGCACCCGGTCGAGGCGGAGTTCCTTCGGCCGGTGCTGCTGGGGGAGAGCGTCCTGCCCTACCGGATCGGGCAGGCGTTCGAGGGCGTGGTGCCGGTGACCGACAAGGGAGAGCTGCTGGACGCAGAGGGAGCGGCGAACCGAGGATATGACGGGATCACGGGCTGGATGCGAGCCGCCGAGAGGACCTGGAAGGAAACCGGCGAGAGCCCCGGCATGACGCTGATCGGGCGATGGAACTACCACAACGAGCTCGGCTCGCAGTTCCCCATATCGCCGCTGCGCGTCGTCTACGCCAAAGCCGGCTCCCAGCCCGCGGCCTGCGTGGTCCGAGACACCCAAGCCGTCATCGACCACAAGCTCTACTGGTTCGCCCCCGCCTCCGAGGACGAGGCGCACTTCCTCGCCGCGCTCGTCAATTCGGAGACGACCCGCGCCCGCTCGGAGCACCTCCAGTCCCGCGGCCTGTTCGGGGCGCGGGACTTCGACAAGGTCGTCTGGTCGCTGCCGATCCCCCGCTTCGATCCGGCGGTCGCCCTGCATCGCGAGATCGCCGCGGCGGCGCGGGAGGCGGAGGCGCTCGCCGCCGCCGTCCCCCTTCCGGACGCCGCCCGCTTCCAGCGCGCCCGCGCCCTCGTCCGCACCGCACTCGCGGACGCGGGCCTCGCCGCACGCATCGACGCCCTCGTCGCCCGTCTGCTCGACGGAGCCGGTGCGGGGTGACGGGCGAGACGGCTAGGGCGCGGGTTCGCCCTGCCCCGCCTTGTGGGCGAGCCGGATCGGCTCGGGCAGGCGGTACTTCTCGGTGGTGCGCAGGACGAGCGCGACGGCGCTGTCGAGGTCCGCGCGGTGGCCGGGCGAGATGAACATCGGGTTCATCCGCGTGCGCGTGCGCACCGCCATGCCGATCGTCTCGCCCCCGTCGGTGAGCGGCGCCATCGCGCCCTTGTCCTCGGGCAGGAGCGCGAACCGCCCGCACAGCCGCGTCTTGCCGCAACCGATCGTCGGGCGCTCGAGGAAGAGCCCGAGATGGCAGGCGGTGCCGAAGCGCTGGGGGTGTGCGATACCGGCGCCGTCGAAGAGGAAGACGTCGGGCACGTGCTCGAGCTTGGCGAAGGCGTCGAGGAGCGCCGGCCCCTCCCGGAAGCTGGTCATCGCCGGCGTGTTGGGCAAGCGCACCGTGCCGTGGCCGTGCACGGTCTCGACCGGCTGGAGATCCGGGAAGGTGGCGACGACGGCGTGCGCCGTGTCGTCCTTGATGACGACGTCCGAGCCCGCGATCAGGTGGATCGCGTCGAGATCGAGCGGGGTGGAGATGTCGATGTCGCCCCGGAGCTCCTCCTGGAGGCGCAGGGCGGCGTCGACGTCGAGATCCCAATCGTGGCGGCGTTCGAGCTTCATGGACGCCCAAACGCCGCGAGGCTCCGCAAAGTTGCGGATGCGCCGCCCGCCGCGACGCGATGCATCAGGGCGCGAAGCGGAAGTGCATCACGTCGCCGTCGCGCACGACGTACTCCTTGCCCTCGAGCCGCATCTTCCCCGCCTCGCGCGCGCCGGCCTCGCCCTCGAGCGACACGTAGTCGTCGTAGGCGATGGTCTCGGCGCGGATGAAGCCCTTCTCGAAGTCGGTGTGGATGACGCCCGCCGCCTGGGGCGCGCGGGTGCCGGTCGCGATCGTCCAGGCGCGGGCCTCCTTCGGCCCGACGGTGAAGTAGGTGAGCAGCCCCAGCAGCCGGTAGCCGGCGCGGATCACGCGGTTGAGGCCGGGCTCGGCGAGGCCGACCGCCTCGAGATAGTCCGCCTGCTCCGCCTCGGGGAGGACCGCGATCTCGCTCTCGATCTTGGCGGAGACCACCACCGCCTGTGCGCCCTCCTCCTTCGCCCGGGCGAAGACGCGCTCCGAGAAGGCGTTGCCGGCGTCCGCCGAGGCCTCCTCGACGTTGCAGACGTAGAGCACGGGCTTCGCGGTGAGGAGCTGGAGCATGTCGAAGGCGCGGCGCTCCTCCGCCGAGACCTGCACGAGCCGCGCGGGCTTGCCGTCCTGCAGCAGCACGAGGGCGCGCTGGCAGAGGTCGAGGCTCTCCTTGGCCTCCTTGTCGCCGCCCTTGGCCTTCTTCTCGAGGCCCGTGACGCGCCGCTCGAGGCTGTCGAGATCGGCCAGCATCAGCTCGGTCTCGATGGTCTCGATGTCGGCGACGGGGTCGATCCTGCCCTCGACATGGGTGACGTCCTCGTCCTCGAAGCAGCGCACCACGTGGGCGATGGCGTCGACCTCGCGGATGTTGGCGAGGAACTGGTTGCCGAGCCCCTCCCCGCGCGAGGCGCCGCGCACCAGGCCAGCGATGTCGACGAAGGTGAGCCGGGTCGGCACGATCTGCGCCGACTTCGCGATCGCGGCCAGCGCATCGAGCCGCTCGTCGGGCACGGCGACGTCGCCCACGTTGGGCTCGATCGTGCAGAACGGATAGTTCGCCGCCTGCGCCGCGGCCGTCTGCGTCAGCGCGTTGAAGAGCGTGGACTTGCCGACGTTCGGCAGCCCGACGATGCCCATGCGAAAGCCCATGGCGGTTTTCCTGTCTCGTCTTTCAGATGTCCCGCAGGACGGTGTCGATATCGGCTGCGAACGGGTCGACGATCAACATGCCGTCGACCGATCGCCCATTCTGGAGGTCTTCTGTGAGGACGATCTCGCAGCCGAAGTCCAGCGCTGAGGCCAGCATGACTGAATCCCACCAGGAAAACCTGTGCAGCAACAGCAGATCGATCGCGGCTCGCGTGGTGTCGGCGTCCATGCGTGCACGGCAGAACTCGGAATAGTCGCGAGCCTTGTCGAGGACGTCGAGAAGCGGAAGAAACGAGTAGCGACGCGTGAGCACCGAGACGAATTCGTCGATGATTTGCGGGCTTACGACGAGGGCTTCCCGCGCCGCAAGCCTCTCAATCCATGCGGTGGCGATCGCCGCCTTCGTCGGATCGTCCGTCTGAAGCGGATAGATCAGGACGTTCGTGTCGACGAAGACGCTCTTCATAGATCTCGTCCCGCTTCGGCAGCGGGCCCCCGCCCAGCTTCCACTTCGGCCCCTTCAGGAGGTCGGCGACGACGTCCGCTTGACTGCGCTTGCGACCGAGCTTCATCTCGACCGTCTCCGAAACGTACCGCGACAGGCTCTTCCCCTGCTTCGCCGCCTCGACACGTGCTCGCGCGAGCACGTCCTCATCGAGGGTGATCGTGACATTCTTCATGCCCGCGCTCCATTCACGAAAACACGAGATTCGTGTTGCAGTGATGTCGTGCAGTCCCGGTCGAGAGTCAACGGTGCGGTCCCCTGCTCACTTCTCCCCCGGGCGCTTCACGTCCCCCCAGCCGCGCCCCTCCATGGCGAGGTGGACCTTGTTCTGGAACGAGGCGTCGTCGCTCTTCGCCAGCAGCTCGGCATGGTCCGCCACCGCGCGGCAGAGGTCCTCCACCCACGGCTGCTCGGACTTGGCGAAGTCGTTGAGCACGTATGCGTGCACCAGCGCCTTGTCGCCGGGATGGCCGATGCCGAGGCGCACGCGGCGATAGTCGTTGCCGCATTGCGCCGTGATCGAGCGCAGCCCGTTGTGGCCGGCGTTGCCGCCGCCCTTCTTCATGCGCAGCTTGGCGGGGGCGAGGTCGAGCTCGTCGTGGAAGACGCAGACGTCGTCGAGCGGGATCTTGTAGAAGCGCATCGCCTCGGCGACGGCGCGCCCGCTCTCGTTCATGTAGGTGAGAGGCTTGACCAGCAGCACGCGCTCGCGTCCGACGAGCGCCTCGCACGCCTCGCCCTGGAAGCGGCGGCGCCAGGGCGCCGCGCCGTGGACACGGGCGATCTCGTCGATGGCCATGAAGCCGATGTTGTGCCGGTTGCCGGCGTAGCGGGCGCCGGGATTGCCCAGCCCGACGAAGAGGCGCACTCGACCCTCCCCCGAAACGGCGAAGCGCTCCGGCCCTTCGGCCGGAGCGCGCGCACGAAACAACCTGTCGAGAAGGGCCCGGATCAGCCCTCCCCCGCCTCGCCGCCCTGCGCCTTCTCGGCGGCCTCCTGCTGGAGCGCCTCGCGGACGCCCGCCGGAACGGCGATGGTGGCGATGGTGAAGTCGCGGTCCTGGATCACCGGCGTGACGCCCTTGGGCAGGGTCACGGCCGAGATGTGAAGGCTGTCGCCGATGTCGAGCGTCGCGATGTCGATGTCGATCGAATCCGGGATCGCGTCGGCGGGGACGTTGAGCTCCACCGTGTGGCGCACGACGTTGAGCGTGCCGCCGCGCTTGAGCCCGACCGACTTCTCCTGGTTGACGAAGTGCACCGGCACCTCGACCGCGATCGTCTGGCCCCGGCCCACGCGGAAGAAGTCGACGTGGATCGGCATGTCCTTGACGGGGTCGAGCTGGTAGTCGCGCGGGATGGCGTGCTCCGTCTCGCCGCCCACCTCGATGTCGAACATCGTGGTCATGAAGCCGCCGGCGTAGATCAGCTTCTTGGTCTCGTTGAAGTCGATCTCGATGGCGCGCGGCGGCTTGCCGGCACCGTAGACGACGGCGGGAATCCGGCCTTGGCGACGGGCTTCGCGGGCGGCCCCCTTGCCGACCCGATCGCGCGCCACGGCCTGGAGAGTCTTGGTCTCGGACATGGTCGTGATTCCTCGATGGTGCTGGAAACGACGAAAGCCGCCAACGCGGCGGCCCGTCGCGCGCCCGTGCCTCCAAGGGTGTCTAGCGGGCGCGAGGGCGGCTTATAGGCGGGTTTTCGAGAGAGGGCAAGGCGGACGGCTCTTCGTGTACCGGATTGACAGGTGCGTCGCACGCAATCAGCACAGAAACAATATAGAAGTCGTGTTTATGTCGCCCAAGACACCTCCTCCGAAGCTGCCGGCGTTCCCGAGCGCTCGCCGGGTTCGCGCCAAGACCCGCTTCGGCCGGACGCGCGAGCGGGCGCGCTGGCGGGATGATTGGCGGATCTACGGATGGGACTACCAGCACGGCCGCGTGGAGGTCTATGATCTGCGCGGGCGGCACTTGGGAGAGTTCGACTCGGTGACGGGCGAGATGACCAAACCCGGCAACCCCGCGCGGAGGATCGAGCCATGACCCAGCGCATCGTTCACGAGCTCGTCGGCTACCACCCCGCCACGGACGAATGGATCTGGTCGGTCGAGCTTCTTCGGGACGGCCTCGAAACGATCAAGCGCATGATCGAGACGGACGAGGACGACCCGGACGCGATCGGCTCCTACCCGGTCGATTTCGCCATCGCGACAGACATAGCCGGCCTCGTCGGCGCCGGCCCGCTCGACCCCGCGCTCGTCTACTACATGGAGCCCTACGCGGAGGCGTCGGCGCCGGCCTGAGGCGCACGTGCGCTCAGGCCGCCACGCCGAGCCGCCGCGAGCGGATCGCCTCGACGATGCCGCGCTCCACGTGGGCGAGCGCGACGTCGAGCGCGGCGTCCTCCGCCATCGCGCGGCTCGCCTCGCGGGCCTCCTCGCGCGCGGCCTCGACCTCGTAGCGGCGCAGCAGCACGAGGAGCTTGCCGGCCTCCTCCGCGGGCAGCGTGGCGCAGGCGGAGAGCACCCGCTCGACCATCCGGCGCGAGAGCTGCGCGCCGCCGCTCGCCCGGTCGCCCTCCGGCTCGCGCAGCGCCGACAGCGCCGCCTCGAAGGCGGGCAGCAGCGCCGGCGGCAGCTTCGCGCGACGATACAGCGCCGGGAAGCCCGCCCCGCGCGGGTCGTGCAGCAGCGCCACGACGCGCTTCGCCGGCATCTCGGCGAGATCGGCGAAGGCGGCCTCGGCGAACGGCATGGCGCGCGAGAGGATGGCGCGCAGAATCATCGCCGGGGTGAGTTGGCCCGAGCGGCGCAGGTGCGCGACGAGGCGCAGCGCGTCCGCCTGGGGACCGGCGGAGAGCGCGACGGTGGTCTTCTCCCGCGCCTCGCGCACCACGCGCGCGCCGCGCTCGGCCGAGAGCCAGCCGCAGCCGACGACGAAGCGCTCGAGCCGCGCTGCCACGGCCACCGCGATGGTCTGGCGCACGTCCACCGGGCAATCGGCGCGGGCGAGCAGCGCCTCGCGGATAGCGGGCTCCTCGCCCAACCGCTCGTGGATGCGCGCGAAGGTCGAGGACGCGAGGCCCGCGCCCGGATTGCCGAGGAGCTCCTCCACCGCCTGAGGGCAGGCGATCTCGGCGAGCGCCGCCGACACGGCCGAGGAGAGCCGCGGGCGCAGCGCGATCGCGGTCTGCACGAAGTCGTCCCCGAGCGCGGCGCAGTCGACGAGGTCGGCGTCCGTCAGCAGCGGCGAGCGGGCGAGCACGAGGGCGGCGATGCCGCTCTGGTCGGACGCGAGCGCCACGACGAGGTGGCGCGGCGCCTCGGGCGCGTTCGCCACCGCCTCCGCCAGCGCCCGCCGCACGAGCGGCGAGGGATCGTCGAGCATCGCGGTGAGCGCGGTCTCGGCGTCCCGGCGGTCGGCGGGGGCGAGGTCGCCGTAGAGATAGGCGCGCGCCAGCGCGCTCACCGCCTCGGCGCGGTCGCCGGGGGAGGCCGTGCGGGCCCACAGGAGGAAGCGCCGGACGATCATCGCGTCCCCCGGGCCACGGCGGCGAGGTCGAGCGGGCCGTCGCCGCGGCCGGCCGCGCCGCGGGTCGGGGCGCTCGAGAGCGGGACGGACGCTGCGGGTGCCGCGGCGGGCGTCGGGAGAGCGCCGTCCGGTGGCGCGCTCCATAGGCTCGCCACCGCCCCGGAGACCGGGCCGGGCGCGGCGGCGTCCGTCCGGAACAGGCCGTGGAACGCGGGCCCGTCGCGGCGGGCGAAGGCGAGCGGCGCGTCGGCGCCGAACGCGGGCGCGGCGCCGTCGCCCGCGGGCGTCGATCCGGCCGCGGCGGCGTGGGTGCGCGCGGCCTCGTGAGCATCGGCGATCGCGCGGTAGAGCGCCGCCGCCGAGCGTGGTGTGCCGGCACGGTCGCGGAACAGCGCCGGGTTCGCCTCGGCCGCGCGCGGGAAGAGCGTCTCGGCGGGCGTCTGCGGCCGCTCGCCGGCGGCGCGGATCAGGGTCGCGGCGCCGCTCGCGCCGAGCACGTGGGCCACGGCGAGGTCGGCCTCGCTCGGCGCGCGGCCGAGCGCCGACGCGAGCGCGGCCGCGTTTCGGTTGGTCAGCGCGCCGGCGAGCTGCGCGGCCAGCCGCGGGTCCTCGCGCAGGGCGAGGATCTCGGCGCGCTGCGCGGGATCGGGCACGTGGTAGCGCCCGTCCGGCCCGCGCACGACGGCGCGCGCCTCCTCCGCGAGACCGAGCCGCGGCCCCTCGCTGTCGACGAGGCCGAGCCAGGTCTGCTCGATGAACTGGAACAGGCCCGTGGCCGAAGAGGTGCTCGCCTGCGCGGAAGGGTCGAGCGCCGATTCGCGTTGCGCGGTGGCGAGCAGGTAGTCGAAACTGAGCCCGTTCGCCCGCGCGCCGTCGCGGATGGCGTCGACCACGGGGGGAGGCACCGCCGCTCCGGTCGGGCTCGTCTGCGCGGGAAGCGAGGTGAACAGGAACATGGCGCGCCGCGGGTCCTCGGGCCCGGTCGCGGCCGACGGGCGCGGCTCGGGTCAGGTCGCGAGCATCGCCCGTCATGGTAAACGAAGGATTTAAGGGGCGCGGCGAGCGCGCCCGCGAGGAGGATGCACGGCATGGTCGACGAGGCGCGGCGCCACCCGAGGGGCGGGATCTACTTCGAGGACTTCGAGCCGGGCGCGGTCATCCCCCATCGCCTCACCCGCACGGTGACGCAGATGGACAACATGCTGTTCTCCAACATGACGCTCAACCCGCAGCCGCTGCACATCGACGCGCATTTCTGCGAGACGCAGACGGAGTTCGGCCGCCCGCTGATGAACTCGCTCTTCACGCTGGGGCTGATGATCGGCATCTCGGTGAACGACACGACGGTGGGCACCACCATCGCCAACCTCGGCATGACGGACGTGACCTTCCCCGCGCCGCTCTTCGAGGGCGACACCGTGCGCTGCGAGACCGAGGTCGTCGAGAAGCGCGAATCGCGCTCGCGCCCCAACGCCGGCATCGTCACGTTCCGCCACAAGGCCTACAAGCAGGACGGCACGCTCGTCGCGCAGTGCACGCGCCAGGCCTTCATGCTCAAGCGCCCGACGGCGTGAGGGGGAGCGGATGCGGTCGTATCTCTTCGTTCCCGGGGATAGCGAGAAGAAGCTCGACAAGGCGCTCGGCGCGGGCGCCGACGCGCTGATCGTCGACCTGGAAGACTCCGTCGCGCCCGGCGAGAAGGCGCGCGGGCGCGCCGTGGCCGCGGCCTTCCTCACGCGCGCCGGCGCGGTGGAGGGCCGCCCCCGCCTCCTCGTGCGCGTGAACGCGCTCGACACCGATCTCATCGGCGCCGATCTCGACGCGGTGATGCCGGCAACGCCGGACGGGATCGTGCTGCCGAAGGCGTCCGGCGGCCAGGACGTGGCGCATCTCGCGGCCCTCGTCGCCGTGCGCGAGGCGGAATACGGCCTGCCGGACGGCGGCACGGTGGTCCACGCCATCGCCACCGAGACGGCACGCGCCATCTTCGGGCTGGGCAGCTACGGCGGCGCGAGCCATCGCCTGCGCGGCCTCGCCTGGGGGGGCGAGGACCTCTCCGCCGATCTCGGCGCGGAGAGCAACCGCGACGACGCGGGCGCCTGGACCGAGCCCTACCGGATCGCGCGCAGCATGCTGCTGTTCGCCGCCGCCGCCGCCGAGGTCGACGCGATCGACGGCGTCCACACCGCCTTCCGCGATCTCGACGGCCTCGCCGCCGAGTGCCGCGCGGCGCGCCGGGACGGATTCACCGGCAAGCTCGCGATCCACCCGGCGCAGGTCCCGGTGATCAACGAGACCTTCACCCCCTCCCCTGCCGAGGTCGCCCGCGCGCGCGCCATCGTCGCTGCCTTCGAGGCCGATCCCGGCGCGGGCGTGGTGGCGATCGAGGGCGAGATGATCGACATGCCGCACCTCAAGCGCGCGCGGCGGGTGCTCGCGCGGGCGGGGTGAGCCGGGCGCGGGCGGCGACCCGGGACCGGGCATCCGGGTTCCCATCGACAGGAATATTCCCGCCCCGCTCCGAACTTCCGGAAAGCTCGGGCGTTGTCTGCCCAGCATGCAAGGAGGCACGACATGTCGGAACAGGCGCGGTTCTCGCTGGGGGACAAGGTGAAGCTCGTCGCGGACGAGCGGCAGATGATCCGCATCCATCCCAACCAGATGGCCCTGACCTACGAGATCATCCGCATCGTCCCCGGCGAGCGCGACGGCGAGGCCGTCTACCACATCAAGAGCGAGCGCGAGCCGCACATGCGCGCGGTGGACGAGAGCCATCTCGCGCAGGCGTGAGCGCGGGTTGCACGCCGGCGGACGCAGAGGGGACCTCACCACCTGAGGTCCCTTTTTCTTTCTACTGGGGCATGTATTTGACTCCATAGAACGGCCGTGCGAAGAAATTGCATGAGCTGGCGGGTCGTCTTTCATCCGGAGTTTGCGGAAGAGATCGCGCGCATGGATCGGGGCGTGCGCATCGAGCTCGTCTCCCAGACGCGCTGGCTGGAGCAGTTCGGGCCGCTGGCGAAGCGACGGGGCAAGCTCAGAGCCGATTTTACCGGTGGCTCGTCACGACGGCGGATCGACGCGTCGCAGACCACCTGGACGGCCGACTTGCCGAGGGAGATCGCTGATGTACGTGACCCTGCAAGAGATCATCGACCGCCTTCCACCGGACGAGCGCGCCGAGGTCGAGCGTCGCGCCGCGGAGCTGATCGGCGAGGAGATGACCCTGCGCGACTTGCGGCGGGCGCGGGAGCTGACGCAGGCGCGGATGGCGGAGCTGCTCGAGATCGGGCAGGACTCGGTCTCCCGGCTGGAGCAGCGCTCCGACCTGCTGCTCTCCACCCTCTCCGACTATGTCGCGGCGATGGGCGGCCGGCTCGAGCTGGTCGCGCGCTTCACCGACCGCCCGGACGTGATCCTCACCGGCTTCGCCGCCCTCGCCGACGAGGACGACGCGCCGTTGGATCGCGCTCCGAAGCGCAAGCGCGGGCCGAAGGCGGGGTGACCCCTCACGCGAACCGCGCGTCGTACTCCAGGAGCGCGTTCAGCAGTACCTGCGCCCCCGCGGCGCATTCCTCCATCGACGTCGACTCCGCCTCGTTGTGCGACAGCCCGCCCTCGCAGGGCACGAACACCATCGTCGTGGGCGCGACGCGGGCGGTGTAGGCGGCGTCGTGGCCGGCGCCGGAGATCATGTCGCGGTGAGGGAAGCCGGCCTTATCGGCGCCGTTGCGGACGGCGGCGATCAGGTCCGGGTCGAACTTCACCGGCGGGCTATCCCACACCTTCTTGTGCTCGACCTCGAGCCCGATCTCGGTCGCGACCGCCTCGATGGCGGCGTCCAGCTCGGCCTCCATCCGCGCGAGGACGGCGTCCTCCGGGTGGCGGAAGTCGACGGTGAAGAACACCTGGCCGGGGATCACGTTGCGCGAGTTCGGTGTCACCTCGAGCAGCCCCACCGTGCCCACCGCGTCGGGCGCGTGCGCGTGCGCGATGGCGTCGATCAGGTCGACCAGGCGCGCGGCGCCCACGAGCGCGTTCTTGCGCAGGCGCATCGGCGTCGAGCCCGTATGCGCCTCGCGGCCCGTCAGCGTCACCTCGTACCAGCGCATGCCCTGGACGCCCTGCACGACGCCGATCGTCTTGCCCTCGGCCTCCAGGATCGGCCCCTGCTCGATGTGCAGCTCGAGCATGGCGGAGAACGTCACCTCGCCCGGCTTCTTCGTCCCGCGATAGCCGATGGCGTCGATCGCTTGCCTGAAGGTGACACCCTGGCGATCCTCGCGGCTGTCGGCGAAGGCGGTGTCGAAGACGCCCGCGTAGACGCCCGACCCCAGCATGGCCGGGGCGAAGCGCGAGCCTTCCTCGTTCGTCCAGTTCACCAGCATCAGCGGCGCGTTGGTCTCGTAATTGAGCGCGTGGAGCGTACGCATCACCTCGAGGCCGCCGAGCACGCCGAGCACGCCGTCGAACTTGCCCCCGGTCGGCTGGGTGTCGAGGTGCGACCCGATGGCGATCGGGGCCACGTCGGCGCGCTTGCCGGGGCGGGTGGCGAACATGTTGCCGACCTCGTCCACCTCGACGGTGCAACCGAGCGCTTCGCATTCGGCCTTGAACCAGTCGCGGATCGTCTTGTCGAGATCGGTGAGGGTGAGCCGCTTGATGCCGCCCTTCTGCGTCCCGCCCACCTTCGCGGTCTCCATCAGGGTGTCCCAGAGGCGCTGGGCGTCGATCGTGAGGTTCTGCATGGGTCGTTTCTCGTTGTGTCTGATCACCGGCGACGGACCCCACCCCTGATCCGCTACGCGGATCGTCCCCTCCCCTACCGGGAGGGAGAGGCGCGCCGCGCCGCTCGTTGATCCTTCCCTGTAGGGGAAGGTGGATCGGCGCGAAGCGCCGGGACGGATGGGGCGCGCCGAAGGCGCGTTCCGCGTAGCGGAAACCGGGAAGGGCACGGACCCCGCCCCGGATCCGCTTCGCGGATCGTCCCCTCCCCTGAAGGGAGGGAGCTTACGGCACCACCGTGCCGTGCTCGCGCGCGATCGGCCGCGGCGCGGTGAGCGCCTTGAAGGTCGCGAGCGCGCGGGCGGGCGCGGGGAAGGGCTTCCGCGCGATGAAGGTCCCCCAGCCGCGCTCGGCGAGCACCTCGCCGTTCTGGGCCGCGAGGCGCCCGCGCAGGAACACCTTCGCCGGCAGGCCCTTCAGCTCCACGCCCTCGAAGACGTTGTAGTCGATGCGCGAGACCTGGGACGCCGCAGAAATGGTCTTCGTCGCCTCCGGATCCCAGATCACGATGTCGGCGTCCGCGCCCTTGCGGATCGCGCCTTTGCGCGGATAACAGTTGAGGATCTTCGCGGAGTTGGTGGAGGTCGCCGCCACGAACTCGTTGGGCGTGAGGATGCCGGTGTTGACGCCCTTCGACCACAGCACGGGCATGCGGTCCTCGAGACCGCCGGTCCCGTTGGGGATCTTGCGGAAATCGCCGTGCCCCATGCGCTTCTGCTCGCTAGTGAACGAGCAATGGTCGGTCGCCACCACCTGCAGCGAGCCCGCCTGGAGGCCCGTCCAGAGGCTCTCCTGGTGCTTCTTCGGGCGGAACGGCGGGGACATCACGCGGCGCGCGGCGTAGTCCCAGTCGACGTTTTGGTAGTCCGTTTCGTCGAGCGTCAGGTGCTGGATCAGCGGCTCGCCGTAGACGCGTTTGCCGGCGGCGCGGGCGCGCGCGATGGCGTCGTGGGCATCCTTGCACGACACGTGCACGATGTAGAGCTGGCAGCCGGCCATGTCGGCGATCATGATTGCGCGATTGGCCGCCTCGCCCTCCACCTCGGGCGGGCGCGAATAGGCGTGGAACTCGGGCCCGGTCATGCCGCGGCCCATGTAGTCTTCCTGCAATTGCGCGACGACCTCGCCGTTCTCGGCGTGCACCATCGCCATGGCGCCCAGATCGGCGCAGCGCTTGAAGGAGTGGAAGAGCACGTCGTCCTCCACCATCAAGGCGCCCTTGTAGGCCATGAAGTGTTTGAAGGTGTTCACCCCGAGCTCGCCGACGATGGTCGCCATGTCCTCGAAGATCTCCGGCGTCCAGTCCGTGATCGCGAGGTGGTAGGAATAGTCGCCCGCCGCCTTCTCGGACTTCGCCCGCCAGTCGCGATAGGCCTCCGTCAGCCGCTGCCCGGCGCCGGGGATGCAGAAGTCGACGATCATGGTGGTGCCGCCGGAGAGCGCCGCCTTCGTGCCCCACTCGAAGTCGTCCGCCGACACCGTTCCCATGAAAGAGAATTCCATGTGCGTGTGCGGGTCGATGCCGCCGGGCATGACGTAGGCGCCCGTGGCGTCGATCACCTCGGCACCCGCCGGCACCTCGAGGTCCGGGCCGACGGCGAGGATGGTCTCCCCGTCGACGAGCACGTCGGCGCGCTCGGAAATGTCGGCGTTGACGACCGTTCCGCCCTTGATGACGAAGGCCATGGGTCCCTCCCCTGCAAACTCGGTTCGTTGACGGCGTGGGGACCGGCCGCGCCCGGCGGCCGGTCCCGGGATCATGGCCTCACAGGCCGGCGGCGTCGACGATCGCGTGCGTCCAGGCGCCCTCGGGAGCGGCCGAGATCACGGGGCTGTCGCCCCCCGAGGAGAGCAGCGTCTCAACGGTCTGCTCGTAGGCGGCCGGGTCGAGACGGCCCGCGCCGTCGCCGGTGGCCAGCAGCTTGGCGATCTCGCCCATCATGCGCACCTGGTGCTCCTCGGTCTGGGCGCCGCTGGCGTCGTTCTCGAGGACGATCATGGCCGCCTCCTCGGGGTTCTCCCGGGCGTACTCCCAGCCCTTCATCGAGGCGCGCACGAACTTGGCCATGGCCTCGACGAACTCCGGATCGGAGAGCCGGTTCTCGTCCACGTAGAGCCCGTCCTCCAGCGTGGCCACGCCCTGGTCCGCGTAGGGGAACACGACGAGCTGCTCGGGGGTGAAGCCCGCGTCGATGACCTGCCAGTACTCATTGTAGGTCATGGTGGAGACGCAGTCCGCCTGGCCCTGGATCAGCGGGTCGACGTTGAAGCCCTGGCGCAGCACGGTGACGCCGCCGTCCGAGCCGTCGGTGGCGAGGCCGAGCCGCGACATCCAGGCGAGGAACGGGTACTCGTTGCCCGCGAACCAGACGCCGAGCGTCTTGCCCGCGAAATCGTCCGGCGAGGTGATGCCCGTATCCTCGCGGCAGGTCAGCATCATGCCCGAGCGCTCGAAGGGCTGGGCGATGTTGACGAGCGGCACGCCGCGCTCGCGGGCGGCGAGCGCCGCGGGCATCCACTCGACGATGACGTCGGCGCCGCCGCCGGCGATCAGCTGCGGCGGTGCGATGTCCGGGCCGCCCGGGTTGATGGTGACGTCGAGGCCCTCCTCCTCGTAGTAGCCCTTCTCCTGCGCCACGTAGTAGCCCGCGAACTGGGACTGCGTGACCCACTTCAGCTGGAGCGTGATGTCGGTCGTCTGCGCCTGCGCGCCGGCCGTCAGGCCCACGAGCAGCCCGAGACCCGCGGCCCCGGTGAGCACCGTCTTCTTCAGCATCGTCCTCTCTCCTCCACTGCCGTCGCCGCGCCCCTGTTATTTGCGGATCGACGGATGCCAGAAGGTCGCGGCGCGCTCGGCGAGCACGACGAGACCGTAGAAGGTGGAGCCGGCGACCGCGGCGAGCGCGATCACGGCCCAGACCATGTCGAGGCCGAGGCGCGCCGCCTCGGCCGAGATGCGAAAGCCCATCCCCACGATCGGCGTGCCGAAGAACTCGGCCACGATGGCGCCGATGAGAGCGAGGGTGGAATTGATCTTGAGGGCGTTGAACACGAAGGGCATCGCCGCCGGAAGCCGCAGCTTCACCAGCGTCTCCCAGTAGCCCGCCGCGTAGGAGCGCATCAGGTCGCGCTCCATGCGCGAGGCCTCCTCGAGGCCGGCCACCGTGTTCACCAGCATCGGGAAGAAGGTCATCACCACGACGACCGCGGCCTTCGACTGCCAGTCGAACCCGAACCACATCACCATGATCGGCGCGATGCCGATGATCGGCAGGGCCGCCACGAAGTTGCCGACCGGCAGGAGGCCCCGGCGCAGGAACGGCACGCGGTCGGCGAGGATCGCCACCGCGAAGCCGGACAGGCACCCGATGGCCCAGCCGGCGAGCACGCCCTTCAGGAAGGTCTGCCGGAAGTCGGCCCAGAGTACGTTGCCCGAGACGAGGATGCGCTCCCAGATGGCCGACGGCGGCGGCATCAGCGCGCCCGGGACGCCGAGACCGACGACGGCGACCTCCCACAGGAAGAACAGGAAGGCGCCGAACAGGAGGGGCGTGAACAGGTCGATCGCGGCCTGCGCGGCCCTGGACCGGGTCTTGAGCCCGGCGAGGCCGGCGACCGACAGCGTGGCCGTGGCCCACAGCGCGACGACCAGCGCCCAGAACCCGGCGCCAGCGTTCCCCGCGACCTCCTCCTGATGCACGAGCCCGAGGGCGTAGACGCAGCCCACCCAGGTGAGCGCGATCATCCAGGCGACCTTCGCCGGGCTCGCGAGGCGGCGTGCGAAGAACCCGCTCACGGCCGGCCTCCCATCGCCTTCGTCACGGCCTTCTCGAGCAGGCCCACCGCCACGACGAGGAGCGCTGCGCAGGCGGCGGCGACGACGAGCGCGGACCAGATCTGGATCGTCTGCCCGTAGTAGGAGCCCGCCAGCAGCCGCGCGCCGAGCCCCGCCTGCGCGCCGGTGGGCAGTTCCGCGACGATGGCGCCCACGAGCGAGATCGCGATCGCGACCTTCAGCGAGGCGAACAGGTACGGCAGCGATGCCGGCAGCCGCAGCTTCCAGAAGATCTCCCACGACGACGCCGAATAGGTGCGCATCAGGTCCCGCTGCATGCGGTCGGGCGCCTCGAGCCCCTTCACCATGCCGATCGTGACGGGGAAGAAGCAGAGATACGCGGAGATGATCGCCTTGGGGATCAGCCCGCGCAGCCCGATCGAGCCCAGCACGACGACGATGATCGGCGCGATGGCGAGGATCGGCACGGTCTGCGAGGAGATCACCCACGGCATCAGGCTCTTCTGCAGGGTGCGCAGGTGCACGATGCCGACCGCGAGCAGCACGCCGAGCGCCGAGCCCATCAGGAAGCCGACGAGCGTCGCCGAGATCGTCTCGGTCGCGTGGTAGACGAGGCTGCGGCGCGAGGTCGGCGCCACGTCGAGGATGGTCTTGTCGAGCTCGACCAGGATCTGGTGCGGCGCCGGCAGCATGGGCCTGTCCTCGGCCATGGTCTGCCAGAAGATCGCGCTCGTCGTCGCCTCCTGGCCCATGCGCGCGAAGCGCTCGGAGACGCCGGTCCAGTTCATCAGCACCGCTGCGACGTACCAGACCACCAGGATCGCCGCGACGACGGCGAGCACGGGGCCGGTGTTGCCGCGCCAGAGTTTGCCGAGGAGCCCGGGACGGGCGGCGCCGACGAGGGGGACGGTGGTGGAGGAGGTCACGACGCGCCTCCCCTGGCGGCTCCCCTCTCCCATCCGGGAGCGGGGGGAGCGGCGGCGGCTTCCATGCAGCATCCCCTCAATCGTCATAGGAATGCCCCGCACGAAGCCCCTCGCGTACGCGGTGGGCGATCTTCAGGAATTCCGGCGTCTCGCGGATGTCGAGGGGGCGGTCCGGGCCGAGGTCGCAGTCGATCACGTCGATGATCCGGCCCGGGCGCGGCGACATGACCACGATTCGGGTCGAGAGGAACACCGCCTCGGGGATCGAGTGCGTGACGAAGACCACCGTCTTCTTCGTCTTGGCCCAGAGCTGGAGCAGCTGCTCGTTCAAGTGGTCGCGCACGATCTCGTCGAGCGCGCCGAAGGGCTCGTCCATCAGGAGCAGCTTCGGGTCGAACGACAGTGCCCGGGCGATGGAGGCGCGCTGCTGCATGCCGCCCGACAGCTGCCAGGGATACTTCTTGGCGAAGCCCGAGAGGTTGACGAGCTCGAGCATCTCCTCGCGCCGGCGCCGGCGCTCGTCCTTCGACAGCCCGAAGATCTCGAGCGGGAGCTCGACGTTGCGCCCCACCGTCCGCCACGGATAGAGCGCGGGCGCCTGGAAGACGAAGCCGTAGGCGCGCTTCAGGCGGGCCTCCTCCGGCGTCATGCCGTTGACCGTGATCGATCCGCCGGTGGCGCGCTCGAGGTCGGCGATGACGCGCAGGAGCGTGGTCTTGCCGCAGCCCGACGGGCCGATGAAGGAGACGAACTCGCCCTCGGCGACCTGGAGATCGACGTCGGAGAGCGCGTAGACCGGCCCGTCCGCCGTCTGGAACGTGAGCGAGAGCCCGCGGACGTCGATCACCGACGCGTCGCGCACGGCGGCGCCGACGGGCGCCCCCGCGTGCGCGCCGAGCGGTGCGGCGGATCCGGCCATGTACTCCTCCAGACGCATGTCCCTGCCCGACCCCCTCAGCTTCGTCCGCCCGGGCCGGCGGCGCAAGAGCGCGATGCCGACCGTTCACCGCTCGCCGCCCCGCGACTCTCGGGCAAGACGCGTGCCGCACGAGCCGCCCCGACGTCCAAGGTCGCGCGCGCCGCGCGTGGACGAGCGCGACGGGACTCCCCTCTCCCCTCTCCACGAGGGAGAGGGGAGAGCCTGCATCGACCTCCCGCTCGGCGCGTCGACCGGGCCGCGCCGAGCCCCTGCTCATCCTGTCGGCATCCCGCCGCACGCCGCGGCACCGAAACCACACGAGACGCGCGGCCATCCGCGCTTGCCTCCCGCCGCGTCCCCGCCATACGGTCGGGCCGAGCCGGGAGGACGGGATGGACGAGGCGGTACGCGTGGACGGGGAGGAGACGGCGGCGGTGGGGCGCAACGGCCCGCGCACCCGGGCGGGCGAGGCCAACGAGGAGCGCATCCTCGACGCCGCCCTCGACGCCTTCGCCAGCCGCGGCTTTCACGGCGCCCGGATCGACGCGATCGCCGCCGCGGCGGGGCTCTCCAAGCCGAACCTGCTCTACTACTTCAAGACCAAGGACGCGCTCTACCTCGCCGTGCTCCGCCGCACGCTGGAACTCTGGCTCGAGCCCCTGCGGGAACTCGACGAGGGCCGCGACCCGCGCGCGGCGCTCGAGGCCTACGTCGCGCGCAAGCTCGCCTATTCCCGCGACATGCCCGCCGCCTCGAAGCTCTTCGCGCTCGAGATCCTCCAGGGCGCGCCGCTGCTCGGGCGCGTCCTCGACGGTCCGCTGAAGGCGCTCGTCGACGAGAAGGTCGCGATCCTGGAGCGCTGGATCGCCGCCGGGCGGCTCGCGCCCGTGGCTCCGCACACGCTCATCTTCGCGATCTGGGCGACGACGCAGCATTACGCCGATTTCTCCTCGCAGGTGGCGGCCGTGACGGGCCGCACGCTGGCGGACGAGGGGTTCTTCGAGGAGACGCGCGAGGGGCTCGTGCGCCTCCTCCTCGACGGGGCGATGCCGCGCGGGTGAGACGCCCCGCGCGGGCGCCGGGATCACTCCGCCGGCTCGAGCGCGGCGTCGGTGTCGTAGGCCACCGGCTGCTTCGCCATCGGGTTGTTGGGGTGCTGCGTCCAGTTCCGGTAGGAACCGTCGACCATGCGGCCGGTGCGCTTGTCGACCGCGTTCTCCAGCGGCACCATGGTGATGCAGTTCTCGACCGGGCAGACGACGGCGCAGAGATTGCAGCCGACGCATTCCTCCTCGATCACCTCGAACTTGCGCACCCCCTCGACCATGTTCGTGATCGCCTGGTGGGACGTGTCCTCGCAGGCGATGTGGCAGCGGCCGCACTTGATGCAGGCGTCCTGGTCGATCTGCGCCTTCACGGCGTAGTCGAGGTTCAGGTACTGCCAGTCGGTGACGTTGGGGATCGCCTTGCCCACGAAGTCGGAGACGCGGGAATAGCCCTTCTGGTCCATCCAGTCGGACAGGCCCGACTTCATCTCCTCGACGATCTTGAAGCCGTAGACCATCGCGGCCGTGCAGACCTGCACCGTGCCGGCGCCCAGCGCCATGAACTCGGCGGCGTCCTTCCAGGTCTCGATGCCGCCGATGCCGGAGATCGGCAGGCCGCGGGTGGCCTCCGCGCGGGCGATCTCGGCGGTCATGTTGAGCGCGATCGGCTTGACCGCCGGCCCGCACATGCCGCCGTGCGTGCCCTTGCCGCCCGTGTGCGGCCAGGGCGACATGGCGTCGAGGTCGACGTGCATGATGGAATTGACGGTGTTGATGAGCGACACCGCGTCCGCGCCGCCGCGCTTGGCGGCCTCCGCGGGCTTGCGGATGTCGCCGACGTTGGGCGTGAGCTTCACGATCACCGGCATGCGGGTGTGCTGCTTGCACCAGCGCGCGACCATCTCGACGTATTCGGGCACCTGCCCCACCGCCGAGCCCATGCCGCGCTCGGACATGCCGTGGGGGCAGCCGAAGTTGAGCTCGACGCCGTCGGCCTCGGTCTCCTCGACACGCGCGAGGATCGCCTTCCAGCTCTCCTCGGTGCAGGGCACCATCAGCGAGACCACCATCGCCCGGTCCGGCCACTTGCGCTTGACCTCCTTGATCTCGCGCAGGTTCACCTCGAGCGGCCTATCGGTGATCAGCTCGATGTTGTTGAAGCCGATCACGCGCCGGTCCGGCCCGTGGATCGCGCCGTAGCGCGGGCCCGAGACGTTCACGACCGGCGGGTCCTCGCCGAGCGTCTTCCAGACGACGCCGCCCCAGCCGGCGCGGAAGGCGCGCTCGACGTTGTAGGCCTTGTCGGTGGGCGGCGCGGAGGCGAGCCAGAAGGGGTTGGGCGCCTTGATGCCCACGAAGTCGACGGACAGGTCGGCCATGGTCTCGTCCTCCTCATTCTGCCGCGAGCGGCATGCGGGCGGCGAGCGCCCGGTCGATGGACAGCGCGGCCTGCTTGCCGTCCTCCACCGCGACGACGGTGAGATCCGAGCCGCCGGCGATGCAGTCGCCCCCGGCCCAGACCTTGGGCAGCGAGGTGCGCCGCTCGGCGTCGACCCTGATCTTCGGCCCGTCCATCTCGAGCACCGCGCTCTCGTCGGCGACGTCGGTCGGCAGGAAGACCTGGCCGATCGCCTTGAACAGCTGGTCGGCGGGCAGCGCGAAGGTCTCGCCGGTATCGACGAGCTTGCCGCCCTCGAGCGCCGTGCGCATGAACAGCACGGACGAGAGGACACCGCCCTCCCCCTGCACCGCGTAGGGCCGGGCGAAGTGGCGGATGACGACGCCGTTCGTGAGCGCCACCTCCTGCTCGTAGCGCGAGGCCGGCATGGCGTCGGCGCCACGACGGTAGACGAGGGTGACCTCCTCCGCGCCGAGCTTCTTCGCCTGCACGGCGGCGTCGATCGCCGTCATGCCGCCGCCGACCACGATCACCCGGCGGCCGATCGGCAGCGTTTCGAGGTCCGGCGTCTGGCGCAGGCGCTCGATGAAGGCGACCGCGTCCTCGATGTTGGCGAGGCCCGCCTCGTCGACGCCGAGCGCGTTCACCGCCTGGAGGCCCAGCCCGAGGAACACCGCGTCGTACTCCGACGCGAGGGAGGCGAGCGTGACGTCGCGGCCGAGCCGCTTGCCGTGGTGGACGGTGATGCCGCCGACGCCGAGGATCCAGTCGACCTCGCGTTGCGCGAAGTTCTCAGTCGCCTTGTAGGCGGCGATGCCGTGCTCGTTGAGCCCGCCGGCCTTCTCGCGCGCCTCGTAGACGTCGACCGCGTGGCCGAGCGTCGCGAGCTTGTGGGCACAGGACAGCCCCGCCGGCCCCGCGCCGACGACCGCGACCCGCGCGCCCGTCGCGGGACCCTGCCGGTAGAGCTGGCGTCCCGCCGAGAACAGCGCGTCGGTGGCGTAGCGCTGGAGGCGCCCGATCTCGACGGGCTTGCCCTCGGCCATGCGCACGCAGGCCTCCTCGCAGAGCGTCTCGGTGGGGCAGACGCGCGCGCACATGCCGCCGAAGATATTCGCGTCGAGGATCGTCTTGGCCGCGCCCTGCGGGTTGTCCGCCATGATCTGGCGGATGAACAGCGGGATGTCGATGCCCGTCGGGCAGGCCTGGATGCAGGGCGCGTCGTAGCAGAACAGGCAGCGCTCGGAGGCGACGCGCGCCTCGTTGCGGTCGAGCGCCGGATGCAGGTCCCCGAACCCGGCCTCGATGGCCTCCGCCGGAAGCCGGCCGGCGCCGATGTCAGGATGCGTGCTCACGGCATGAGCCTCCCTCGAGCCCGCGCGGATACGCCCACGGGCCTCGCTCGCGAAATGGTCGGACACGTTCACCCTCGGCCGGTCTCTCTTGGAGCGGCTCTAGTTTTGACCATGTGATCAAAAGCGAGGGCGGCTGTCAATTTCGCGGCAGGGTGAAAAGGGAGGCAGGGGTGGTCAGGGGATGGGCAGCAGATGCCGATGGGCCGCGCCCGCACGACGCCGGCGTGCGTCTGCGACATCGATCCCCTCTCACCGCCGCTCGTCGTCCGCCCTGAACCACGCGTATCCGTGGGGCGGCAGCGCGATCGGCTCGTCGGCCGCCTGCGGCAGGCGTCCGCCGCTGTCGCACAGGACGGGGCGCAGCACCTCGTGCTCGTCTGCGATGTCGAGGGTGACCGTCACCTGGCGCGGCGCGAGGTTGTGGAGCGTGATCGTGCTCGCACCCCGCCAGCTCGCCCGCAGCGCGAGCACGCCGGGATCGTCCGTCTCCAGGATCTCGCTGCGCCCCCAGCCGATCTCGGGCGCCGCGCGGCGCGCGCGCACGAGCCGGCGGATGCGCTCGAGCAGGGAGTTCGCGTTCTCGCTCTGGAGCGCGACGTTGACGGCGTCCGGCGCGAACGCGGGATCGGTCACCATGGCGCGCGCGAGACGCCGCGGCGCCGCCTTGGAGAAACCGCCCGTCGGCCCGTCGGTCCATTGGAGAGGCGTGCGCACGGCTGCGCGCTCGGGCAGGTCGAGGTTGTCGCCCATGCCGATCTCGTCGCCGTACCAGAAAACCGGCGTGCCGGGCAGCGCGAGCATCAGGCTGTAGGTCATGGCGAGCCGCCGACAGTCCCCGCCGAGCATCGGCGCGAGGCGCCGGCGGATGCCGCGGTCGTAGAGACGCATGCCCGGGTCCGGCGCGAAGGCCGCGAAGACCTGCGCGCGTTCCTCCTCGGAGAGCCGCCCCAGATCGAGCTCGTCGTGGTTTCGCAGGAAGGTCGCCCATTGCGCCACCTCGTGGATCGGTGGGCGCGCCCTCATCAGTTCGGCGATAGGGCTCGCGTCCTCCCGGGCCAGCGCGAGGAAGGTCGCCTGGTTCAACAGGAAGTCGAAGACCATCGTCATCCGCTCGCCGTCGTCGCCGAAATAGGCGGGGATCGTCTCCATCGGCACGTTCGCCTCGGCGAGCAGGATCGCCTCCGCCTTGCGCCAGGAGAGGAAGCGGCGCAGGTAGGTGAGGAATTCGTGCGGGTCCGCCTGCGCGTCCGGGTCCGCGCTGCGCAGCGGCGAGCGCGGGCCGTCCTCGATCAGGAAGGGCACGGCGTCGAGCCGGAAACCCGAGACGCCGAGCTCCAGCCAGAAGCCCATGATCTTCTCGATCTCCTCGCGCACCGCGGGGTTCGCGACGTTGAGATCGGCCTGATGCTCGTAGAACCGATGAAAATAGTAGGCGCCGGCCTCCTCGTCCCAGGTCCAGGTCGTGTCCTGCACGCCCGGGAAGACGACGCCCTCGTGCGCGTCGTCCGGCTTCTCATCGGACCACAGATAGAAGTCGCGAAAGCGCGAGCCCGGGTCGGCGCGGGCCTTCTGGAACCAGGGATGATCGGTCGAGGTGTGGTTGACCACGAGATCGACGATCACGCGGATGCCCCGCCCGTTCGCTTCGCGCGTGAAGTTCACGAAGTCGCCCAGAGTGCCGAGCCGCGGGTCGACCCGGTAGAAGTCCGAAACGTCGTAGCCGTTGTCGCGGTTGGGCGAGGCGTAGAACGGCAGGAGCCAGACGCAGGTGGCGCCGAGCGCCTCGATGTGGTCGAGGCGGTCCGTGAGACCCTGGAAGTCCCCGCACCCGTCTCCGTCCGAATCCATGAAGGTCTCGACGTCTACGCAATAGACGACGGCGTTCTTGTACCAGAGATCGAGCATGGGGGGTCCCTCTCTCCTTCCCCGGCGGGAAGGCCGTCGCGGGTGGGGCCGCCGACGCCCGGAGCACGCGATGCGTCTGCGACGACTGCCGAAACCGCCGCTGCGCGCCTTTCGTTCCGGGCTACGGGGAGCAGGGGCCCGAAGCCCCCCGGCTCAGCGTGGCCGCAGCCGCACGCGGCCCTCCATCGCCCGCGCCGTGTCGTACTCCTCGGCGAGGCGCGCGATGCGCGCGGCCGCGGGCACGACGTGGTCGACCACGCCGATCCCCTGCCCCGCGCCCCAGATGTCGCGCCAGGCCTTGGCGTCCGCGCCCGACGCGCCGAAGTCCATCGCCTGGCGCTCCTTGTCGGCCAGCGTGGCGGGATCGATCCCCGCGGCGCGGATCGAGGGCGCGAGGTAGTTGCCCGGCACGCCGGTGAAGTAGGGCGTGTAGAGGATGTCGTCGGCCGTGCTCTCGACGATCATGCGCTTGTAGCCCTCGCTCGCCCGCGCCTCGGTCGTGGCGATGAAGGGCGAGCCGATGTAGGCGAAATCCGCCCCCATCACCTCCGCCGCGCGCACCGCCCGGCCGGTGGCGATGGCGCCCGAGAGCGCGATCGGGCCGTCGAAGAAGGCGCGGATCTCCTGGACGAGGGCGAAGGGCGAGAGCCCGCCCGCGTGCCCGCCGGCGCCGGCCGCGACCGCCACGAGCCCGTCGGCGCCCTTCTCCAGCGCCTTGTGCGCGAACCTCACGTTGATCACGTCGTGGAAGGTGATGCCCCCCCAGGCGTGCACGGCGTCGTTCAGCTCCGGGCGTGCGCCCAGCGACGTGATGACGATCGGCACGCGGTGCTTCTCGCACAGCGCGAGATCCTGCTCGAGCCGGTCGTTCGAGCGATGCACGATCTGGTTCACCGCGAAGGGCGCGGATGGCGCCTGCGGATGCGCGGCGTCGTGGGCGGCCAGCGCCTCGCGGATCTGCGCGAGCCACTCGTCGAGCAGCGCCGGCGGGCGGGCGTTGAGCGCCGGGAAGGAGCCGACGATCCCGGCCTCGCACTGCGCGATCACGAGCTCCGGCCCCGAGACGATGAACATCGGGGCGGCGATCACGGGCAGGCGCAGGCGGCCCTGGAGGATGGCGGGTAGCGGCACGGGGACGTCTCCGGCGGGAGTGGCGCGCGAGCGGGGTCGCAGCCGACATGGACGCTCCCCGCGATCCTTGCAAGCACGGGCGGCAACGCCGGGCGGCGGCCGCCGGGCGCCGCGTCCCCTACGGATGCGTCCGGATGTCGCGGGCGCTCGGGTGGGCCTAGGGTCCGCCCGGCGCAGGGCGCGCCCGAGGAGAGGAGCCATGACCCCGCACGGGTACTTCCACTGGAACGAGCTGATGACGAAGGACCTCGCCGCGTCGAAGGCCTTCTACGGCGAGACGCTGGGCTGGACCTTCGAGGAGATGCCGATGGACAACGGCACGACCTACGCCGTCGCCATGGTCGGCGGCACCGCGGTCGCGGGCCTGTTCGACACGTCGCACATGGGAGACGAGGCCGGGCCGGAGACCTGGTTCGCCTACGTCAGCGTCCACGATCTCGATGCGGCGCTCGCCGCGGCGCGCGCGAAGGGCGGGAGCGTCCTGCGCGAGCCCTTCGACGTGCCGCAGGTCGGCCGCATCGCCATCGTCGCCGACCCGCGCGGCGTCGCCGTCGGCTGGATGACGCCCGCGAGCTGAAGCGAGACCGCCCGCCCCGGCCGAGCGCGGCCGGGGCGGGCGGTGGTCCTCACATCTGGGCGAGAACGGCGAGCAGCATCAGGGCGATGATGTTGGTGATCTTGATCGCCGGGTTCACGGCGGGGCCCGCCGTGTCCTTGTAGGGATCGCCGACGGTGTCGCCGGTGACCGACGCCTTGTGCGCCTCCGAGCCCTTCATGTGCTTCACGCCGTCCTTGTCGACGAAGCCGTCCTCGAAGGACTTCTTGGCGTTGTCCCAGGCGCCGCCGCCCGACGTCATCGAGATCGCCACGAACAGGCCCGTGACGATGACCCCGAGCAGCATCGCGCCCACCGCCGAGAAGGCCTGGCTCTTGCCCGCCACCGCGTAGATCACGAAGTAGGTCACGATCGGCGCGAGCACCGGCAGCAGCGACGGCACCACCATCTCGCGGATGGCGGCCTTGGTCAGCATGTCGACCGCGCGCCCGTAGTCGGGACGATCGGTGCCCGCCATGATGCCCGGCTTCTCCTTGAACTGCCGGCGCACCTCCTCGACCACCGCGCCCGCCGCGCGGCCCACCGCCGTCATGGCGATGCCGCCGAACAGGAACGGGATCAGGCCGCCGAAGAGCAGGCCCACGACCACGTAGGGGTTGGCCAGGGAGAAGTCCGGCGTGACGCCGGCGAAGTACTGGTACTGCGTCGAGCCCTCGGCGTTCGCCGAGAGGATGAAGTAGTTCAGGTCGGACGTGTAGGCCGCGAACAGGACGAGCGCCCCGAGGCCGGCCGAGCCGATGGCGTAGCCCTTGGTGACGGCCTTCGTGGTGTTGCCCACCGCGTCGAGCGCGTCGGTGGAGCGGCGCACCTCCTTGGGCAGGCCCGCCATCTCGGCGATGCCGCCGGCGTTGTCCGTCACCGGGCCGAAGGCGTCGAGCGCGACCACCATGCCGGCGAGCGCCAGCATCGCGGTGACCGCGATGGCGATGCCGAAGAGCCCCGCGAGCAGGTACGCGCCGATGATGCCGAAGCAGATCACCACCGTCGGCAGCGCGGTCGACTCGAGCGAGATCGCGAGGCCCTGGATCACGTTGGTGCCGTGGCCGGTCACCGAGGCCTGCGAGATCGAGCGCACCGGCCTGAAGCCGACGCCGGTGTAGTACTCGGTGATCCAGACGATGAGCCCGGTGACCACGAGGCCGAGCACCGCCGCGAGGAAGAGGTCGAGCGAGGTGAAGACCGTGACGTTCTCGCCGCCGCCGAGCGTCGGCACGACCGCCGTGAACTCGGTGGAGAAGCCGCCGAAGAGCAGGACGTTGACGAGCGCGATCGCCGCGATCGAGAGCACGCCGGTGGCGACGAAGCCCTTGTAGAGGGCGCCCATGATGGACGAGTTCGCGCCGAGCTTGACGAAGAACGTGCCGGCGATCGAGGTGACGATGCACACCGCGCCGATCGAGAGCGGGTAGAGCAGCATCGTCTCCATGCCGGGCTGGCCGGCGAAGAAGATCGCCGCGAGCACCATGGTGGCGACGAAGGTCACCGCGTAGGTCTCGAACAGGTCCGCCGCCATGCCGGCGCAGTCGCCGACGTTGTCGCCGACGTTGTCCGCGATCGTGGCCGGATTGCGCGGGTCGTCCTCCGGGATGCCGGCCTCGACCTTGCCGACGAGGTCGCCGCCGACGTCCGCGCCCTTGGTGAAGATGCCGCCGCCGAGGCGGGCGAAGATCGAGATCAGCGAGGCGCCGAAGCCCAGCGCGACCAGCGAATCGATGACGATGCGCGAGCCGGGTCCATAGCCGAGCCACCGGGTGAGGACGGTGTAGTAGACGGCGACGCCCAGAAGCGCGAGGCCCGCCACGAGCATGCCCGTGACGGCGCCGGACTTGAACGCCACGTCCAGTCCCTTCGCGAGCGAGGTCGCCGCCGCCTGGGCGGTGCGGACGTTTGCGCGCACCGAGACGTTCATGCCGATGAAGCCGGCCGCGGCGGACAGGATCGCGCCGATGGCGAAGCCGATCGCCACCCAGATCCCCAGGAGCCAGACGATCACGCCGAACAGGATCACGCCGACGATGCCGATCGTGATGTACTGACGCTTGAGGTAGGCCTGCGCGCCCTCGGCGATCGCGCCCGCGATCTCCTGCATCCGAAGGGTGCCGGCGTCGCGTTTCATGACATCGTTGATGGCCCAGAGGCCGTAGGCGATGGACAACGCACCGCCCAGGATGATGAGTGTGAGTACGAGCATCTGACCGTCCTTGGGATCGGGGTCGGCGCCGCTGTCCGTCGCATTCCGGCACGTGCGCGACGCGCCGGGGCCGGCGCTCGCCCCCTCTTGAGGTTTCCGCGAGGAGTCGTGCCAAACTTTCCGACGGTGCGCAAACGAGACTTGCGGCCGACGGCCGCGGGACGCACGGATTTCGGCCGCTTTCCGGTGCCGGCGCCGGCGCGCGCCGTCGATCGGGCGGCGCGGGGCCTCAGGCGGCGGAGAGCCGCTTGTCGCGCGCCTGCAGCGCGACGAGGGCGAGCGCCACCGCGATCGGCGGGAAGACGAGCCAGTTGAGCGTCTCCCAGCCGCCGACGTCGAGCAGCTTGCCGGCGGAGAAGGAGGCGATCGCCACCGAGCCGAAGACGAGGAAGTCGTTGGCGCCCTGGACCTTCGCCCGCTCCTCGGGGCGGTGGCAGTCCGTCACCATCGCGGTCGCGCCGATGAAGCCGAAGTTCCAGCCCACCCCGAGCAGGATCAGCCCGCCCCAGAAATGCGCGACAGTCAGCCCGCCGAGGTTGATCGCCGCCGCCACCGCGATCATCACGAGGCCGATCGCCGTGATCGTCTCCTTGCCGAAGCGCTCGATCAGGCGCCCGGTGAAGAAGGCCGGGCCGAACATCGCCAGGATGTGCCACGAGATGCCGAGCGCCGCCGTCTCGATGGGCAGCCCGCAGCCCACCATGGCGAGCGGCGCCGCCGTCATCAAGAAGCTCATCAGCCCGTAGGAGACGAGCCCGGCGCAGACCGCGATGACGAAGCGCCCCTGGCGCACGATCGTACGCAGGGGGCGTCCGGCGCGCGCGGGACCCTCCCCCGCCGGGCGCGGCGGCGGCACGGGCGGGGTGCGCAGCTGGGAGATCACCAGGATCGAGAGCAACGCGAGCCCGCCCTGCGCCAGGAACGAGCCGGCGAAGGGCGCGCCCGGGATGGCCTCGCGGGTGAGGATCACCACCTGCGGCCCCACGACGCCGGCGACGAGCCCGCCGGCCATCACCCACGAGATCGCCCGCGCCTTGAAGGCCGGGCTCGCCGTGTCCGCCGCCGCGAAGCGGTAGGATTGCACGTAGGCGCCGTAGAATCCGGCGACGAAGGTGCCGAGGCAGAACAGCAGGAACGCCTCGCGGGCGATGCCGAGCGTGGCGATCGCACCGGCCACGACCCCGATCGTGGCGCCGAGGACATAGCCCGTTCGCCGCCCGAAGCGGCGCATCACCAGGGCGGCGGGAATCGTGCCGAGCGCGAGCCCGAGATTGAGGAGGCTCACCGGAAGCGTCGCGAGCGCGTCGTTCTCGGCGAGCTGCTGGCCGACGATCCCGCCGAGCGAGATGATGATCGCCGGGTTCGCACCGCCGAGCGCCTGCGCGCCGGCGAGCACGACGGCGTTGCGGCGGGCGAGCCCGTCGTCGATCCCGGGGCCGCCCGGCGCGGGGCCATCGCGCATGCGGCTCGCGCCGGTCGTCGTCATCGCTCCCGCCCGCTCCTCGCTCGCGACGCCCCGTGCGTCACCCGAAGGCGATCAGCGCGGCGAAGCCGATGCTGCCCACCAGGATGCGCCACCAGCCGAACAGCGCGAAACCGTGCCTGGAGACGTAGTCGAGCAGCGTCTTCACCACGAAGATTCCCGCCAAGAAGGCGGAGACGAAGCCGATCGCGATCATCGTCGCGTCGTCCGCGGAGAGGTCGCGCCAGGACTGGCCGAGTTCCCAGACGAACGCGCCCGCCATGGTCGGCATCGCCAGGAAGAAGGAGAACTCGGCGGCCGCGCGCTTGGACGAGCCCATCAGCATCGCACCGACGATGGTCGCGCCCGAGCGCGACACGCCGGGGATCATCGCGAGGCACTGGATCACGCCGATGGCGAGATACATCGGCAGCGGGAAGCGCGTCGCCTCGTCGTGGCGCAGGGAGAGCGCCATGCGGTCCACCACGAGGAGCACGATGCCGCCGAGCACGAGCGTGGTGCACACGACCCGCGGATCGAACAGGACGCCGAGGATGAAGTCGCGCGCGAGCACCCCGATGACGGCCGCCGGGAGGAAGGCGATCAGCACGCCCAGGACGAAGCGCCGCGCCTGGGGATCGCTCGGCAGCGCCGTGGCGATCTTCCAGAGGCGGGCGAAGTAGACCGAGAGGATCGCCAGGATCGCGCCGAACTGGATCAGGATCGCGAAGGTCTTGTCGGCGTGGCTGTCGAGGCCGAACACGCTTTGGAGCAGGATCAGGTGGCCGGTCGAGGAGACCGGGATGAACTCGGTCGCGCCCTCGAGCAGGCCGAGGAACAGGGCCTTCACGGCGTCGAGGAGTGTCATGGTCTTTTCGCTCGTCCTTCGTCCTGCCGCCGCGGCGGCGATTCGCTCCCATCGTGTCGAGCGCGGTCTAGACCGACGGCCGCGCGAGCGCCACCCCGTCGGCGTGCCGCACCGCGAAAGATCGTTACCGCGCCTTAACCGTCCCCGGCCTTAATGTCGCCCGTCTCCAGCGCTCTCAGGGCTCATGGTCAAACTCCACCACTACCCGCTCTGCCCCCATTCGCGCTTCGCCCGCCTCGCGCTGGGCGAACTCGGGCAGGAGGTCGAGCTCGTCGAGGAGCGCCCCTGGGAGCGCCGCGACGCCTTCCTCGCGCTCGATCCCGCCGGACAGACGCCGGTCCTCGTCACCGACGACGGCCTCGTCGTGCCCGGCGCGGGCGTCATCGCGGAATGGCTCGACGAGACCCTCGGCGCCGCGGCGGCGGAGCGGCGGCTGATGCCGTCCGACCCGGCGGCGCGGGTCGAGGTGCGCCGGCTGACGGGCTGGTTCCTCGGCAAGTTCTGGGACGAGGTGACGGGCTATCTCGTCAACGAGAAGATCTACAAGCGCTTCGTCCCGCGTGCGAACGGCGGCGGACCGCCGGACATGGCCTCGATCCGGGCGGCGCGGGCGAACGTGCGCTACCATCTGCGCTACGTCGGGTTCCTGGTCCAGCGCCGGAACTTCCTCGCCGGCGACACGCTGACCTACGCCGATCTCGCCGCGGCCGCCCACATCTCCTGCGTCGATTATCTCGGCGACGCGCCCTGGGGCGAGGACGAGGCGGCTCGGACGTGGTACGCCCGGGTGAAGAGCCGCCCGAGCTTCCGCGCGCTCCTCGCCGACAAGGTCCCCGGCATGGCGCCCGCCGACAGCTACGCGGACCTGGATTTCTGAGGCCTGGACTTCTGAGACCCGAACGCCCGAGCCCCGAACGCCTCAAGCGGGACCTGACCGAGCGCGCCCGCGCGCTGGGGTTCGACGCGCTCGCGGTGACGCGCCCCGACGCCGTGCCGGATCTCGGCCCGCGCCTCGCGGCCTGGCTCGAGGCGGGGCATCAGGGCACGATGGGCTGGATGGCCGAGACGGCCGAGCGTCGCGCCGACCCGCGGGCGCTGTGGCCGCAGGTGCGGTCCATCGTCATGCTCGGCATGAACTACGGGCCCGACGAGGACCCGCTGGAGGCGGTTCGCCGGCGCACGAGCGCGGCGATCTCGGTCTACGCGCAGGGGCGCGACTACCACGACGTGATCAAGGGGCGGCTCAAGGAGCTCGCCGGAGTGCTGGCCTCGCGGGGCGGCGCGGAGGTCAAGGTCTTCGTCGACACGGCACCCGTCATGGAGAAGCCGCTCGCGCAGGCCGCGGGGCTCGGCTGGCAGGGCAAGCACACGGTGCTGATCTCGCGCGTGCTCGGCAATTGGCTCTTCCTGGGGGCGATCTTCACCACCGTCGAGCTTCCGGTCGACGCGCCGGAGGGCGACCATTGCGGCTCCTGTCGCCGCTGCCTCGACGCCTGCCCGACGAACGCCTTCCCCGCGCCCTGGGTGCTCGATTCGCGCCGCTGCATCTCCTACCTGACGATCGAGCACGCGGGGCCGATCCCGGCGGACCTGCGGGAGGGCATCGGCAACCGCGTCTACGGCTGCGACGATTGCCTCGCGGTGTGCCCCTGGAACAAGTTCGCCCACGCGGCGCGCGAGCGCAAGCTCGCCGCCCGCCGCGACCTCGCGGCGCTGCCGCTCGCCGATCTCGCCCGCCTCGACGACGCCGCCTTCCGCGCGCTCTTCGCCGGCACGCCGATCAAGCGGACGGGGCGCGACCGCTTCGTGCGCAACGTCATGATCGCCGTCGGCAACAGCGGGGAGCCGGCGCTGGCCGCCGTCGCCCGCGAGCGGCTCGACGACGCCGCGCCGCTGGTCCGCGGGATGGCGGTGTGGGCGCTCGGTCGTCTCCTGCCCCCGGAGGACTTCGCCGCCCTGCGCGCCGCCCGCATCGACGCCGAGAGCGACGCGCAGGTGCGCGCCGAATGGCGCTCCCGACGCGCCGCTGCGGAGGGGCGCCACGGTTAACGCGCCCTTTACGCGATCTCGCGTATCCGACGGATCTCGCCCTCGCGCCGATCGCCCGCATGACCCCGCCGCCCCCGCCCCTCGACGAGGATCTCGCCCGGCTCTCCGCGCTCGCGCGCGACGGCGGCGCGATCGCGCCGGTGCTCCTGCGGGTCCAGGCGGACCTGTTCGCGACGTCGCGGCGGCGGGCCGACGAGGCGGCGGCGTTCGCGGAGCTGGCGACCCGGCTCCTGCCGAGGGCGGACCACGACACCGCCGCGCACGTGGCGCGCCGTGTCGTCGCGCTCCCCGAGACGCCCGACGCGGTGCTCCGGGCGCTCGCCGCGTGCGGAGGCGAGGCGGCGCGGCTCGTCGCGGCGCTGGCGCCGGACGCGCCCGATCCAGAATCCGACGGCGGCGCGCAGGCCGACCCGATCGCACCCCTCCCGGCGCTCGCCCGCGCGCGCGGCGACGACCTCTCCCCCGACGCGGTCGCCCGCCTCGTCGCGCGCGACGGCCCCGCCGTCGACCTGGCGCTGGCCGAGAACCCGCACGCACCGCTCGGCGGCCACGCGCTCGCGACGCTCGTCGACCGGGCACGCGACCACGACGACCGCACCCGCCTCGCCCGCGCGCTACTCGCGCGCGACGACCTCCCGGCGGACGATGCCGCGAGCCTCTACGCGCGAGCCGACGAGCCGATGCGCACGCGCCTCCTCGTGCGCCTCGCCGCCGCGCCGCGTCCGCACGCGCACCCGGCGATGCGCCCGCGTCCGTCGGCGGAGGCCGTCGCCGCGCTCGTCGCCGCGGCCGACCGGGGCGATCGCCCGGGCTTCGGCTCCGCCCTCGCCGCCGCGCTCGCGCTCGAGACCGCGCCGGACTGGCGCTTCCACGAGCCGGCGCGACACGATCTCCTCGCGCTTGCGCTGCGCGCGGCCGGGCTCGGCGAGGAGGAGACGATCCGCGTCTTCCTCACGCTCGACCCCGCAATCGCCCGCTCCGTGGCGATCGTCCATCGGCTGGTCGGTCTCGTGCGCGGCGTGCCGCGCTCGGTCGCGGCACGGATCGTCGAGGCGGTACACGGCGTGCGGATCGGGGCGCAGGGGAGCGCCGGCGCGCATGTTCCCGTGCTCGGTGCCGACGCACGCCACCGGTCCCGCTTCAGCCGAGTTTTCGCACCACGAGCGGACAAGCGAGAGCGCGATAACAGTCGCGCTTCCTGAGTTGTCACGCTTCGTTTTGAGATTGATTTCCTCGCTTTGATCTTACTGAGCTTAAGCGGAACCCTGTGCAAACAAGAAGCTAATCTTCTAGGAATCATCTCTATTCATATCGGAACGAGGAACCGATCCGGTCGTGACGTGTTTCCGGGGCAGCCAAACCCGGCAGACACGAAAGGATGCCAGCGATGAAACGCATGTTCCTCGCTGCGCTCGTGGGGTCTACCGCCCTCGCGCCCGCAGCTCTCATGGCCCAGACGCAGCAGAACCAGCAGCCCGGCCAGCAGCAGCAGACGACACAGGCCCAGACGGGCCAGACGCAGGGCCAGCAGGGCCGCGTCACCGCCCAGCAGATGCGCGGCCAGCCGCTCGTCGGCGCCAATGGCGAGCGGATCGGAACCGTCGAGCAGATCGTGATCGGTCGCTCCGGCCAGAGCTACGCCGTCGTCGCCGTCCAGGGCGGGCAGAACCGCCTGCTGCCGACGCAGGCCATCGTCCTGCGAGACGGCGGTCTCCATGTCCAGGACATCACCCGCGACGAGGTCGCCCAGCTGCGCTCCGCGACGGAGGCCGAGGGCGGCGCGTTCCAGGCCGCCGAGCTCGAGCAGGTGCTCGTCCTCGCCATGGAAGGCGAGACCGAGGGTCGCATGAGCCAGGATCGCGAGCGGATGGCGCAGGCCGAGGGTGCCGAGATCACCGTCGAGCGTACCGCGCCGCGCCTGCGCATCGAGCAGCCCACGCCGCAGGTGATGGTGAACCCGGCCGAGCCGGAAGTCACCGTGCGTCAGCAGAACCCGCAGATCCTGGTCCGCCAGGCGCCGCCGCGGGTGACGATCGAGCAGCCGCAGCCCGAGATCATCGTGCGCATGCCCGATCCGCAGGTCGACGTGGCCCAGGGCCAGCCCGAGGTCATGGTGCGCCAGGGCGAGCCGACCGTGAACGTTCAGCAGCCGGATCAGCAGGCCGCCGTCGCGGTCGAGCAGTCGGAAGCCCAGGTCACCATCGAGGACCAGGGCGAGGCACAGGTCGCGACGAGCCAGGGCCGTCCCGAGGTGACATTCGAGCGCACCGGCGAGCCGCAGGTCGAGTTCCTGCAGGCGCAGGGGCAGCCGACGGTCCGCTACGAGCGCATGCAGGGCGACGAGCAGGCGCAGATGCGCGCCGGCGAGGAGCGCCAGCGTGATCAGGCCGGCATGCAGGCCGACCAGGAGCGCACCGCGCTCAGCCGCGAGAGGCTCGTCGATCCGAACGAGCGGGTCGAGGCCACGGGTGCCATCTCCGCCGAGACCCGCCCGGTCGCCATCGACGAGCTGGAGGGCGAGACGGTGTACAACTTCCGTGGCGAGGAGATCGGCGACGTCGATCGCATCGTGATGACGCCCAACGAGGAATTCCTCGTGGTGATCAGCACCGGCGGCTTCCTCGGCATCGGCGAGGACGAGGCGGCCTTCCCGCTCGAGCGCATCTCGATGCAGGGCGACCAGCTCCTCATCCGCGGCGTGACCGAGGACGACATCGAGCAGATGGACGACCTCGAGACCCGCTATCCCGATTCGCGCCGCATCGAGCGCGGCCAGCAGGTCGACATGCGCTTCGGCGATTGATCGGCACGCAGCGACGACGATACGGCCGGCGGTCCTTCGGGACCGCCGGCCTCGTCGTGCGCGGATCAGCGCGTGTCGCGTGCGAGCGGCACGAAGGGCCGGCCGAGACGGTCGTCGATCTCGACGAGCCAGAGATCCGGGTCGAAGCGGATCTCCTTGCGCATCCGCTCCTCGACGTCGAGCGGCGTCGCACCCGCGAGCACCGGGGCGAACCGACGCTCGCCCTCGTCCTCCGTCTCGAGGAGCGCCTGGGGCGCGGGTCCGTAGAGGTCGGCGGTGCCGTCGAGCCGGTCGACCTTGACGAAGATCGCCCCCGCCTCCGCGGCGCCGCGCCGGCGCAGCACCGCGGGCACGGCCTCGATCCCGGCCTGCCGGATCAGGGCGGAGACGACGAAGTCCGACGTGAGGCGCATACGATCCCCCGGGCTCTCCCGGCCTTCCGCCGAGTGTGGGCGCCAGCCGCGGCGCGGATCGATCAGTCGATCTCCACGCCCGAGCGCATCGCCAGGACCCGCAGCGTAGCGCCGTCGAGCGCGCCCGTCACCGGCAGGCCCTCGGCACGCTCGAAGCTCTCGAGCGCGGCGCGGGTCGCGGGGCCGAACAGGCCGTCGACCGTCATCGGGCCGTGGCCGAGCGCCACGAGCGCTTCCTGCACGGCCGCGACGCGGAGGTCCGGCGCGGGTACGCCCAGCGAGGCGGTGGTCGTCGTGTCGCCGCCGCGGATGAGCGCCCCGATCGGGTCGTCGTCGCGCGAGAACGCCGGCGCGGGCGGCGGCGCGGGCGCAGCGGCGATCGGCGCACGCGCCGGGGGCAGCGGCGCGGGGCCGAGCTCCACGGTGAGGCTCGGTGCCGGCGCGGCCGCGGGCGGCGGAACGGCGACGGCGCGCGGCGCGGGGGCCGCGACGATGCGGGACGGCTCGGCGAAGAGTGGCGCGGGGTGGCGCGCCGTCTGGAACGCGAGCGCGTTCAGCGTGATGTACCCGGCGACGGATGCGAACAGCGCGCCGGCCACCAGCCGGCCCGGCCGCGCGAGGATCCGCCGCGCCGCCTCCGCCAGCGGCGAGCGCCGCGCCCGCGTCTCGAAGCCGCTCGCGCGCCGCCGCACGGGCGCGCTCCTCGTCGTGATGTCGCGTCCGGAACGGGCCGCCATGACCTCAGGCACTGCGCTTCAGCTCCTCGTCGTCGGTGTTGTCGTCGGGTCTCGCGATCCCCGGCGCGGCCTCGTCGGAGGCGATCGGCTTGCGCCCGCGGGAGCGGACGGTGATCGGGATCGGCGCGGCGGCACGCCCGCCCTCGTCGCCGGACTTGGCGCAGCGCCCGAACAGGGGCAGCTCGACCGTCACAGTCATGCCCTCGCCCGGCGCGCTCTCGATGGCGAGCGTGCCACCGTGGAGGCCGACGAGGCCGCGCACGACCGACAGGCCGAGCCCGGTGCCCTCGTGGGGACGGTCGTAGGCGGCGTGAACCTGGAAGAACGGGTCGCCGAGCTTGGCGAGCGCTGCCTCGGGCACGCCGATGCCCGTGTCGGAAACGACGATCGCCATCATGCCGGCACGGCGCCTGACCGCCACCTGGACCCGACCGCCCGCCGGCGTGAACTTCACCGCGTTCGAGACGAGGTTGATCAGGATCTGCCGGCAGGCGCGCCGATCCGCCACGAGTTCGGGCATGCCCGGCTCGACGGCGAACCCGAGGCGCACGCCGGCGGCCTCCGCCTTGAGCCGCATCAGGTCGATGCAGCCCTCGACCAGGGGCGCCACGTCGAAGGGGGCGGGGGCGAACTCGAAGTTCCCGGTCTCGATCTGCGACATGTCGAGGAGGGAGTTGACGACCTCGAGCAGGTGATGGCCCGAGTCGTGGATGATCTTCGCGTAGCCGCGGCGCTGCTCGGGCCCGACACCGGCCATCGTGTCCGTGGAGAGGATCTCCGAGAAGCCGATGATGGCGTTGAGCGGCGTGCGCAGCTCGTGGCTGACGGTGGCGAGGAAGCGCGCCTTCACCGCGCCCGCCCGCTCGGCCTCGGCGCGGGCGCGCTCGAGGTCGCACTCGTGGCTCTTCTGGGCGGTGACGTCGCGCAGGATCGAGACGACCTTGGCGCGGTCGTCCGCCGTCTCGACCCGGTAGGCCCGCATCTCCGCCCAGACCACCCGCCCGGCCTCGCCGGCCAGCGCGTCGCCGTAGTGCAGCCGGAATTGCGCGGTGACCGGGGCCGAGCCGGCGGCGGCGTCGCTCAGCGCCTTGAGGTAGGCCGGCCGGTCCTGCACGTGGACGCGCGAGAACAGCCCGCGGTCCTCGAGCGCGGCCGAGGGCGCGCCGACGAGCTTCATCGCCGCCGCGCTGGCGGAGAGCACGTGGCCGTGCGCGTCGTGCCAGACGACGAGATCGTCGATGACCTGCAGCAGCGAGCGGTCGCGCGCGTCGCGCCGGCGCATCGCGTCGAAGCTGGCGTCGCGCGCCCGGGAGACCGCGAGCACGAGCGAGCCGGCGTGGGCGATGGCGAAGAGGGCGAAGATGGGTGCCGACAGCGTGGCGGGCCAGGAAATCGTGTGCAGCGGCGCGCCCATGGCGTCGAGCACCGCGAGCGCGATGACCGCGAGCGTCGCGACGATGGTCGCGCTCACCGCCGCCCTGCGCGAGCCGGTGACGAGCGCCTCCAGCGGCACCGCGACGAGCCAGATCGTCGCCGCCGAGGCGAGGCCGCCCGAGGCGTTGGCGAAGCAGACGATCAGCCCGGCGAAGCCGGAGGCGGAGATGGTGTGCGCCAGCGTGAGGCGCCCCGTCCAGGCGAGCGTCACGCCGGCGAGGAGCGGCGAGGCGAGGAAGAGGAAGGCCACGTATTCCTGCACCGAGGCGGGACCGCGCAGGGCGAGGTAGATCGGCGCGAAGACGAGCGCGGCGGCGCCCATGAGGATGCGCGAGACGATGAACCGCGCGTGCCGATCGCGCTCGGCCGAGTCGCCGCGGACCCGCTCGTGCACGAGCTCGCCCAGGCGCGCCTCTATCGCTCGAACGCTGATGGACCCGAACACGTCCGCCCACGACGGCGCTTGCGCCGCTCCCTGTCCTCGTTGGCGGGGACTGTCGCAGCCCCCGCTTAAACGAAACCTAAGGCGAACGGGTCGGACGCCGGACGGGTCGGCGGTATGCCGAACGCGTGGTTAACGCCGGCCCGGCGCGGCGTCCCATGCCCGCACGCCCGCACGGCGGCGTTCACCATGTCCGCGACCGGCGGGGCGCGCGGCAACGCTCTCTTCACCCGCGCGGGGCGATCGAGGGAGCGACTGCCGGGGAATGGTCATGCCGCTCGTGCGCACGCTCGCCGTCATCGCGACGATCTTCTGGTTCTCGCCCGTGCGCGAGGACGGCGCCGACGCGCCCGGCGCGCCTTCGGTCCCGCGCGCCGCGCCGATCGCCTCGCAGCATGCGCCGGCCCCCGCCGCGCCCGCCGCGAGCGGGCTCGACCGGAACTCCCTCGCCGGCCTGATCGCGGAGGCCGGAGACGACGCCGCGCGGGCGCAGGCGCTCTGGCGGGCGCTGCCGGAGGAGGCGCGAGCCGCCCTCGCCCGGCGAATCGCAGACGAGATCGCCGGGCCGGCGCCGAATTGAGGCGATTCGGGGCGTCGAGCGCGCGTGCGCCTCTTGATTCCGGAAAAACGCTAGGCTAGCTTCCCTGCGCCGAGACGAAGGCGCACGCCGTGGCCAAAAAAAGGGCCGCGGGAGCGGCCCTGAGTCTAGGGAGGAAACGCCCAAGAAGGGAGCCCGCATCCGGGCTACGTGGAGCTGCATGCCGGCAACTCCACGTTCTGAATAGTACCGCATGCCCATTCTGGCGGCAAGATCCTCGCTGTCGTTTTCGACGGCGGGCCGCAGTGCTTTGGCAAAACCGATTCAAGCTGTGGTTTTGGGGCAACACCCGATGGGCGCGCCGGGCCGCCGTCGCGATCCTCGGCCCCCTCATCGCCTCCACCGTGAGCGAGCACGCCACGTCGAGGCCGGTATTTCCCCCGCCGACGGCCGCCCTACCTCCTCCCCTTCGCGCCGGGCGTGCGCGGGATCGGCGTCGCCACGCAGGATACGTCACCGCCGAGCCGACCCGGGCGCGTCAGTCGACGAGACAATCGGGAGGACACCATGCGCCATCGGCCACGCACCGCCCCCGCGACGTCGCTCGCGGCCCTGATCGCAGGCGCCGTCGCCTGCGGCTCCCCCGCCCTCGCGCAGAGCGGCATGAACACGACGAGCCTCCGGCACGAGGTCGTGCTCGACGGGCTCGCCATCCCCTGGGACATGGCGTTCCTGGAGGACGGCACGATGTTCTTCACCGAGTTCTGCGAGGGGCTGTCCGTGCGCCTGCCCTCCGGGGAGGTGAACGCGCTCCTCGGCATGCCGGAGGGCGAGGGCTACGCGGCCACGGCCGACGACCTCTTCTGCGAGGGTCAGGCCGGCATGAACGGCGTCGCCCTCGATCCTGACTTCGCGGAGAACCGCCGCATTTACGTCTTCGCGGCCTCGCGTCGCTCCGACCCGCCGACGAACCGCGTGCTGCGGCTCACCGTCGACGCGGACCTCGCCGGCGTATCGGACCGCACCGACATCGTCGACGACATCCCCTTCAAGACGCAACCGACCGACCATCCCTTCGGCGGGACGGGCACCCACAACGGAGGGCGCATCCGCTTCGGCCCGCAGGACGGCCATCTCTACGTCACGACCGGTGACAACCACGACGGCACGATTCCGCAGAGCCCCACCATCATGGGCTCCAAGGTCCTGCGCATCGACACCGACGGGAACGCCGCCCCCGGCAACGCCCCGCCCGAGGGCTTCGACCCGCGCACCTACACCTACGGGCACCGCAACGTGCAGGGCATCGCCTTCCACCCGGTGACCGGCGTCGCGATCATCGCCGAGCACGGCCCCTGGCATTCAGACGAGATCACCGTGCTCGAGAACGGCGGCAACGGCGGCTGGGATCCGCGCCCGAACATGGCCGGCCGTGGCGACTGCCCGGACGACTATTGCGGCTACATGCCCGACCAGATGGAGGGCATGAACCGCTTCGAGCGCGCCGCCTTCATGCCGATGACGGACTTCGCGACCTACCCGGACGCCATGCCGCCGATCTGGGACAACAACGGCTGGTCCCAGGGCACCGCGGCCGCCGCCTTCCTCGAGGGCGAGGCGTGGGGCGACTGGGAGAACGCCCTGGTCGTCGGCATCATGGGCATCGGCTTCGGCGGCACGCCGATCGGCCAGCGCATCGACGTGATCACGCTCGACGAGGCGGGCACCTCCGTCGTGGACGTCACCGAGATGACGCTGCCGATGGAGGCGGGCCGGTTCCGTTCCGTGGTGCTCGGCCCCGACGGCAGCCTCTACGCCGCCGTGGACGAGGGCATGATCCACAGGCTCACTCCCCGCGCCCCTTGAGCCGGCGCCCACCCGGCCCGCAGGTACACCGCCCCCACCCGGGGGAGGTGCCGGCGATCATCCTCGGCCTCAGCCCGCCCGCATCCGCCGGATCCCGTAGGCCGCGCTCGACCAGACCAGCGCCGCCACCGTGCGCACCGGCAGCAGCGAGGGGTGGTCGCCGCCGACGGGGGCGATCCAGGGGAGGCCGAGGCTCGTGATCGCCCAGGCGGCGAGGACCGCCGCCGTCAGTGCGGCGATCACCGCGACGACGAGCTTGCCCGCCTGATCCGCCTTCCAGCCGAAATACGCCGCGACCACGATCAGGATCGGGTCGAAGGCGGCCATGAGCCAGACGGCGGCGGCGACGGACGGGGTTTCCACGGCGGGAGGCTCCTCGAAGGGGGACGCGAACGCGCCCGCGTCCTAGCAGGCTGAGCGCCCTCGCGCCATCATGCGAGGCGCCGCAGAAGCGCGCGCACGAGCATGGCCGCGACGATCAGGATCGCCGCCGCCGCGAGGTCGTCGGCCATGACGCCGATCGCGCCGGGGATCGCCTCGATGCGGTCCACCGGCCAGGGCTTGATCCGATCGATCGTCACGTAGGCCACGAGCAGGAACGCGGCCACGGAAAGACGCTTCGGCCGCAGCGCGAACAGGACGAGGGCCGCGCCCACGACCTCGTCGATCACGATCCGCCCGTCGTCGGAAAGCCCCGTCGCCTCCCCCCAGGTCGCGCTCGCCCACAGGCCGAGGGCGAGCAGAACGACGCCGATCGTCGCGCGCGCGGCGACGGAGAGGCGCTGTGCCCACCACAGCAGCGGTGCCGTCGCCAGCACCGCGAGGGCGACGCGCGCCGGCCCGGCGTGCCCGATCCAGAAGACGGTCGCCACCGCCTCGGCGAGCGCGACCTCGAGCCCGGCGCTCACCCCCACCAGGGCTGCGGATAGGTCACGCGTCCGGCCGCATCCTCGATCACCCGACCCGTGGCGAAGAGGGTCTCCTCGTCGAAGGCGCGGCCGATCAGCTGGAGGCCGAGCGGCAGGCCCTGCGCGTCGAAGCCGGCCGGAACGGAGATACCCGGCAGGCCCGCCATGTTCACGGTGACCGTGAAGATGTCGTTCAAGTACATCTCGACGGGGTCGCCCGAGCCCTTCTCGCCGATGCCGAAGGCGGCCGACGGCGTCGCGGGGGTGAGGATGGCGTCGACGCCCGCCGCGTAGGCCTCCTCGAAGTCGCGCTTGATCAGCGTGCGGATCTTCTGGGCGCGCAGGTAGTAGGCGTCGTAGTAGCCCGCCGAGAGCACGTAGGTGCCGATCATGATGCGCCGCTTCACCTCGCGGCCGAAGCCCTCGGCGCGGGTCTGCTCGTACATGTCGGTGATGTCGCGACCGGGAACGCGCAGGCCGTAGCGCACGCCGTCGTAGCGCGCGAGGTTGGAGGAGGCTTCCGCCGGCGCGACGATGTAGTAGGCCGGGAGAGCGTACTTGGTGTGCGGCAGCGAGATCTCCACGACCTCGGCGCCCGCCGCGCGCAGCCAGTCCTGCCCCTGCCGCCAGAGCGCCTCGATCTCGGCGGGCATGCCGTCGACGCGGTATTCCTTCGGGATGCCGATCTTGAGCCCCTTCACCCCCCGCGAGACGGCGGCGCGGTAGTCCGGGACCGGGAGGTCGGCGCAGGTCGTGTCCCTGGCGTCCGGGCCGGCCATGGCCTGGAGCATCATCGCCGCGTCCTCGACGCTCTTCGCGATCGGCCCCGCCTGGTCGAGCGAGGAGGCGAACGCGACGATGCCCCAGCGCGAGCAGCGCCCGTAGGTCGGCTTGATGCCCACCGTTCCCGTGAAGGCGGCGGGCTGGCGGATCGAGCCGCCGGTGTCCGTCGCCGTCGCCGCGAGGGCGAGGCGCGCCGACACCGCCGCCGCCGAGCCGCCCGACGAGCCGCCGGGGACGAGCTTCGCGTCCGAGCCGGCGCGGCGCCAGGGCGACACGACGGGACCGAAGGCGCTCGTCTCGTTCGACGAGCCCATGGCGAACTCGTCGCAATTGATCTTGCCCAGCATCACCGCGCCCGCCCGCCAGAGGTTGGCGGTCACGGTCGATTCGTAGCGAGGCGTGAAGTCGTCGAGGATCCTGGAGCAGGCGGTCGCGCGCACGCCTTCGGTGCAGAACAGGTCCTTCACCCCGATCGGCAGGCCCTCGAGCGGCCCGCCCTCGCCCTTCGCCAGGCGCGCGTCGGAGGCGTCGGCCATGGCGAGCGCCGTCTCGGGCGTCTCGAGCACGTAGGCGTTGAGCGCGCGCGCCTTCGCCACGGCGTCGAGATGCGCCTGCGTCAGTTCGCGCGCGGAGAAGGACTTCTTCGCGAGTCCCTCGCGGGCCTCGGCGAGGGTGAGGTCGGTGAGATCGGTCACGGGCGTGCCCCTGGTGCGACTGGCTGCGACGGCGGCGGAGCGGATTACTCGACGACCTTGGGAACCATGAAGAAATGGTCCTCGGTCTCAGGGGCGTTGGCGACGATGTCGTCGGCCTTGTCGCCGTCGGCGACGCCGTCCTCGCGGGTCTTGATGCGCATCGGCGTGACCGAGGTCATCGGCTCGACGCCCTCGACGTTCACCTCCGAGAGCTGCTCGACGAAGGCGAGGATGGCGTTGAGCTCGCCCTGGAGATGCGGCACGTCTTCGTCGGTCACGCGGATGCGGGCCAGGCGCGCGATGCGCCTCACGGTGTCGGTGTCGACGGACATGTCTGTTCCAAGCCGGGCTGGAGGGCGGGTCGCGCCGGCTATATCATCGGCGCGACGCGGGGGGCAACCATGGGCGGGAGCGGCGGGGTGATCGGGAGCTGGGTGGCGGGCGCCGGGGCCCGGCGCGAGGCGCTCGTGCTGCCGGACGGCTGCGTCGACCTGATCCTCGCCCGACGCCCGGGCGCGGCGCCGGAACTGCGCGTCTCGGCGCTGATGGACACGCCGACGCGGGTGCGCCTCGCGCCCGGCGAGCGGCTCGCCGGCTTCCGGCTCGCGCCGGGACGGCGGATCGACGCCGCCGCGCTCGCGGCCGTCCCCGCCGCCGAGATCGAGGACACCGCCGCCATCCTCGCCCGCCTGCCGGAGATCGCGCCGCGCGCGCCGCGGCTGGAGGAGGCGCTGGCCTGCCTCGCCGAGGCCCGCGACGTCGCCGCCGCCGCCGCGCGGGCGGGGGTCGCGCCGCGCACGCTCCAGCGGCTCGTCCGAGACGAGACCGGACGCTCCCCCGACTTCTGGCGCCGCCTCGCCCGCGCCCGCCGCGCCGCCCGCGCGCTTCTCGCGGGCACCCCGCCGGCCGAGGCCGCCTTCGCCGCCGGCTACGCCGACCAGCCCCACCTCACCCGCGAGCTCGCCCGCTGGCTCGGCACGACGCCGGGCCGGCTCGTGCGCGACGAGTGGGTGGCGGGGATGGTGCTGGCGACGGGGTATGGGTGAGAGGGGTCAGGCCGGGACCGCCGAGCAGATCTCCACCAGATACCCGTCCGGATCCGCCACGTAGGACGTCGTCTGCCCCCATTCCTCCAGCCGCGGGTCCTGCTTCGGCGTCGCGCCCGCCGCGACCGCGCGGGCATAGGCGCCCTCCACGTCGTCGGTCTCGAAGGCGATCTCGAAGGTCGGGCGCGCGGGGTCGGGGGCGGCCGGGTCCTTGCCGAGGCTGCGCATCAGGCGCCGGGACGAGAAGGACAGCGTGGTCTCGCCGGTGGCGAGCTCGCCGTAGTCGTTCGACGGGTGCAGCATGCCCCGCGCGAGGCCGAAGGCGCGCTCGTAGAAGGCGAGCGTGGCGGGGACGTCCTCGACGTAGAGGATCGTGTACCTGAGCTTCATCGTGATCTCCATCCGGTAAGGCGCCGCCACCCTGCCCCCGGCGCGCCGCCCCCGTCTTGAAGAATCGCGACAGGTCCTCGGGACGCGCTCAGCCTGCCGCCGGGACGACGAAGGCGATGGCGTGCCCCGGCGGCGGGAACGGCGCCTCGATCGCGTCGCGGGTCACCCGCGGCAGCGCCGGGGGGCCGAGCACGTGCAGCGCGAGGACGACGAGGATCGCGGTGAGCACCGCGATCCGGATGCGGCTGTCTGAGACGGCGGCGCGCAGGCGTCGTGCGAGGTCCGCGCGCCCGTCCGGCTCCCGGCCCATCGGCACCGTCGGCGCGATCGGCACGGGGCGCCGCAGCGCGCGCCGGCGCGGGCCCGCCAGGTCGGCGGCGGAGATCACCGCGGCCGGCACAGCGCGGCGCGGGACCCGTCGGCTCGCATCGAGCTCGAGCACCGGCAGGATCGTGTCCGTCGCCGGCACGGCGCGGCGCGCGACCTTCGGCGTGAGGACGATCGTCTCGGGCAAGGCGGCCTCGGCGGCGTGGTTAAGCGATCCTTAACGCGGGACCCTGCCAGACCGCCGCGTCCCGTGCCAGCCCGGCACGGGAACATGGTTAACGCGGGTTCATCCCTCGATGCGAACCGGCATGCCCTTGTGCGGCACCACGACCTGCGTCGCCGCGCCCTGCATCGCGGCGACGAAGCCGTCGGCGGTGGGCGCGATCAACGGAAACGTCCCGTAGTGGCAGGGAATCGCCGTCTTCGCATCCGGGAGGAAGCGCTTCATCGCCAGCGCCGCGACCTCGGCGCCCATGGTGAAGCGATCGCCGATCGGCACCAGGACCACGTCGGGCCGGTGCAGCTCGGCGATCAGCGCCATGTCGGAGAAGATGTCGGTGTCGCCCATGTGGTAGACCGTCGGCTGGCCCGGCGCCTTCACGATCAGCCCGTTTGCGTTGCCCAGCGGGAAGCCGACGCCCTGCTCGACGAGGCCGGCGGAGTGGTCCGCCCGCACCATCGTGACGGTGAAGCCGCCCTCGTCCACCGTGCCGCCGGTGTTCATCGGGTCGAAGCGCTCGACGCCCTGTCCCGCGAGGTACATGCATAGATCGTAGTTGGTGACGACCTTGGCGCCGGTCTCCTTCGCGATGGCGACGGTGTCGCCGACGTGGTCGCCGTGGGCATGGGTGAGGAGCACGTGGGTCGTGCCCTTGGTCGCCTCGCCGAGGTCGCCCTCGAAGGCGGGATTGCCCGAGAGGAACGGGTCGATCAGCACGACGGCGTCGCCGAACTCGAGCCGGAAGGCGGAATGTCCGAACCAGGTGATCTTCATGGGTCGCGCTCCCTCGTCGTTTGCCCTATGAACGCGCCCGCGCGGCGGAGGCTCCGTCCCGCCGACCCGGACCACGGACATGATTCGCGATCGAGACGATAGCGCATGAGCGCGGAGTTGGAGACGCTCGCCGCGACCCTGCCGCCGCGCGGGCGGCTGATCGGGGTCGACCTCGGCACGAAGACCATCGGGCTCGCGCTCTCCGATCCGGATCGGCGCATCGCGAGCCCGCTCGAGACCATCCGCCGCTCGAAGTTCGGGCCCGACGCCGCGCGCCTCGCGGCCCTCGTCGCCACCCACGAGGTCGCCGCGATCGTGGTCGGCCTGCCGCTCAACATGGACGGCAGCGCCGGGCCGCGGGTGCAGGCGACGCGCGCCTTCATGCGCAACCTCGCTCCCCTGGTCCCCTGCCCCATCGTGCCCTGGGACGAGCGGCTCTCGACGGTGGCCGTCACCCGGATGCTGATCGAGGCCGACGCGTCCCGCGCCCGCCGCGGCGAGGTCGTCGACAAGGTGGCCGCCGCCTACATCCTGCAGGGCGCGCTGGAGCGGCTGGCGGCGCTGGCTGAGAGGCGGGACGACGAGGAGGGCGACGGCGGCGAGGCGGATGCGGAGCGCTAGCCGGACCCGCCCCGCCGCTCCCGCCTGAGCTTCTCCCACCAGTCGAGCCGCTTCCTCACCTCGCGCTCGAAGCCGCGGTCCACCGGCTCGTAGAAGCGCTGGCGGCCGAGCGTCTCGGGCCAGTAGTCCTGGCCGGAGAAGGCGTCGGGCGCGTCGTGGTCGTAGGCGTAGCCAGCGCCGTATCCCTCGCTCTTCATGAGCTTCGTCGGCGCGTTGAGGATGGTCTTCGGCGGCATGAGCGAGCCGTGCTCCTTCGCCGCCCGCATCGCCGCCTTCCAGGCCCCGTAGACCGCGTTCGATTTCGGCGCCGTGGCGAGATAGACGGTGGCCTGCGCCAGCGCGAGCTCGCCCTCCGGCGAGCCGAGGAAGTCGAACGCGTCCTTGGCGGCGTTGGCGACCGCGAGTGCCTGCGGGTCGGCGAGCCCGATGTCCTCCACCGCCATGCGCACGAGGCGGCGCGCGATGAACAGCCGGTCCTCCCCGGCGTCGAGCATGCGGGCGAGGTAGTAGAGCGCCGCGTCGGGGTCCGAGCCGCGCACGGTCTTGTGGAGCGCGCTGATCAGGTTGTAGTGGCCCTCCTGCCCCTTGTCGTAGAGCGGCGCGCGGCGCTGGACGATCTCGACGAGCGTCTTCGTATCGAACACCTCCCCCTCGCGCGCCGAGCGCCAGACCTCCTCGGCGAGCGTGAGCGCGGCGCGCCCGTCGCCGTCGGCCATGCGCGCGAGGGCCGCGCGGGCATCGGCGTCGAGGGGCAAAGCCCTCCCCTGCGCCTCCTCCGCGCGGGCGAGGAGCCGCTCGATCGCGGTCTCGTCGAGGGAGCGGAAGGTCAGCACGCGGGCGCGGGAGAGGAGCGCGGCGTTCAGCTCGAAGGAGGGGTTCTCCGTCGTCGCGCCGACGAGGGTGATCGTGCCGTCCTCCATCACCGGCAGGAAGGCGTCGAGCTGCGCGCGGTTGAAGCGGTGGATCTCGTCGACGAAGAGCAGCATGCCCCGCCCCATGGCGCGCCGCTGCCGCGCGGCCTCGAAGACCTTCTTCAGGTCGGCGACGCCCGAGAAGATCGCCGAGATCTGCACGAAGTCGAGCGCGGTCTCCCCGGCGAGCAGCCGCGCCACCGTGGTCTTGCCCGTCCCCGGCGGCCCCCAGAACACGAGCGAGCCGAGCGAGCCCGAGGCGATCAGCCGGGTGAGCGCCCCGTCGGGCCCGACGAGGTGGTCCTGACCCACCACCTCGGCGAGGGCCTTGGGCCGCAGCCGGTCGGCGAGCGGGCGGGCGAGATCGGCGTCCGGCGCGGGGCCGGCGGGGGAGAAGAGGTCGGGCATGGGGTCAATCTACCGCGGGGCGGGCGGATGGCGCTACCGTCCGTGTGCGTGCGGGGCGGAAGGCATCGACGCGCGGCCCGCTTCCTCCCCCCGGGGGGGACGGAGGCCGGAGGGTGGGGCGGGCGGCGGGCCGCCTCACCAGCACGGTCGAACGGCCCCACCGCCCGTGCTCCGCACGGATTCCTCGCCTCCGGGGAGGATCCGAGTCGCGGGCGGCGCGGACGATCACCACCCCCGCAGCAGCAGCCTGTCCCCCCGCACCTCGTAGGACGCGAGCCGCGAGAGGAAGGTCATGCCGAGCAGGTTCTCGTGCAGGTCGCCCGGCTGCGCCACGAAGGCGCGCACGTCGCGGACCTCGATGCCCCCGATGGCGAGGCGGTCCAGCGTGATCGGCGCCGCCGTGGTGCTGCCGTTGGCGGTGGAGACGCGCACCGTGTAGGCGAGCCGGTTCGCCGGCCAGCCGATGCGCGCGGCGTTCTCGGCGGTGAGCACGACCGCCGTGGCGCCGGTGTCGAAGACGAAGTCCATCGGCGTGCCGTTGGCGCGGCCCGCCAACGCGAAGGCGCCGCGCTCCATGTAGGCCGCCACCTCGCGCGGGCCGAGCCCCACTCGCGGCGGCTCCGGGGCGGGTGCGGCGCGGGTCGCGACGCCGATCTCGGAGAACGTCGGGGCGACCCGCCCGGCGAGATCGCCGAGCAGCGCCGCGCTCTCGCCGTCGCGCAGCATCAGGAACCCGCCGAGCGACACGCCGGCCGCGACGACGACGAGCACGATCCGCTTCACGACGGCCGCGAGGATGCTCCCGCCGGCGAGGGCGAGCAGCGCCAAGACCCCGCCGAGCACGGCGAGCGTCGCGAGCGCGGCGGTGCCGGGATCCGTATGCGGGCCGAGAAGAGCGGCGAGGCTCTCTGGCATCTCTCTCGCCCTCCCACGTGCGAGAACGGCCCGGATCGGGCGATCCGGGCCGTCCCTGCCTAGCGCGTGCGGGTGAACGCGCCGTTGCCGGCTCGGTCAGTAACGACGCACGACGTCGTCGAAGAGACCGTCGCCGTTCAGGTCGCGACGGATGACGACCGAGCCGTCCGGGCGGCGGATGCGGATCGTCTCGAAGTAGCCGTCCCCGTTCCGGTCCTCACGGGAGATGACGCGCCCGCCGCCGCCGTATCGGTCGCCACGCACGTGTCCGCGGCGGCGATCGAAACGCTCGTCGTAGCGCTCGCGGCCGGGTCCGAAGCCGAACTCGAAGGTGATGCCCGGGGCGGGCCGCACCCGCTCGCGATGGCCGTAGGCCGGCGCGTGCGCCGGCGGGGCGCGCCGGACGCTCGGCTGGCCGAGATAGCGCGCGCTCGCCCAGCCGGAGCGACCGCGATAGTCGACGCGGCACCAGCTGCCGCGGCAGCCCTCGACGTCGACCACGACGCCGCCGGGCATGGTGGCGATGACCTGGAAGTTGGTGCCGGGGCCGGCGCGCAGGTTCAGGTCGCGGGAGACCTCGGCGGGATAGGCGAAGGCGGCGCCGCTGACCAGGACGGCGGCGGCGGTCAGGCCGAGGCGCTTCAGGAACGTGTTGGCAGGCATGGCTTGCTCCTCTCGGTACCGGGGCGGCGTCATCGCGCTGCGACGGGGGGCGCGGGAAGACGGGGTGCGGCCGGCACGGGTTCACGGTGCTCTGTTCCGGTCGATGATGTCCGAACCGGTGTCGTCGTGAAGGGTTTCATAGGAGCCGCGCGCTGAACGCGGCCTGAATGCTTCGTTCACCCTCGCGAGCGATTGCGCGGGCGCGCGATGCCCCCCATCTCAGCGCCATGAAACGCCCCTCCGCCCGGCCGGATCTCGACACCCTGTTCGACGCCGCGAAGCGCGCGCCGCGCGTCGCGGCGCGCGGCGCGATCCGCGGCTATCAGCTCACGCTGTCGGGGCTGATGGGGCGGCAGTGCCGGCATCTGCCGTCGTGCTCGGACTACACGTCCGAGGCGATCGGCCGGTACGGGCTGTGGGCCGGCGGCTGGATGGGCGTCGCCCGGATCTGCCGCTGCGGCCCGTTCGGCACCCACGGCATCGACAACGTTCCCGATGCATTGCCCGCGCAGGGTCGGTGGTATAGACCCTGGGCCTTCGGCCGCTGGCGGGGCGTGAACGGGCCCCCCGCGAGCGAGGGCGCGCCAGACGACGGCGGCGCGGCCCGCAGCTGAGCATCCCGCGAGCCGTCCATCCCGCTTACCTGCCTCGTTCGCAGGAGTGAGCAAGGAGCCCCGCACCATGATCACCCTCACCTTCCCCGACGGCGCGCAGCGCGAGTACCCGGACGCGACGTCCGGCCGCGCGGTGGCCGAGTCGATCGCCAAGTCGCTCGCCAAGAAGGCGGTCGCGATGACGATCGACGGCGAGCTGCGCGATCTCTCCGACGAGATCCGTGCCGATGCCCGGATCGAGTTCGTCACGCGCGAGGACCCGCGCGCGCTGGAGCTCATCCGCCACGATTGCGCGCACGTGCTCGCCGAGGCCGTGCAGACGCTCTTCCCGGGCACGCAGGTGACGATCGGGCCGGTGATCGACAACGGATTCTACTACGACTTCGCCCGCGAGGAGCCGTTCACCCCCGACGACTTCGCCGCGATCGAGGCGAAGATGCGCGAGCTGATCAAGGCCGACCGGCCGTTCACCAAGGAGGTCTGGTCGCGCGATCGCGCGAAGGAGGTGTTCGCGGGCAAGGGCGAGAGCTTCAAGGTCGAGCTCGTCGAGGCGATCCCCGCCGACCAGGACCTGAAGATCTACCATCAGGGGGACTGGTTCGACCTCTGCCGCGGCCCGCACATGCCCTCGACGGGCCGGGTCGGCGACGCCTTCAAGCTGATGAAGGTGGCCGGCGCCTATTGGCGGGGTGATTCCAACAACCCGATGCTGACGCGCATCTACGGCACCGCCTGGGCCACCAAGGAAGACCTCGACCTCTACCTCCACCAGCTCGAGGAGGCGGAGAAGCGCGATCATCGCCGGCTGGGACGCGAGATGGACCTGTTCCACTTCCAGGAGGAGGGCCCCGGCGTCGTGTTCTGGCATCCGAAGGGCTGGAGCCTGTTCCAGAGCCTCGTGTCCTACATGCGCCGGCGGCTCGAGGGCGACTACGACGAGGTGAACGCGCCGCAGATCCTCGACAAGTCGCTGTGGGAGACCTCCGGGCACTGGGGCTGGTACCGCGAGAACATGTTCGCGGCGCAGTCCGCGGGCGACGAGGCCGAGGACAAGCGTTGGTTCGCCCTGAAGCCGATGAACTGCCCGGGACACGTGCAGATCTTCAAGCACGGTCTGAAGTCCTACCGCGATCTTCCTCTGCGTCTTGCGGAATTCGGCGTCGTGCACCGCTACGAGCCGTCCGGCGCCATGCACGGGCTGATGCGGGTGCGCGGCTTCACGCAGGACGACGCGCACGTGTTCTGCACGGAGGAGCAGCTCGCCGACGAGTGCCTGAAGATCAACGACCTGATCCTCTCGACCTACGCCGACTTCGGCTTCGAGGAGATCGTCGTGAAGCTCTCCACGCGCCCGGAGAAGCGCGTGGGCTCGGATGCGGTGTGGGATCACGCCGAAGCGGTCATGTCGCGCGTGCTCGAGACGATCCAGGCCTCGAGCAACCGCATCAGGACGGAGATCAACCCGGGCGAAGGCGCGTTCTACGGGCCGAAGTTCGAGTACGTCCTGCGCGACGCCATCGGGCGCGACTGGCAGTGCGGCACGACGCAGGTGGACTTCAACCTGCCGGAGCGCTTCGGCGCCTTCTACGTCGATGCCGACGGCACGAAGAAGATGCCCGTCATGGTGCACCGCGCCATCTGCGGCTCGATGGAGCGCTTCCTCGGCATCCTGATCGAGCATTATGCCGGGCACTTCCCGCTCTGGCTCGCGCCGCAGCAGGTCGTCGTGTGCACGATCACCTCCGAGGCGGACGAGTACGCGCTGCAGGTCGCGGCCGCGGCCAAGCGCGCGGGCCTGCGCGTCGTGGCCGACACGCGCAACGAGAAGATCACCTACAAGGTGCGCGAGCATTCGCACGCAAAGATCCCGGTGATCCTCGTCGTGGGCAGGCGGGAGTCCGCCGAGCGCACCGTCAACGTGCGCCGGCTCGGCTCGCAGGCGCAGACCAGCATGGGCCTCGACGAGGCGCTCGCGGCCCTCGTCGCGGAGGCGGTGTCGCCGGACGTCGCGCGCACCCGCGCGGTGCCGTCGGAGTGGCAGCCGAGCGCGGAGGTCCAGCTCGACGGGCGGCACGACCACGAGATGCGGTGAGCCGCGGCGCGCGCCGGTGGACGAACGAAATCGGGGGAGGGCTCTGCGCCCTCCCCCGTTTTCGTCTCGAGGCTCGAAACGTCGGTCTGTCCAGCGCTCTTCCCGGCGCCTGTCTCGTCCCGGCCTCCCCGTCGAAGCGAAAGTCCAGAAGCACTGCGAGCGTGCACGATGCCCACCTCGCGGGCAAGCTCCCGCGCGGTGTAAGCTTCCGTTAAGGTTAACCGAACCTTTCAGCCGCTCCCTGCCCTGCGGGGCATGGCCTTCGCGTCGCGACTCGTCGACAACGGTCGGACCGCATCGGTGCGTCGCGAAACGAGGCGCCGACGCGCCGCCGCGGCACGAGCGAATCCTTTGCGAGACCTTTGCGAGACCCGCGCGAGAGGCTTGGAGACCCTGCATGAAGCACCCGGCGACACGGATGCTGTTTTCCTACTGGGACGCCCTGCGCGGCGAGCGCGCGGCGCCGGAGCGCGGAGAGATCGAGCCCGGCGAGATCCGCCACGTCCTCGCCGACGCCTTCATCCTGGAGCTCGACGAGGGCCGCGAGGCGCATTTCCGCCTGGCCGGCACCCGCATGTGCGCCCTCTTCGGCCGCGAGCTGCGCGACACGCGCCTCGTCGAGCTGTGGCCGGAGCGCGCCCGCCACGACGTGCGGCGCAACCTCGACATCGTCGTCGACGAGACGGCGGGGATCGTCAGCGGCCTCGTCGGCGCGACGAACGAGGGCGAGACCGTCGACCTCGAGCTCGTGATCCTGCCCCTGCGCCACCGCGGGCGCACCAACGCGCGCGCGCTCGGCTGCCTGTCGGCGCGCATCGTCCCGACCTGGATCGGCTTCCACCCCGTGACCGCGCTGACCACCGTCTCGATGCGGGTCGTCTGGCCGTCCGGCCGGCCGCTGGAGGAGGTGCGCCCTCCCCTCGATGCGGTGGAGCGCCGGCGTCGCTTCGTCGTGCATGAAGGCGGGCGGGCCCGAGTGCCCTGCCCCTGAAACCCCGGATGGGCGACCGGCGGCACCGACCGTCCGGAGGGTCTCCCCTGGAAAGCGGGTCTTAACCAAGCAGCGCTACGGTCCTCGCGCACGATCGACCGCCGAGGACCCCCGCTGCGATGACCGCTTCGCCATCGACGCTGCTGAAGGAAGCGGCCACGCCGCTGCGCCGTTCGGACCGGCGCCTCCACGCACGCGTCAAGGTCGTCCTGCTCGGCCGTTACATGCTCCCCAACCGGCAGGAATATCCCTGCCAGAGCGTCGATTTCTCGCCGGGCGGCGTGGCGCTGATCGCGCCGGTGCGCGGGCTGATCGGCGAGCGCGTCGTCTGCTATTTCGAGCACATCGGCCGCGTCGAGGGCACGATCGCGCGCCACACCGACAAGGGCTTCGCGATCGCCATCACCGCGACCGCACGCAAGCGCGACAAGCTCGCCTCCCAGCTCACCTGGCTCGCCAACCGCCACGAGCTCGGGCTGCCCGAGGATCGCCGTCACGAGCGCATCACGCCGATCCAGAAGCGCGTGGTGCTCAAGCTCGACGAGGGCATCACGCTGGAAGCGAGCCTCATCGACGTCTCGATCTCGGGCGCGGGCATCGCGATGGACAAGCGCCCCGCCATCGGCGCGGGGCTCCTCGTCGGGTCGACCCCGGCGCGGGTGGTACGCCATTTCCAGAACGGGATCGCGGTGGAATTCCTGCTGGCGATCTCGCCGGACAATTTCGACGAGAACATCGTGCTGTGAAGGCGCGCTAGTCAACGTTACGCAATCGCCGCCTCACCCCAGCGTCGCGAGCGCCGGGAAGGTCTCCAGCAGCCAGAACGAGGCCGTCTGGATACCGCCGGTGAGGAAGGCGACGCCGGTCAGCACCAGGAGCGCGCCCATGGCCTTCTCGACGTAGGCGAAGCGCGACTTCATCCGCTTGAGGAAGGCCACGAACGGCTTCATCGCGAAGGCCGCGAGGATGAAGGGGATGCCGAGCCCGGCGGAATAGACCGCGAGCAGCAGGGCGCCGCGCCCCACGCTCGCCTCCGATCCGGCGACCGCGAGGATCGCCGCGAGGATCGGGCCGATGCAGGGCGTCCAGCCGAAGGCGAAGGCGAGCCCCATCACGTAGGCGCCGCCGAGCCCCGCCGACGAGCCGCCCTGGAAGCGCGCCTCGCGATAGAGGAATGCGATGCGGAAGACGCCGAGGAAATGCAGCCCCATGACGATGATGACCACGCCCGCCAGCGTCGCGAACACGTCCATGTACTGGCGCACGAGCTGCCCGAAGAGCGAGGCGGTGGCGCCGAGCGCCGTGAACACCGTGGCGAAACCCGCCACAAAGACGAGCGCGGTGAGCAGCGCCCGACGGCGCACCGCCCAGTCGTCCTCCTTCTGCATCTCCTCGACGGAGACGCCCGCGAGATACGACATGTAGGGCGGCACCAGCGGCAGCACGCAGGGCGAGAGGAAACTGATGAGGCCCCCGAGCAGGGCGGCGTAGAGCGTGACGTCCATCATGGCTCTTCGTGTAGTCCGAAAAGCGGCCTGCGGGAAAGCGCGCCGCACGTGCTCTCGCGGCGTCGTGATGCCGCGTGATACAGGGTGTGAGCCTGGAGGATGGGGGCGTCGCGCGCATTGCGCGAGATCACGCGGAGGAATCGCATGGCGCAGGCGCGCAACCTGATCACGGACGTCGCCGGCATCGCGGTGGGGAACGCGCACGACCCGCGTCTCGCCTCGGGCGTGACGGTGGCGCTGTTCGACGCCCCCGCGGTCGCCTCCGTCTCGATCCTCGGCGGCGCGCCGGGCAACCGCGACACCGCCTGCCTCGAGCCGGACGCCACCGTCGAGGCGGTCGATGCGATCGTGCTCTCCGGCGGCTCGGGTTTCGGGCTCGACGCCGCGAGCGGCGTGCAGGCCCGGCTGCGCGCGCGCGGGCGCGGCTTCGCCATCGGCCCCGCGCTGATCCCGATCGTGCCTCAGGCGATCGTGTTCGATCTCCTCAACGGCGGCGACAAGGACTGGGGGCTCTACCCGCCCTATCGCGAGCTCGGCCACGACGCCTGCGAGGCGGCGGGCGCGCACTTCGCGCTCGGCACGGCCGGTGGCGGCTTCGGCGCGACGACCGTCGACCTCAAGGGCGGGCTCGGCTCCGCCTCCGCCGTCACGCCGTCGGGCCACACGGTGGGCGCCCTCGTCGTCGTCAACGCCATCGGCTCGGCGATCGTCGGCGAGGGGCCGCATTTCTGGGCGGCGCCCTGGGAAGTCGACGGCGAGTTCGGCGGCCTCGGCCTGCCGGCGGACGTCGCCGCCCGCGGCCGGCGCCTCGCGTGGAAGGGCGGGCCGCAGCCCGCCACGACGATCGCCCTCGTCGCCACCGACGCGGCGCTGACCAAGCCGCAGGCCAAGCGCGTCGCGGTCCAGGCCAACGACGGCCTGGCCCGGGCGCTGCGCATCACCCACGCGCTCTACGACGGCGACACCGTGTTCTGCGCCGCCACCGGCCGCCGGCCACTCGGCGACGCGCCGGCGGTCGCCCTCACCGAAATCGGCTCGGTCGCGGCGGACGTGCTGGCGCGGGCGGTGGCGCGGGGCGTCTTCGAGGCGACGGCGCTGCCGTTCGCGGGGGCGCTGCCGGCGTGGCGGGATCGGTTCGGGTGAAGCGGCCGCTCGAGCGCCGGGACCGGCGCCGCCGCCCCTCGGCTCAGGGCAGGCGGGTCATGAGGTTTCGCTTCGCCTTCCAGCGGCGCTTCAGGTCCGCGAGGTAGGCCGCCTGCTCGGCCGGCGCGCGCAGCGTCGCCATGCGTGCGACGAGCGCCGCCACCTCGTCGTAGGCGTTGTTGCCGCCCTGATCCGCCAGCGCCTCGACCCGCTCGGCGTGCAGCGCCAGGGCACGATCCGGACGAACCCCCTCCAGGGCGCAGGCGAGCGCGTCGGTGGTCCAGCGCGAGCACCGGGCACGATCGAAGGCCGCCCAGGCACGGTCGACGAGGCCCTCCTCGAGAAGCGCCTGGACCAGCGCGTCGACGGGGGATTCCAGCCAGCGTCCGCGGGCGCCCTCCGCGGCCCGGCGCTCGAGCACGGCGAGCGCCCGGTCCCGCGCGGCGTCGCCGCCATGGCTGCGGATCTCGCGGTAGAGCACGAGGCGCGGCGTCTGCGCGAAGGCCGCCTCGAGCCGCGCCAGCGCCTCGTCGAGCCGGCCGGCCTCGCGCAGCAGCCGGGCGCACAGCAGCACCAGCCCCTCGTCCTGCTGCTTGCCCTCGAAGCGCCAGATCCCCTCCTCCGCGTACTCCAGCGCCTGCTCGGGGCGCTTCGCCCCGATGCAGAAGTCGACGAGACGGTGATAGTCCCACGCGGTTTCGAGCTTGGCGCGGCGCAGTGCGATGCGCCCGTCGACATCCCCGTCGCGGGCGAGGAAGCGGTCCAGAATCGCATCGAGCGCATAGCCGGTCTCGCCGCGGGCGCGGGCCGCCTCCGCGAGGCGACGGTAGATGGCGAGACCGGCCTCGCCCAGAACCTCGGCATAGGTCTCGCTCGCGGCGGCGAAGGTCTCGAGCTCGCTCTCGGTCTCCTCGCGGAAGAGCCAGGCGGCGAGATCGACCGGGTCCGGCCGGACGTGCCGCGCCGCTGCGAGGTGTATATCCGCGGCCCGCTGATGCAGGCCCTCGACGGTGCCGTCGTGCCCGTCGACCATGTCGCGCTCGGCCTCGAGCAGATCGAGCGCCTCCGCGGCGAGCGTCAACGCCAGGGCCGCGCGCGGCCCGTCGGCGAGGGCGGCGAGGCGGTCGAGTACGGGCTCGACCCCGGCGCGATACGTCTTCGCGCCCCGGTAGTCGACGCGGCCATCGACGCGGATCGCGTCCTCCAGCGCGCGCCGCAGCGTCGCCAGGATCTCCGCGTCGCTGCCGCGCGCGAGGCCGGCCTCCATGTGCAGGTCGCGGCGCAGGTCGTCGTCGTCCTCGGCGAGACGCATCAGCCGATCCGCGAGCGCCTCGGCGCCGAGCCCCACGAGGTGCGCCCGCAACTCGGCCGCGCCCGCCCCGACGGCCTCGATCTCGGCCGCGGGGGCCCGGTTCGCCCGCAGCGCGACGGCGACGACGTGCTTGCAATAGCCCTCCCGCTCGAAGGCCGGGCAGGTGCACGCGGCCCAGTCGCCCGGCGGCCGCACCCGGACGAGGTAGACCTCGGACCCGTAGACCCGCCCCCGCACCTCGTCGGGCCGCACCGACACGAACTCGACGGCGTCCTTCGCGGCATAGGCGGCACCGCGCTCGAAGACGGCCTTCCCCGATTGCCGCAGCAGGACGGACTCGGAAAAGAGCGGATCGCCGGTCATGGCGCGCGAATCTCCTATGAGGCTGGTGACGCGCAAGGGTAGCGCGGAGCCGGGGCGGCTGGCCAGACCCTCGCGGGGAGATCTGCGCGAGCGGCCCGGGGCGCCTTTTCGTTCCCTGTAGGGGAAGATGGCTCGGCTCGTCGATGGCGTCGAGCGGGCCGAGGGCCGGCTCGGCGCGCGAATCATCGTGCGCGCCGGCGGGCGGCGCGGTATGGGTGGTGTCGGACATCGGTGCGCGTCCTCTCGGGGTGCAGGTCAGCCGGTCCAGCTCGGCTTCTCGTTTTGTGGCACACAATAAAGGCTGATGTCAAATCCTGTCCCACAGAAAAAGCGCGGCCGCCCCGCGACGGGCGTGACGCCCCGCGTCGGGGTCCGCTTCCCCGACGAGGTCACCGCCGCCGTCGACGCCGCGGCACGGGCGCAGGAGGACGAGCCGAACCGCTCGGAGATGATCCGGCGGATCGTGACGGCGTGGTTGCGGGAGAATGGGTTTTTGGAGGGGCGGTGAGTGGGGGGCGCTCGCCGGGACGTGTCTCTAGCGCGCGATGACGCTGGAAAAGGGCTGCCGACCGACCTATCCTCTCGGCAGCAAGCGAGCCCCGAATGGAGGACGCCGCCATGGCCGCCGTCACCATCCACGACCTGCCCGAGGAGACGCACCGCGCGTTGACGCGGCTGGCAGCTGAGAACAAGCGCAGCACCGAAGCCGAGATCCGCGCCATCCTGGAGTCCGCGGTGCGTCCGAAAGGCGGCGTCGGGCTAGGTACGGCCCTATCCGAGATCGGGCGGAAGTACGGCATCACGAATGCCGACATCGAGGCCATCGAGCAGGCTCGCGACCGCCGACCGGCCGAACCGATGCGGTTCGAATGATCCTGCACGACACGAATGTCGTTTCGGAAGCAATGACGCGAGAGCCGCATCCGCGCGTGCGCGCGTGGCTCGATGCTCGTGCGCCGGAGACGCTGTTCCTGTCGAGCATTACGGTCGCCGAGCTTCTCTTCGGCATCGGCGCCTTGCCGGAGAGCAAGCGCAAGAACACTCTCGCGGCCGCGCTGAGCGACGTGCTGGATGTCGTCGGCTCACGCATTCTCCCGTTCGACACGCATGCGGCTCAGCGGTACGCGGATCTGGCCGTCGGAGCCCGCGCGGCGGGGAGGGGTTTTCCGACGCCGGACGGCTACATCGCCGCGATCGCCGCCGCGCATGGATTCGCCGTGGCCTCGCGCGACGCGAGCGCGTTCGATGCGGCTGGCTTGACGGTTATCGATCCCTGGACGGCGTGAACGCCAGAAGCGTGACGCCGCGCGTCGGGGTCCGCTTCCCCGACGCGGTCACCGCCGCCGTCGACGCCGCCGCCCGCGCCCAGGACGACGAGCTGAACCGCTCGGAGATGATCCGGCGGATCGTGACGGCGTGGCTGCGGGAGAATGGGTTTTTGGAGGGGCGGTGAATATGCCGCACGCCAGCTCAAATCTTGACAAGTTTGGACGCGCCGCATTTAGCGACGCGAAGCAAACAGAAGCGTGCGCTCTGCGAAGTCGGAAAGCTCGGCATCGTTGATAGTGGCCGTTTGCCAAGCGGGATTGGAGTCATGCTTGAAGCGATTTCCGAAGTGAACAAGTAGCTTAAGCTCCACAATGTCGGCTGTCGACAAAATCTCGTTTTGTGTACCAACACGTTGCTCACAATGATTCAAGAACTGGCCAAGCGGCGTGCCCGGTGGAAAATGCTCAGGGTAGGCAACGCGCATGAACGCCTCCAAGATGGGCCTCAGCGCCTCTGCGACTTCCCGCTCTCTTTCGGGATTTGCGACCTGCAAGTAAGACCGAACGAGTTCGTGCCGCTTGTCATGTTCGGAAATACTGTCATTCCGCACATTCCAGATTGTGATTTCAGAACCAGCTGCTGCTCTATTGATCCTGAGAGCGATCGCAGTGTTCTTGTCAGCCTGCTCCCAAAGATGGCATAGGAACGATTTGGAATGGGACAAGACAATGACCTGACGGACCCGCGCAGCGAGAGAAATGATTTCTTCGCGCGTCCGTAATGTCCGATGATCGTCGAGGCTGGTCATCGGATCGTCGATGACGACAACCATATTAGCACGATTTGGGTCCTGCTCAAGCGATGCAAAAAAGAAAGCGAGGGCAAGAGTGTTCCTGTCGCCAGCGCTAAGGGTACTTCGAAATGATGGACCAACATCAGCTGTGATATTGACGTTATGATTGTTGATGACCATCACATACGAGGCAGATGACCCCGATCTGGTGTTGACAGACTGTACTTGGTCGATGCGGAAAGAAGCACCGAAGCGGCGCAGATATGCGTTGATCGCAGCCTCGAACGCAGGAAATATCTGCTGGCGGTAGTTGTCGAGGTCGGCACGGGCCTGCGTCCGCAGCGCCTCTGTCGCTCGTTTTGCCGACTTTTCCTGGAGATAACGATCGCAATGCGGCGCGACTTGAGGTTCGTAACGTGCTTTCTGCGCCTTAAGCTTGGCAAGGTCGTTATTCAAAGCTGAGAGATCATCTGCGGCGGCTTGTTCTTGGACGATTGCCAGGCGGGAATTTGCGCCGAGAAGGCGCCCGGAAAGCGCTGCGACTTCGGCGATACAAGCGCGATAGTTCTCAATCGCGTCCCGGGTTGCCCGCGTAAGCGCCATTGGCTCCAGCGGAGCGGCAGCCTTTGCACGAAGCTGGTCGAGCACCGCCTCGCGTGCGGCATTCCATAGCCGCGCGACCGCTGCTGTGTCGATATCGACATTCGGCAGCTCCGCGAAGTCCTTCCAAAATTCATGAGTCTGCGCGGCTGTACGAACGTCGCGCTCGAAGGCGGCGGGGATGTCTCCACCATGATTGTCACGGACCCCTATCCCGGTCTCGCGTATCGCGAGCTTCAGCTCCTGATAGGTCTGGCTGAAGTATGCCCGGTAATGGACTATAAGCTCGGAGCCAGCGAGTTCTTGAGCGCAGAACGGGCAGACATCCCCGTCGTATCCCTCGGAGGCAGGTGCGATATACGCCATACCCTCGGATACCCAAGCTTCGCCGCCCCGCCGAAGCTTGACGATGTGCGCGCGAACCCGATCGGCAGCAGCGGCTTCAAGATCAGCAAGGGTCCGCCCGAGAACATCATCGATTCCAGCGATGTCGAAATCCGGTAGGGCAATTGATCGGAATCCGGGGCGTTGCCGGATTGCATCAGCCGACTTTGCCGCAGCCAGTCGGCGCTCGGCCTCCTGGATTTTGTCGTCGATGTCCAGGTCCGCATCTAGGTCGCAGAACGCGTCTACCTTGAATGGCCCCATAGCTCCAGCCGGCACAGCGTCGGCGAGCTGCCGCAGCGCCGCATTGTGCTCCTCGATCCGGGCGACATGCCCCTGCAGCGCACGGCTGAGTGCAACGCCTTGAGCACCAAGGATAAGTTCATGCAGGCTTTGGCGGTGCGCCGTCTGGACTTCGATCCCCGAACAGACGTTGGCCGAGACAAAGGCGTCGTCGAAGACTGCGACGTCCGGCAACGGCTGTGACCAAGCCCCGTTCTGAAAGACGGCTGTCCCTCCGCTATGGCGGATAACGATATGGGGAGGATGTTGAGCCCCGAGCCGGTGCCTATCGGTGACGAGGTCTGCCTTGCCCGTCGCCAGCGACCGCAGGACCGCGGCCATGGTCGTCTTACCGCGTGCGTTCTCACCGTAGATTACTGTGAACGGGCTGAGAGCGGTATGCGGCGGTGGGCTATGATTGTCAAAAAGCCCAACATTTCGCAGCAGCTGAATGTGTTCGATCATTCGGCCGGCCTCCACCCGATGTTCCCCACAACCGCCGTTCAGAACGTAAACCCATTAACTATACGACGGTCGCGCACGGGTGGCTACCCAGACGTGCGCATGCTTTTTATTGTGTATCTTAAAGTTACTCCCACTCAATCGTCCCAGGCGGCTTGCTCGTCACATCATACACCACCCGGTTGATCCCCTTCACCTCGTTGATGATCCGCGTCGCCACCTTCCCGATGAAGCTCATCTCGAACGGGTAGAAATCCGCCGTCATGCCGTCCACGGAGTTCACCGCCCGCAGGGCGCACACGTATTCGTAGGTGCGGTAGTCGCCCATCACGCCCACCGTCCGCACGGGCAGCAAAACGGCAAAAGCCTGCCAGATGTCGTCGTAGAGGCCGGCGCGGCGGATTTCCTCGAGGTAGATGGTGTCGGCCTTGCGCAGGATGTCGAGCTTCTCTCCCGTGATCTCGCCGGGGCAGCGGATGGCGAGGCCGGGGCCGGGGAAGGGGTGGCGGCCGACGAAGCCTTCCGGCAGGCCGAGCTCGCGGCCGAGCTTGCGCACCTCGTCCTTGAAGAGCTCGCGCAGGGGCTCGACCAGCTTCATGTTCATGCGCTCGGGCAGCCCGCCCACATTGTGGTGGGACTTGATCGTCACCGACGGCCCGCCGGTGAAGCTGACGCTCTCGATCACGTCCGGGTAGAGCGTGCCCTGCGCCAGGAACGCGGCGCCGCCGACCTTTTTCGCCTCGGCCTCGAACACGTCGATGAACAACCGCCCGATGGTCTTGCGCTTCACCTCCGGGTCGTCCACCCCGGCCAGCGCGCCGAGGAACGTGTCCTGCGCCTCCACGTGCACCAGCGGGATGTTGTAGGCGAACCGGAACAGGCTCACCACCTCCTGCGCCTCGCCGGCGCGCATCAGCCCGTGGTCGACGAAGACGCAGGTGAGCTGGTCGCCGATCGCCTCGTGGATGAGCACCGCCGCCACCGCCGAATCGACGCCGCCGGAGAGGCCGCAAATCACGCGCTCGGTGCCGACCTGGGCGCGGATGCGGGCGATCGCCTCCTCCTTGAAGGCGGCCATCGTCCAATCGCCCGTGCAGCCTGCGATGGTGCGCACGAAGTTGCGCAGCAGGCGCCCGCCATGCGGGGTGTGCACCACCTCGGGGTGGAACTGCACCGCGTAGAACTTGCGCGCCTCGTCGGCCACCGCGGCGAAGGGCGCGTTGTCGGAGACGCCGATGATGGAGAAGCCGTCGGGGAGCTTCGTGACGCGGTCGCCGTGGCTCATCCACACCGGATAGCGCTGCCCGACCTCCCAGACGCCCTCGAACAGCGGGCTCGGCTCGACCACCTCGACCTCGGCGCGGCCGAACTCGCGGTGGTGGCCGCTCTCCACCGTGCCGCCGAGCTGGGCGGCCATCGTGTGCTCGCCGTAGCAGATGCCGAGCACCGGCACGCCGGCCTCGAAGATCTCCTGCGGCGCGCGGGGCGAGACGTCCTCGGTGACCGAGGCCGGCCCCCCCGAGAGGATGACGCCCTTGGGCCTCATGGCGCGGAAGGCCTCGGCCGCGGACTGGAACGGCACGATCTCGGAATAGACCCCCTCCTCGCGCACCCGCCGCGCGATGAGCTGCGTCACCTGCGAGCCGAAATCGACGATCAGGATCTTGTCGTGGCTCGACGCGGCGGCGGTCTCGGTGATGGGGGCGGCGGAGGTCGGGGCGACGGTCATGGGAGGGGCGCTCTCGTCTGGCGCGGGGCGCGCGCCGGCGCGCCCGTCCGCTGATCCGTCCGGGATTACGCCAGGACGCCGGGAGGCGCAACGCCGCGCGCCGACGCAGGCACGCCTCGGCCGCGCTCGCGACCGCCGGGGCGGGGCCGGCCTCAGCAGCCGATGGCGCGGCGGATCTCGTCGACCTGGGCGCGGGAGCGGCAGACGTTCTCACAGGGGATGCCGTCGCCGTCCCCATCGGCCCGCCGGTAGCCGCCGCACCACCGCTCGACCGCTTCGCGGCAGGACCGGGCCGAGCGGCAGGTCCAGCGCTGCGCGAGGACGATCGGCGGCGCGCCCTGCGCCTCGAGGAACGGGGCCGACGAGTAGGGCGCCGGCGGTTGGAGCGGGTCCGCGGCGGCGGGAGCGACGAGGGCGGCGGCGGCGAGGAGGCCGGCGACGACGAGCCGGCGAACGATGGGAACGAGCACGGGGCGCCTCCAGGATGACTACTACCTGGAGCTTCGCAATTGCGCGCGATTACCACGACCCTGGAATCTACATACCCGCGGCACGCGCCATGCGCGCATCCGCGCCCACGCCGGGGATCAGCGCGGCCGCGATGTCCGCGACCTCCGCGAACCGATGCGCGCCCGGCAGCGCGCGGGCCAGCGCCTCGGGCGTGTTGTAGCCCCAGGCGACGGCGCCGAAGGCGAGCCCGGCCTCGCGGGCGGCCTCGCCGTCGCGGATCTCGTCGCCGATGCAGATCACCCGTGCGGGCGCCACGCCGGCGCGCCGCGTTACCGTGCGGAACACCCGCGCCTTGCCGAAGAGCTTCGCGCCGCACGCGAACTGGGAGACCCGCGCCGCCTCCTCCGCCCCCAGCGCGCGGCGCACCGCCGCCTCCCCGTTCGAGCTGACCACGGCGATCGCGACGCCCGCCTGGTGCAGCGCCGCGAGCATTTCGCGCACGCCCGGAAACAGCGCGATCTCGGTCGCCGCGGCGCGGGCGTGGACGTGCCGGGCGATCGCCGGCAGCTTCCAGGAGGGGATGCGCAGGAGCGCCACGATCTCCCGCGCCGAGAGCCCGCGCACGGCGTCGAGGTCGAGCGGGCGCGGAAGGGCGATGGAGAAGCGCGCGGCGAGATCGTCGAGTTCTTCGAGGAACCACGGCAGCGTGTCCGCCAGCGTCCCGTCGAAGTCGAACACGGCGAGCGCGAAGGGCGGCTCGGGCGCTCGGGGCATCGTCCCGGAGCGGAGCCCTCGCGCGGCTTCTGCGGTACGCGGCGTCATGACGATCCCTCTTCCGGACGTCCTGGCGGAGCCTTCGCGGCGATTGTGCGCCGCACAAGGGCGGACCGCAACCCGGGCCAGCCCGGATGTGCGGGACGTTCTTGCATCCGTGCAATTGCGTCAGCGGTAAACCAGGAGCATGATCCGCACATGAGCAACGAACCCGCCTCCCCTGCCCGCGGCGCCCTCGCCGCCACCTCGGCCGACGGCACGATCGCACCCGGTGCGCGAATCGGGCATGTCCACCTGAAGGTCGCCGACCTGGAGCGCGCCATCGGCTTCTACCGCGACGTGCTCGGCTTTTCCGTCACGCAGCGCCGCGGCCGCGACGCCGCCTTCCTCTCCGCGGGCGGCTACCATCATCACATCGGGCTCAACACCTGGCAGAGCCGCGGCGGCGCGCGCCCCGCGCCGGGGACGACCGGCCTGTTCCACCTCGCCATCGTCTACCCGACCCGCGCGGACCTCGCGGCCGCGCTGCGGCGGGTCCTGGCGGCGGGCGTGCCCCTCGTCGGCGCGTCGGACCACGGCGTCAGCGAGGCGCTCTACCTGGAGGACCCGGACGGCAACGGCATCGAGCTCTACCGGGACCGGCCCGAGGACGAATGGCCGCGCGACGCGGATGGCGGCCTCGCGATGACGACGCGCCGGCTCGACCTCGACGACCTGCTCCGCGCGTGAGGCGCGGCGCGGCTCAGCCTTCGCCGTCCTCGCGCGGCGTCTCGGCCGCGGGCAGCGCGCTCTGAGCGGCCGCGGCGTCCGCCTCCTCGCTCGGCACGGCGGGAGCCGGCTGCCGTGCGGCCTCCTCGGTCTTGGGGCCGACGCGCCCGTCGAGATAGCCGCCGACCGCCTCCATCAGCTCCTCGATGCGGCCGTCGAAGAAGTGGTTCGCGCCCTCGATCACCGCGTGCTCGATCTGGATGCCCTTCTGCGTCTTCACCTTCTCGATGACGCTCATGACCTCCTTGACCGGCGCGACGCGATCCTCCGAGCCGTGCACGAACAGGCCCGAGGAGGGGCACGGCGCGAGGAACGTGAAGTCGTAGCGGTTGGCCATGGCGCCGATCGAGACGAAGCCCTCGATCTCCGGCCGGCGCATCAGGAGCTGCATGCCGATCCAGGCGCCGAAGGACACGCCCGCGATCCAGCAGGAGCGGGCGTCCGGGTTGACCGACTGGGCCCAGTCGAGCGCCGCGGCGGCGTCCGAGAGTTCGCCCGCGCCGTGGTCGAAGGCGCCCTGCGAGCGCCCGACGCCGCGGAAGTTGAAGCGCAGGACCGAGAAGCCGCGCTGCACGAAATCATAGTAGAGGTTGTATACGATCTGATTGTTCATCGTCCCGCCGAACTGCGGGTGCGGGTGCAGCACGATCGCGATCGGCGCGCCCTTCTTCTTGGAGGGCTGGTAGCGGCCCTCGAGCCGACCGGCGGGGCCGGCGAAAATTACCTCTGGCATGCCTCGTCCTCTCGACACGGGTCGCCACGGCCGCGGCCGCCGGCCCGGAACGCGCTCCCCCGGCGGGCGCGCCCGCCGCCGCGCCGGAAAACGCGTCGGCGAGCCTTGACTTGCCGCGGGATGCTTCCCTAAATCACTCTTAGAATAATTCTAACCGCTTAGAACCGTTCTAAAGAGGGCGTCGCCGGCGGTCCGCTGGGGACCATCGTGATGTGGTCCGCAGGCTGTAGCACGGCAGGCGGGGTGAAGAGCAAGGCTTTCGTCCGAAACGCGCGCTCGCGGCGCTCGCGGCGGGGGGTGGCGGAGCCGACGGAGATCGACACGGGAATGGACCGAGAGGCGCGCCTCTATCTCGACTGGAACGCGACCGCCCCCCTGCGGGAGGAGGCGGCGCGCGCGCTCGTCGAGGCGCTCGCGCGCACCGGCAACGCCTCCTCCGTCCACGGCGAGGGGCGCGCCGCCCGCGCCGCGGTCGAGGCGGCCCGCGCCGAGGTGGCCGGGCTCGTCGACGCCGCGCCGGACACCGTCGTCTTCACGAGCGGCGGCACGGAGGCGAACGCCCTCGCGCTCTCCCCCGGGCTGGGCCCGGTGGGTGCGCCGCGGGCGGAGGTGCTGCTCGTCGGTGCCGGCGAGCACCCCTGCGTGCTCGACGGCCATCGCTTCGCGCCGGACGCGGTCGAGCGCATCCCGCTGTCCGCGGACGGCCTCGTCGATCTCGCCTGGCTGGAGGCGCGGCTCGCGGCGCTCGCGCCGCGCAGGGCGCTGGTGTCGCTCCAGCTCGCCAATGGCGAGACAGGCGTGATCCAACCGGTCGCCGAGGCTGCGCGGATCGCCCACGCCCACGGCGCGGCGATCCATACGGACGCCGTCCAGGCGCCCGGGCGCGTCCTGGTGTCGATCCGCGCGCTCGGGGTCGACGCGCTGACGCTGTCGGCCCACAAGATCGGCGGCCCGCAGGGCGCGGGCGCGCTGGTGCTCGCATCCGGCGCGATCGCCGTCGACCCGCTCCTGCGCGGCGGCGGGCAGGAGCGCGGCCATCGCGCGGGGACCGAGAACGTGCCCGCCCTCGTCGCCTTCGGCGCGGCGGCGCGGGCCACCCGCGAGGGGCTCGCCGCCGAGAGCGCGCGGCTCGCGGCGCTGGGCCCGGCCTTCGAGGCCGCGATCCGCCGGACGGCGCCGGGCGCCGTGATCTTCGGGGAGGGCGCGCCGCGCCTGCCCAACACGATTCTCTTCGCCGTCCCCGGCCTTCGGGCCGAGACGGCGCTCATCGCCTTCGATCTCGGCGGCGTCGCGCTCTCCTCGGGCTCGGCCTGCTCGTCGGGCAAGGTCAGGCGCTCGCACGTGCTCGACGCCATGGGCGTGGATCCGGCCCTCGCCGGGGGCGCTCTGCGCCTGTCGTGCGGCTACGCGACGCGTGACGAGGCCGTGATCCGTTTCGCGTCCGTTCTCGAAGACGTAGAGGAAAGGCGCGCACGCCGATCGAAGGCGGCGTGAAGGCGTTTGGTTCGTGAGGGTAACCGTTCCGCGGTCCTTGAAACCGTGAGAGGAGGGTGACGATGCCGGCAGTTCAGGAGACGATCGATCGCGTCAAGGCCATCGACGTCGATCAGTACAAGTACGGGTTCGAGACGATCCTCGAGGTCGACAAGGCTCCCAAGGGGCTCAACGAGGACATCATCCGCTTCATCTCGGCCAAGAAGGACGAGCCGCAGTGGATGCTCGACTGGCGTCTCGACGCCTACAAGCGCTGGCTCACCATGCAGGAGCCGAACTGGGCGCGGGTGTCCTACGAAAAGATCGATTACAACGACATCTACTACTACGCTGCGCCGAAGATGAACGCGGCGCCGAAGTCGCTCGACGAGGTCGATCCCGAGATCCTCAAGGCCTACGAGAAGCTCGGCATCCCGCTGCGCGAGCAGGAAATGCTCGCCGGCGTCGAGCCGCAGAACCGGGTGGCGGTGGACGCGGTGTTCGATTCGGTCTCGGTCGCCACGACGTTCCGCAAGGAGCTGTCGGCGGCGGGCGTGATCTTCTGTTCGATCTCGGAAGCGATCCGCGAATATCCCGAATTGGTGAAGAAGTATCTCGGTACGGTCGTGCCGGTTACGGACAACTTCTTCGCGACGCTCAACTGCGCCGTGTTCACGGACGGAACGTTCGTCTATGTGCCCAAGGGCGTGCGCTGCCCGATGGAGCTGTCAACCTACTTCCGCATCAACGAGAAGAACACCGGCCAGTTCGAGCGCACGCTGATCATCGCCGACGAGGGGTCCTACGTGAGCTACCTCGAGGGCTGCACGGCACCCCAGCGCGACGAGAACCAGCTGCACGCCGCCGTGGTCGAGCTGATCGCGCTCGACGACGCGGAGATCAAATACTCGACCGTGCAGAACTGGTACCCGGGCGACGCCAACGGCAAGGGCGGCATCTACAACTTCGTCACCAAGCGCGGCGACTGCCGCGGCAAGAACTCGGTCATCACCTGGACCCAGGTCGAGACCGGCTCGGCCATCACCTGGAAGTACCCGTCCTGCATCCTGCGCGGCGACGGCTCGCGCGGCGAGTTCTACTCGATCGCGGTGTCGAACGGCATGCAGCAGGTCGATTCGGGCACGAAGATGATCCATCTGGGCAAGAACACGACCTCGCGGATCATCTCGAAGGGCATCTCGGCGGGCCGCTCGCAGAACACCTATCGCGGCCTCGTCTCGGCGCATCGCAAGGCGTCGGGCGCGCGCAACTTCACGAACTGCGACAGCCTGCTCATCGGCAATCAGTGCGGCGCGCACACCGTGCCCTACATCGAGTCGAAGAACGCGTCGGCGGTCTTCGAGCACGAGGCGACCACCTCCAAGATCTCCGAGGACCAGCTGTTCTACTGCATGCAGCGCGGCCTCGACGAGGAGGAGGCGACCGCGCTCATCGTCAACGGCTTCGTCAAGGACGTCATCCAGAAGCTGCCGATGGAATTCGCGGTCGAGGCGCAGAAGCTGATCGCGATCTCGCTCGAGGGCTCGGTGGGCTGATCGCCCTCGCCGATCGTCGCCGGCCCGGCCGCGGCCGAGCGCGCGAGGCCCGGTCCTCGCCGCGCTCCCACCGACCGGCTACCAAGCAATCTGAACGGACGGACCCCACGTTATGCTCGAAATCAAGAACCTCGTCGCCGAGATCGAGGGCAAGCGCATCCTCGACGGCCTGACCCTCACCGTGAACGACGGCGAGACCGCCGCCATCATGGGCCCGAACGGGTCCGGCAAGTCGACGCTCTCCTACATCATCGCCGGCAAGGAGGACTACGAGATCCTCGACGGCGAGATCCTGCTCGACGGCGAGAACATCCTCGAGATGGAGGCCTTCGAGCGCGCCGCCGCCGGCGTGTTCCTGGCCTTCCAGTATCCGCTCGAGATCCCCGGCGTCGCCACGATGACCTTCCTCAAGGCCGCGCTCAACGCCCAGCGCCGCGCCCGCGAGGAGACCGAGCTGACCACGCCCGAGTTCATGAAGGCCGTCCAGGAGGCCGCCGCCAGGCTCGAGATCCCGCGCGACATGCTCAAGCGCGCGCTCAACGTCGGCTTCTCCGGCGGCGAGAAGAAGCGCATGGAGATCCTCCAGATGGCGCTGCTCCAGCCGCGCATGTGCATCCTCGACGAGACGGATTCCGGGCTCGACATCGACGCGCTGCGCGTCGTCTCGGAGGGCGTCAACGCGCTGAAGTCGGACAAGCGCGCCTTTCTCGTCATCACCCACTACCAGCGGCTCCTCAACTACATCGTGCCCGACACGGTGCACGTGATGGCCAACGGCAGGATCATGCGCTCGGGCGGCAAGGAGCTCGCCCTCGAGCTCGAGGCGAGCGGCTACGCCGACTACAAGGCCCAGGAGGCCGCGTGATGGCCGAGGTCGCCACCCTGAAGACGCCCGCGGAGACGGCGCTCGCCGATCTCTTCGCGCGCTCGAAGAGCCTGCTCCCCGGCGACGCGCGCTCGCGCGAGGACGCCTTCCACCGCTTCGCGGAGAAGGGCCTGCCTCATCGCCGCGTCGAGGAGTGGAAGTACACCGATCTGCGCGCGCTGATGCGCGAGGTCGCGCCGCTCGCCGAGAAGCCGTCGGAGGCCGACGTCGCGCGGGCGCTCTCGGTCGAGAGCGTCTTCGCCGCCGCCGCGCCCGCGACGATCGCCTTCGTCGACGGACACCTCGCCACGGCGGACGCGATGCCCGCCGGCGTGACGGCCGTGCCGCTGGCCGAGGCGCTGGCCGAGGGACATCCGCTGCTGGCGAAGCTCGGCGCCGTGACGGACGCCGAGGGCAACGCCGCCTACGCGCTCAACGCCGCCTTCATGACGGACGGCGTCGTGCTGCACGTCACCGGCGCCGTCGAGGGGCGGGTCGCGCTGCGCTTCGTCACGGCGTGCGCGCGTCCGGCGGCGACCGCCACGCGCGTCCTCGTCGTGGTGGAGCCGGACGCGGCGATCTCGCTGCTCGAGACGCACGAGAGCGCGCACGGCGTCGCGCATCAGCCCAATTCCGTCGTCGAGTTCGTCGTCGGCGACCGGGCGAAGGTCGCGCACGTACGGCTCGACGCCAACGGCGACAAGGCGCTGGCACTCTCGACCATCACGGCGCATCTCGGCGCGGAGGTCGCGTTCGGCACCCGCAACGTGGTCGCCGGCTCCGCGGTCTCGCGCCACCAGGTCTGGATGACCTTCGCGGGCGCGGACTCGCACGGAGCGGTGCGCGGCGCGACGATGCTGTCTGGCGACCAGCACGCCGACACGACGCTCGTGGTCGATCATCTGGCCACGGGCTGCGAGAGCCGCGAGCTGTTCAAGCACGCCATCGACGGGCGTGGCACCGGCGTGTTCCAGGGGCGCATCAACGTCGCGCCGGCCGCGCAGAAGACCGACGGCAAGATGATGTCGGCCGCCGTCCTCCTCTCGGAGGAGGGCACGATGATGAACAAGCCCGAGCTCGAGATCTTCGCCGACGACGTGCAGTGTGCCCACGGCGCCACCTGCGGGCAGCTCGACGACGACCTCCTGTTCTACCTCATGGCCCGCGGCCTGCCGCGGCCGGAGGCGGAGGCGCTGCTCATCGAGTCCTTCCTCGGCGAGGCCGTCGAGGAGGGCCTCGACGACGAGCTCGTCGGCGAGGCCCTGATGGGCATCGTCGAGGCCTGGCTGAAGGCGCGCGGCTGACCCCCTCACCCCTGCCCCTCTCCCGCCCGGGAGAGGGGTTTCGGAGGCGAACCATGGACACGAAGACGACCGCCCTCCCCTACGATGTCGAGGCCGTGCGGCGGGACTTCCCGATCCTCGCGCAGCAGGTCTACGGCCGGCCGCTCGTCTACCTCGACAACGCCGCCTCGGCCCAGAAGCCGAAGGCGGTGATCGAGGCCATGTCGCACGCCATGGAGACGGGCTACGCCAACGTCCACCGCGGCCTGCACTACATGGCGAACGTCGCCACCGAGGGGTTCGAGGCCGCGCGCGCGACCGTGCGGGACTTCCTCAACGCCGGCTCCACCGACGAGATCGTCTTCACCCGCAACGCCACCGCCGCCTACAACCTCGTCGCCGACTGCTTCGGGCGGATGGGCGGGGAGCACGGCATCGGCGAGGGCGACGAGATCGTGCTCTCGATCATGGAGCACCACTCCAACATCGTGCCCTGGCACTACCTTCGCGAGCGCAAGGGCGCCGTGATCAAGTGGGTGCCGGTCTCCGACGAGGGCGAGTTCCTGTTCGAGGAGTACGAGAAACTGCTCGGCCCGCGCACGAAGATGGTCGCGGTCACGCAGATGTCGAACGCGCTCGGCACCATCACACCGATGGGTGCGATCATCGAGGCGGCGCACGCCCGCGGCATCCCGGTGCTCGTCGACGGCGCGCAGTCGGCGGTGCACATGGAGGTCGACGTCCGGGCGCTCGACGCCGACTTCTTCGTCATGACCGGCCACAAGCTCTACGGCCCCACCGGCATCGGCGTGCTCTACGGCAAGAAGGCATGGCTCGACCGCATGCCGCCCTTCGAGGGCGGCGGCGAGATGATCGAGACCGTGACGACCGACGGCGTCACCTACAACGAGCCGCCCCACCGCTTCGAGGCCGGCACGCCCGCGATCCTGGAGGCGATCGGGCTCGGCGCGGCGTTGCGCTACATGACGGCGCTCGGGCGCGGGAACATCGTCGCGCACGAGACGATGCTGCGCGATTACGCCAAGGCGCGGCTCGGCGAGATGAACTCCATCCGCCTGATCGGCCAGGCGCGGGACAAGGGCGCGATCTTCTCCTTCGAGATGAAGGGCGCGCACGCCCACGACGTCGCCACGGTCATCGACCGGCAGGGCGTCGCGGTGCGCGCGGGCACGCATTGCGCCATGCCGCTCCTGCAGCGCTTCGGCGTCACCTCCACCTGCCGGGCGTCGTTCGGCCTCTACAACACGCGCGAGGAAGTCGATATGCTCGTCGACGCGTTGCGCAAGGCCGAGACCCTGTTCGCCTGACGCGAGGAATTCCCCCGATGAGCGAGACCCCCGTGACGGACACGCCCCACCCCAACGAGCCGCAGGTCGCCACCACCGGCGAGGCGGGCGGCTCCGGCCTGCCGCCGGAGGAGATCGATCGCCTCACCGACGACATCGTCGCGGCGCTCAAGACGGTCTACGATCCGGAGATCCCCGCCGACATCTACGAACTCGGCCTGATCTACCGCGTCGAGATATCCGACGAGCGCAAGGTCGCCATCGACATGACGCTCACCTCGCCCGGCTGCCCGGTCGCGGGCGAGATGCCGGGCTGGGTGGAGAACGCGGTCTCGGCCGTTCAGGGCGTCCAGGAGGTCGACGTGCAGATCGTCTTCGACCCGCCGTGGGACCAGAGCCGCATGTCCGACGAGGCCCGCGTCGCGCTCGACATGTGGTGAGCCGATCTTCGCGCGCCACGTGTATCAGTCGAGGAGACGCGATCTGGATTGCGTTCGCGTTCGTTCTGGTGCATGATCTCTCCATTGCCACGGAGGGACGGTAGATGACCAAGCGCACGCCGGGCGGAGGCTTCGGGGAGAGGCCGCAGACGCCGTTCGATGTGGATGCGTTCGACCTGAGCGATCCGGACCTGCTGGAGGCGCTCGACTGCGTCGCCCAGGAGCCCGGCTCCTCGGGCGGGCATCCGCCGGATTCGCCGGAGGGGCGGCGGGCGCAGCTCGCGTACTTGAACGCACTGATCGAGGAGGGGCTGCGGGCGAGCGAGGCCGGCGACGTGCTCGGTGCGGAGGAATCCGCGGCCGTGCTGGAAGCCCTCGCCGAGGGGCGCGCACCTCCGATCCCCGACTGGGTCATCGAGACGTACGGCCCCTGAGCGCTCCCGTTCGTGAAGATCGGCCGCCTCCTGCTCACCGCTCCCGCCACGGCGGACTTGGGGCGGGCGTTCCTCTGGCTCACACAGCCGGGAGCGGGGTCCGGGGCCGCGGCCCGGCTCTCTGCCCTCACCAGCGCGCTCCACGACCTCCCGAACACACCCTACCGTTGGCCGCTCCATCGAGGCTCTGTGGTGCTGCGTCGCCGGTCCGTTCGCGACGGGTACGTCGTGCTCTATCGCGTGCTCGAGGATCATCCCGAGGTCTCCCCGGGAGAGCTCGTGATCGACGTCCTGAGCGTCGTCGGCCCCGGCGAGGGCCGCGGGCGCAGCGGCAGCGCCGCCTGACCACGCCTCGGCGTTTTCCCGCCCCTCGACCTGCGCCGCTGTCGTGATTATGTTGGGCGGACGAGACCTCGCGAAGCCCGGGCCTTGAACCCGGTGGGAGAGCGTGCGGATGTTCGGGAATCTCAAGGTCGTGACGCTGACCGATGCGGCGGCGGAGCGAATCAAGACGATCGTCGGCAAGTCCGGCAAGGCCGGGTCCGGCAAGCCCGTGGAGGGCCTGCGCGTCGGCGTGAAGAACGGCGGCTGCGCCGGCATGGCCTACGTCATGGACCTCGTCGACAGCCCCCAGCCGGGGGACGAGGTCGTGGAGGACAAGGGCGCCAAGGTCTTCGTCGACCCCAAGGCGGTGCTGTTCCTGCTCGGCACCGAGATGGACTTCAAGGTCGACAAGCTCTCCGCCCAGTTCGTCTTCAACAATCCCAACCAGACGTCTGCCTGCGGCTGCGGCGAATCGGTCGCCCTCTCGCCGGCGAAGCTCGACCGCGCCGACGCGCGCTGAGTGGCCATTCCGCGCCATGGACGAGGCGGCGATCCAGGACCTCTTCGCCGCCGCGCCGGAGTTCGCCCCCATCCGCACGCGCCGCATGTTCGGCGGGCTCGGCGTCTACGCGGGCGCGGCGATGGTCGCGCTCGTCGCCCGTGGCGAGCTTTACCTGAAGGTGGACGCCGAGACGAAGCCCGCCTTCGAGGCAGCCGGCGCCCGCCCCTTCGTCTACGAGTCGAAGGGGACGCGCGCGACGATGAGCTATCGGTCGCTCCCCGACGCCGCGCAGGACGACCCGGACGAGGCCGCCCGCTATGGACGCCTCGCGCTCGCCGCCGCGCGCCGGGCGCTGGCGGCTCGCGAGACGCGCCGCAGGCCGCGCAGGCGCGCCACCGCGTGACGAGCATCGTTCACGGCGCCCGCATCCCCCAGGCCGGGAACGGATCCTCGAGATCGCGATAGGCGGCCGGGTCGAAACCCGCGTCGACCACCGAGCCGAGAAGGCACGAATCGAGCGCGGTGCGTGGTTGAGGAGCGTCGTCTTGCCGGCTCCGAGGAAGCCGGAGAGCACGGTGACGGGCAAGCGGGCGTCGGCTGGTGCGGTCGTTTGCACGGATCATCCCTTGGCAAATGTAATGTTATAACGTACCTGTACTTCGCGTCCGCTCGACGGTCGAGGCCGGGCGTCGGCCGACCGTGCGGGCGACGAACACAAGGAGACTCGTCATGATAGTCAGCGCTCGGACGGCGCCCCTCGCGCTCGCGCTGTCCCTCGCCTGCTCACCGGCCGCCTTCGCGCACGGCGACCACGATCACGGGCACGACCACGACACCCCGACGGCGGTGCGCGCCTTCGTGGCCGACGCGATCGACGGGACCGTGCGGGCCTTCGACATCGAGAGCGCCGAGCAGATCGGCACATTCACGATGGATGCGCCGGCGCGGCTGCATCGCGGGGCCACGACGGGGACGATCGTCGCGTCGATGCCGACCGGCGACGCGGTCGCCTTCATCGGCACGGGCGTGTCGCTCGAGGATCACGGCGATCATGCCGATCTCGTGCTCGAAGCGCCGACGCTCCTGCCGGCCAGACTGACGGGAGGCCGCCCGGCGCACGTCAACCGAGACGGGAGCCGGATCGCGGTCTTCTTCGACGACGACGGCGCGGCGCAGCTCATCGGCGAGGCCGAGCTGACCGAAGCCGACGTGGCGGTGGAAACGATCTCGGCCGGCGTCCCGCATCATGGCCTGGCGAAGCCCGTCGGTGGCTTGCTCGCGATCTCGGTGCCCGCCGAAGGCGAGCGCCTGCCGGTCGCCGTGTCGCTCCTCGGGGCCGAGGGCGCGCCGCTGGTACGGGCGGAGTGCGCACGCCTTCACGGGGAGGGGCAGAGCGGCTCGGTGCTCGCCTTCGGCTGCGCGGACGCGGTCGCCTTCGTCGACACGGCGGCGAGCCCACCGCGCGCCTGGCGCCACGCCTATGCGGCCGAGCCCGGCGGCGAGCGCATGGTGCGCAACATCCAGGGCGCCGTCGCCTTCCGCAGCTTCCTCGCCGACTTCGGGCCCGACGGCATGGTCGTCGTCGACCCGAGCGCGGAAGACGGTTTCGCCTTCGTCCAGCTGCCGGCGCGGCGCATGCATTTCGCGCTCGACGCCGATCCCGGTGACACCGGGTGGGTCGTCGTCGAGGACGGCCGGCTCCTGAAGCTCAACGCGCTCACGGGTGCGATCCTGGGCGAGGTCGCCGTGACCGATCGATACACCATGGAGCAGGGCGTCGTCCGTCCGCGGATCTCGGTCGCCGGTGGGCACGTCGTCGTCACGGACCCGGCCGCCGGCGAGATCGTCGTCGTCGACGGGGCGACGATGGCGGTCGAGCGGCGCATCGCCGTCGGCGGCGAGCCGGGCGACGTCGTGCTCGTTTCCGCGAGCGGCGCCGCGCACTGACGGCGAACGCCGGCGCGGCGGGGAGGCCCGCCGCGCCGGCTTCTCACGCCCTCAGCCGCACCGTAACCGGCACGTGGTCGGACGGCTTCTCCTTCGCCCGCTCCTGCTTGTGGATCGTCACGCCCTCCAGCCGGTCCGCCGCCTGGGGCGAGAGCAGCAGGTGGTCGATGCGGATGCCCTTGTCGCGCTGCCAGGCGCCGGCCTGATAGTCCCAGAACGTGTAGCGCCCCGGCGCCTCGTCGCAGGCGCGAAGAGCGTCGGTGAGGCCCAGCGCCATCAGTGCGCGGAACCTGGCGCGGGTCTGCGGCAGGTAGAGCGCGTCGCCCTCCCAGGCCGCCGGATCGGCGGCGTCGCGCAGCTCCGGGATGACGTTGTAGTCGCCCGCGAGGACGAGCGGCTCCTCGAGCCGCATCAGCTCGCGCGCATGCGCGATCAGCCGATCCATGAAGGCGAGCTTGTAGGGATACTTCTCGCTGTCGACCGGGTTGCCGTTCGGCAGGTAGATCGAGGCGACGCGCACGACACCGGACGCGATCGAGATCACGCCCTCGACCCAGCGCGCCTGCTGGTCCTCGGCGTCGCCGGGCAGCGCCTCGCGCACGTCCTCGATCGGGTGCTTGGAGAGCAGCGCCACGCCGTTGAAGCCCTTCTGCCCCACCGCCGCGACGTTGTAGCCGGCATCCTCGATCTCCGCGCGCGGCAGGTTGTCGAGCGTCGTCTTGAGCTCCTGCAGGCAGACGACGTCCGGCGCCTCGACGCGCAGGAAGTCGAGGAGATGCCCCTGGCGCTGCCGGATGGAGTTGACGTTCCAGGTCGTGATGCGCATCGGGGCCTCGGGTCGGGTCGGGCGGTTGACGGATCGGGCGGGACGCTCGACTTATTCCGTCACGGGTGCGCCATTGGCAAGGGGCGCGTGCGGGCGCCCATCGACGGATGCGAACTGGCGTGCCGGGTCATGAGTTGCTAGACTGTGTGCCCACAGGGGAGGCTTGCTCACCGCATGGCGATCTTCGTCCACGTCGAAACGGGAGATCTGCTCGTCGAGGCATTCGACGAGGGGGTTCCGCTGCCGCTTTTTCGGCACCCGGATGGGACGTGGGAGCCCGCCGACGTCGGGACGGAAGCTCTTCTGTCCGACTACTTGCCCGCCGTGTGGGCTAACGACACCGACATCCTGGCCGAGGCTCGAAGCGTCTGCGAGCACTTCATCTCGCTGCTCCCCTCCGACGGCGTGGACGAGATGACGATGTCGCAGATCCGAGATCTGCTCGCTCAGCGGGGAAATCTAACGCTGCATCATCGAGCGCACGAGAGGCTTCGCACGAATCGGCTCGCGGTTTGACGACTTCGCTCATGCCCAGCTCCATATATGGCCTGAGAGGCTCGTGCCGAGGAGAACGCTCGACCCATCGACGCTGTCTTGCAGCTCCATCATCCTCGCACCGAGCGCTTCACTCTCCGGGAACGCCGGGTCCGCAGCGGCGGTCTTCCTGAAGACGGCGTCGTTGCTCGCGAGGCACAGATCGAGATCGCGTGCGCGCGCTCGGGTCTGCGCCAGGGTGAGTTCGGCTCCCGCGTTGCGCCAGCGCCGGTAGACACCATGGAGCGCAATGTCGCTCAGCCGGATCTGGTCCTCGTAGGTCATGTAGTGCTCGACCAGCATGCCGGGCGCGATCCGCATGTCGCAGGCGATGACGCGCCAGCCGTAACGCGTACCGGCGATGAATTTGCCGAAGTCGATCTTCACCGGCGTTGCGACGTCCCCCCGCTCGAACTCGTCGCGGAAGAAATCCAGGACACGGAATGCGTCCTCGACCGAGCGCAGCCTCGTGCGGAAGCGCACGAAATCGCGCAGATGCGCCAGCGCGAACCACGGGCGCTCGCGCAGGAGCGTCGGACGCGACGCCTTCTGCTTCGCAGATTCCGGCGACTTCAGGCTGATCTCGCAGGCGAGGCCGGTCTGCGCGCGCAGGCGGGCGCAGAGGTCTTCGAGCAGAGGGTGCGCCTGCTCCCGCAGCGCGAGCATCGCCGCGAGCGCGCCACGTTGCCGGACGATCTCCGGATCGAGATCGTTGACGATGTCGGCCAGCGGCCTCTCGTCGTCCTCCGTCCGCATCGCGTCTCCCCCGCCCCGTTCAACCAACTTGCTAACCGGCTGCGCGAGCACGTCAAGGCTGCCGGGGCGTCCCTGTGGAGGGCGCGGGCATCGACTTCCTCGCCGGGCGGAACCTTGCTACTTTCGTCGCAATCACGATCTCCCGGGGGAGCGACTCGCGCATGGACGAGACCGGCTGGTGCGCCCCGATCGACCTCTATTGCGAGCGCGCCGGCGTGGGGTTCTGGGCGGAGCCGGTCAACGCCGTCTCGAACGCGGCCTTCCTCGTCGCCGCCGTCGTCGCGCTGGCACTGTGGCGCCGCGCGGCCGGCCGGGACGTCTACGCGCTCGTGCTGATCGCCATCGTCGCGGCCACGGGGATCGGCTCGTTCCTGTTCCACACCTTCGCGAACCGCTGGTCGCTCCTCGCCGACGTCGTCCCGATCACGCTGTTCATCTACGGCTTCTTCTTCCTCGCCATGCGGCGCTTCGTGCGGCTCGGCGCGCTCGGTGCGGGCATCGCGACGGGCCTCTTCCTCCTCGCGAGCGCCGCATTCCCGGCCGCCTGGGGCGCGCTCTTCGGGCCGGAGGCGGACGCCAACGGCTCGGTGTCCTACTTCCCGGCGGCGCTGGCGCTGATCGGCGTCGGCGGGCTCCTCGTGCTGCGGGCGCGCCGCGCCGAGACCGTGCTCGCCAACCGCAAGAACCGCGCCTGGGCCGGCGAGGAGGACGAGGACGCGCGCGCCCGCGCCTTCCTCGAAAAGGTCGTCACACCCCACGCGGCCGGAACGGCGCTCCTGCTGGCGGCGGCGACCTTCGCGCTCTCGCTGGTCTTCCGCTCGGTCGACGTCGCCGTCTGCGGCTGGCTGCCGCTCGGCACGCACTTCCTCTGGCACGTGCTCAACGCGGTCGTGCTGTTCCTGTGCGTGCGCGCCGCGATCCGAGTGCGGGCCGGGCTCGCGACGGCGGCCTAAGCCGACGGCCGCTCCTCGCGCAGGAACCGCCCGATCCGCCCGAGCGCCGTCTCGATGGCGCTCTCGGAGGCGGCGTAAGACAAGCGAAGGTAGCCCTCGCCGTACTCCCCGAAGTCCGGCCCGCCGATCGTCGCCACGTGCGCGCGCTCGAGCAGGGCGGAGGCCAGCGCCTTCGCGCCCCACCCCGTGTCGCGGATGTTCGGGAAGGCGTAGAAGGCGCCCTGCGGCGTCACGCAGGAGACGCCCGGCAGCGCGTTCAGGCCCTCCACCACGAGCCGCCGGCGCCGGTCGAAGGCGGCCATCATGGCGTCGACCGCGTCCTGCGGGCCGGTCAGCGCGGCGATGCCGGCGTGCTGGGTCGCGGCGTTGACACAGGAGAACGAGTTCACGGCGAGCTTGCGCGCCGCCTCGTAGAGCCCGTCGGGCCACACCGACCAGCCGAGCCGCCAGCCGGTCATCGCGTAGGTCTTCGAGGCCCCGTCGAGATGGATCAGCCGGTCGCGGATCTCCGGGAACGAGAGCAGCGAGACGTGCTCGGCGCCGTCGTAGGTCATCGAGCCGTAGATCTCGTCGGAGAGGATCACGACGTGGGGGTGCGCCGCGAGCCCCGCCACGAGGGCCTCGATCTCGGCGCGTGGCGTGACGCCGCCGGTCGGGTTCGCCGGCGAGTTGAGGATGACGAGGCGCGTGCGCGGGCCGATCAGCGCCAGCGTCTCCGCCGCGGAGAACGCGAAGCCGTTCTCCTCGCGGACCGGGATCGGCACCGGGCGCGCACCGGTGAAGGAGATCATCGAGCGGTAGATCGGAAAGCCCGGGTCCGGGTAGAGGATCTCGGCGCCGGGCTCGCCCAGCATCAGGATCGCCATGAACATGGTGACCTTGCCGCCGGGCACGACCAGCACGCGATCGGGATCGACCGTGGCGCCCGTGCGCCGGGCGAGGTCGGCGCAGATCGCCTCGCGCAGGGGAAGAATACCGGTCGCCGGCGTGTAGCCGTGGTGCCCGTCGCGCAGCGCCTTCACACCCGCCTCGACGACGTGGTCGGGCGTGGCGAAGTCCGGCTGGCCGATGCCGAGGTTGACCACGTCCGCGCCTGCCTGCGCGAGCGCGGTCGCCCGCGCCAGGACGGCGAAGGCGTTCTCCTCGCCCAGACGGGAGAAGGCGGAGATCGGGGTCGGCATCGTTGCGCTCCGGCGGCGGATGATCGGGGCGCGGATTGTGCGCGGGCGCGCGCCGGGGTCAAGCGCGGGTGCGATCCGATCGCACGTCCACCCTTCCTTCAGGGCTCGGGCGCCAGGATGGCGCGTACCGACCCGTGTCGCCGCAAGGACCGATCCCATGGCCCTCACCTCCGCCCTGCCCCATCGCAGCGCGCTCGTCGCCGGCGCGGCCTGGGCGGCGACCTTCGGGCTCGCGCTCGCGCTGGCGCCGCGGCTCGCGGCCGATCTCGCGGGACCTTCGCCGCGGCTCCTCGCGCTCGCCGGCGCGGGCGCGCTGTTCATCGGCCTCGTCGCTCTCCTCCAGCGCGAGATGGGGCTCGCCCTGCGCGCGTCCAGCTTCGGCGATCCGCGCCGGCTCGTGACGAGCGGGAGCTTCGCGGTGAGCCGCAACCCGATCTATCTCGCCTTCCTGATCCCGCTCGCGAGCTTCGCGCTCTGGTCGCCCCTGGCGGCCGGCGCCGGTATCGGGCTCTACCTCGCAGCCATGACGCTCCTCGTGGTGCGACCCGAGGAGCGTGCGCTGGCCGAGGCCTTCGGGGACGAGTTCGAGGCGTGGGCCCGGCGCACGCCGCGCTGGATCGGCGTGCCTGGTCGCCCGAAACGAGAAATCGGTCGCGACGTCGCAGGCGCTTGACACGCGCCGACCCGCGGCGGGAGCATGGCGCGTCGCCTCGCCGAGGGAGACGCGTCGATGACCGGCCTCGCCCGCCCCGTCCGAAAGCTGCCGCTCCTCTGCGCCGCGGGCCTCGCCCTCGGGGCGCTCGCCGGCCCGGCGGACGCGCAGGAGCCCCCGGCGGTGCGCACCTCCGCCCCCAACGGGACACGGCTCGCGCAGCCGCTTCTCGGCCCGCACGCCTGCATGTGCCGCGCCTACGGGCAGGCCTTCGAGCCCGGCGAGCGCGTCTGCCTCTCCGGGCGGCTCGCGGAATGCACGATCGCGATCAACGTGATGAATTGGCGGCACACCGGGGAGGCCTGCCCGCAGACCTGACCCCGCTCAGCGCGGAAGCTGGCGCTCGGCCTCGGCCAGGAGCTCTTGGAGGTCGGGCAGCACGCGCCGCGCCGCCTGCGCCCCGAGGTCGATGGCCTCGGCGGCGCGGTGGAACTCGAACAAGCCGACGGCGCCGAGCTTCGGCGACACCATCAGGTCCGGCGGGTCCCCCGCGAGGCGCGAGCGCGAGATGCGGTCCTGGGTGATGTTGAAGGCATCGATCATCACGCTCGCCACGCCCGGCCCGATGCGCGGGCGAGCCGGGCGGTTGCGCACCCGGTCGGCAACGCCCCGCACCGGGCCGAACAGGCCCCAGCGCCGCGGCTCCCCGATCACCGCCTCGACCAACTCGTCGTCCTCCTCGTCCTCCGGGTGCGGCTCCAGCGACTGGATCGTCGTGCCGCGCAACTTCAAATCGCCGTTGAGGTTCACGCACACGACGAGATCCGCGCCGAGCGCGCGGGCCGTCGTCACCGGCACCGGGTTGATCAACGCGCCGTCCATCAGCAGGCGTCCGCCGATGCGGACCGGGTCGATGATGCCCGGCAGGGCGTAGGAGGCGTTCACCGCCTGGACCAGCGGACCCTTGGTCAGCCAGACCTCGTGGCCGGTACCGAGCTCGGTTGCGATCGCCGCGAAGGTGCGCGGCAGATCCTCGATGCGCAGGGCCCCGAGATCGACCTCGAGCAGCCGCTTGAGCCGGTGGCCGGCGATGAGCCCCGAGGCGCCGATGTGGAAGTCGAGGAGGCCGAGCACCCGGCGCTTGGTGAGGCCGCGCGCGAAGGCCTCGACGTCGTCGAGCTTGCCGGCGGCGTAGCAGCCGCCCACGACGGCGCCGATCGAGGAGCCGGCGATCACGTCGGGCTCGATGCCGGCCTCCGAGAGCACCCGCAGCACGCCGATGTGCGACCAGCCCCGCGCGGCGCCGCCGCCGAGCGCGATGCCGATCTTCAGGCGGTTGCGCAAGCCGCGCTGCGGCTTCGCCTCGGGAACGGGCGCGGGCGTGCCGGTCGACGACGTGGAGACCGCCCCGGCGGCGGGCGCGGCGGGTGCCGCGGCCGAGGAAGCGACGCCGAGCGCCGTCTCGCCGATGCTTCCGGCCCCGAAGGCTCTCCGCGCCAAATCTCCCAAAAGCATGCCGCACTCCTCGAGCCCGTCCCGCATCGTCTCCCTCGATCGATGAAGGAGACTTGAACAACGCGTCTGCAATGCGGATCGATGCGGCGGATCGCCCGAAAAGCGTCGCTCGAAGGGCTGCGCCTTCACGGCTCCGGAACGGGAACGAGCCGCGGCCCGCCCTCGCCCGGGACGACCCGGCGATAGAAGCACGCCCGCCGGCCGGTGTGGCAGCAGCCGCCATCGCCCCCCACGCGCACGCGCAGGAGCAGCGCGTCCTGGTCACAGTCGACCCGCATCTCGACGAGCGTCTGCACCTGCCCCGAGGTCGCCCCCTTGTGCCAGAGCGCCCGGCGCGAGCGCGACCAGTACCAGGCCTCGCCGGTCTCGAGCGTGCGCGCCAGCGCCTCGGCGTTCATGTGCGCGAGCATCAGGATCTCCCCCGTGTCCGCGTCGACCGCGATCGCGCTGACGAGCCCGTCCGGCCCGAAGCGCGGGGCGAGGATGTCGCCCTCCTCGAGGGCGTGCTCGTCGGGGGCGGTGGGGAAGGTCGCGTGCGGCATGGGGGTCGTCCGAGGGTGAGGCGGCCGGCCTCGACGAGGACCGGGCGCACAGGTGGCGGTGTTCGGACGCTCGCGTCAAGGCCGCGCGCGGGCGCTCGGGCGCATCGAAGGTGCCCGAAGGTTGAAACCGGGCGGCTCGCTTGCGAGGATGCACGGAGGCGAAGGCGCGGAACGGGAGGCGACCGTGGCGGCGACTGGAACCGAGGCATCCGGCGACGCCATCGTCCTGCGGGCGCTTCACCCGGACGATCGAGCGGACGTCGCCGCGCTCGCCGCGCGCGCGTTCCCGGCCATGCAGGCGTCGTTCGCGGTGCCGAGCCGAGAGGGTGGCGTCGTAGCCCTCGTCGAGGGCCGCATCGCCGCGGTCTCGCTCGAGCGGATCATCGTGCTGCCCGGCGGGACGAAGGCGGGGATGATCGCGTGGCTGATGACGGACCCCGAACGACGCGGCCTCGGGCTGGCGTCGCGCCTGGTGCGCGAGAGCCTGCGGCGCCTGCGCGAGGCCGGATGCACCGCGGTGGTGACGGACGTGGAAGGGTTCAACACCGCATCGGCGAACGTCTTCCATGGTGCCGGCTTCCGACGCTGGACCCCACGCACGCAGCCGAAGCGCTGGAGCCCTTTCGACGTCGCCTGGCTGTGGCTGCGCACGGGCGTCGTCCTCGATCCCGGACATTTCCTGTGGATCGCCCATGCGGACGGAGAGGTGCACGACCGCGCGCCCGCCGCGCCGATGCGCGCGCGCGCCGTCGCCATCCTCCTCAATGCGGCATTCGCTCTGCTCGCTCTCTCGCTCGGCGGCGGCATGCTGCTGCCCGGCGATGCGGGCGTTCCGAGCCCGACGACCGCGCTCGCGTTCCTCGTCGGCGTCGCCGTGCTCCTCCTCGTCCGCGAGAGCGCCATGCGCGTCGCGTTCGGCCGGGGCGGCGGCGCGCTCGAGTTCCGGGCCTGGGAGGGAGGCTGGGGGATCACGGCTGCGATCGCGCTGCTGCTGGGGCGTGCCATGCCGATGCCCGGCAACGTCTACCCCGCCGGCGACGGGTGGCGCACGCGCGACCACGTCGGGCGGCTCGGCCGCGGTGCGGTGGCGAGCGCGCTCGCCCTCGCCGCTCTGGTTCTCGCGGCATCGGCGGCGCGCGGAACCGGCATTTCGCCGGGCGTGGACGCGGTCGCGGCCGCGATCGTGTTCGTCGGGAAGCCGCTCCTCGTCTTCGACACGGCGATCGCCGTGGCGCCGTTCGACGGCTTCAACGCCCGCCGCCTGCGGAATTTCCACACGCCGACTTGGCTCGCCCTCGCGAGCCTCGGCATCGCCGTCTTCGTCTGGGGCTGAGCACACGGCGGGCCGCGCCGCGAGGCGCGGCCCGCCGCTTCACTTCCCGAGCCGGATCTGCGTGAAGAACCGGGCCTGCTCGGCGGGCTCCTCGCGGAAGAGGCCGGTGAAGACCGTCGTCACCGTCGACGCGCCGGCCTTGCGCACGCCACGCATCGACATGCACATGTGCTCGGCCTCGATCAGGATGGCGATGCCCCGCGGGCGCAGCGCGTCGTCGATGGCGTCGGCGATCTGCTGGGTCATCGTCTCCTGCGTCTGCAGGCGCTTCGCGAAGACGTCGACGACGCGGGCGAGCTTCGAGAGCCCGACCACGCCCTTGGACGGGAAGTAGGCGATGTGGGCCGAGCCGTGGAACGGCACCATGTGGTGCTCGCAGTGCGAATGGAACGGGATGTCCCGCACCAGCACCATGTCGCCGTAGCCCTCGACGTCCTCGAAGACCTTGGCGAGCACGCCGCCGGCATCCTCCTCGTAGCCGCCGAAGAGCTCGCGATAGGCCTTGGCGACGCGCTTGGGCGTCTCCTTCAGCCCCTCGCGATCCGGGTCGTCGCCGGCATAGGCGATGAGCGTGCGCACCGCCGCCTCCGCCTCCTCCCGGCTCGGCCTGATGATCGTCTTCTCGCCGGCGTCGTGCTCATCCACACGCGCGGACAAGGTCTTAACCACGGCATCCATGGTGGCGCCTCCCGCTTCGATTTACGCCCACGCTTACGCGCCGGCGCGCGCCCCGGATGGCGCTTCGCGGCACATGGCCGCAGCGAAGGTCGCGCGGCCCGCGCTCGGTCCGACGCGCCGTGTCCCTCGCCCTCCGAGGCTACACGGCCTATATTGGACCTCGACGGGGAAATTACGAGCCGGACGTTGCCATGCTCGACGACATCTACAACGCGCGGATCCTGGAGCTGGCGGCGGACATCCCGCGGCTCGGCCGGCTTCCCGCGCCGCAGGCGAGCGCCACCGTGCGCTCCAGGCTCTGCGGGTCGACCGTGACGGTCGACCTCGTCGTCGCGGACGGGCGCGTCGTGGACTTCGGCCACGAGGTGAAGGCCTGCGCGCTCGGCCAGGCGGCGTCCTCGATCATGGCGCGACACGTCGTCGGCGAGACGCCCGATCGGCTGCGCGCGCTGCGCGAGGCGATGCGCGCGATGCTGAAGGAGGACGGCCCGCCTCCCGCCGGCGCCTGGGCCGATTGCGCCGTGCTGGAGCCCGTGCGCGCATTCAAGGCCCGCCACGCCTCGACGCTGCTCACCTTCGACGCCGTGGTGAAGGCGCTCGACGCGATCGAAGGCGAGAGCGCCGCGGTGGCGTGAGCGCCGGGGCCGCGCCGGCGGGCCTCGTGCGGTTCCTCAGACCGCGTGCGCCCCCTCGAGCGCCGTGAACGCCCGCACCCACATGGCGCACACGCCCGAGCGGACGATGTCGTCGGCGTCGAACTCGACGATCGGCACCGGCAGGCCCTGCGCGCGAATCATGGCGATCACCTGCGCGAGGCCGGAGGTCTCCCTGAGGTCGCACTGCGAGACGTCGCCGTTGATCACCGCCGTGCAATCCTCGCCGAGCCGGGTGAGGAAGGTCTTCATCTCCTGGAGCGTGGCGTTCTGCGCCTCGTCGAGGAGCACGAACGTGTCCGACCAGGAGCGCCCGCGCATCACCTCGAAGGGCACCATCTCGATCTCGCCGTTCTTGAGCGCGATGTCGAAGGCCCCGCGCCCGATCCGCTCGCGGATGGTCTCGACGACCGGCGCGGCCCAGGGGGCGAACTTCTCCTCCAGCGAGCCGGGGAAGAAGCCGAGCGAGCGACCGGCGGGGACGTTGGGGCGGGTGAGGACGATGCGGCCGATCCGCCTCCGGCGGTAGAGATCGGCGGCGTGGGCGGCGGCGATCCAGGTCTTGCCGGTGCCGGCGGGCCCCAGCACGATCGTCTGCGGGTTGGCCTGGAGGGCGGCGATGTAGGCCGCCTGGGTCGCGTTGAGGGGCTTGATGGGAGCGAGCGCCCGCTCGTGCTCGAACTTTCCGCTGGCGGGTCCTGCGTGGAGCTCGACGATCTCACCGGATTCGAAGGAGCGACGGGTGCGGCGCTTCTGCTTGTCGTAACGCTTGCTCAACGGCCTGCCTCCTTGGCGGCGACGCGGGACCACCGCCCCGGGCGCCGCGTCGGAGCGTCCGGAACGTCTCGCGAGGAGTGGGTGGTGGCGGAAGGGAGCGGGTGCCGTCGAGAGCTGCGACGCCGAGGCGAGCCGAGGGGGTTCGGCGTCTGCCGTGATCGCTGAGGGGAAGGTCTGCGCGACGCTTCACACGATCCTCGTCGGTTCGAGGGCCTCGTCGATTCGAGAGACCCGCTCCGAAGTGCAAGGTGACCGATTCGTGTGACAGTTTAGTTCACGACGCCCCGGGGTGGCGAGTCCGTGCCGCGTGCGGTGCACATCCAGGGCCTCGGCCGGCGGCGTCACCCGGCGATCAGCGCCGCGAACCGCGCGAGATCGACGTTCCCGCCCGACACGATCACCCCGACCCGCGCGCCAGCGAGATCCCCCGCCGCGAAGGCGGCCGCGGCGGCGAGGCAGCCGGTGGGCTCCACCACCTGCTTCATCCGCTCGGCGAAGAAGCGCATCGTCTCGACGAGCGCCGCGTCCGGCACGGTCACCACGCCGGCGGCCTTCGCCTGCAGGATGGGGAACGTGTGCGCGCCCGCCGCCGTGGTCTGGGCGCCGTCGGCGATCGTCCGGGGGACCGGGATGGTGAGGATGTGGCCGGCCTCGAGCGAGCGGCGGATGTCGTCGCCCGCCTCCGGCTCGACACCGTAGACCGCGCAGCCCGGCGAGAGCGCCTCCGCCGCGAGGCAGGCGCCCGACGTGAGCCCGCCACCGCCGAGGCAGACGTAGATCCGGTCGAGCGGGCCCACCTCGTCGAGAAGCTCCTTCGTCGCGGTGCCCTGGCCGGCGATCACGTCGGGGTGGTCGAAGGGCGGGATCAGCGCGAGCCCGCGCTCGGCGGCGAGGCGGCGACCGATCGCCTCGCGATCCTCCGTGAAGCGGTCGTAGAGCATGACCTCGGCCCCGTAGCCCCGCGTCGCGGCGACCTTGATCGCGGGCGCGTCGGTCGGCATCACGATCACGGTCGGCGCGCCCAGCAGCGCGCCCGCGCAGGCGATCGCCTGGGCGTGGTTGCCCGAGGAATAGGCGACGGCGCCCCGCGCCCGCGCATCCGCGTCGAGCGCCGCGATGGCGTTGTAGGCGCCGCGGAACTTGAAGGCGCCGGTGCGCTGGAGGCTCTCCATCTTGAAGAAGAGCCGCGCGCCCGTGCGCGCATCCGCCGTGCGCGAGGTCATCACCGGCGTGCGATGGGCCACGCCCGCGAGGCGCGCGGCGGCGGCCTCGACATCGGCGAAGGTGGGCAGGCGCAGTCCCGTCGTCTGGTCCATCAGCGGTTCCCGAACTCCGCCTTGCGCTTCTCGACGAAGGCCTGCATGCCTTCCTTCTGGTCGGCGGTGGCGAACATGGCGTGGAAGACGCGCCGCTCGAAGCGGATGCCCTCGGCGAGCGTCGTCTCGTAGGCGCGGTTGACGCTCTCCTTCGTCATCAGCGCGATCGGCAGCGACATGTCGGCGATGGTCGCGGCCACCGTCAGCGCCTCGTCGAGGAGCCGGTCCACCGGCAGGACGCGCGATACGAGCCCGGCGCGCTCCGCCTCGGCGGCGTCCATCATGCGGCCGGTGAGGCACATCTCCATCGCCTTGGCCTTGCCGACGAAACGGGTGAGGCGCTGCGTGCCGCCGGCGCCGGGCATGACCCCGAGCTTGATCTCGGGCTGGCCGAACTTCGCGGTTTCCGACGCGAGGATGAAGTCGCACATCATGGCGAGCTCGCAGCCGCCGCCGAGCGCGAAGCCCGACACCGCGGCCACGATCGGCTTGCGCCGCGCGGCGACCTTGTCCCAGGCGGTGATGAAGTCGTCGAGATAGGTCTGCGGATAGGAGAGGCCGGACATCTCCTTGATGTCCGCCCCCGCTGCGAAGGCCTTCTCCGAGCCTGTGATCACGATGCAGCCGATGCCGGGGTCGCGCTCGTAGGCGTCGAGCGCCTCGTTCAGCTCCGCGATCAGCGTGGAGTTGAGCGCGTTGAGCGCTTGCGGCCGGTTCAGCGTGACGAGCCCGACCTTGCCGCGGGTCTCGGTGAGGATGGTCTCGTACTCGGGCATGGCGTCGCCTCCTAACCTTCTTAGCTACCACGGTTGCCGGGAGCCCCGAAAGCACCTAGAACGGGTTAGAAGCAGGGTCCCCGGGGGCTGAGTGCATGAACATCGTTTCGGTCATCAATTACAAGGGGGGCGTCGGCAAGACCTCCTTGACCGCGAATCTGGCCGCCGAACTCGCATGGCGGGGAAAGAGGGTCTTGGTGATCGACCTCGATCCGCAGGCGAGTCTGACGTTCTCGTTCATACGTCCGGACGAGTGGCAGGCTCGCTTCGAAGGGTCCGGAACGATCAAGGCATGGTTCGATTCGTTCGAGCGCGGCAACCCATTGCGTCTGGACACGCTGATACAAACTCCCGACAGGCTCCACGCCGCACTGCATGGGCGCGGTAGGTTCGACGTCATCTACTCGCATCTGGGTCTCATAAACGTCGATCTCGATCTCGCGACGAAGCTCTCCGGTGCAAATCTCAGCCAGGCGAAACGTAATTTTCTCACCATTCACCGGCGACTCGCAGAAGGGCTCGCCTCGTGCCCCGACCTTAGATACGACCTCGTGATGATCGACTGTCCACCCAATTTCAACATCGTCACCAAGACAGCGATCATCGCCAGCGATTACCTGCTCGTGCCCACCCGCCCCGATGAGCTCTCCACGCTGGGTATTTCCTACCTCCTTCGCAGCGTGGGGAGTCTGATCAAGGACTACAACGAATACGCTTCCTTGGATGATGGAGACGTGCAGGCTACGATTGATCCCCGGGTCGTCGGCGTGGTGTTCACCATGATCCAGGAGTATGCGAATCGTCCGATCAGTGCACAACGAACATATATCGCGAGCGTCGCTCGCTCGCCTGGTCTCGACGTATTCGAGAGCTATATCAAACGAAACGACACAATCTTCGCCAACGCCCCGCAATATGGTGTACCGGTCGCGCTCCACAACTACTCGAACATGTCGCACCAAAGCGTCGTGGATGGTATAGAAAGCGTCGCAGACGAGTTCATGCGTCGGATCGGCCTCTGAAGGAGACGAGCTTGGAACCGCAGACGAAGGAGCTACTACTCCGACGTGTCTCCGATCTCGCCGACACGCTGAGTGAGCAGGATGCCCGAGACCTGCTGCGCGAACTCTCCCGCTGGAGCAGGCCGGTTCGGCAGCGGGTTCGCTCAGCTCGGTCAGAGCCGCGCGACGGGACAGCCCTGCAGACGATCTCTCGGGAACTCCTCGACGCGAGTTCACGCGAGGAGGGCTACAAGGTGCTCGAGGACAGCGATCTGTCCAAGGAGGAACTGCGCGAGCTGGCGCGGCTCAACGATGTCTACGCTTCGACGGGTGATGGGGTCCACCAGCTCAAGGAGCGTCTCGTGGAATCCATCGTTGGAAGTCGCCTGAACAGTCGCGCAATCCGAGGTTACTGATCGGTTCCGCGCAGAAGGCGCCGGCGCGGGTGCGCCCGATCACGCCCAGGGGCGCCCGGCCATCTCCCGCTCGAACCGGTCGATCGCGGGCGCCTTCTCGAGCGTCAGCCCGATGTCGTCGAGGCCGTTCATCAGGCAGTGCTTGCGGAACGGATCGATGTCGAAGCGGATCACGCCGCCGTCGGGGCCGCGGATCTCCTGGGCCTCGAGGTCGACCGTGACGGTGGCGTTGGCGCCGCGCTCGGCGTCCTCGAACAGCGCCTCGAGTTCGCTCGGCGACACCACGATCGGCAGGATGCCGTTCTTGAAGCAGTTGTTGTAGAAGATGTCCGCGAAGGACGTGGAGATGACGCAGCGGATGCCGTAGTCGAGCAGCGCCCAGGGCGCGTGCTCGCGCGAGGAGCCGCAGCCGAAATTGTCCCCCGCGACCAGGATCTGCGCCTTGCGATAGGCCGGCTGGTTGAGCACGAAGCCCGGGATCTCCTCGCCGTCCGGCGTGAACCGCATTTCCGCGAACAGCCCCCGGCCGAGCCCGGTGCGCGCGATCGTCTTGAGGTAGTTCTTCGGGATGATCATGTCGGTGTCGACGTTGATGATCCGGAGCGGCGCGGCGACGCCGGTGAGAACCGTGAAGGGCTGCATGGGCTCGTGTCTTCGGCTCGTGTCTTCGTCGGGCGGTGAAGGCCTCGCGGGTTCTCTAGCAGCCGCCCGCCCCGAGGGGAAGCCTCGCCGGCCCATCGCGCCCGCGCGGCGTTGCAGCGGCCGGCCCGGGCGGCTATCTCCGCCGTCGCCGCATCGCGCGGCGCGAGACCCCGGGGAGGACCGCCGTGGAGAGCACCGCACGCCGCCCGATCGCCTACGCCATGTGCGGGCTCGCCTTCTCCGGCAAGTCGACGATCGCCCGGCTGATCGCACGGGAGCTCGGGCTCGCCCTCGTCTCCCTCGACGCGATCAACGACGAGCGCGGCTTCGACGGCGGCAACGTCGTCGACGATTCCGAGTGGGAGCGCACGAGCCACATCGCCATGGGGCGTCTCGCCGAGCACCTCGCGGCGGGACGCTCGGCGATCGTCGACGACACCTTCGCCTTCCGCTTCCTGCGCGACCGCTGCGCGGCGGTGGCCGCGGCGCACGGCGCCGGTTTCCGAATCCTCCACGTCGAGACGCCGCTCGAGACCATCCAGGCCCGCCGGCGGGCCAACGACGCCACCCGCGAGCGGATGGGCCTCTCCGACACGGTCTTCGACGATCACGTCGCCCGCTTCCAGGGGCCGGAGCCCGACGAGCCGGTGATCCGGCTGGCGTCCCCGGAGGACCTCGCGCGGTTTCTCGAGGAAGCGAGCGCCGGCCCCGGCTGACCGGCTACTCCACGCACCCGAAGATGTCCCCCGAGCCGCGCTCGCGCGCCATCAGGTTCTCCGCCAGCCGCGCGTGCCCGCCCGACGGGCGGCCGGGATCGCGGCCGCGGGGGTTCGGGAGCGCGGTGGCGAGGAGCGCGGCCTCGCGGCGCGTGAGGTCGCCGGCGCTCTTGCCGAAATGGGCGCGCGCCGCAGCCTCGATGCCGAAGACGCCATCGCCCCATTCGGCGACGTTGAGGTAGATCTCGAGCGTGCGCCGCTTGCCCCAGACGAGGTCGAGCCAGAGCGCGAGCGGGATCTCGATCGCCTTGCGCACGTAGGAGCGCTGCGGCCACAGGAAGACGTTCTTGGCCGTCTGCATCGGGATGGTCGAGGCCCCGCGCTCGGCGCCGGCCTCGATCACGGCGAAGAGCGCGTCGAAATCGACGCCCGCGTGCCGGCAATAGAGCGAATCCTCGGACGCGATCACCATCCGTGGCACGTGCGGCGAGATCGCCTCGAGCGGCACGACCATCCGCGTCACCGGCTGCATCGTCGCCCAGCGGCCGAGCATCAGCGTCGAGACGGGGGTGATCGCCGCACCGACCAGCGTCAGCACGACGAGCGCGACGACGACGAGCGCGACCGCGCGCCAGGCGAGGCCGAGGACGCCGCCGACGAGACGGCGCAGGAGGCCGCGGCCCGGCGCGTCGGCGCGCGTCGTCTCCCCGCTGCGGCTCATGCTCGCGATCCTCGTCTGCGTGGAACCCGCCCCGTACTTGACCCGACCGCGCCGCTGCTGCAAGCCGGACGTGCCGTTTCCCGGAGGTTTCAGGGCCGATGCCGCACACGCACACCCCGTTCGAGGCGCGGCTGCGCGCCGTGGCCGAGACCGTCGAGGGACGCCTCGCGGCGCTGCTCGACGACGCGCCGCGCGCCGGCGAGCCCGCCCGGCCCGAGCGGCTGATGGCGGCCATGCGCCACGCGGCGCTCGCCGGCGGCAAGCGGCTGCGACCCTTCCTCGCGGTGGAGGCGACGCGGCTCCTCGGCGGGCCGGAGGAGGCCGGCCTGCGCGCGGGGCTCGCGATCGAGCTGATCCACTGCTACTCCCTCGTCCACGACGACCTCCCGGCGATGGACGACGACGACCTGCGCCGCGGCAAGCCCACGGTGCACGTGGCCTTCGACGACGCGACCGCGATCCTGGCGGGCGACGCGCTGCTCACGCTGGCCTTCGAGGTCGCCACCGAGGACGGGCCGGACGCCCCGCCCGCGATCCGCGCCGCGCTGGCCGCCGCGATCGCCCGCGCGGCCGGGCTCGCGGGCATGGTCGGCGGGCAGATGCTCGACCTCGCCGCGGAGGGGCGCTGGGGTCCGCGCACGCCGGGCGAGGACGAGATCCGCCGGCTCCAGGCGATGAAGACCGGCGCGCTCCTCGCCGTCTCGGCGGAGGCCGGCGCCATCGCCGCCGGCGCGGCGCCGGAGCACCGCGCGCGGCTGCTCGCCTACGGGCGGGCGCTGGGCGCCGCCTTCCAGATCGCCGACGACATCCTCGACCGCGAGGCGACGGCCGAGGCGCTCGGCAAGGCGGTGGGCAAGGACGCGCAGCGCGGCAAGGGCACGCTCGTCGACGCGCTCGGGATGGACGCCGCCCGCGCGGAATGCGACCGGCTGGTGGCCGAGGCCGAGGCCGCGCTCGCGCCCTGGGGCGCAGGCGCGAGCGTGCTGATCGAGGCCGCGCGCTTCACGGCTGCGCGCAAGGCGTGATCTCGGCGCGGGGCCGCGGCCGTCCGTCCGCTGCAGGCCATCAGCGCTGCCCGGGGCGCAACTGGTAGAAGATGTGCCGGCCGATCGTGTCCGCATGGCGCAGGCGGCTCGCCCAGCGGGGGCGGACGTAGTCGGCGTGGTAGTGCGTCGCGTTGCCGACCGCGGCGAGGTAGGTCTCGCCCTCCAGGACCGCCGCCGCGATCCGCCGCGCACGGTCCCACGCCCCCGGCTCGGTGATGCGCAGGCTCTTGCCCTCGCAGGTGAAGGTGAATTGGCAGGCGAGGTGCCGGTGGCTGTTCTGGAAGACGACGCCGCAGATCGTGTTCGGGTAGAGGCTCGACTTGACGCGGTTGAGCACGACCTGCGCCACCGCCGCCTGTCCCTCCTCGGGCTCCGAGCGCGCCTCGAAATACACCGCCTGCTCGAGGCAGCGCCGCTCGCGCGCGAGCTTGGCGGGATCGACGAGATCGAGGAAGCGTGGCGCGCCGGCCATGATCGCCGCCGGCAGCGAGACCGGGGCGGCGGCGACCTCGACGGGCGACCAGGTGCGCGCGGTCGGCGTCGACGAGGCGAGCGAGGCGGCGCGGGCGACGCCGGGCGTCGCGCCCTCGCGGGCCTGCGCCACGCCGCGGGCGAGGCCGCGGCCGGTCGATCCCTGCGCCGCCGCGGCGGGCGAGAGCGCGGCGGTCGCGATCTCGGTCGCGGTCTCCTCCCGGCGCTCGAACACGCCGGCGGTGACGACGAGGATCGGCATCGCCTCGCCGTGCACGAGGCGCTCGGCCGGCAGGCGGGCCGCATCCGGCGCCAGCAGCGACGGGGACGACGCCCCGAGCGCGCGGCCGATGCGCCCGAGGGAGACCGGGACCGCGCCGGCGGCGTCGCCCTTGCCGGCGCGGTTCGGCCGCGCGGGGACGTCTCCGTCCGCGAGGGGCTTGTCCTCTCCCTGCGGCACCGCGACCGCGGTGCTCGGGGCGGCCGCGCGGATCCCGACGAGGCCCGGCTCGACGAAGCGGATGGCGCTCGCCTCGACCGCGAGCGAGAGACGCCCGGCGAGGTCGGGGGCCGCGGGGGGAACGAGACCATCGAAGGCGGCGAGACGCTCGGCCGGGCGCGGCGTCTCGATCGAGCGTCCGACCTCGATGTTGATCCCGGCGGTGGCGGTGAACGACACGAGCAGCCCGGCGCCGAGCGCCCAGGGGGCGGCGGTGGCGCAGACCCAGCGCATCCGGTCGATCTTGCGAGGGCGGCGGCGCAGGCGCACGATGACTACTCCACGAACGGCCGGCGAGCCGCCCGCCGGCATCGAGGAGAATCGCGCGATCGAGTTGAGGATGGGTTAACCGTGCGGCGAGGCCGTGCGACGCTGTGGCCGGCGCGCCACGGGGATGCCGAGATCGGCCCGCGTCGCGCCGAGGGGGGCTCCCGCGTCCGAAGGGAGCGGGAGCGCGTCAGGCGGCGGCGCGGGCGTCGTCGCCGCGGGCGTAGGCGCGGCCGAAGCGGTTCTCCAGGAACGCGGCGAGGGCGATGTCCTCCTGGCGCACGAAGCCCGCCTGCGGCAGCACGCCCGTGGCGAGGAGGTCGAGCACCGCGCACACCGCCGAGGCGGTGGTGATCTGGATCGCGGAGTGCACCCGCCCGCCGATCCGCTCGGCGTAGATCTTGCGCGCGAACGTCTCCTGCGTGAGCAGCCCGTCCTTCTGCCCCGACACCGTGACGAAGACGATGACCACGTCCTGCATCGTCGTGGGCACCGCCTGCTCGAGGATGTCCTTGAGCACCTCGCGGCGCTCGCGCAGCCGCAGGTCGTCGAGGAGCGCCTTCATCACCGCGCAATGCCCGGGATAGCGGATCGAGCGGTAGTTGAGCGTGCGCACCCGCCCCGCCAGCGTCTCGCACAGAGTGCCGAGCCCGCCCGAGGTGTTGAACGCCTCGTAGCGCACGCCGTCGAGCGAGAACTCCTCGCGTTCGCCGAGTGCCGCCGCCTGCACGAGCCGCCCGTCGCGGATCGCCTCGCAGGGCTCGATGTACTCGTTGATCACCCCGTCGGTCGACCAGGTGAGATTGTAGTTGAGCGCGTTCGTGGGGAACTGCGGCAGCGCGCCGACGCGCAGCCGCACCTCGTCGAGGGATTCGAAGCCAGCCGCGAGGTCGTGCGCGACGATCGAGACGAAGCCCGGCGCGAGCCCGCATTGCGGAATGAAGGCCGTGCGCGCGCCCTCGGCCAGCGCCTTCACGCGGCGCGTGGTGGCGACGTCCTCGGTGAGGTCGAGGTAGTGCGTGCCGCTCGCCGCCGCCGCCTCGGCGATCGCCGCGGTGAGCTGGAAGGGGGCGGCCGAGATCACCGCGAAGGCGCCCGAGAGGCGCGCGCGCAGGGCGGCGGCGTCGGCGATGTCGAGCGCCGCGGCGGTCACCGGCGTGCCCTCCGTCGCCCGGGCGAGGGCCGCCTCGTCGCGATCGGCGAGCGTGACGGCCCAGTCGCCCGTGTCCGCGAGCATGCGGGCGACGATGCGGCCGATCTTGCCGGCGCCGACGACGACGATGTTCTTCATGAGGTGCTCCCGAGCGGATCCGTTCCTGGCGGATGCCGGCAGGCTAGCCTTCCGCCGCGGCGGAAACGACGCTACGTTCCGCGTCTTCCGACGCCCGATGGAAGCGAATCGCCGATGCCGATGAACGATACGACGAGCGACAAGGCGACCACCGACAAGGATCGTGCCCTCATCGCGCTCCTGCGCGAGAACGCGCGCACCCCCGTTGCCGAGATCGCCCGGCGCCTCGGCGTCTCCCGCACCACCGTGCAGAGCCGGATCGAGCGGCTGGAGCGCGCGGGCATCGTCGTCGGCTACGGGGCGCGGCTGTCGGCGGACTACGAGGCGGGGCTGGTGCGCGCGCACGTCATGATCGTCGCCGCGCCCAAGCTCGCGCCGGCGGTGACGAAGGCGCTCGCGGCAATGCCGGAGCTGCGCCGGCTGCTCTCGGTCTCCGGCACCTTCGACATGATCGCCGAGGTCGCCGCCGAGAGCGTCGCGGCGCTCGACGCGGTGATCGACCGCATCGGCGTGCTCGACGGGGTCGAGCGGACGCAGACGTCGGTGGTCCTGGCCACGCGATTCGAACGCTGAGCAGGCTGGCGCGCGGGCCGCGGCTGCGCTTTGCTGCGCGCCCGTCTCCGCTTTCCGCTCAGGGTCCGTGCATGCCTCCCCGCCTCTCCCCCACCGTCGCCGCGATCCAGTCCCCGCCGATTCCCGAGGCCCAGGCCTGGGCGCGTGCGTGGGACGCCGCGTGCGGGCCGCTGATCGACCTCTCGCAGGCTGCGCCGGGCGGGGCGCCGCATCCCGACCTGCTGGAGCGGCTCGCCGCCGCCGCCGGCTCGGCGGACGCCGCGCGCTACGGGCCGATCCTCGGCGACGATGCCCTGCGCGCCGCTCTCGCGGCGGACGTGTCCGGCCTCTACGACGGGCGGGTCGAGGCCGCCGACGTGGCGATCACGGCGGGCTGCAACGCCGCCTTCGTCACGACGATGCTCGCGATCGCCGCGCCCGGCGACGCGGTGCTGCTGCCGACGCCGTGGTACTTCAACCACGAGATGACGCTCGCCATGCTCGGAATCGCGGCGCGCCCCCTGCCCTGCCGGGCGCAGGACGGCTTCGTGCCGCGCGCCGAGGAAGCGGACGCGCTCGTGGATACCCTCTCGGACGCACGGGTGCGCGCGATCGTGCTGGTGACGCCCAACAACCCGACGGGCGCGATCTACCCGCCGGCGACGATCGCCGCCTTCGCCGAACTCGCCCGCGCGCGCGGGATCTGGCTCGTCGTCGACGAGACCTACCGCGACTTCCTGCCCGCCGGCGCCGGCGCGCCGCACGGGCTGTTCCGCGACGGCCGCTGGCGCGAGGGCGTCGTCCACCTCTACTCCTTCTCGAAGAGCTACGCCGTGCCCGGCCATCGCCTGGGCGCGCTCGTCGCCGGGCCGGCGCTCGTCGAGGCGGCGGGGAAGATCCTCGACAACGTGCAGATCTGCCCCGCCCGCGCCGGCCAGGCCGCCGTCGCCTGGGCGATCGCGGCGCTGCGCCCGTGGCGCGAGGAGGCCCGCGCCACGCTCGAGGGACGCGCCGCCGCCTTCGCCGCGGCGCTGTCGCCGCTGCCCGGCTGGGAGATCGCCTCCATCGGCCCCTACTTCGCCTACGTCCGCCACCCCTGGCGCGCCGAGCCGGCCGCGGCCGTCGCCCGCCGCCTCGCCGCCGAGCGCGGCGTGCTGATGCTGCCGGGCAGCTTCTTCGGGCCTGGGCAAGAGGAGTATCTGCGGGTGGCGTTCGCGAACGTGGACGCGGCGCGGCTGGCGATGGTGGGGGAGCGGCTGGGGGCGGGGTGATGAGCACGCGCGCATGTCAGTGGTGGAGCAATGCGCGAATATCCTTGAGCAGCATGAAGAGGTGGAAAGGATCGCTCGGGCTCGGCTCGAACTCGTATCGCACGTACCAGTCACGCGCCGCGTCGTCCTTCGCGTGGACGAGGAGGGCGCGAATTCCGGCGTGATCGGCAACGCTGAGCGTACGCAGCAGGGCATTCTGCAGGAGCTCGCTTCCGATGCCGACACGCTGCTCGGTCGAATCGACGGCGAGCCGCGCGAGCAGCACGACTGGAACCGGATGCCTCGCGAGCCCTTTCGCGACGCGCGGCGGGACCAGGTCGGGATCGACGGAGCCCACGGTGAGGCTGTAGTAGCCGATCACGCGGCTCGCGCCTCGGCACAGCACGAACGTGCGCGCGCTGCCCGCCTTCTGGTTCGTCAGCGCGAAGCGTTTCAGAAACCGGTCGAGGGCCTCGCGACCGCACGAGAAGGTCTCGACGTCGTGATCGCCGCGGAGCGGCTCGATCGCGCGCAGGGCCTCGGTCGCAACGGTCACTCGATAATGCTCTTCTTCGCGAGAAGAGCCGCGAGCCGCGGCTTGTGGACGACGGGCCTGTCGAGAATCTCGTTGAAGGCCTTCCAACGTTCCTCGTCGAGGCGGAAGGTCCGGCGGTCCATGAGTGCTTCCTCGGCCGCAGTGACCCCAGCGTCCACGAGGAAATCCGTCACATTCTTGTGGGAGGCGATCGCCGCCTGCTGAAGGAGTGCCTTGACCTCCGCCGTCGTCCGAATCTCGATCCTCTCCGCCTTCGCTTCCCGGGTCGCCATGATCCGCTCCTCGCCTTCGTCTGTCGAGAGATAGCATACGGACATTGTCCGTACCAGTCCTCCGGCTCACGTCGCCGGCGCCTCTCGCTTTCCCCGCCCGATCCGATAATCTAGCCCGGTCCGAACGTTAGGCGGGGTCCCCCTCCATGGTCGCCGGCTGGGCCGTCGTCGTCACGGCCCTCCTCTATCTGTCGCTCCTCTTCGCCGTCGCCCATTGGGGCGATCGGTCGGGGGCGGGGCTCGTGGCGGGACGGGCGCGGCCGTGGGTCTACGCGCTGGCGCTGGCGGTCTACTGCACCTCGTGGACCTTCTACGGGTCGGTCGGGCTCGCGACGGGGTCGGGCCTCGACTTCCTGATGATCTATCTCGGGCCGATCCTGGTCTTCGTCTTCGGGCACCGGGTGCTGGCGCGGATCGTGCGCATCGCCAAGGACCAGAACATCACCTCGGTGGCGGACTTCGTCGCCGCCCGCTACGGCAAGTCGGAGCGCGTGGCGGCGCTCGTCTGCCTCATCGCGGTGGTCGGCTCGCTGCCCTACATCGCGCTCCAGCTCAAGGCGGTCTCCTCGTCGCTCGACGTCTTCCTCGCCGCCGACGAGACCATGGCCTACGCCCGCACGACCTTCCCGATGTTCGGCGATCTCGCCTTCGTCGTCGCCGTCGTGCTCGCCTTCTTCGCGGTGGGCTTCGGCACGCGCCACGCCGACGCGACCGAGCACCAGGACGGGCTCGTGCTGGCCATCTCGCTCGAGAGCGTGGTCAAGCTCGTCGCGTTCCTGATGGTGGGCTTCTGGACCATCGCGGTCGTCTTCGGCGGCCTGCCCGGCCTCGTCGAGCGCCTGGCGAGCCCCCAACCGGGGCAGGTCTCGATGGGCGAGTTCCTCGGGCAGACCTCGAGCCCGGGCTACCTCGCGACGCTGGCGCTGCTCTCGGCGATCGCCATCGTCATGCTGCCGCGCCAGTTCCACATGGGCGTCGTCGAGAGCCGCGAGCCGGAGGACCTGCGCCGGGCGGCCTGGCTCTTCCCGCTCTACCTCGTGCTGATCAACGTCTTCGTCGTGCCGATCGCCATCGCCGGCGCGGACGCGCTCGCGCCCGGCACGGTCGATGCCGACATGACCGTTCTCGGCCTGCCGCTGACCCAGGGCGCGGGGGCGATGGCGCTCGTCGCCTTCATCGGCGGACTCTCGGCGGCGACGGCGATGGTGATCGTCGAGTCGGTCGCGCTGGCGATCATGATCTCGAACCACCTCGTCATCCCGCTCGTCCTGCGTCGCCGCGGCGCGTTCGCCAGCGCCGCGGCGCCCGGCGAGCGCGGCGGCGTGCCGGACGATCTCGGCGGGTTCGTCCTCGTCGTGCGGCGCATCGCGATCATCGCGATGATCATGCTCGCCTACCTCTACTACCGCGCGGCGGGCGACGCGGCGCTCGCCGCGATCGGGCTCCTCTCGTTCGCGGCGCTGGCGCAGATCGCGCCGGCCTTCATCGGCGGGCTGATCTGGCGACGCGGCACGGCGGCGGGCGCGGCGGCGGGGCTCGGGATCGGCTTCCTGGTGTGGGCCTACACGCTGATGCTGCCCTCGATCGCCTGGCACTCGCCGCTCGTCGACGGCCTCCTCGCCGTGGGTCCCTTCGGCATCGAGAGCCTGCGGCCGACGAGCCTGTTCGGCACGAGCCTGCCGGAGCTCACCCACGGCGTGGTCTGGAGCCTGGGTCTCAACATCGCGGCCTACGTCCTCGTCTCGCTCGCGCGCCCGATGACGGCCCTCGAGCGGCTCCAGGCCGCCGCCTACATGCCGGCGGCGGACGCGCCGGCCGCGCCCTCCTTCCGCTTCTTCCGCGCCGTCGTGACGGTCGACGAGCTGCGCTCGAGCGTCGCGCGCTACCTCGGCGAGGAGCGCGCCAACCGGTCCTTCGAAGGCTTCGCCTCCGCCCGCGGCGCGCGGCTCGAAGCCGGCGCGGAGGCGGACATCCACCTCCTGCGCTACGCCGAGCACCTCCTCGCCTCGGCGATCGGCGCGGCTTCGGCGCGTCTCGCGCTCTCGCTCGTGCTCAAGCGCCGCAACGTCTCCACGGCGGACGCGCTCAAGCTGCTCGACGACGCCTCGGCCGCCATCCAGGCCAACCGCGACCTGCTCCAGCACGCGCTCGACCATGCGCGCCAGGGCATCACCGTGCTCGACTCGGACCTGCACATCCTGTGCTGGAACCGCGCCTTCGTCGATCTCTACGACCTTCCGCCGGACTTCGTGCGCGTTGGGCTCTCGCTCGACGAGATCGTGCGCTTCAACGCGAGCCGGGGCTCCTACGGGCCGGGCGCCATCGAGCAGCAGATCGCCCAGCGCATCGACTCCTTCGTCCACGAGACGGCGCCGGTGCGCCTGCGGCTCTACCCGGACGAGCGCGTCATCGAGATCCGCACGACGCCGCTGCCGGACGGCGGCTTCGTCACCACCTACACGGACGTCACCGAGGCGGTCGTCGCCGAGGAGGCGCGCGCCCGCAACGCCGAGGAGCTGGAGCGGCGCGTCGCGGAGCGCACCGAGGAGCTCACCCGCCTCAACGAGGCGCTCACCCGCGCCAAGGCGGAAGCGGAGGAGGCGAACGCCTCGAAGACGCGCTTCCTCGCCGCCGCCTCGCACGACATTCTCCAGCCGCTCAACGCCGCGCGCCTCTACGCGACCGCGCTCGTCGAGCGGGATCGCACCGGCGGCGACGCGACGCTCGCGGAGAACGTCGACGCCTCGCTCGACGCGGTGGAGGAGATTCTCACCGCGCTCCTCGACATCTCGCGCCTCGACACCGGCGCGATGAAGCCGCAATGGTCGAGCTTCCGCCTCGACGAGATGCTCCGCCAACTCCAGCGCGAGTTCGAGCCCGTCGCCGCCGAGAAGGGCCTGCGCCTGCGCTTCGTCGCGCCCTCCCTCACCGTGCGCTCGGACCGGCGCCTGCTGCGCCGGCTCCTGCAGAACCTGATCTCGAACGCGATCAAGTACACGCCGTCGGGGGCGGTGCTGGTGGGCGCGCGCCGGCGCGGAGGCCGGCTGCGGCTCGACGTGCTCGACACCGGGCTCGGCATCCCCCAGTCGAAGCAGCGCATCGTCTTCCGCGAGTTCCAGCGGCTCGACCAGGGCGCCAAGGTGGCGCGGGGGCTCGGGCTCGGGCTCTCGATCGTCGAGCGCATCGCGCGCGTGCTCGCCCACGAGCTCGATCTCTCCTCGGAGAGCGGGCGCGGCTCGCGCTTCTCGGTGCTGCTGCCCGTCGTCGCCCCGCTGCCCGCGATGGCGCAGCCGGCGGAGGCGCCCGTCGTGCCGTCGATGCCGCTCGCGGGCCTGCGCGTGCTGGCCATCGACAACGAGCCGGCGATCCTCGAGGGCATGCGCACCCTGCTCGGCGGCTGGGGGTGCCGCATGACGACCGCCGCGTCGCTGAAGGAGGCGATGGAGCGCCTGCGCCACGAGCCACACGGCCCGGACGTCGTCATCGCCGACTACCACCTCGACGAGGGCACCGGCATCGAGGCGATCGCCGCCCTGCGCTGGAAGCTCGGCGACCTCCCCGCCATCCTGCTGACCGCCGACCGCACGCTGCCCGTGCGCGACGAGGCGACGGAGAAGCAGATCCACGTGCTCAACAAGCCGCTCAAGCCCGCCGCGCTCCGGGCGCTCCTCGCCCGCTGGCGCGCGGAACGCCGCGCCGCCGCGGAGTAGCGCGCGCCCGCTTCCTCACCGCAGGGGAGGACGACGGCCGAAGGCCGGAGGGTGGGGCGGACGGCGATGCCGCTCGCTCGCATGATCGAACGGCCCCACCGCCCGCGCGTGCCGCGCGGACTCTTCCCCTGCGGGGCGGATCCCGGGTCGTGGATGTCGCGAACCATGGATGAAGGTCGCGCTTGCTCCGCGTGGTCGCGTGGGTGTCAATGGTGCGCGGCGGCGCGCGACGGAACGGCGGGGAGCGATGACGAGGGCGCGATCATGAGCGGGGGCCTGCGCCCGCGGCTGCCGGGCGAGTTCTGGAAGCGCATGCGGCGCGTCGTGCGCGAGCCCTCCACGCTCGCGGTGCGCTTCGTCCTCGCCGGCTTCGCCACCGCGATCGCGGTCGGCCTGCTCGAGCTCGCGGCGCTGACGACCCGCACGCCCTATTGGCAGGTGCCCTTCGTCACCTCGATCGCGCTCGTCATCGGCCTGCCCTACGCCGAGGCCTCGACGCGCCGCGCGCTGATCGGCGGGCACCTCGTCGCCGCGCTCGTCGGCTACGCCGTGCTCTACACGGTGGGGCCCTCGATTCACGCCGCAGCGCTCGCCTGCGGGCTCGCGGTCACCGCGATGCTCGCGACCCGCACCATGCACCCGCCCGCCGCGGTGAACCCGTTCCTCATCGTCAACGAGAGTCTCGGGCTCGGCTTCCTCGTCGGCACGATCGTGCCCGGCGCGATCCTGCTCGCGGTCTTCGCCTTCGTCTGGAACGAGGTGATCACGGCGCGGTGGACGAAGGGCCGGTGAGCCTCAGCCCGCCGCCCTGAGCGCATCCTCCGCCGCGATGAACGCCGCCACCTCCGGCGTCATCGCCGGCGAGGCCGTCTCCGGCACGCCCACCTCGGCGAAGAGCCGCGGGACCGGCACGAAGGCCTTCGCGCGACGGTCGTAGAGCCCCGCGCGGACGAGCGCGATGGCGGAGAGGATCTCCGCCCCGTCGCGCCCGCGGGTGACGACCCGGTGCTCGATCACGACCCACGCCTCGGACCACGCGACGATGCGCGTCTCCAGCCTGAAGCGCCGCCACAGGCGCAGCTCGCGCCGGAAGCGGATCTTGCCGGCCGACACGATCGGCACCCAGCCGTGCCGGCGGATCGCCGTCCACAGGCCGGTGCGGATCATCAGGTCGACGCGCCCGAGATCCATCAGCGTCCAGTAGCGGCCGTTGTTCATGTGGAGCGAGACGTCGAGGTCGTGCGGCATCACCCGGAAGGAGAGGCGCGAGGCCTCGGCGATCGGATGCAGCCGCGGGGCGCGCAGCGCGGCGAGGACGACGGCGAGGAGGCGCAGCCAGAGGTTCATCGGCGTCGGGACGGGCTCGGGAACGAGAGCGGGCGGGCGCGCCACCCGGCACGCCCGCTCGTCTCTATCAGCAAGGCGAGGCGCCGCCCAGCCGCGACGCGCCCGCTCAGGCGGCGACGCGCGCGAGGAAGCGCTCGACCTCCGATTCCATCCGCGCGGAGGCTCCGGCGACCGCCTTGGCCGCTTCCTCGACCGCCCGCGCGGTCTCGCTCGAGCGCTCGGCGGCGCTGGTCACCTCGCCGAGCCCCGCGGTGATCTCGTCGGTGCCGCGGGCGGCGTCCTGGACGTTGCGCGAGATCTCCGCGGTCGCCGCACCCTGCTGCGTCATCGCCGAGGCGATGGCCGCGGTGGCGACGTCGATTTCGCGCATGCGCTCGGTGATCTGGCGGATCGCCCCGACGGCCCCGTCGGTCGAGCCCTGGACGCCGACGATGTGGCGGGCGATCTCCTCGGTCGCCTTGGCGGTCTGGGTCGCCAGCGCCTTCACCTCGGCGGCGACGACGGCGAAGCCCTTGCCGGCCTCGCCCGCGCGGGCGGCCTCGATCGTGGCGTTGAGCGCGAGCAGGTTGGTCTGGTCGGCGATCGAGCGGATCAGGTCGACCACGTCGCCGATCCGCTGGGCCGCCTCGGCGAGGCCGGCGATGTTGCCGTCGGTCGCCTCCGCCTCGCCGAGCCCCTGCTCGACGAGCCCGCGGGCGCGATCGAGCTGGCCGCCGATCTCGGAGATCGAGGCGGCGAGCTCCTCGGTGGCGCTCGCCACGGTGGCGACGTTGCCTGCCGCCTGGCGCGAGCCGGTGGCGGCGGAGCCGACGGCGCCGCTCGCCCGGTCGGAGACCGCCGTCATGTCCTTGGCGCGGGTGCGCAGGTCCGCCGTCTGGTCGCGCAGGCCAGCCGCGATCTCCGAGGCGCCGCGGCGGAAGTCGGCGATCGCCGCGTCGAGCACCTCGCGGCGGGCGCGGTCGGCCTCGAGCACCGTGCGTCGCTCCGCCTCGAGCCCGGCCGCGGCGCGGCTGCGCTCGGCGAGCACCGAGAGGGCGCGGGCGACGGCGCCGATCTCGTCGGTCCGCGCGGAGTGCGGGATCGGCGCGTCCACATCGCCCTCGGCGAGGCGCTCGACCCGCCCGGCGATGGTCGCGAGCGGCGCGAACATGCGCTGCGCCAGAATGCCGGAGCCCGCGATCACGACGAGGGCGATGACGCCGGCGACCGCCAGCATGCCGCCGAGCGCTTCGTTTTGAACCGCGGTGAAGCTCTCGCTCGGCATGCCGATGAAGAGGATGCCGTTGACCCTGCCCGCGGCGTCGACGGTCGGGTGGTAGATCGTCAGGTAGTCGCGCCCGAACAGGGTCGCGGGACCGGTGTAGGTGCGCCCGGCGCGCACGACCGCCTGGGCGGGGTGGTCGGCCGCGAGGTAGGTGCCGTAGGCGCGCTCGCCGTTCTCCTTGCGCAGGTTCGTGGAGCGGCGCACGAAGTTGTTCTCCGCCGGGTCGAGCGCGAACACGGTGGCGACGCCGCCCGTCATCGCCGCCGTCGTGTCGACGACCGCGTGATCCTCGAAGGTCGTGAGATCCGGGGAGACGGCCCGGCCGACCGCGGTGCCGGACACGGTGACGGCCGCGTCGGGCATGCGCTCGCCGAAGACGAGTGCCAGTGTCCTGATGTTGCTCGCCGCCTGCTCGTAGAGCATGCGCTCGAGCTGCTGGGATATCTCGCGGGCCGCGAACGACCACATCGCCCCGGTGGTTACGGCGACCGACAGGACGACGACCGCGAGAACCTTCTTCGACAAGGTGAGCTTCTTGAGCATCGATCAACAGCCCCGTGTTTGGAACTGTTCCATTCGCTGTGCGAAAATCTAACAAACGCTTTAGATGCAATGAACTGCAACTTGGTCAGGCATAATTTCCTCTCGATCGGCCGATCATGCCACCGAGCGCTGCCGCAGGAAGTCCTCGACGGCCTCGCGGCTAGGCGCCCCGTCTCGTCCGCCGAAGCGCATGCACTTGATCGCGGCCGCCGCCGAGGCGAAGCGCGCGGCCTCGACCTCGCCCGCGCCCTCGGCGAGACGCACGGTGAAGGCGCCGTGCCAGACGTCTCCGGCGGCCAAGGTGTCGACGACCGGCACGTCGAAGGCCGACATGTGCTCGACCCGCTCGCCCGCCCAGTAGAACAGCCCCTCCCCGCCGTTCGTCACGGCGATCCAGCAGGGCACCGAGGGCCGGTAGGATTCGAGCGCCGTGCGCGCGTCCGCGTGGCCGGTGATGTCGCGCAGGCCCTGCATCGAGAAGGCCACGTGCGTCGCGAGCGAGAGCACCTCCGGCGCGTGCGTCGGGTCGCGATCGGCGTCGAGCACCGCCGGGATGCCGGCGGTGCGCGCGAGCCGGAACAGATGCGCGGTGGCCTCCTGCCACCGGGTGTCGCCGAGCACGGCGCGGGTGCCGTCCGGCAGCGCCTCGGGCAGCCAGTCGGTCTCCCGCGGCATCGCCGGGTCCGCGTGGGAGACGACGAGCCGCTCGCCCAGCGCGTCGACCACGATCGCCGAGATCGGCGAGGGGAAGCCGGGGACGCGCCGCACGCGGCTGCAGTCGACGCCCTCGCGCGTCAGCCGGTCGACGATCTCCGCGCCGGCCCAGTCGTCGCCGAGTCTCGCCAGCAGGCTCGCGTCGGCGCCGAGCCGCGTCATGGCGATCGCCGCGTTGGCCGCCGTGCCGCCGGTCGTGGTCGTGAACCCGTGCGCCCGGTACTTCTCCGCGCGCGTGGGCATCTCCGCGACCGCGTAGACGTGGTCGAGGGTGGCGATGCCGACGCTGAGGAGCCGCGGGCGCACGGCGATTCATTCGGGCCGATCCGGCGCCTCCCTCACCAGGATCCGGTATTGGGCATCGACGCCCACGGCTCCTGCGGCGGCAGCGACTCGCCGCGCTGGAGCAGCTCGATCGAGATCCCGTCCGGCGAGCGCACGAAGGCCATGTGGCCGTCCCGCGGCGGGCGGTTGATGACGACGCCGGCGTCCATCAGCTTCCGGCAGGTGGCGTAGATGTCGTCGACCCGGTAGGCGAGATGGCCGAAATTGCGGCCGCCCGTGTACTCGTGCTCGTCCCAATTCCAGGTGAGTTCGACCTGTGGGGCGCGCGTCTTCTCGACGTTGGCGATGTCGCGCTCGGCGGCGAGGAAGACGAGCGTGTAGCGGCCCTTCTCGTTGTCGATGCGTCGGGTCTCCACGAGCCCGAGCTTGTTCACCCAGAAGTCGAGCGCCGCCTCGAGATCGCCGACGCGGACCATCGTGTGCAGGTATTCCATGACGCGTTCCTCCGTTCGCGGGGATGAAAGGCCCGCCGGGCGGCCCGTGTCAAACGCGCGAGCCGTTCGATCGGGCGAGAGGCGTCCCGCGCGCGGCTCGGAGCCGAGAGGCTCGCCGGCTCATGAGCGCGTGGCCGGCTCGGGCGCGGCGGCGTCGCCGGCGCGTGCGGGCAGGGCCCCCTCCCCCGACGGGTCCGCCGTCGGCGCCGCACCGGGCGCCGCCTCCGGGCGCTTCGCCTTGGTCAGTTCGGCGGAGACGGCGCTCGTCGCCAGCACGTTGACGAAGCCGGCGCCGGTCGCCTCGCGCGGGCGCAGGCGAATGCGCAGGGCGACGAAGCCGGCCAGCACGACGCAGATCGCCCCCACGTAGAGAAACAGCGCCTGCGGACCCGCGGACTGCATCAGCGCGGTGGCCGGCAGCGGCCCGAGCGTCGCGCCGATCGCCCAGCATACGAGCAGGCTCGACACGGTGGGCACGATCGCCTCCGGCGCCACGAGGTCGCAGGCGTGGGCCACGCACACGGCGTAGATGCACAGAGCCACGCCGCCGAACAGGCCGAAGGCGAGGACGAGGGCGAGCGGGGGCATCGCCAGCGTGCTCGCCGCGACGATGAGCCCGCTCGCGACCGCCGTCCCCCCGAAGAGCCCGGCGATGACGGTGCGCCGGTCGACCTTGTCCGAGAGCCAGCCCAGCGGCCATTGGAAGACGAGGCTCCCGGCCTGGACAGCGAGCAGCAGCAGCGCCGCCTCGCCGGGCGCGAGCCCCACCGCGACGCCGTAGACGGAGGCGACTGCGATCACCGGCCCGTTGATCAGGCCGACCGCGAAGGCGCCGACCACCGCCGAGGGCGCGAGCCGCATCAGGGAGGGGATCGCCAGGCGCACGCGCACCGGCGGGCGCGGCTCGCGGGTGGGCGTCGCGGCGATCGGGATCAGCGACAGGCTCATGCCGGCCGCCATCAGCATCAGGAGCCCGGGACCCTCCACGGCGCCGAGCCCGATGCCGAGCGGCGAGAGCACGAGGGCGGTCTTGGTGGCGAGCAGATAGAGCGCGATCACCCGCCCCCGGTTGGCCGCGCTGGCGGTCGCCGAGACCCAGCTGTCGATGACCGTGAACAGACCCGCGAGCGCGAGGCCCGAGACGCCGCGCAGGACGATCCAGGCGAGGGGTCCCTGCGCGATCTCGAAGGCGAGCACGATCGCCCCCGACAGGGCCGCGAGGCTCGCATAGGTGCGGATGTGGCCCACCGTCCGCACGAGCGGCGGCGCGACGAGGCAGCCAAGTGCGAAGCCGATCCCGTAGGCGGCGGCGACGGCGCCGATGTCGATGATGGTCAGGCCGTCGGCCCGCATCCGGAGCGGAAGGAGGACCTGCAGGAGCCCGTTGGCGCCCTGGAGCATGAAAGCGGCCATCGTGATCGTGGCGATCGCGGCGGCGGGGCGAAGGGTGCGGGTCTCGGGACGGGGGCTCGCGATCATGCGGGGACGGCGGATCTTTCGGGGTCGGAGAGGATCGAGGTCGGGCCTGCGGCGCCCCGCCGCGGGGCGCAGCGCCAGCATCCGCCATTCGCCGCGTCAATGCAGCCGTTTTGCGACCGCCGCCGACGGAATTTCGACGCGTCGTGCACAGCGATCCACAGGCCGGCACCGGGAAAGCCCGCGAATGGCCGTTGACGACGAATCGGGATGCGCCTATATCCCGGCTCCCGACGCGGCGGGGCCTTCTCAGGGGGGTTCTGCCGGATCGGGCAGCTCTC
>NZ_JBGMWH010000011.1:0-117490 GCF_041514305.1 Salinarimonas chemoclinalis
GCGTCGTCGACGCGGGCGCGGCGGGCGAGAAGGGCTCGACCGCGACGGGCACGGGCGCCACGGTCTCCGGCGCCACGATCTCGGGTGCGCGCGCCGCGACGGCCGCGTTGGAGACGCCGGCGCCCGGGTGGCGCGCCTCCTCGACGGACGGCGCGTAGCTCGGCGCGGCGGGCAGCGCTGGCGGCGCGGCGACCGGTGCCGGCTCGGGCGCGATCGCGGCGGGCGCCGGAGCGGCCTGCGGCATCGGCGCCGCACCGGGCGCCTGGCCGGGCATCTGCGCCTGGCCGGGCATGGGCGCCTGCGCGCCGCCGGGGCGCTGCGCCGGCCGTGGCGGGGCGCGGCCGATGCCGCTCTCCACGACGACGTCGTTGGGCCCGCCGATCAGCAGCAGGTGCTCGACGCCGTCGCGGCGCAGGAGCACGAGCTGGCGCTGCCGGTCGAGGTCGTAGACGTCGACGATGCCGAGGCGCGGCTGCTTGGAGCGGCCGGAGGCGAGGCCCTGGCCGCTCACCCGCCGGCCCAAGAGCCGCGGCGCCAGCCACGCGAACAGGGCGAGGAGCCCCATCACCACGGCGAAGGCGATCAGGTACTGGACGATTGAGGTGTTCTCGAAGCCGAGCATGGCAGGTCGTCGCGCTCTCTACTGAACGGCGTCCCGTCGCGTCGCCGACCGGGCGCGAGGTCCCGTCCGGCGGCCTCGACGGGCGCGCGAGTTGTTCCGCGCCCGGGAGCGCGTCATGCACCATAAACGTCGCGCGGTTAACACGAAACCACCAGACGGTGGCAGACCATTAACGCGCCGTTAACCAACATGCCGGCAAATTTTGCCCAAGGCGGGGCCGGATTCGCGAGAGCGCCTCCCCGACCGACACCCGAGCCCGCGGCCTTCGCCGCGGCGACGCACCCGGAGCGACTCCCGTGACCGCCACCGGCCTGCCTCTCCTCGAGATGCTCAAGACGCGCATGCACTGGCATCAGGCGCGCCAGAAGCTGCTCGCCGAGAACGTCGCGAACGCCGACACGCCGGGCTTCGCGCCCCGCGACGTGGCGGAGCCGCGCTTCGGCCGCGACGGGCGCGGCGTCTCCACGGCGCTCGCCCCGGCGCGCACGAGCCCGCTGCACCTGGCCGGCACGGCCGATCCCCGTGCCCCCGCGCAGATCGACGGCGCGCGCTTCGAGGTGCGCCCGTCCGGCAACGCCGTGAGCCTGGAGGAGGAGATGCTGAAGGTCGCGCAGAACCAGTCCGACTACCAGCTCGCCGCGTCCCTCTACGAGAAGAATCTGGCGATGCTGCGCACGGCCATCGGCCGGCGCTGAGTGAAGGAGCGCGCGAATGGACTTCCTCAAGACGATCGCTGTGGCGGCCTCGGGCCTCAAGGCCCAGTCCGGACGCATGCGCGTCATCGCCGAGAACATCGCCAACTCGGATTCGACCGCCGCCACGCCCGGCGCCGATCCGTACCGCCGGCGCATTCCGACCTTCGTCGAGAAGCTCGATCGCGAGCTGGGCGTGCGCACGGTGACGCTGGGGCGCGTGCGCGAGGACCAGAGCGAGTTCCGCACCCGCTTCGACCCCGGCCACCCGGCCGCGGACGCGGACGGGCAGGTGAAGCTGCCCAACGTCTCCTCGCTCGTCGAGAGCATGGACATGCGCGAGGCCCAGCGCAGCTACGAGGCGAACCTCAACCTCGTCAACGCCACCCGCCGCATGCTCTCGCGCACCATCGAGATCCTGCGCGCCTGAACCGCCGAACCACGAGGTAACGCATCATGGCCACGAACATGTTCGCCGCCAACGCCTACGCCTCGATCCAGGGGCTCTCGCCGGGTCTGGGGCAGGGCGGTGCCGCGGGGCGCATCGGCGGTGCCGCCGGTGCCGAGCGCCCGGACTTCGCCGCCCTCGTCCAGGGCGCGATCGGCTCCGTCGCCGAGGCGGGCCGCGCCGCGGAGGCGCAGGCGAGCGCCGCCGCCGCCGGCCGCGCGGACGTCGTCGACGTCGTCACCGCGGTGGCCGAGAGCGAGGCCGCACTCAACACGCTCGTCGCCGTGCGCGACCGCGTCATCCAGGCCTACGAAGAGATCATGCGCATGCCGATCTGACGGCGGCGACGGCACCACGACCACCCGCGGAAAGCGTACCACCATGACCGGCATGGCCATCCTCGACATCGCCCGCGACGGCATCATGACCTTCTTCAAGGTCGGGGCGCCGGTGATGCTGGTCGCGCTCGCCGTGGGCGTGGCGATCTCGCTCCTCCAGGCGCTCACCCAGCTCCAGGAGCAGACCCTCGTCTTCGTGCCCAAGATCATCGCGGTCTTCGTCTCGCTGCTGATCATGCTCCCCCTCATGAGCGACGCGCTCGCGGGCTACATGTCCCGGGTCGCCGAGCGCATCGTGGCGGGCGGGTGAGGTGGCCGCGGTCGCGATCGCGACGGCCGCGACGGTCGCGGCGGTCGCGCACGAGCCGCGCGCGCGGCCCGCGAATCTCGTATCGTACCGGCCCATGGAGCTCGTCTCGCCCGCCGTCGCGACCACCTTCCTCCTCGCCTTCGCGCGGGTGGGCACCCTCGTGATGCTGCTGCCGGGGCTCGGCGAGCAGCTGATCTCGCCGCGCGTGCGCCTCGCCTTCGCGGTGCTGCTCACCATCGTGGTCTATCCCGCCGTGCGCCCGCTCGTGGAGCCCGCGGGCGGCATCGCCGGACCGGCGACGCTCTCGCTCCTGTTCGGGGAGATCCTGGTGGGCCTCGTGCTGGGGCTCGCCGTGCGCATGGTCGTGGGCGCGCTCCAGACCGCGGGCACCATCATCGCCCAGCAGATGGGGCTCGGCTTCGCCATGACGGTCGATCCCTCCGCGGGAGGGCAGCAGACCGCGATCGCCAACTTCCTGACGCTGCTCGCCATCACGCTGATCTTCGTCACCGACCTCCATCACCTGGCCATCGCCGCCGTGCGGGCGAGCTACGACATGCTCCCGCCCGGCGGCCTGCCGGAGAGCGGCGACGTCGCGCGGCTCGGCATCGAGGCGGTGGGGCGCGGCTTCGCGCTCGCGGTGCAGATCTCCGCGCCGTTCATCGTCTTCGCCATCCTGTTCAACCTGGGGCTCGGCATCCTCTCGCGCCTGATGCCGCAGCTCCAGGTCTTCTTCCTGGCGCTGCCGGCGACGATCCTCGGCGGCTTCATCGTGCTCGCCATCGTGGTCGGCGTGATGATGAGCGTGTTCCTCGAGAACCTGCGCGCCTTCCTGTCCACCATCTCCGGCCTCTAGAGGGGAGGGCGCCATGGCGGACCAGGACACCGAGAACGACGATCGCACGGAAGAGCCGACCCCGCGAAAGCTCGAGCAGGCGATCCAGAAGGGCGACGTCGCCAAGAGCCAGGAGATCACGACCTTCTTCGTGCTCGGTGGCTTCACCCTCGCGGCGCTGCTCGTCTCCGGCTTCAGCGCCGAGCGCATCGCGAACGGCGTGACGGGCTTCCTCGCCAACGCGCATCAGGTCACGGACGGCGCCGGCCACCTCGCCGTGATGCGCGACGCCATCGTCACCGTGCTGATCGCGCTGGCGGCGCCCTTCGCGATCTTCATCGTCGCCGGACTCGCCGGCGGCGGCATGCAGCATCGCCTGCTGTGGACCGTCGAGCCGCTGACGCCCAAGCTCGATCGCATCAGCCCCGTATCCGGCTTCAAGCGCGTCTTCGGCATGGAGGCGCTCGTCAACTTCGCCAAGGGCCTGCTCAAGCTCGCGATCATCGGCACGCTCGTGGCCGTCATCCTGTGGGGCGAGCGCGCGCGCGTCGACACGCTGGTGCAGGAGGACCCGACGCTGCTCTTCCTCGAGGTGCGCGATCTCTCGGTGAAGCTGCTCGGCAGCGTGCTGGCGCTGTTCTTCTTCGTCGCGGTGGGGGATTTCCTCTACCAGCGCTTCTCCTGGCTCAAGCGCCAGCGCATGACGCGGCGCGAGGTGAAGGAGGAGTTCAAGCAGTCCGAAGGCTCGCCCGAGATGAAGGCGCGCCGGCGCCAGATCCGCATGGAGCGCGCCCGCCAGCGGATGATGACGGCGGTGCCTCGGGCCACCGTGATCGTCACCAACCCGACGCACTACGCCGTCGCGCTGAAGTACGAGAAGGGCATGCCGGCGCCGATCTGCGTCGCCAAGGGGGTCGACGCGCTGGCGCTGCGCATCCGCGAGAAGGCCCGCGAGCACGACGTGCCCATCGTCGAGAACCCTCCGCTCGCCCGTGCGCTGCACGCGACCGTCGAGATCGACCGGGAGATCCCGGTGGAACACTACTCCGCCGTCGCCGAGGTCATCGGTTACGTCTTGCGGCTCAGGCGGCGTCGGGCATAACCGCTCGAGCGACGAGAACAGGCGACACGCACATGGCTCACACGAGCGACAAGCCGCAGCGGGCGATCGAGCGCAGCGAGACGCCGGGCAAGATCTGGCTCCTCGTCGTCCTCGCGCTCGTGCTGCCGGGTGCCTTCTTCGGCCTCTCCTTCGTCACGAGCGAGCAGGCCCAGCCGCTGATCACGGCGCTGCTCGCGCTGCTCGCCATGGCCGGCGTGTTCTTCATCACGGCCTACGCCATCGGCGCCTTCGGCTTCTCGGCGCAGGGCACGCGCAACGACCTGACCAAGGCGATGGCGGATTCCTCGTCGGAGGGGCTCGTCGTGGTCGAGGGGGACGGGCGCGTCGCCTACGCCAACGAGGCCTATCTCTCCTTCGCGGGCGCCACCGAACTCTCCGAGATCAAGACCGTCGAGCGCCTCTTCCTCGGCGCGCCGGAGGTCTCGGAGGCGATCTACCGCCTCGCCCAGGCCGCGCGCGAGGAGCGCGCGCTCGCCGAGGAGATCCGCCTCTCGCCGGCGCTCGGCGGGCGCGGTGACCACGGCTGGTATCGCGTGCGCGTGCGCCCGCTGCCGCGCCCGGGCGGCAAGCCCGCGGTGCTCTGGTCGATCGCCGACGTGACGCACGAGCGCGAGCGCCACGAGAACGTCTTCCAGGAACTCCAGCACGCCATCGACTATCTCGACCATGCGCCGGCGGGCTTCTTCTCCGTCGAGCCGGACGGCTCGGTCGCCTACATGAACGCCACGCTCGCCGCCTGGCTCGACCACGACCTCGCCAAGGTCGGCTCCGGCGGGCTGGCGCTCGAGGACATGGTGCCCCCCGACGCGGCGACCCTGCTCGCCTCGGTGGAGGGCGCGCCGGGCGAGGTGCGCACCGAGATCTTCGACATCGACATGACGCGCCGCGCCGGCCAGGCGCTGCCCGCACGGCTCTACCACCGCGTCGCCTTCGGCATGGAGGGCGAGCGCGGCGCCTCGCGCACGCTCGTGATCAACCGCTCGGCGGGCGAGGAGGGGTCCGCGGACGCCCAGCGCGCCGCGGAGGTGCGCTTCGCGCGCTTCTTCAACAATACGCCGATCGCCATCGCCACGCTCGGGCGCGAGGGGCGCATCCTGCGCGCCAACGCCCCGTTCGTGCGGCTGTTCGGCACGATGCCGCGCGCCGAGCCCGGCGGCGAGGAGCCGCGCCTCGTCCAGCGGGTGCTGGAGCGCGACCACGAGTCGCTCGCCGGCGCGCTCGCCGCCGCCGAGAGTGCGCGCGCGGCCGAGCCCGTCGAGGTCGGCATCGTCGGTCCCGGCGAGCGCTCGGCGCGGATCTGGACGAGCCCCGTCAACGAGACGGACGGGGAGGGCGAGGTCGCCATCGTCTACGCGCTCGAGACGACCGAGCAGCGCCAGCTCGAGACGCAGTTCGCCCAGGCCCAGAAGATGCAGGCCGTGGGCCAGCTCGCAGGCGGCGTGGCGCACGACTTCAACAACGTGCTCCAGGCGATCATCGGCTATTCCGACCTGCTGCTGGCCAACCACAGGCCGACCGACCCGGCCTTCCAGGACATCATGCAGATCAAGCAGAACGCCAACCGGGCCGCGAGCCTGGTGCGCCAGCTGCTCGCCTTCTCGCGGCGCCAGACGCTGCGCCCCGAGGTGCTCGACCTCGGCGAGACCATGTCCGACCTGACGATGCTCCTGAAGCGCCTGCTCGGCGAGCGCGTCGAGCTCGATCTGCGCCACGGGCGCGACCTGTGGCCGATCCAGGCGGACGTGCACCAGCTCGAGCAGGTCGTCATCAACCTCGCGGTGAACGCCCGCGACGCGATGCCCGACGGCGGGCGCCTGACGATCCGCACCGCGAACGTGCACGCCGAGGAGGCCGCCCGCCTCGAGCGCCCCGGCATGCCGGCGGCGGACTACGTGCTCGTCGAGGTCGCCGACACCGGCACCGGCATCCCGCCCGAGGTGATGGACAAGATCTTCGAGCCGTTCTTCACCACGAAGGAGATCGGCAAGGGCACCGGGCTCGGCCTCTCGACCGTGTTCGGCATCGTCAAGCAGTCCAATGGCTTCGTCTACGTCGATTCGACGCCGGGCGAAGGCGCCTCCTTCAAGGTCTACCTGCCGCGCCACGTGCAGACCTCCGCCGAGGTGGCGGCGGCACGGCTCGGCCCCCTCGCGAGGCCCAACGCCGACCTCACCGGCCACGGCGTCGTGCTCCTCGTCGAGGACGAGGACCCCGTGCGGGCGGTGAACTCCCGCGCGCTCAAGGCCCGCGGCTACACCGTGCTCGAGGCCGCCTCCGGCGTCGAGGCGCTCGAGGCGATCGCGAGGTCCGAAGCGCCGGTCGACCTCGTCGTCTCGGACGTGGTGATGCCGGAGATGGACGGGCCCTCGCTCCTGCGCGAGCTGCGCAAGACGCATCCCGACCTCAAGGTCGTGTTCGTCTCCGGCTACGCCGAGGACGCCTTCAAGAAGAACCTGCCGGAGGGCGAGGACTTCGCCTTCCTGCCCAAGCCCTTCACCCTGAAGCAGCTGGTGGAGACGGTGAAGGAGACGATGGGGCGGTGACGGAGCGGCGGCGGCCCGCCGTGGGCGGTGCGCGCTGCCGGGCTCGCGCGGACCTTTCCTGTGGACGCCGCCGCGGGCGGCGGATCGCGACGACCCGCGTCGGCCGCGCCGGGTGGACCCGGCCGCGGGCTCGCGCGGTCTCGCGCGGTCTCCGGCGGGCGCGCCGCAAACCCTTGCGCGACGGGCGCGGCGGCGGCGCCGGGAATTTTCCGTTCCCTTTTCGTTTTAGCTCTTGCGTAAGAGAACGAAGCGCGTACATTGCGGAGGTCGACGCCGCGTTGAGATTCGTCTCCACCCCGTGCAATAAGGGATTCGCGAAATGGCTCAGACCTCGCTGAGGCTGGTGGAAGGCTCCCCCATGGACAAGGACAAGACGAAGGCGCTCGACGCGGCGCTCTCGCAGATCGAGCGTGCGTTCGGCAAGGGCTCGATCATGCGGATGGGCAAGAACCAGCCGCTCGTCGAGATCGAGACGGTGTCGACGGGCTCGCTCGGGCTCGACGTCGCGCTCGGCGTCGGCGGGCTGCCGCGTGGGCGCATCGTCGAGATCTACGGGCCGGAGAGCTCCGGCAAGACGACGCTCGCGCTCCACACCATCGCGGAGGCGCAGAAGAAGGGCGGCGTGTGCGCCTTCGTCGACGCCGAGCACGCGCTCGATCCGGTCTACGCCCGCAAGCTCGGCGTGCAGCTCGACGACCTGCTGATCTCCCAGCCGGACACCGGCGAGCAGGCGCTCGAGATCACGGACACGCTGGTGCGCTCGGGTGCGGTGGACGTGCTCGTGGTCGATTCCGTGGCGGCGCTCACCCCGCGCGCCGAGATCGAGGGCGAGATGGGCGAGGTGCAGCCGGGCCTGCAGGCGCGCCTGATGTCGCAAGCGCTGCGCAAGCTCACCGGCTCGATCTCGCGCTCGAAGACGATGGTGATCTTCATCAACCAGATCCGCATGAAGATCGGCGTCATGTACGGCTCGCCGGAGACGACGACGGGCGGCAACGCGCTGAAGTTCTACGCCTCGGTGCGCCTCGACATCCGTCGGGTCTCGACGCTGAAGGACCGCGACGAGGCGATCGGCAACCAGGTGCGCGTCAAGGTCGTCAAGAACAAGGTCGCCCCGCCGTTCAAGCAGGTCGAGTTCGACATCATGTACGGCGAGGGCATCTCCAAGGTCGGCGAACTGCTCGACCTCGGGGTGAAGGGCGGCATCGTCGAGAAGTCCGGCGCCTGGTTCTCCTACGACAGCCAGCGGCTGGGCCAGGGGCGCGAGAACGCCAAGACCTTCCTCAAGGACAATCCAGACGTCGCCAAGCGCATCGAGGACGCCATCCGCCAGAATTCGGGCGTGCTGGCCGACCGCATCCTCGACGAGGCGACGCCCACCGCCGACGACCTGGACGAAGGCGAGGCCTGACGCGCCACCCGCTCTCGCGGGGGCGAGGTCCCCCGGCTCGGCGCTCGCCCGGCGCGCGACGAGCGAGCCTCGGACCGGGTCGGGCGATCCGCGAGTTCGGGGTGGGCGAGTTCGGGGTGGGCGAGTTCGGGGTGGGCGAGTTCGGGGTGGGACCGCGCCGCCATGCGCGGCGTGACGCAGCCCGAGGCTCGCGCATCCCCGAGGCGGTGATGCGGCGAGGCGGTGATGCGGCGAGGCGGCGATGCGGCACGGTGCCGCCCGCCGGCTTCGCTCGTATCCGCTTCGCTCGTCTCGGTGTCGCGGCCCCGGGCCGTCTCCGGCCGCCATGCAGGCCCGATCCCGCGGGGCTCGGGGTGGCTCGGTGCCGGTCGAGGGCTGCGCGGAGCGGGAACTGCGGTGCTTCCCGCCGATCATCGCGGCGCGTCTCGTGCCATGGCGCGGACGTCGTGCGTCGGGCGCAGCACGGCGACGGCGAGGCCGAGCGCGGCCGCGGCGAAGAAGGCGGCGGGAAGGCCGACCTCGTCCGCCGCCGCCCCGGCGAGCGCCGGCCCGACCAGCTGGCCGGCCGAGATCAGGAAGAACGTCGCCCCGAAGCCCGCCGAGGGCCGGTCGTTGAAGACGTTGACGCTCCAGATGCCGTAGAGACCCGTCACCAGGATGAAGGCCGCCCCGTAGAGGGCGCCGCCCGCGAGCACGAGGGGCGCGCTGCCGGGCGCTGCCGCGAGGATGGCGGTCACGAGCGCGATCGCCACCGTGCCGGCGGCGAGCACCGTCGAGAGCCCGAAGCGGCGCACGAGATCCCCGGCGAGGCCGCCGGCGACCCCCGCGACGCCGATCAGGATCCAGAACACGCGTCCCGCGTCGGGCGCGAGGCCGCCGCGCGCGACGACGAGTTCGACGGCGAAGGTCCAGAACACCGAGGTCACGAGCCCGAAGGCGAACGCGCCGGCGAAGAGCGGGCGCGCCTCCCGGCGCATCAGGAACGCCCGCGTCAGCCGCGGCGGCCGCGCCGCCGCGCCCGCCGCCGGCCCCGCGCTCCCGCGGCCGGGCAGGAGGAACGCGTTCCAGATCGTCGCGGCGAGCGCCAATGCGGCGAAGACGAGCCAGGCCGTGCGCCACTGCACCCCCGCCAGAATCGCGACGGGACCCGACAGCATGACGCCGAAGCTCGTGCCGGAATTGATCCAGGCGTAGGCGCGGTTCTGGTGGCGCTCCGCGACGAGGCGCATGACCGCGTCCGACATCGGCGGATAGGCGAGCCCGGGGCTCGCCCCCGCGAGCACGACGCCCGCGGCCAGGACCCAGACGTTCGGCGCGAGCCCGATCAGCGCCATGCCGGCCGCCGCCGCGAGCCCGCCGAGGACGACCGGCGGGCGCGGCCCCAGCGTCGCCGACACCGTCGAGCCGAACAGCGTCGCGAGCAGGTAGGCCGCATAGGAGCCGCTGGCGATCAGGCCGAGCGCGAAGGCGTCTAGCGCGAACGCCGCGCCGATCTGCGGCACGAACAGGCCGTAGGTGTAGCGCGCGAGGCCGTAGGTCGCGCCGACGATGGCGATGCCGGCGGGAACGAGCGCGAGGGGCGACAGCGCCCCGTCGCCCCGCTTCGCGTCTTTCCTTGCGTCTCCCTCGGCGTCTCCCCGCCGCCCGCTCGTCCCGCTCACAGCCGCCGAGAGAGCTGGATCGCGATCGTGCGGTCGCCGGTGAGGCCCTGCCAGAGCACCTCGAAATGCCCGCCCTCCTCGCGGATCCGTCGGAATTGCCGGTCGGAGAGCTTGATGCACACGTTGGTCAGCACCCAGGCCGGGAGCGGCGCTTCGTCCGCCTGCGTGCGGTCCGCGCGCCCGCGTGCGTCCCGGTCGACTTCGTGCGCGCACACGGCCGCCAGCACCGGCGGCGACTCGGCGAGATCGACCGGCACGACGAAATGCGCGTAGTCCGCGAGCGTCGCCCGCGTCACCGAGCGCGCCGTCAGTTCGGAGAAGCGCCGCATCTCGGGGAGCGCGTAGAAGGCGCCGATGCCGCCGAGCGCGCCGTCCGCGACGACCTGCATCTCCGAGAGGACGAGGTCGCCCGGCCGGGTGAGCCGCATCAGCCGCGCGCGCGTGTTCGCCGGCGTGTCGTTGCCCTCCTGGAAGCCGAGATGGGTGATCACCATCGGCGCCGCGTCGAGCGCGAGATCGGCGGCGCCGATCGTGTCGTAGTCGACCGTCAGCGGCCGCACCAGCGCGTCCGGCAGGATGCGTGAGACGCCGGCGCGCATCGTCTCGGCGGATTCCGGGTTGATGTCGACGGCGGTGTAGCTCGCCGGCGCGACGCCGAGCCGGGCGAGGCGCTCCAGCATGTGGCAGGTCTTCGTCGGCTCGGGCCCGAGCTCGACCCAATGATAGCGCTGCCCGCCCGCCGCGTGCGAGACCTCGAGCGCCGCCATCGTGAGGAGATCGCGCAGGCCGACGGGATCGTGCGAGGTCGCGCCGATCGTCGGGTCGCCGATCGCCGCCTCGTTCAGCCGGCGCATCAGGCCGAAGATCTCCGCGAGGCGCGAGCGCTCGGCGCGGTCGCCGGACTGCGGCGCGTACTTGCGGCTGTTCGCCCGCGTCACGATGCGGTCCTCGTCGACGCCGAGGTACCAGGCGAGCGAGCGGCAGGCGCGCTGCTCGAGGTCGTCCGCGGCCGACGGAGCGGGTGCGGGAGGGGAAGAGGAAGAGGAAGAGGAAGAGGAAGAGGAAGAGGAAGAGGAAGAGGCTTGGCGGGTCTGGGCGTGCGAGGTCGTCGAGTCCATGGCCGTTCGTCGCTCCGCTTCGAGATTGCCGTGGTTCTTGTAGGTAACCAAAAGCTGTGTTGCAAGGGCTTTTTCCATCTTGACGCTAGGTCAGAAGCGCGGCGCACGCGTGTCCCGCGGCGCGCTGTCTTGCCTCCCGAAGCGCCACGGCGTAGCCCTGTGCGTGCGCCGCCGGCCCGCGTGGGCCGGCGCTCTTCGGGGCGTGATCGATGACCATCCAGAAGCAGGCCGGGTTCTGGCTCGCCGCGTTCGTCGCCACGGCGTTCTTCCTGTGGCTGTTCTCCGACATCCTGCTGCCCTTCGTGGCGGCGCTGGCGCTCGCCTACCTGCTCGATCCCGTGGCGGACCGGCTGGAGCGGCTCGGGCTCGGGCGGCTCGCGGCCACGCTCCTGATCCTGCTCGCCTTCGTGCTCGTGTTCGTGCTCGTGCTGGTGCTGATCCTGCCGCTCGTCGCCCGCGAGACGACCGCGTTCCTCGAGACCCTCCCGGCCTACGTGACGCGCCTGCAGAGCCTGCTCGTCGAGCGCGGCGCGCCGCTGCTCGACTATCTCGGCGTCGAGATCTCGGGCGAGGAGCTCCAGCGCAACATCGGGGACATCGTCTCGCGCGGGGCGGGCTACCTCGGCACCGTCCTCGGTACGCTGCTGGCGAGCGGGCAGACGGTGATCTCGGTCTTCTCGCTCCTCGTACTCACACCCATCATCGCCTTCTACCTGCTCGTCGACTGGGACCGGATGGTCACCACCGTCGACGGCTGGCTCCCGCTGCGCAACCGCGCCACCATCCGGCGGCTGGCGGGCGACATCGACGACGTGCTCTCGCGCTTCGTGCGCGGGCAGGCGACGCTCTGCGTCATCCTCGGCGGCTTCTACGCGCTCGCGCTGATGGCGATAGGGCTGAATTTCGGGGCGCTGATCGGGCTCGTGGCCGGGCTCCTGTCGGTCATCCCCTACGTCGGCTCGATCACGGGGCTGCTCCTTTCGGTGGGCGTCGCCATCGTCCAGTTCTGGCCGGACTGGATCTGGATCGTCGCGACGCTCTCGATCTTCCTGTTCGGCCAGTTCGTGGAGGGCAACTTCCTCTCGCCGAAGCTGCTCGGCGGGGCGGTGGGCATCCACCCGGTCTGGCTGATGTTCGCTCTGTTCGCCTTCGGCTCGCTGTTCGGCTTCGTGGGCCTGCTGCTCGCCGTCCCGCTCGCGGCGATGGTGGGCGTGCTCACCCGCTTCGCGATCGGCCGCTACCTGGAGAGCCCGTTCTACGATCCGGCGCTCGGGCGCGGGCCGCAGCGCCCGGCGGAGGACGGGGATGGCTGAGCCGGGCGGGCGCATGCGCCAGCTCCCCCTCGACCTCGCCGGGGCACCGAGCCACGCCGAGGAGGACTTCCTCGTCGGCCCCTCGAACGAGGCGGCCTACGCGGCGATCGAGGCCTGGCCGCGCTGGAGCGACCCGGTGCTGCGTCTCGAGGGGCCGCGCGGCTCCGGCAAGACGCATCTCGGCGCGATCTGGGCCGCCCGCGCCGGCCCCGTGCGCATCGCCGCGCGCCTCGTGCGCGAGGAGGACGTGCCGCGGCTCGCGGCCGCGGGCGCGATCCTGCTCGAGGACGCGGACGCCGGCCCGCTCGACGAGCCGGCTCTGTTCCACCTGCTGAACCGGGTGCGCGAGCGCGGTGGCTGCGTCCTGATCACGGCGGCGAGCCCGCCGGAGGCCTGGGGCATCGCCACCCGGGACCTCCTCTCGCGGCTGCGGCTCGCGCCGGTCGCGCGGCTCGCGGCGCCGGACGACGGGCTGCTCAAGGCCGTGCTGGTCAAGCTCTTCCTCGATCGCCAGCTCGTCGTCGACACGAGCGTCGTGGACTTCCTCGCCCTGCGCCTCGAGCGCTCGCTCGCCGCGGCGGGCGAGGCGGTGGCGGCGCTCGATGCCGAGGCGCTCTCGGCCAAGCGGCGAATCACGCGGCCGATGGCGGCGCAGTACCTCGCGCGGCTGACCGGAGAGGAGGGGGCGCAGGACGCCGGCGGCGCCGCGGTCGAGGCGGGGCCCGATCGAGGTCGGGCCTGACCGGCCGCGCCCTTCCGCCCGCCCGGCCTTGCCTCTATCATCACCCCGTCACATCGATGGCGTTCGAGTGGGGGCGCCGATGCGACGACGGGGAGAGAATCTTGCGCGCCAACATCACCCGCGAGGAAGTTCAGGCGATCGCCGAGGTGGAGAACCCGCCCGCGGTGCAGAAGGGCGAGGCGCCGGAGGGCGCCGACCTGCGCGGCACGCCGCATCGGTTCGTCAACCGCGAGCTCTCGTGGCTGCAGTTCAACCGGCGGGTCCTGGAGGAGGCGCAGAACCCCAATCATCCGCTGCTGGAGCGGCTGCGCTTCCTGTCGATCTCGGCCAACAACCTGGACGAGTTCTTCATGGTGCGCGTCGCCGGCCTGAAAGGGCAGGTGCGTTCCAACGTCTCCGCGGTGAGCCAGGACGGGCTCACCCCCTCCGAGCAGCTCGCGCGGATCGCGCAGGCGGTCTCGACGCTGGCCAGCGACCAGCAGGCCCGGTGGCGGGCCCTGGCACCGGAGCTGCTCGAGGAGGGCATCGCCATCGTCGGGGAGGGGGACCTCGACGGGGCCGAGCGCGCCTGGCTCGAGGACCACTTCCTCCACCACGTCTTCCCGATCCTCACCCCGCTCGCCATCGACCCGGCGCACCCCTTCCCGTTCATCCCCAACCTGGGCATGACGATCGCGCTCAAGCTGCGCCGCCGCAGCGACGGGCGGCTGCTCAACGCGCTCATCCGCCTGCCGCTCAAGATCGACCGCTTCATCAAGCTGCCGGACGGCGGGGCCGGCCTGCGCTTCGTGGCGCTCGAGCAGGCGATCGAGATGCACGCCTCGCGGCTCTTCCCGGGCTACGAGCGAATCGGCCAGGGGTGCTTCCGGGTGATCCGCGACAGCGACCTCGAGATCGAGGAGGAGGCGGAGGATCTCGTGCGTGTCTTCGAGACGGCGCTCAAGCAGCGCCGGCGCGGCAGCGTGATCCGTCTCGAGATCGAGGCCTCGATGTCCGATGATCTCGCCCAGTTCGTCTCCGACGAGCTCGACGTCGCCCCCGACGAGGTCTTCAAGGTCGACGGCATGCTCGCCGTGAACGACCTCTCGCAGATCGTCGGGCTCGAGCGGCCGGAGCTGAAGTTCAAGCCGTATGCGCCGCGCTTCCCCGAGCGCATCCGCGAGAAGGGCGGGGACGCCTTCGCCGCGATCCGCGAGAAGGACATCGTCGTCCACCACCCCTACGAGAGCTTCGACGCCGTCGTCGGCTTCCTGGAACAGGCCGCGCGGGATCCCAACGTGGTGGCCATCAAGCAGACGCTGTACCGCACCTCCTCGCAATCGCCCATCGTGGCGGCCCTCGCGGAGGCGGCGGAGGCCGGCAAGTCCGTGACCGCGCTCGTCGAGCTCAAGGCGCGCTTCGACGAAGAAGCCAACATCCGCTGGGCACGCGACCTCGAGCGGGCCTCGGCCCAGGTCGTGTTCGGCTTCATCGAGCTCAAGACCCACGCCAAGCTGTCGATGGTGGTGCGGCGCGAGGGGGGAAACCTCGTGACCTATTGCCACGTGGGCACGGGCAACTATCACCCGATCACGGCGCGCATCTACACCGACCTGTCGTACTTCACCGCGGACCCGGTGATCGCCCGCGACGTCTCGCGAATCTTCAACTACATCACCGGCTACGCCGAGCCCGCCGAACTCGAGCGCATGGCGGTCTCGCCGGTGACGGCGAAGAAGCGGCTCCTCCAGCACATCGAGGAGGAGATCGCCCACGCGACGGCGGGGCGGCCGGCGGCGATCTGGCTCAAGTGCAACGCGCTCGTCGACGCGCAGATCATCGACGCGCTCTACGACGCCTCCGCCGCCGGCGTGCAGGTGGATTGCGTCGTGCGCGGGATCTGCTGCCTCAGGCCCGGCATCCCGGGCCTGTCCGAGACCATCCGCGTGAAGTCCATCGTCGGGCGCTTCCTCGAGCACTCGCGCATCTACGCCTTCGGCAACGGCCACGGTCTGCCGCACGCCAAGGCGCACGTCTACATCTCGTCCGCGGACCTGATGCAGCGCAACCTCGACCGGCGCGTCGAGGCGCTCCTGCCGATCACGAACCCGACCGTGCACCAGCAGGTGCTCGATCAGATCATGCTCGCGAACCTGCTCGACAACCAGCAGAGCTGGCGCGTCCTGCCCGACGGGTCGAGCGAGCGCATCGTTCCGGACGCGGACGAGGAACCTTTCAACGCGCACAAGTTCTTCATGACGAACCCGAGCCTCTCGGGTCGTGGAAAGTCGCTGAAGACGTCGAGCCCGCGGGAGCTGTCGCGGCGCCGGCGGGCGAGGAGCTAGAGCATCATCCCACCCGGGGGGCTCCGGCGGACAGGGGCGAGATCGTTGGACACGACGAGCGACAAGACCAACCCGCGCGACACCGCGCCCGGCCGCCTCAAGGTCGGGCGGCCGATCGCGATCATCGACATCGGCTCGAACTCGGTGCGTCTCGTCGTCTACGAGGGCCTCACCCGCGCTCCGATGCCGATCTACAACGAGAAGGTCCTGTGCGGGCTCGGCCGGCACGTGGTCTCGACCGGGCGGCTCGAGGACGAGGCGGTGGCGCGCGCGCTCAGGGCGCTCGCCCGCTTCAAGGTCCTGTGCGAGACGATCCGGGTCGGCGAAATCCTCGTCCTCGCCACCGCGGCGGCGCGCGACGCGCAGAACGGGCCGGACTTCCTGTCGCGGGCCGAGGAGATCGTCGGGCGGCCGATCGAGCTGCTCTCGGGCGCCCGCGAGGCGGAGCTGTCGTCCCTGGGCGTGATCTCGGGCTTCCACGAAGCGGACGGGATCGTCGGCGACCTCGGCGGCGGCTCCCTCGAACTCGTCGACGTGGCGGGTCTCGAGGCTGGGCAGGGCGTGACGCTGCCGCTCGGCGGGCTGACGCTGCAGGATCTCTCCGACGACAGCCCCAAGAAGGCGCGCCGTCTCGTGCGCGAGGCGCTGCCGCGGGCGCCGCAGCTCGCGCGGCTCAAGGGCCGCACCTTCTACGCGGTCGGCGGCACCTGGCGCAACCTCGCGCGCCTGCACATGGCCGAGCGCGGCTACCCCTTGCGCGTCATGCACGACTACCGCATCGATCCCGCCGACGGGCTCGCCTTCCTCGAGATGGTGGAGCGCACGCCCGCCACCGCGCTCAAGGAGATCGACGCGGTCTCGGACGCGCGCCGGCCGCTGCTCGCCTACGGCGCCATCGTGCTCGAGGAGATCATCAAGCTCGGGCGGCCCGCGAGCATCGCCGTCTCGGCGCTGGGCGTGCGCGAAGGCATCCTGTTCGAGCGGCTCGACGACGATCTCAAGGCCCGCGACCCGCTGATCACGGCGGCGGCGGACTTCAACGTCCTGCGCGCCCGCTCGCCCGGGCACGGCGTCGAGCTGGTCTCGTGGACGGACACGCTGTTCGAGACGCTGGAGCTCGACGAGACGCCGCAGGAACGGCGCCTGCGCCACGCCGCCTGCCTGCTCGCCGACATCGGCTGGCGGGCGCATCCGGACTATCGCGGCGAGCAGAGCCTCAACATCATCGCCAACGGCGCCTTCGTCGGCATCGACCATCCCGGCCGCGCCTATCTCGCGCTGTCGAACTACTTCCGCCACGAGGGCCTGTCGCTGGAGAAGGCGAGCGCGCAGCTCAAGGGCCTCGCGACCCCGCGGCTGATCGGGCTCGCGCGCATCCTCGGAGGCGCCTTCCGCGTGGCCTATCCGGTCTCCGTCGCGATGGAGGGCGTGCTGCCGAAGACGGCGCTGATCGCGCGCGGCGGCGCGAAGGGCCCGCGCATCGTCCTCAACCTGCCCGAGGACATGGGTGACCTCGTCGGCGAGCGGCTGGTCGGACGGCTCAAGCAACTCGGGCGGGTGCTGGAGCGCGAGCCGAAGATCCAGGTGGGGTGAGACGACCTCGCGCGTCACGGCCGTGCCCCCGCGGAGCGAACGACGGCGGCGTGCCGGCGCGCCCGCACGTCCGCTGCGAGGCGATCGCGCGCCTCGACATCCCCGACGCCGTCGTTCCATGGGCGAGCCCCGGCGCTCGCACGACGCCGTAGACATGCGGCTGGCGCAGTGCGGTTGACAATTGTAAAGAAATCGTTGACCAATTATACCGTAGGTGGCGTAGCCTGCAGCCGAGGCGCGCATTTGGTCCCGCGAGGGGCGCCGCAACCTTCGTTCTATGGATCGGGAGACGAAGACGATGGCCGAACGCCCGAAGAATCTCGAATACTACGGCGACATATACGGTAACCTGCTGCCCGACGCGGCGAAGATCGCGGAACAGCAGCGTGCGTCCGACGGTGTTCCGGACGCGCGGACCCGCGACATGGTCGCGACGAGCGTCGCTCAGGCCCTCTCGCTGACGCCGGCGAGCTTCATTGCGAAATTCGACGAGGTCTGCGACTGCGCCGTGAAAGGCGGGCATGCCTCCGAGACCGAAGCCTCGCTCTTCCGGCGTTTGGGCCATGCCTATGCGCGACGGGACGAGTCGGAGGCGGGCGCGGTTCTGGACGAGATCGGACGCCACTCCGACGGGTCGGCGCTCCTGAAGAAGGTGCAGGAAACGTTGCCGGAGGCGCAGGCCGAACGGCGGGAACGCCATCCCAGGAGGTTCTGGCAGTTGGTGGGAGGCTATATCGGTCTCTGGATCGGCGCCGCCCTCGGCGGCGGCTGGTACGGCGCGGCTCTCGGCTTCAAGATCGGATACGAGCTGGCCGGGGTCATCTACGACCGCACGGGTGGCGGGCCATCGGGAAGCAACGTCATGGCCAGACCGAACGGCGAGCCCTGTACACAGCCCGTGTGGCTCTGAAACCTTTCCGATCGACGGCTGTTCCAGAGGAGAGGGAACCGATGTTTGAGCGCCCGGAAAAACTCGAATACTATGGCAATATTCACGATGATGTTTCGAAACGCTTTGGAAAGCCCCCGGAGCCGAGCGTCTCGCCCGACGACGTCTCGGACCTCGGAACGCGTCGCCTGATCGCGACGTCGGTGGCGCAGCTCCTCTCGCTGACGCCGGAGAGCTTCGAGGCGAAGTTCACCGAGATCTGCGATTGCCTCGTCCGACGCGGAGTCGCCTCGGCCTCGGAAGCCGATCACCTCCGGCGCCTGGGCCACGCCTACGCGCGCCGAGACGAGGGGCGTGCGCTCGAGGCGATCGAAGCCATCGCAGGCATCACCGCCCCCTCCCCCTTCCTGCGGGCGCTGAAGAACGAGACGGCGCAGACACAGACGATGTCGAACGACGGGGACAAGGACAAGAAACTCTGGAAGCTGATCGGGGGGCTGATCGGCGCCGCGGTCGGCGGCCTGATCGGCGGCTGGTCAGGGGCGTCTCTGGGCTTTCTGGTCGGCTCCGAGATAGCCTTGTACATCCACGAGACCTACGGGGGTGGCCGGCGGGGAAGCAACGTGATCGCCGGACCGAACGGCGAACCCTGCACCACACCTTTTTTCCTGTGAGGCTAGACGCGCGGGCCCGGCTCGTTCACACACCTGCGGCGCGCCTCGCGACGGGCACGCACGTCTCGAGGAAGCGCGCCACCGCATCGATCCCGAGCAGGGGGCGGCCGATGAACCAGCCCTGCGCGATGTCGCAGCCGTGCAGGCGCAGGAACTCGAGCTGGGCGCGGGTCTCGATGCCCTCCGCCACGACGTCCATGCCCAGCGAGTGCGCCAGGTTGACGATCGTGCGGGCGATCGCGGCGTCCTCCGGATCGGTGCCGATGTCGCGCACGAAGGACTGGTCGATCTTCAGCCGGTCGACGGGGAAGCGCTTGAGGTGGGCGAGGGAGGCGTAGCCGGTGCCGAAGTCGTCGAGCGCGATCGTCACGCCGAGCGCGTGGAGCCCGCGCAGGGTCTCGGCCACCTTGTCGCTGGCGCGATCGAGGAGGACGTTCTCGGTCACCTCGACCTCGAGCCGCGTCGGCGGCAGGCCCCAGCGCGCCAGATTGCGGGCGACCTCGGCGACGAAGCCCTCGTCCTTGAGCTGGGCGGCGGCGACGTTGACGGCGACCTGCCCGGGCTCGAGCCCGCGGTCCACGAGCTCGCGCACTGCGCCGAGCGCCTTGTCGAGCACGATGCGGCCGAGCGGCTGGATGAGCCCGGTCTCCTCCGCCACCTGCACGAACTCCGCCGGGGAGACCATCTCGCCGTCCCGCCGCCAGCGCACCAGCGCCTCGAATCCGGTATGCGTGCCGTCGCGCGTGCGCGCCTGCGGCTGGAGCGCGATCTCGAGCGCGCAGCCCGCGATCGCCTCGCGCAGCGCGTGCGAGATCTCCTGGCGGCGCTCGAGCCGGCTGAGCAGCGCCGGGTCGAAGAAGCACCAGGTGCCGCGCCCCTTCGCCTTGGCCTGGTAGAGCGCGATGCCGGCGTTCTTGAGCAGGTCCGCGGACGTCTCGCCGTCCTGCGGATAGAGCGTCACGCCGATCGAGGCGCTCGGCCGGAAGCGTCGCCCGGCGATGCCGATCTCCTCGCGCAGGCTGTCGTGGATCGCCGCGACAACGCGGTGCGCGTCGGCCGCGTCGCGCAGCCCCGGCAGGAGAACGGCGAACTCGTCGCCGCCGAGCCGGGCCACGACGTCGCTCGCGCGGACCGCGCCGGAGAGCCGGCGTGCGACCTCGCGCAGCAGCGTGTCGCCGGCGTCGTGACCGAGCGTGTCGTTGATGTCCTTGAAGTGGTCGAGATCGAGCAGCACGACCGCGCCCATCCCGTCCGTCGCGCGCCGGCCGTCGAGCACGTCGCGCAGTCTCTGGGTGACGACCGCGCGATTGGCGAGCCCGGTCAGCGCGTCCTGCTCCGCGTGGCGCTTGATCGCGGCCTCCGCCTGCTTGAGGCTGGTGATGTCGCTGCGCACGCCGACCGTATGGCCGGAGGCGGAGCGGCGCTCGCAGACCTGCAGCCACCGCCCGTCGCCGAGATGCTGGATGACGCGATCGGTGGGGTGCTCGCGGTGCATCTCGATGCGGCGGTCGAGCCAGGCCTCGCGGGCCTGGGGCGTGTCGCCGGCGTCCGCGTACTGGCCGTGCGCGACGCCGTAGCGCAGGATGTCCTCGAAGCGCGCCCCGAGCGTGATCGCCGGCGCGGACGCGGCGTAGAAGTCCTTGTAGGCCTGGTTGAACAGGACGAGCCGGTCGTCGGCGTCGTAGGCGGCGACCGCGTCGGGAATCGTGTCGAGCACGTCGCGCAGCAGGCCCTCGGCGGCGGCGCGCTTCTCCATCTCGGCGGCGGCCGCCGCCTCGGCGCGCTTGCGCTCGGTGATGTCGTAGCGGATCGAGACGAAGCTCTCGATTCGGCCCTCGCCGTCGCGCATCGGCACGATGGTCGTGTCGACCCAGTAGAGCCCGCCGCATTTCGCCCGGTTGCAGATCTCGCCGCGCCAGGAACGACCGGCGGAGACCGTGCGCCAGAGGTCGCGGAAGAAGCCCGGCTCGTGGGTGGCCGAGTTCACGATCCGATGCGTGCGCCCCAGCAGCTCCTCGCGCGTGTAGCCGCTGATCGCGCAGAACAGGTCGTTGACCCAGGTGATCCGCCCGGCCCGGTCGGTCACGGCGACGATCGAGTGCTGGTCGAGCGCGGCCTTGTAGGTGCCGAGTTCGGCGAGCGCGCGCATCGTCTCCTCGTGCGCCTGCATCAGGCGCGCACGGTGCTCGCGTTCGGCGGTGACGTCGGCGAAGCTCGAGATGACCGTCCGACCCGCGGTGCCGGTCGCATCGAGCACGCGCGCGTTCACCTTGAGCCAGCACCGGGTGCCGTCGGGGCGCTCGATGCCCATGACGACGTCGCGCACGCTGGTGCCGCGTGCGAGCGCGATCATCGGCGGATGCTCGGCCCCCGGCAGATCCGAGCCGTCCTCGCGGATGGCGCGCCAGCGCGGGTCGTCCGAGGTGCGCCCGAGCATCACGTCGCCGTCGAGGCCGAGCAGCCGCTCGGCCTCCTTGTTGCAGTCGATCACCGCACCGCTCTCGTCCTGGATGACGATGCCGCAGGCGACGTTCTCGATCACGCTCTCCAGCCGACGGCGGCTTTCGATCGCATCGCTGATGTCCGTCTGGATCCCGATGAATCCCTCGAGCCGGCCGTCCTCCGCACGGATCGGCTGGATGTCGGCGTCGACCCAGTACTCCCGTCCCGACTTGGCGCGATTGAGGATCTGGACGCGGATGCCCCGGCATTCCGCGATGGCCCGGCCGATCGCGGCGGAGGTGGCCGGGTCGGTCGCATCGCATTCGAGGAGCGGTGCCACGCGTCGGCCGATCGCCTCCTCGCGCGCATAGCCCGTGAGTGCCTCGAATGCGGGGTTCACCCATTCGATCGTGCCGTCGGGTCGGCCGAGGATGACCGCGTTCTTGGTGAGCTCGGCGATCAGCGTCAGCCGCTTGAGGCGCTCGCGGGCGCTCTCGCGCTCCGTCACCTCCCGCGCCGTGCCGCGATAGCCGAGGAAGCCGCCGTCCTCGTCGAAGACGGGGTCCCCGTTCACCTCCGTGTAGCCCGGCGTGCCGTCGGCGCGGGCGCGGCGGTAGACGAGCTGGCGGATCGGGCGGCGCGCGTCGAGATCCGCCTTGTGGGCGCGCCAGAACGGGTCCTCCTCGGGCGTGGTGCCGGCGAGCTCCCAGCGCGTCATGCCGACGACGCGCAGCATGTCGAGACCCGACTTGCCGCCCTCGTCGCGCATCATGCTGAAGCGGTGCTCGGCGTCCGTCTCCCAGAGCCAGTCCGAGCTCGTCGCCAGGAAGTCGCGCAGCCGCTGCTCGCTCTCGCGCAGCGCTCGCTCGGCCTCCATCCGGTCGGTCTGGTCGAGGCAGATGCCGACGAGGCCCTGGACGGCACCGTCGACGACGATCGGCGCCATCGTCGTCTCGGAGGCGACGCGCCGGCCGTCGTCGCGCGACTTCAGCATCGAGAAGTGCACGGTCTCGCCCGCCAGCGTGTGGCGGTGCCAGCCCTGCCACTCCTGCGCCATGGCGGGGTCGAGCCCGGTCTCCAGCGGCGAGCGGCCGACGAGATGGCCGAAGGCCTCCCGGTCGAGGCGGTTCTGGAGCTCGTAGCGGCCCTCTCGGTCCATCACCCAGAACGGGTGCGGCAGGCAGTCGAGCGCGGCGGTCAGCCGCGTGCGCCAGGCCTCGAAGCCGGCGCGCTCCCGTGCCGTCGCCAGGGCCTCGTCCACGACGGCGGCGATGCAGGCGGCGATCTCGACGAGCTGTGCGCGCAGGGCGGGATCGGCCGAAGCCGGGTCGAGATCGCCGATCGCGAGGCGCAGGCGCACCCCGCCGCCCTGCGGATCGCACGCGATCTCGTCGGCCCGCGTGCCGGGCGTCGCTCCGTCGACGGCGAGGACGCGTCCATCGGCATCCACCACGCTCGCCCCGCTCGCACGCGCCACCGTGCGCGCGAGGCGCACGAGGCGGCCGATGGCGCGGCGCAGCGCATCGGGATCGCAGCCATGTCGAGGATCGGTCACCGGAGCACTCTCGCTGAAGGACATCGAAATGCGCGACGTGTCACGGTGATGCTGCCGAAAATCAGTAAACCAAAGGTTCTCACCACTAACAAAGGTGAGGATGCGCGAATGCCTGAATCTGGAGGTTGCTTCAACCAAGTCGCCATGCGGGCGCTCGGCCGGCCGCCGCCAGAGCGTGCTCCCGAGAGCGCTCGCCGATTCTTTTCAGCATTTATTCAAGTCCGTTCCCCAGGGTTGCGCAATCCAGAGATTTCCCAGCGGGGTTCGTACATGCGCACCATCTTTCGTCCGGACCGAATCGCGCGCCTCCGCGCGCGCTTTACCGCGGATTCGAACGGCGCGGTCGCCGTCGCGCTCGGCCTCGTTCTCGTGCCTCTGATCGGGATCGTGGGCGTCGCGGTCGACTACTCGCAGCTCGGGGCGGACCGTTCCGCGCTCCAGCGAGCCGCAGACGCCGCGGCGCTCGCGGCGGCGAGCGCGGACGACGCGGCCGACCTCGACGCGCTGGCCGAAGAGGTCGTCATGGCCAACCTGCGCGCGGACGGCCGCTTCCGCGTCACCGACGTCGATCATTCCGAGACGGGCGGCATGCACGCGGTCTACGTCGGGGCCGAGCGCGACGGCGCCTTCTCCGGGTTCCTGGGCGGCGCGCGCGGGGTGGACGTCACCGCCGCCGCCGCGCGCGACGTCGCCGGGCGCCCGACCGAGATCGCCGTCGTCTTCGACGTGACCAACTCGATGAACTTCGGCAATTCCTGGGCGGCGGCCACGGGCACGCTGGGCTATACGCTGGAGCGGCTGCGCGGCATCGACTCCGACGCGGATCTGTTCGTCTCGCTCGTCCCCACCGGCGACCGGGTCAACCTGTCGGGCGTGATCGACCGCGTCCAGGGCGAGCACGACTGGCTCACGGGCACGATGCCCGATACGAGCTGGGAGGGCTGCGTCGAGCCGCGCCCGGTGCGGATCGATGGCGTGGATCTCGACGGCGACGCCCGCACCTTCCCCGACGCGCTCGACGACGCACCGCCCTCCCGGCGTGGGTTCCTCGCGACGATCCGCGACAACCTGCCGGCGAGGCACATCGGAACGCGCGCGTACGGCGGGGGCGGCAGCCCGCCCTCGTGTCCCGACGACCCGCTCCTCGCCCCGACGCGCGACATCGCGGCCATGGAGACCGCGCTCCGGGCGCTGCGGAACGAAGGCACCGGCCGCTTCGACGTCGGTCTCGCCTGGGGCTGGCGGCTGCTGTCGCCGCGCTGGCAGGGCGAGTGGGGGATCGAGCGCTATCCCTCCGCCTACGGCGAGCGGGCGAAGATCGTCCTTTTCTTCACCGACGGGCACACCACAGGCTACGACCGGGAGGTCCTCCCCGAGGACGGCGGGTTCCAGAGGAGCTACGGCCACAACAACGGCACGCCCAACGGCTTTGAGCATCTCGTCGACCTGTGCAGGCGCATGAAGGACGCCGGCATCCGCATCGTCATGCTGCAGATCGACGGCAACGACCACTTCGGCAAGTACGCGCGGGCCTGCGCGTCCTCCGCGCAGGACTACTTCCTCATCGACGAGTCGACGAGCATCACCACCGCGCTCGAGGACATCGGCCGCGGCGCGGGGAGCGTGCGCCTCGTGCGCTGACCCGCGGCGGCCGGCGCGATCGCGACAACCCGAGCGAAGTGCGGGATGGCTCCCGCGCGGCGAGCGCGCTTGACAAGAGGGCCGGCCGGAGTCCGAATGATGCCGCCTTTCGTATGCATCACGTGCGTTCCGCACAGGACCGGACGGAGTTCGGCTGACCGCCATGAGCGTGCGCGCGCAGGACCTGCTGGACGCCTCCGACGAGCCGGCCGCGCTCGTCGATGCCGACGGCTCGATCCGCCATGCGAACGCCGCCTGGCGCCGGGCGCCCTGCCTCGAAGGCCCCGGCACGGCCGGCCTCGTGGCACGCCTGCGCGCCGCGCTCGACGCGGGCGCGCCGAGGGCGAGCGGGGCGTATTCGGCGGGGGAGGGCGCGGCGCGCCGCGACTTCCGGCTCGAGGCCCGCCCGCTCGCGAACGCCGAGGCCTGCCTGGTCCGGCGCATCGAGACGACGCCCGTTCCCGGAGACGTCGGTTGCCGGTGCGACGGGCTCGAAGAGAGCGCGGTCGGCTTCGCGCTCGCACTGGAGGCGGGCCGGCTCGGCTCCTTCGACGTCGCGATGGCGACGCGAACGATCGTCGCCGACCGGCGCGCCCGCGAGGCGCTCGACCTGCCGGGGGACGGCCCGCTGTCCTGTGCGGACGTCGAGGCGCGGCTCGTGCCGGAGGATGCGCGCCACCTCGCCGACGCGCTACGCGACGCCGCCGGCGGTGGGTCGCTCGACGCGGAAGTGCGCGTGCGCGCCGGTGCGGAGCGCGTCGTGGCGCTGCGCGGGCGGCTCGTGCAACGCGGTGCGGCGGCGCACGTCGTGGGCGTCGTCGGCGACATCACCGAGCGCCGGCGCGCCGAGGCGGATCGGCAGCGCGAGGAGCGCGACCGGCTGGTGATCGGCGAGATGCGCCACCGCATCAAGAACCTGTTCACCATGGTGGGCACGATCCTCAACCTCTCGATCCGCAGCCATCCGGACGCCGCGCCCTACAAGCGCGCCGTCGAGAGCCGCCTCGCCTCGCTGGAGGAAGCGCAGACGCGCCTCGCCGAATCCGGCTGGCGGACCTCCGACATCGACGAGATCGTCGCGCGCGCGCTGGAGCCCTTCCGCGAGCGGCGCCGGCCGAACCTGATCGTCGGCTGCGGCCTCACCCTCGAGGGCCGCGCGGCGGAGGTGCTGTCGATGGTCGTCCACGAGCTGTCGACCAACGCCGCCAAGCACGGCGCGCTGAGCGACGAGAACGGGTTCGTGCGCGTCGCCTGCCGGCACGAGGGGGCGACGATCGTGCTCACCTGGAGCGAGGAGGGCGGCCCGCCGACGACGCCGCCGACCCACAGCGGCTTCGGCACGACCGTGACCCAGCGCATGCCCGAGCGCTTCCTCGGCGCGCGGGTCGAGACGCGCTGGGCGCCGGAGGGCCTGTCCTACCGGCTGGAGCTGCCCGCCGAGCGGGTGCTCGCCGGGGGGGTGACACCCGCGTAAACCTCTCCCGTTCGCGGGATTTGAAATGTTTCTCGTGCGGTGCCGTGAAATGCGCTATCACCGCGAACGTACACGCATGCGGGGCCCCGCGGACGGAACCGGCGGGCGGTATCGAGACGAGGACGGAATGATCGCGACCGGCATCATCGACGCCATCGGCAACACGCCGCTCATCCGGCTGGAGGGGCCGTCGAAGGCGACTGGCTGCGAGATACTCGGCAAGGCCGAGTTCATGAACCCGGGCCAGTCGGTCAAGGATCGCGCGGCGCTCGCCATCATACGCGACGCCGAGGAGAAGGGCCTCCTGCGCCCGGGCGGGGTGATCGTGGAGGGGACCGCCGGCAACACCGGCATCGGCCTCGCGCTCGTCGGCAACGCGCTCGGCTACCGTACCGTGATCGTCATTCCCGAGACGCAGAGCCGCGAGAAGAAGGACATGCTGCGGCTCGTCGGCGCCGAACTCGTCGAGGTCCCCGCCGTCCCCTACAGGAACCCGAACAACTACGTGAAGGTCTCCGGACGCCTCGCCGAGCGGCTGGCGCGGGAGGAGCCCAACGGGGCGATCTGGGCCAACCAGTTCGACAACGTCGCCAACCGCATGGGCCACTACCGCACGACGGGCCCGGAGATCTGGGAGCAGACCGGCGGCGAGATCGACGCCTTCGTCTGCGCGGTCGGCAGCGGCGGGACGCTCGCCGGCGTCGGCATGGCGCTGAAGGAGCGCGACCGCACGGTCGCCATCGGCCTCGCCGACCCGATGGGCGCGGCGCTCTACGCGTACTACACGACGGGCGAGCTCGCCTCGTCCGGCTCCTCGATCACCGAGGGCATCGGCCAGGGACGCATCACCGCCAACCTGGAGGGCGCGCCCGTCGACGTCGCCTTCCAGATCCCCGACGAGGAGGCGATCCCGATCGTGTTCGACCTGATCGAGCAGGAGGGTCTCGTGCTCGGCGGCTCGTCGGGCATCAACATCGCCGGCGCGATGCGCATGGCGAAGCACCTCGGGCCGGGCCACACGATCGTGACGATCCTGTGCGACTACGGCACCCGCTACCAGTCGAAGCTCTTCGACCCCGCGTTCCTGCGCAGCAAGGGCCTGCCGGTCCCCGCCTGGCTCGAGCGCGAGACCGCGATCGACCCGGGGTTGGTGCCCGTCGAAGACTGAGCCGCACCGCCGCGATCGCCGCGCCGGTCGTCCAGCGTGCGGGCCCGGGTGCCTGCCTCCGAGGTGCCGCAGGTCGTTGCGGGGCGCGGCGTGGGGACGAGCGGCCGCTTCGCCGCCGCCGGCTTCACGCCGCCTTCGCGGTGTCGTGGGCGAACTCCCAGTAGAGCTCGCGGGCGCGCCGGGCGACGGGGCCGGGCTGGAGCTCGCGGTCGTCGATCTTCACGACCGGCGTGATCTTGGAGTAGTTGCCCGACATGAAGATCTCGTCGGCGCCGAGGAAGTCCTCGTAGGTGAGCGCACACTCGCGCACGATCGCGCCGGAATGACCGAGCAGGTCGATCGCCCGCTGGCGGGTAATGCCGTTCAGGAACGTGCCGTTGGGCACCGGGGTGAGCACCTCGCCGCCGCGCACCATGAAGATGTTCGACGTCGCGGTCTCGGCGACGTTGCCGAGCATGTCGAGCACGAGCGCGTTGTCGAAGCCGCGTTCGCGCGCCTCGCGGAGCGCCCGGGCGTTGTTGGGGTAGAGGCAGCCGGCCTTGGCGTCGGTGGGCATCGTCTCCAGCGAGGGGCGGCGGAAGCGGCTCCTGGTGATGCGTGCGCCCGCGCCGGCGGGCGGCAGCGGCGCCTCGAACAGGCACAGGCAGAAGCCGATGTCGTCGGGGTCCGGCAGGATCGTCGAGGCGCCCTCGCCCTCGCCCCAGTACATCGGCTTCACGTAGAGTGCGACGTTCCCGTCGAAGCGCTTCACGCCGTCGTGGGTGAGGCCGACGATCGCGTCCGCGCTCATCGTCGGGTTGAGCCCGATCTTGCGGGCGGACTCGTTCACCCGCGCCGCGTGGCGCGCGAGATCGGGGGCCACGCCCTCGAACACGCGCGCGCCGTCGAAGACCATCGAGGCGAGCCAGGAGGCGTGGCTGCGGGGCCCCATGATGCCGGGGTTGCCCTCGTGCCAGTCGCCGTCGAACCAGGTCCAGGTGCGCGAGAAGGTCGCCAAGGCCGCCTCCAGAATCATGCGTGCGTGCGGGATCGGTCAGTGATGCTGTCCCGATCGAACCCCGTCGGGCCGCCCGCGTCAATTCGGAAAAGCACCCCGGACCGATGACGAGTGGTGATGGCACCCGTCAATCGGCGTGATCCGATCAGGGAATGCGGCAGTAGTGCCGGCGGCCGTCGTATCCCAGGAACGTGAACGTGCCGGGGTCGAAGGAGCGGTACTTGCGCGCGCAATAGGCGATCGCGTGGGCATCGGTCCGCACCCGCGGCGCCCGCACCACGGGAGGGGGCGCGGCGAGGGCCTGCCCGAGGATCGCCCCCGTGGCGAGCCCGATGATACCGGCCGCCACAGCCGCGCCCGGGTCGTGCCGGTAGACCGGCGGGTACGTGTCGCGTGGGTAGCGGTAGCGATACACCGTACGCGGACGGATCGGCCGGTGCTCGTAGACGTAGCCGTCGTAGTGGCGCCGGCGGTCGTAGTAGACCGGTGCGCGACGGGACTCGACGTGGAAGGAGATGCCCGGGTGGCCGCCGCCGTAGCCGGGGCCGGCGTGGTACGGGCCGCGCCCGTCGGCGGCGGCGGGGCCCGCGAGCCCGAGCCCGGCGAGCGCGAGCGTGGCCGCGGCGAGGAGGGTGGGGAGCAGATTTCGCATGATCGTGACGCCTCGTTGTCGGCGCGCCCCTCGCCCCCGCCGGCCGCGCGCGTCGTGAGCAGAAGGATAGCAGGTATGGGCCGCGCGCCCAATCCCGCAGCTTCAACCTTCCGCGAGGTGCGTGCGTTCCGGGACGGGTGCGCACCCCGCGCGCTTCCCGTCCGCCCGCGCCGCCGCTATGGTCCCGCCCTCCCGAGACGAGGACGAACCCACATGCCCCTCACCGTCGCCGTCCAGATGGACCCCATCGAGCACATCCGTATCGCCGGCGACACCACCTTCGCCCTCCTGCTCGAGGCGCAGCGGCGCGGGCATGCGCTCGTCTACTTCACGCCCGACAGGCTCTCGATGCGCGACGGGCGCGTCGTGGCGCGGGTGCGGGATCTCTCGGTGCAGGACGTCGAGGGCGCGCACGCGACGCTCGGCGAGCCGCGACGCATCGCGCTCGAGGACGCGGTCGACGTGGTGCTGATGCGCCAGGACCCGCCCTTCGACCTCGCCTACATCACCGCCTCGCACCTGCTCGAGCGGGTGCACCCGAAGGTGCTCGTCGTCAACGACCCGTTCCATGTGCGCAATGCGCCGGAGAAGATCTTCGTCACCGAGTTCCCGCACCTGATGCCGCCGACGCTCATCTCCCGCGACAAGGAGGAGATCGAGGACTTCCGCCACGAGCACGGCGCCGTGGTGATGAAACCGCTCCACGGCCACGGCGGCGCGGCGGTCGTGCGCTTGACGCCAGACGACCCGAACTTCGGGTCGCTGTTCGACCTGTTCTCGGTCACCTTCCGCGAGCCCTGGGTGATCCAGAAGTTCCTGCCCCGCATCACCGAGGGCGACAAGCGCATCCTCCTCGTCGACGGCGAGGCGCGCGGCGCCGTCAACCGCGTGCCGGCGGCCGGCGACATCCGCTCGAACATGGTGCGCGGGGGAGGGGCGGTGGCGACCTCGCTCACCGACAGGGAGCGGGAGATCTGCGAGACGCTTCGCCCGCACCTTAAGCGCATGGGCCTGATCCTGGTGGGCATCGACGTCATCGACGGGCTTCTCACGGAGATCAACGTCACCTCGCCCACCGGCGTGCGCGCCGTGAGGAAGCTCGGAGGCCCGGACGTGGCGGTCGACGTGTGGGACGCGATCGAGGCGAAGCGCGGCTGAAAGCGACGACTCCTCCCCGCAGGGGAGGACGACGGCCGAAGGCCGGAGGGTGGGGCGGACGGCGGGCCGGCACGCGCGCACGGGCGAACGGCCCCACCGCCCGCGCTCCGCGCGGACTCCTCCCCTCCGGGGAGGTCCTGCCAGTGCGCTCGCCATCGGCGTTGCGGGTGGCCTAGCGGCGTTGTCACTAAATATCGAAAATGATATCGTGTTGGCTCATTCGAGTTTCAAGAAATCAGATATGATCGATCTGGACAGCTTTCTCACGGCACCCGAGATGCAGGCGCGGGTCACGGCAGCCGCGAAGGCGCGGCGGCTCGCGCTCGATCTCACGCAGGAGGAGATCAGCGCCCGATCGGGCGTGCCGATCGCCACGCTCAGGCGCTTCGAGGCCGGCGAGACCGCGAGCCTCGCCACGGTGCTCGCGGTCGCCGAGGCGCTCGACGCCCTCGACGGCTTCGCCGCGCTCTTCCCGCTCCCCGAGCCGCGCCGGCTCGACGATCTGGCGAGGCCCGAGAGGCGGCGCGTGCGGGCGGCTCGGCGGCGCGCGCCATGATCGAGCGGCTCGCCGTCCATCTCGACTTCGGCGGCGGCACGCCGCCGCGGCGCATGGGACGGCTCGGCCGCGATCCGCAGCGGCGCACGATCGCCTTCGAGTGGGACGAGGCATTCGCCGCCGCACCGCTCCCCGTCGCGCCGCTGCGGGCGCGGGCCTACGACACGCTGCTGCGCCCCGAACCGCACCGGCGGGCGAGCCTCCCCGGGCTCTTCGAGGACAGCCTCCCCGACGGCTGGGGCCGCCTCCTGCTCGACCGTGAGATGGCGGAGCGCGGCGTCGATCCCGCCGAGATCGGCGATCTCGCGCGCCTCGCCCATGTCGGCCGCCACGGGATGGGGGCGCTGACCTACGAGCCGGAGTTCGCGGCCGAGCCGCGCGAGGCGATCGATCTCACCTGGTTCGAGGAGGTCATCCCCCGTGTCGAGGACGCCGCCGCGGTCGAGGAGCTCGCGCGCCTGCGCACGCTCGCCGGCGGCAGCCAGGGCGCCCGGCCCAAGCTCGTCGCGCTGATCGACGAGGGGAACGAGCGCCTTCGCGATCATCGCGGGGCGCCCGCGGCTGGGTGGCGTCATGTCCTCGTCAAGGGGCGCGGCTCGAGCGATCCGAAGGGGTCGGTCGAGGCGGAAATCGCCTATGGTGCCGCCATGCGGGCGGCCGGGATCCGGACGACGCCGATGCTGGCCCTCGCCGGCGCCCGCGAGTGCTTCTTCGCCGCCGATCGCTTCGATCGCGCGGGCGACGCGCGCCTGCACATGGCCACCGTCGCGGGGCTGCTCGATACCGGCATGGTGCACGGCGCCATCGACTATCTCGATCTCGTCAAGCTCGCGAGGGTCGTCACCCGCAGCGCGCAGGACGTGGAGGAGGTCTTCCGGCGAGCGGTCTTCAACGCCCGTGCGCTGAACCGCGACGATCACGTGCGCAACCACGCCTTCCTGATGGACGCGGTCGGGGCGTGGCGCTTGGCCCCAGCCTATGACGTGACCTTCTCGGCGGGACCCGGCGGCGAGCATTCGACGTCGATCGCGGGGGAGGGGCGTCGGCCGGGGCGGGCGGCCTTCGCGCGCCTGGCGGAGGTTGCGGGGCTCAAGCCGCGCCGGCGCGACGCGATCGTGGACGCGGTCGACGCGGCACTCGCGGGCTGGCCGCGGCTCGCCGCCGAGCACGACGTCCCGCCCGCACTGGCGCGCCGGATCGGCGCGGGGATCGAGGCCGCCCGGCGCTGGGACTGAACGCGCGGCCGAGGCCCCGCGCCGTTGACCCGCGCCGATCCGGCGCTTATCTCGATCGCATCCCGCTTTCTTCGCGAAGCCGCACGCCCGAGCCCGCCCCGTGAGCAAGATCGTCAAGCTGCCAGACCCGCGCCTGCGCCTCGTCTCCGAGCCCGTCCCCGTCGTCGACGAGGACGTGAAGGCGCTCGCGCGGGAGATGCTCGAGGCGATGTACGCCGCGCGCGGCATCGGGCTCGCGGCGATCCAGATCGGCATCCCCAAGCGCCTCGTCGTCGTCGATCTCGGCCGCGAGATCGAAGGCGAGACCGAACTCGACGAGGAGGGGGAGGAGGTCCCCAAGTACGAGGCGGACCCGCAGGTCCTCGTCAACCCCGAGATCCTGTGGCGCTCGGAGGAGACGCGCCTCTACGAGGAGGGCTGCCTCTCGATTCCCGACTACGTCGAGGAGGTCGAGCGCCCGGTGCGCATCCGCGTGCGCTGGACGGATCTCGACGGCGCGACGGTCGAGCGCGAGGCGGACGGGCTGCTCGCCACCTGCATCCAGCACGAGATCGACCACCTCGACGGCAAGCTGTTCATCGACCACCTCTCCCGGCTCAAGCGCGACCGCGTGGTGAAGAGGTTCGCCAAGGCGGCCAAGCGCGAATCCGAGACGGCCTGACGCGATGAGCCTGCGCGTCGTCTTCATGGGTACGCCCGACTTCGCGGTGCCCACCCTCTCCGAGATCCTCGGCCAGGGCCACGAGGTCGTCGCCTGCTACACCCGCGCGCCCGCACCGGCCGGCCGCGGCATGGCCGAGCGCCCCTCGCCGGTCCAGAAGATGGCCGACGGCTTCGGCATACCGGTCTTCACGCCGAGATCGCTGCGCACCGAGGAGGCCGCCGAGGTCTTCCGCTCGCACGGGGCGGGCGTGGCGGTGGTCGTCGCCTACGGCATGATCCTGCCCCAGGCGATCCTCGACGCGCCCGACATCGGCTGCCTCAACCTGCACGCCTCGCTGCTGCCGCGCTGGCGCGGCGCGGCGCCGATCCAGCGGGCGATCATGGCTGGCGACGCGGAGACCGGCGTGGCGGTGATGCGCATGGAGGCGGGGCTCGACACCGGGCCCGTCGCCATGGTCGAGAAGGTCGCCATCGGCCCGGACATGTCCGCCGGCGAGCTGCACGACCGCCTTGCGGTGCTCGGTGCGGACCTGATGGCGCGCGCGCTCGCCGCCCTCTCGCGCGGCTCCCTCGCCTTCACGCCGCAGCCCGACGCGGGCGTCACCTACGCCGCCAAGATCACCAACGGCGACGCCGAGATCGCCTGGACGCTGCCGGCGCGGCGGGTGCACGACCAGGTGCGTGGCCTCTCGCCCTTCCCCGGTGCCTTCTTCATGGCCGATCTCGGCCGCGGGCCGGAGCGCGTGAAGGTGCTGCAGACGGCGCTCGTCGAGGATGTCGCCGAGGGCACGCCGGGCACCCTGCTCAACGGGGACGGCGTCGTCGCCTGCGCCGAGCGCGCGGTGCGGCTCGTCACGGTCCAGCGGCAGGGCAAGGCCGCGATGAGCGCCGCCGACTGGCTGCGCGGTGCGCGGCTCGAGCCCGGCGCGCGGCTCGGCGGCATCTGAGGATGCCCCGCTACAAGCTCGTGGTCGAGTACGACGGCACGCCCTACTCGGGCTGGCAGTACCAGGAGAACGCCCGCTCCGTGCAGGACGTGGTCGAGCGCGCCATCGCCGGCTTCTGCGGGCATCCCGTGCGGCTCCACTGCGCCGGGCGCACGGACACCGGCGTCCACGCCACGCACCAGGTGGTCCACGTCGATCTCGAGCGCGCGTTTCGCACCGACACGATCCGCGACGCGGCGAACGCCCACATGCGCGACGACCTCGTGGCGGTGGTCTCCGCCGCGCCCGTCACGGAGGCGTTCCACGCCCGGCTCTCGGCGGTGCGGCGGCACTACACGTACCGCATCCTCAACCGCATGGCCCCGCCCACCTTCGACCGCACCCGCGTCTGGCATGTGCGCCAGGCGATCGACGTGGCGACGATGCAGGCGGCGGCGGACGTGCTCGTCGGCCACCACGACTTCACCACCTTCCGCGCGAGCCAGTGCCAGGCGAGGAGCCCGGTGAAGACGCTCGAGCGCCTCGCGATCGAGCGGGTGGGGGATGAGGTGCGGGTGCACGCCGCCTCGCGCTCCTTCCTCCACAACCAGGTCCGCTCGATGGTCGGCACGATCGTGCTCGCCGGCATCGGCCGCTGGTCCGTCGCCGACGTCGCGGCCGCGCTCGCGGCCCGCGACCGCACCCGCTGCGGCGCGCTCGCCCCGCCGCACGGGCTCTACTTCGTGGGCGTCGACTACGCCGCGGGCGCGGATGCGCCGCCGGGCGGTTCCCTCCCCTAGGGTCGGGCCGCGGGACCTGCCCCGATCGGGCGGGAGCCGGCGGTCAGGGCGGCTTCTCGAGGACGACCTGGCGGACGTCGGTGTTGCGGGTCGCGAAGCCCACCTCGCAATAGGCGAGGTAGTAGGTCCACAGCCGCTGGAAGCGGGCGTCGAATCCGAGGCCTTCGATCCGTGGCCGGGCGGCCGCGAAACGGCCGCGCCAGTCCCGCAGCGTGCGGGCGTAGTCGGCGGCGTAGGAGGCGTCGGCGACGATCGGCAGGCCGTGGCGCTCGGAGAGTCCCGCGACGATCGCGTCGGACGGCAGCATGCCGCCGGGGAAGACGTGCCGACGGATGAAGTCGACCCGCCTGCGGTAGGCCTCGTAGCGATCGTCGCGGATCGTGATCAGCTGCAATCCCGCCCGTCCGCCGGGGCGCAGGCGTGCCTTCATCGCCTCGTAGAACGCGTCCCAGTAGGCCTCGCCCACCGCCTCGAACATCTCGATCGAGACGATCCGGTCGTAGGTCCCGCGCACGTCGCGATAATCCTCGAAGCGCAGGTCGATGCGCTCGCCGAGCCCCGCCTCGGCGACGGCACGGGCCGCCCGGTCGTGCTGGGCGCGCGAGATCGTCAGCGCCGTGACGCGGCAGCCGATCTCGCGCGCCGCCCACAGCGCGAAGGAGCCGAAGCCGCAGCCGATCTCGAGCACGCGGTCGCCGGGGCCGATGCCCGTCGCTCGCGCGAGCAGGCGGTGCTTGTGCGCCTGCGCCGCCTCCAGCGTCTCGGTACCCGTCGCGAAGATCGCGCTCGAATAGGTCATGCCCGCGTCGAGCCAGGCGGCGTAGAACGCCTCTCCGAGATCGTAGTGCTCGGCGACGTTGCGACGCGCGCCCGCGCGGGTGTTGCGCCGCGTCGCCTCGTGCAGCCGCCTGAGCAGCCTCAGGGGCGCGGGATCCTCGACGATGCGCCCGCGCTCGGGCCGGTTCGCGGCGAGGAGCGTCAGCAGCGCGCCGAGGTCGGGCGTGTCGAAGAGGCCGTCGCGATAGGCCTCCCCGAAGCCGATCTCGCCCGCGAGCAGCACGCGCCGGGCGAGGCGGGCATCGCGGATCGCCATCGCCGCCTCCGGCCCGGGACGCGTCCCGCCGAAGGCGAGGGTCCGCCCGTCGGGGACGACGATCGTCAGCCGGCCGGTCTCCATTCGCAGCGCGATGGCGAGCATCCGGCGCAGCAGGAACGGCAGCCGGCGCGTCGCCCGCGCGAAGCTCTCGCGCGTGACCTGCACGGTGGAGGCAGCTTCGGGGGAAGACATGCGGCGACGTCCGGGATCAGCGCGCGCGGCGCGGACGCGGGACGACCGGCACGCCCTTCGCCCAAAGCCGCAGCGCCTCCCAGTGGATGGCGGCGACGACCTTCGCCGTCATCAGCGGCGTGCGGGCGAGCGCCGCGGCGAGGCTCGCCGTGGCGAGCGCGCGCCGCCGCCCGGCGAAGACGGCGGTGAGGACCGGCCCGTCGGCGTCGTGCTCGACGATCGACACGCGCGCCGTCGCGCCCGGCGGCTCGAGGCCGAAGCGGTAGACGTGGTCCATGGTCAGGAACGGGGAGACGTGCAGCGCCTTCCCGGCCTGCGGCCGGCTCGCGCCGGCGGGCAGGACGTAGACGTGGCGCTCGCCGAAGGTGTTGCGCACCTCCGCGATCGTGCCGACGTGGCCGCCGTCGCCGGAGAAGCCGTAGTAGAGCGTGATCGGGTTGAAGGCGAAGCCGAGGATGCGCGGGTAGGCGAGGAGCCGCACCCGCTCGGCCGCGACCCCGCGCGCCGCGAAGGTCGCGCGCGCCCACTCCGCCAGCGGCCGTGCGCCCCGCGCGCCGTGGTCGTTCGGCTCGAAGGCGACGAGGTTCGCGCGCCCGACGGAGAACAGCGGCGAGAGCCGGCGGGCCTCGTCGAGCCGGTCGAGGTCGATCCACAGCGCCAGCACGCGGTAGCGGAAGCGGTGCGCCCGCGGCCGCAGGCGCGCGTGCATCACGTCGCCGACGTAGAGGCAGGCCGGCGCCCCGGCACCGTCGTCGCCCCCGCTCACGCCGCCGCATCCCCGAAGGCGCGTGGTCTCACGCGCCAGGGCGCCGCGGCGCCGAGCGCTTCTGCGACTGCGAGCCCCGAATGCAGGCCGTCCTCGTGGAAGCCGTACTTCGTCCAGGCCCCGCAGAACCAGATCCGGTCGCGCCCCTGCAGGCCGGCGAGCGCGGCCTGCGCGGCGATCGCCGCCCGGTCGAACTGCGGGTGCGCGTAGTCCGTGCGCGCGAACACGCTGCCCTCCCGCGGCGGGCGTGGCGGGTTGAGCGAGACGAAGAGCGGGCGCGCCGGGTCGATCCCCTGGAGGGCGTTCATCCAGTAGGTGACGCAGACCTCGTCGCGGTCGCGCTTCAGGACGTTCCAGGCGGCCCAGCCCGCGCGGCCGGGCGGCATCAGGCTCTCGTCCCGGTGGAGCCACACGGCGTTGTCGCGGTAGCGGATCGCGCCGAGCATCGCGCGCTCGGCGGGCGTCGGGTCGGCGAGGAGCGCCAGCGCCTGGTCGCCGTGGCAGGCGAGCACGACGTCGTCGTAGAGCGTCGAGCCGCCGTCGGCGGTCGCGACCCGTACGCCCTGCGGCTCGCGCGAGACGCGCGTCACGGGCGCGCCGAGCCGCATCCGGTCGGCGAAGGGGGCCGTCAGGCGGCGCACGTAGGCGCGGCTTCCGCCGCTGACCGTGCGCCAGGTCGGCCGGTCCATCCGCAGCAGGCGGTGGTTGGCGAAGAAGGCGAGGAAGGTCGCCGCGGGGAAGGCGAGGATGTCGCCCGGCGGCACGGACCAGATCGCCGAGCCCATGGCGACGACGTAGTCCTCGCGGAAGCGCTGCGAGTAGCGCTCGCGGGCGAGGTAGTCGCCCAACGTCAGGCCCTCGAGCCGTCCCGCCTCGAGGTCGGCCGTCCCGCGCCGGTTGAAGCGCAGGATATCGCGCGCGACCCGCAGATGCACGGGAGAGGGCAGGGGGATGCGCGCCCCCGGCGGCAGGATGCCGCCGAGCACCGCGGCGGCGCGGGAGGTCCAGGCGAGCTCGATGCCGCGGGTCTCGTCGAAGCGCGAGACCGAGAAGCTCATGTCGGCGACCTGCGTCTCGACGCGCAGCCGCTCGAGCAGGCGGGTGAGATTGGGATAGTTCGGCTCGTTGTAGACGATGAACCCGATGTCCACCGAGATCGGCGCGCCGTCGTAGTCGATGTCGACGGTCTGCGCGTGGCCGCCGGCCCGTGTCGCGCCCTCGTAGACCGTGACCTCGTGCGCGGAGGCGACGGAGAGCGCCCAGGCGGCGCCGTTGCCGGCGATGCCAGATCCCACCACCGCGATGCGCTTGGCGCCCGCTCCGCTGCCGTCACCAGGAATTCGCGTCACGCCGCCGTCTTCTTCATCTGCGCCAGCGCGTCGAGCGCGCGGCGCCGGCCCTCCTCGTGCGCCACGATCGGGAGCGGGTAGGTCTCTCCGAGCCGGACGCCGGCCTTCTCTAGCACGTTGCGCGGCGCTTCCCAGGGGCGGTGAATCACGGGTGCGGGCAGCTTCGCGAGCTCGGGCACGAAGCGCCGGACGTAGTCGCCGGCGGGGTCGAACTTCTCCCCCTGCGCCACGGGATTGAAGATCCGGTAGTAGGGCGCGGCGTCCGCACCCGAGCCCGCCACCCATTGCCAGGAGGCGGCGTTGTTGGCGGGATCGGCGTCGCAGAGCGTGTCCCAGAACCAGGCCTCGCCGTGGCGCCAGTCGACGAGCAGGTGCTTGACGAGGAAGGAGCCGACGACCATCCGCACGCGGTTGTGCATGAATCCCGTCGCCCAGAGCTGGCGCATGCCGGCGTCGACGAGCGGGTAGCCGGTGCGCCCGCGCCGCCAGGCCGCGAGCGCGGCCTCGTCCGTGCGCCAGGGAAAGGCGTCGAAGCCGCGCATCATGTTGGTGCGGGCGATGTCGGGCTGGGCGAACAGGAGCTGGTGGGAGAAGTCCCGCCAGCCGAGCTCGGAGCGCAGCATGTCGTAGTCCTCGGGCGGGATGCGCCCCGCGTCGCGCGCGTGCAGCGCGGCGTGCACGACCTGGCGCGGCGAGATCTCGCCGAAGCGCAGGTGCGCGGAGAGCATCGAGGTGGTCTCGAGGTCCGGGCGGTTGCGCGTGCCGGCGTAGCCGGCGAGCGGCCCGTCGAGGAAGGCCGCGAGCCGCGCCTGCGCGCCCGGCTCCCCGCGCGTCCAGCTCTCGCGCAGCCCGCCCGCCCAGTCCGGTGCCGTCGGCTCGAGGCCGAGATCGGCGAGGTCGAGCGCCTGGGCGCGCAGGGCGGCCGGCCATGCGCCCTCGTCGATTCGCGCCGGCGCCGGCAAGGGGGGCGGGGGCGGGTCGAGGAGGAGCGTGGCGTTGCGGTAGGGCGTGAACACCCTGTAGAGCCCGCCGGTCTTCGTCGTCACCTCGCCCGGCTCGTAGAGCACCCGCGCCTTGCAGCTCCTCGCCCCGTGGCCTGCCGCCTTGAGCGTCGCCTTGACGTCGGCGTCGACCTCCCGCTCGGCGCCGTAGCGCCGGTTCCAGACGACGTGGGCGGCGCCGGTCTCGCGCGCGATCCGCGGGATCGCCTCGCGCGCCGCCCCGCGCAGGATCAGGAGCTCGCCCCCGCGCTCGGCGAGCGACCGCGCCAGCGCCGCGAGCGAGCCGTGCAGGAACCAGCGCGCCGCGCCGCCGAGCGGGCGGACCTCCGGGCTCTCCTCGTCGTGGAGATAGACGCACAGGACCGGCGCGCCGGTCTCGACGGCGTGCGTCAGGGCGGGATTGTCCGCGACGCGGAAATCCTCGCGAAACCACACGAGCGCAGGCCCGGCCAAACGATCCTCCCTCGACGGTCGCCGTCGCGCCCTTGTACGAAGCTTCGGCGTGCGATTGAACCGCCCGAGGCGCGCGACTTCCGGCCGCAGCAATTTGCATCCGTTGTTCGAACAGCCGTTGCATCGACCCGATTGATGGCGAACTGCGCACCTCACGGGCCACAGGCTCCCTCACGCCGGTCGCCTCCAAGCCCGCAACCACTCGCGCGAGCGGGTCAGCAGGCGGTGAACCGGGTCCAGTCGCAGGCACGCGGATAGTGTCGTCGCCGAGGTGCCGGAGTAGAACCGCAAATCGTTGACGCTCGGCTCGTCGAACGTCTCGAGCGAAGCCTTTCTCGCGGTCGGCTGGGCTGCGGCGAAGGCGTAGTCCGCCTCGAAGCCATCGCACACGTAATCCAGCAGCTCGGCATTATCGCGCCAGGAAATCGTCTCGACCTCCCAGAGCCGAACCTCACCCTCGTGAGTTCCGTTCAGGATCCACCGGCCGCGCGGATCGAAGTCGATGCCGCCGCCAAAGTGCACATGGTTTAGCGCCAGAAGCTCCTGTCCCGTTGCGACGTCCCAAATTCGCGCATGGTAATCGAGTGCGCTCGTCGTCAGGCGCTTGCCGTCGGCGCTGAACGCCAGCTCGAACACCGGACCGGTATGCCCGCGAAGTATCCTGAGCGACTCCCCCGTTCGCGCATCCCAAAGCCTCACCGTCGCGTCGGTGTGAGCGCTAGCCAGGTACCGGCCCTCGGGATCGAAGCTCAGGGCAAGCGTCCCGATGGAAGCGTTGGATGCGTCGTCCTCGAGCCGGTAGAGAGGTTCCGCGAACACTGGATGCCAAACGCCCCCGGCCAGCGCTCCCCCCCAGGCGACGGCCGAGGTTCGCGGATCGACCGCGACATCGAACAACCAGGGCGCAGCTGGTGTGGTGGGGACGAAGTCGGTCAGGACCTCCCCCGACGCCGCATCGTAGATCGCGACGACTCCCGAGTAGTAACCTACGACGACCTGCTTGCCCGTCGCGGTGAATTCGACAGAGCGGACGCTCTCGGCCTTGTAGCCGACCGATTTGGTCGGCCCATCGGCGAGGTGGCCGAACGACAGGGTCGTCGTTTCCATTTGGCGCGCGAGTTCGTCGCTCTCGGCCGCATCGATTCGCGTGACCAGCGGGCTCGCCCGATGCAGCTCGGGCGGCAACGACAGATCCCGGACTTTCGCGAACTCGCGCGTCGAGAAGAGGGCGACCTCGCCATCGGTATCTCCAAGCGCCAGAACCTGCCCGTCCGGAGACCATGCCAGCGTCGCCAATATCCCCTCCGCAGACGTGAAGGATTCGAAGGATGTCAGGTCATTCCGGCGGTAGATGCGCAGCTCTCCGCGCGTGTCCAGCAGGGCGAGCGCGCTTCCGTCGGGGCTGAAAGCGGCATGCCGGACCAACGCGTCGTGATCGTCGAGCGAGAGGTGCCAGGCCCTGTGCTGTCGCCAGCTCTCGAACATCGCGTCCCAGAGGAAGAGCCTGCCATCCTCGCCCGCGGAGACCGCGAACATACCTGAGCCGTCGAATGCGGCTGTGCTCGCGCCGCCGTCATCCAGGAATGGATGCTGATCGCGGTCTTCATGGGCCTTGAGCTCGGCAATCAGCTCCAAGGTATTGGCGGACCAGATTCGCAGGCCGCCGTGGGCGGAAGCGGACAGGAACCGCCGGCCGTCGGCGCTGAAGTCGAGGGCCGTGATCGCGAAGAGGCCCCCTCGCGTGTCGGGCGAGATGCGGACGCTTCGCGGCGGCTCGTGAGAATTCAGGACCTCGACGAGCACCATGCGCTCGAGATCCCAAACACGGATGCGCCCATCCATTGAGCCGACGAGGAGCCGTTCGCCGCCAGGCGCGAACGCGAGCGCGACAGCCGCTGTTTCACCGTTCGGATCTGAGATATCGGATTGCATCATACGGATGGGCGCCATCTCCTCGCCCGTTGCGAGATCGACGAGCGCGAAGGAGCCGTCTCGAAGCCCGAACGCGGCCAGCTGCCCGTCGCGGGAAATCCGCATGGCAGTGACCGGCTCGCGGTCTTTCTCCAAGGCGATGATGCGGTCTACTTCGAGGTCGTAGACGCCCAACGTCCCCTCACCCGAGAACGCCAGCAAGGATCCGCTCACGCTGGGCTGGAACGCATCGAGCGCCTGCGGAAGGTCGAGCGATCGTCGCGCCCAGTCCCCTTGAACGGAGCCGCGACCGCTGCCCGAAGAGTTCGTGAAGACCAGCTCGTCACGATGCGGCAGTATCGCCGCGGCCTCGAACGCCTGCTCGGTACAGCGCGTCTCCAGGCGTTCGGGGCTCGACAGCTCCACTGTCATGATGCAGCCGTTCGCCATGGCGACCGCTGCGATCGACCCGGTGGAGAGCATACCGAACGTCCGGATCGTCGGCTCGCCTACGCGGTTTCCGGCGTCCCCCGTCGCATCGATCAGTCGATGCGAGGCGAGCCGGGCACCGGACTTGAATTCCCACACGGTCAGCGTCGGGTCGGACCGGCGCCCATCGAAGGCGCTGTGGCGGGCAGGAGAGACGACGACCACGAAGCGGTCGTCGGGAGAGACGATCAACTCTGAAATCGGCGGCGCCGGCGCGCCGGCGCCGTCTTCGAACGACATCACCAGACGGTTCGCCTCGGCGACGGCAAGGAGGTTGCTGTTGGCTTCCGGAGGGGCGTCGAAGAAGAGCCAGCCCCGCACCGCGTGTGCGGCGAGCCGAAGTGCCGATCCATGATAGCCGCTCGCCAGTGCTTCTCGTGATGCCGCGATCAAGGCCTCGGACTGTTCCATATGGCGTGCCTGCAGGATTGGCGTCATCGCGACACCGACCGCGACCGAGCCGGCCAGAGCGAGCCCGACATTTCGAAGCGTTCGCATCCTCGTGGCACGGCGCGAACGCTGCCATAGGGTGTCGAAGGGGACGTCGAGCAAACCCGAGGCGACGCGCGTCGTCAGTTTCGCCAGCCCGTCCGTTCTGAGATCGGGTGCAAGGGGCTCATCCGGCTCGTCGAGCAGCGAACCTTCCGGAGCCACCCGGTACCGCAGCGCAGGGCAGAAGCACTCGGTTTCCGCGCTACCGCTGTTCGGCTGGCCATCCACGATCACCGCGAAGACCTTCTTTCCGTCGCGAGATTTGAAACGCCGAACCTCCGCATCTACCCATCTCGAGTGCGCGGCATGCGGCGAGCATACGACGATCAGCCATTCGGCGTCGTCGAGCGCGCCTTCCAGCGCAGTTCCGAGGCTGGAACTCGCGCCCAGCTCTTCGTCGTCGCGGAAGAAGCGTCCGAGGCGGCGCGCCTTTCCGTAACGGCCGTTCGCTGGCGCCGAAAAGCGCTCGAGAGCGCGATGGAGCCGCTTCGCCATGGCCTTGTCGCGTTGGCTGTAGCTGATGAATCCAGCGTAGCGCTTGGCGCGCGCGCCTGGGTCTGCGATGGCGTTCGCCCGACCGCTTTTCGCCGGAGCGGCGTTCGTTGTGAGCATGCCATACGCTCTCCCGTTCTCGGCGCAGGGGCGATCAGCGCCCGAGCCATGCGTTCGTGCGTTGCTGCAGGTCGTTCGCGAGCGGATCTTCAGGCCGCGCAGCCAGAGCCACGGTGAAGTGTTCCAAGGCACGCTCGAATTCCGTCCAGGCCCGGTCTCCACGTCCGAGCTTCCAGCTGATCTGACCTGCCATGAAGTAACCCGCTCCGGCTCGGGTCGACATGCCTGCGTCGCCGGTAGCCGCCGACATTTCGACCGCGAGTTCGAAGTATGTGTTCGCACGAGAGAACAGCGTGTGTGAAAGCTCGAACGCTTCCTCCGCCATCTTCAGCTCACCCATCTGATAGAGCGTGATGGCGAGATTGGCGGGCCGACGCGCGTTCTCCGGTTCGGCGTCCAGCAGCTCCAGCTGGCTTTCGAGAATTGCTTCGTAGAGGGCGAACGCGCCCGCTTCATCGCCGCGTTGCGCGAGGATCCGAGCCCTGTAGCTCCGCGCGATGTCGAAGCTCTGCCGATAATCACGCACCAATCGATCCGTCGGCGACGACGCGTCGAGCGCGGTTCGCAGCAATCCTACCGCCTCGATCAGCTGTCCGTCGGCCGCCTCGTTGTTGTCGAACTCCAGATTAAGGATGGCGCGACGTGTGATCGCGACCGCGAGGCCCCACTGAAACTCGGAAACTGCAGGGTATCGCTCGAGCAAGGCTCTCCGTAGACGCACGGCCGCGTCGAAGGCCGCCTGAGCCTTCTGATGATCGTCCGCCTGCTGAAACGCGTCGCCTTCGCCGATCAGCTTCGCGGCTTCGACATTCGTCGCTCGATCCTCGCCTCTTATAAGTTCGAGTTGCGCACTAGAAAGCTGCGCGGATGCGGCAAGCAGGAGAAAAGCGAGACTCATCTGCAACGATTGTTTGAGCATTTCGTCGCGCGCTCCCCTGGCCGAAGAACTCACCGCGTCACAAATTCGAACTGTTGAAAATTCTGATCAATTTATCATTGGTTGTCAACCCGCGTGCCTACGTTGCGACTGGTGCGGCTGAGGACGTGGTCGAACGCCCGGTCGCGAACGGGGGGAGATCGATGCACACGTAGAAGCGAGCCGATCTCATCGCCTCGGACCGCGCTTGGCGTGCATGCCAGTCCGCATCGATCGGGAGAGGCACCAGTGGGCGTGCGAGAAGCGGGCGCTCCTCGCAGGTCGCTTGGCCGGAGACGCGCGCATCCCGATGACGAGCATCGTCACCGCATGCGGCCAGCTCTGCCTGAATGCTCGCCGCACAGCGAATCGGGATCGAGGAGGTCGACGACGGCATCTGGCTCGTCAGCTTCATGCGCTACGATCTCGGCTACGTCGACCTCGAGCAGCGAACGCTTCAGCCTCTCGACAACCCGTTCGGCACGAGGTTGTCACCCATGTCATCGGAACGAGATGTCACCCATCTCTCAGGGCTGGACAGTTGAGAAAATGGCTCCGGCGGTAGGATTCGAACCTACGACCAACGGATTAACAGTCCGCTGCGCTACCGCTGCGCCACGCCGGAATACCATGGCACGGGCGGAAGGCCGCCCGTCGGTGTGGGGGATATATCGGCGTCGCCGGGCGGACGCAAGCCCCGAAATCCCCCGCCGCCGACGAAACATCGGCCGCGGGCGTGGCGGCGCCGGGCACTCAGAGCAGGCCGAGCAGCACGTCGACGACGGTGGCGCCGGCGAAGACGAGGAAGCCGATCCAGACGAGCGCCACCGCCGCGCCGGCGAGCACCAGGAGCCCGTCACGCTCGATCAGCCCCACCGCGATGATGGCGACGCCGATGCCCGGCACGGTGTTGGTCAGCGGCAGCGGCACGGCGATCGAGAGGGAGGCGACGAGCATGGCGAGGCCGACGAGGCGCTCGGAGGGGCCGCTCGCGAGGAAGGTGAGCCGCGGGCGGGCGAGGTGCTCGAATCGCAGGAGCCAGGGACGCGCGCGGGCGATCATCCCGGAATAGTCCGCCTTGGAGAAGGCCCGCGCGCGCAGGCCGTGCGGCAGCCACAGCGCCCGGCGGCCGATCACCAGCTGGGCGGCGACGAAGACCATCGGCACGGAGACGATCTGCGGCACGCCGTACAGGAAGGGGATCGCGCAGGGCAGCGCGAGCACCAGCATGACGAGCCCGAAGGTGCGCTCGCCCAGCGCGTCGACGAGCGTGCCGAGCGGGATGCGCTCGCCCGGCGCCTCCTCGCCGATCCGGGCGAGGACCGCGGAGGCGGGCTCGTGCTGCGCGGACGTGTGGGGGGCTCCGGTCTCGTCGGTCATGCTTCGCGCTCGCTCGCCCGGCGGTCGCGCCGTGGGGCGCGCGCGGGGCCGTCCTGTCGGATGGGACGCGGGGCCGCGTCCACGCGCTCCTAGCCGCATGCGGCCGCGCTGTCCATCGCCGCCCGCGCGCCGGTAACCGGATCTGAAGGGCGATGGCCTACAGACCGAGCCCATGACGGGCGCGGTCGGCATCATCGGGCGGTTCTCGGCGAACGCGCGCGGCGCGGGGCGGCGCATCGGCGCGGCCGGAGGCGGCTTCGCGCTGTGGGCGTTCGCCATCCGCGTCGGCGCCGCGGCGCTCGCCTTCCTCACGCAGATCGTGCTCGCGCGGCTCGTCGGAGAGGAGGCCTACGGCGAGGTGGCGGGGGCCATCACGGTACTCGGCATCGTGGTGGCGGTCGCCGTCCTCGGCCTCGACACGGCGGCGCAGCGCTTCGTCGCGCGCTATCGCGTCGAGGGCGACGACGCCGCCCTGCGCGGCTTCGTCCAAGCGGCGCGCGTCCTGCCGATCCTCGTCGGCGGTGCCGTCGGCTCGGTGGGCGTGGTGCTGACGGTCGCGCACGACCAGGTTCTGGCGCTCGCCTTCGTCATGCTGCCCTTCGTCGCCGCGCTGCTGGCGCAGGAAGGCGTGGCGAAGTCCTTCGACTGGCCGATCCTGGCGCTCGGGCCGACCTTCCTGCTGCGGCCGGTGCTGGCGCTCGGCTTCGTCCTCGCCGCAGCCGCGCTCGGCATGGGGCTCGACGCGCGCGGCGTGATGCTCGCGATGCTCGCCGCCGCGGCGCTGGCGCTCGGGCTGCAGACGCTCGTGCTCGCCCCGCGCCTGGCGCGGACGGTGCCCGCCGGCGCATCCCGATACCACCCGCGGACCTGGCTCGCGATCGTCTCGCCGATCGTGGTGGGCGACATCGGCGCGCTCGTCGCGAGCAGCGTCGACGTGCTCGCGCTCGCGCTGACGCGCCCGGCGGAGGAGACCGGGATCTACTTCGCCGCGGTGAAGAGCCTCGCGCTCGTTCAGTTCGTCTCTTACGCCATCGCCAACGCCGTGGCGCACCGGGTGAGCGCGCTCCACGTGGCCGGGGACCGGCTCGCGCTGCGGCGCTACGTCCTGCGCGCCTGCCTCGCGACGTTCGTGCCCTCGCTCGCCCTCGCCCTCGTGCTCGTGGGGCTCGGGGAATTCGTCCTCGGCCTGTTCGGGGAGGCTTTCGTCGCCGCCCGGCCCGCGATGGCGATCGTCGCCGCGGGCGCGGTGGTGCTCGCGGCGGTCGGGCCGGCCGAGCGGGTGCTGAACATGATCGGCGCCGAGCGCGCCTGCGCCGTCGTCTACGTCGTGACCGCGGTGGTCGCGACGGCGCTCGCCTTCACCCTCGCGCCCGCCTACGGCGTCCTCGGCGCGGCGAGCGCGCTCGCGCTGACGATGGTCTTCGAGGCGGTCGCGCTCGCCGTCGTGCTGCGCGCCGCGCTGCGGTGAGCGGCGCGCGCAGCGTCAGCGCTGCGCGCCGAAGAGCGCCGCGTCGAGCGTGATCAGCACGAGGCTCGCCACCAGGAGCACCCACGCGAGCACGAAGCCTCCGGAGAGCCCCACCGGGATCGACAGGAACAGCAGCATCGGCGCGAGCGCGAGCCCGAGGCCCCGCGCGAGGGCGCCCAGGCGGCTGCGGCCGGTGGGCTCGGACGAGGCGCGGTCGCCCGTGAGCGGCTGAGTGGACATGGGGAGATCTCCGACGCGAACTACGATGCCCGTGAGCGTGGCCGTTCGCGCCTGAACCGCGCTTGAACGACGACGCCGACGCGCCCGCCCCATCGAAGAAGCGGCTCGGCGGTTAACGAAGACTTACCGGGGTCGCCGATCCTCGGCAACCCGTGCCTGCTCGGCGGGCTCGTAGGCACCGAAGGCTGCGAGATGCGCCTCCGCCCGGCGCGCCGCCGCGGGCGCCTCGCCGCCGCGCCGGCGGGCGACGAGGGCGGCGAGTCCCTCCATCGCGGCGAAGGCGGGTGTCATCGCGTGGAAGAAGGAGGGCGTATCGATGCGAACCGGCACCACCACGTCCGCGAGCCGCGCCACCGGCGAGATCGGGTCGTCGGTGATCGCCAGCGTCGTCGTGCCGCGCTCGCGCGCGAAGGCGAGCGCCCGGCGGACGTCCCGGGCATAGGGTCGCACCGAGACGGCGAGGAGCGCGTCCTGCGGCCCCAGGTCGCGCAGCCGGTCGATGCCGGTGCCGCCGGGCGCGTCGACGAGCTCGGCGCGGACGCCGGCGATCCCCATCACGTAGGCGCCCGCATAGGCGACGGCGAAACTCGCGCGCAGGCCGAGGAAATGGACGCGTCGCGCACCGGCGATCGCGTCCGCGGCGCGCACCAGGGCGGCCGCCGTGCGGGTCGCGCCGAGCTGGCCGACGTCCTCGCCCATGGCCGCGACGAAGCCCGCGAGGAAGGTCGCGTCGTCGGCGCTCTCGCGCCCCGCGACGAGCGCCTCCGCGCGGCCGGCGAAGCCGCCGGGCTCGGCGCGCAGCGCCTGCGCGTGGAGGCGCCGCAGCGCATCGTAGCCGTCGAGATCGAGCCGCTGCGCGAGCCGGGTCAGCGCCGCCGGCGACACGCCGGCGCGGCGGGCCTGCTCGCGGGTGGAGAGCAGCGCCACCTCGCGCGGGTTCTCGAGCACGAATCGCGCCGCGGCCTGGAGCTGCGGCGGCAGGCGATCGAAGCGCTCGAGGATGCGTTCGGCGAGCGGGGTGTCGTGCATGGCTCCGGCCTAGCCGGTTGAAACAGGCGTTTCAAGTGCTGAAACGTCGAGCCGCGACGTCCGCGTGCTTCGTGTTCGTCCGGATGTGCGGTGCCCGCTAGGACGCCAATCTCATGTCGAAAACGCCTGGAGGCAACGCCATGCGGGTTCTCGTCGTCTACGCCACCACCGAGGGGCAGACGCGCAAGATCGCGGAGCGCATCGCCGCGCGGCTCTCCGCGAGCGGCCACGCGCCGACCCTCGTCGACGCGACGCGGGCGGGGCCGGACACCGACCCGGCGGCCTTCGACCTCTCGATCCTCGCGGGTTCGCTGCACGAGGGGCGCTACCAGGCGGCGCTCGTCGACTTCGCACGCCGGCACGCGGCGGCGCTGAACGCCGGGGAGAGCGCCTTCGTCTCCGTGTCGCTGTCGGCGGCCGGCGACGATCCAGGCGACTGGGCCGGCCTCGCGCGCTGCATCGAGACCTTCCGCTCGGAGACCGGCTGGAGCGCCGAGCGGCTGCATCACGCCGCCGGCGCCTTCCGCTTCACGCGCTACGACTTCCTGAAGAGCTGGGCGATGCGCTTCATCGCCTACCGGCGCGGCGAGAGCGTCGATCCCCACGCGGACACGGAATACACGGACTGGGACGCGCTCGACGCCTTCGTCGACGAGGTCGCGCAGCCGGGAGCCGCGGCGGCGTCTTAACCGGTCCTCAACCTTAACATCGCCTAATCGGCGCCGATCCCGCGGCGCGGCGCACGGGCGCACCGGCGCGCGCGGAGGCGGTGGAGTGTGCGAGCGATGCCGATGACGAGCGCCGAGACGCGGGGAGCGGAGGGCCGCGCCCCCGCGGCCGACCCGCGCGGGGACATGATCAACCTCTACGAGATCGTGCTCGCGCTCAGGGCGAACCTGCGCCTCGTCGCCGGCGTGGGCCTCGTGGCCTTCGTGGCGAGCCTCGCCTACGTGCTGGTGGCGACGCCGCTCTACCAGGGCCAGTCGCAGATCCTGCTCGAGAGCCGCGACAACGCCTTCACCCGCCCCGTCGAGCAGACGGGTGGCGACCCGACGGGCCAGATCATCGACGAGCAGGCGGTGGCGAGCCAGGTGGCGGTGATCCGCTCGCGGGAGGTCGCCGCGGAGGCGGCGCGCCGGCTCGGCCTCGTCGGCAATCCCGAGTTCGACCCGCGGATGCGGCCCATGAACCCGCTGGCGCGCCTCGCCTCGCTCGTCGGCCTCGGCGCGGGCGGAGACGCGGACGACGACGCCGCGGCGATCGATCGCGTGCTCGACACCTACTACGATCGCCTGCTGGTGTACTCGGTCGGCCGCTCGCGGGTGATCGCCGTCGAGTTCCAGGCGAGCGACCCGGAGTTCGCCGCACGCGGCGCCAACGTCATCGCCGAGGTCTACCTCGAGACGCTGGAGGCCGCGAAGATCGACGCGGCGCGGATGGCGACGACCTGGCTGTCGCAGAACATCGACCGGCTGCGCGAGCAGGTGCGAGAGGCCGAGGCGCGGGTGGAGGCCTTCCGCAGCGGCACGGGGCTCCTCGTCGGCGGCGACAACGCGACGCTCACCTCCCAGCAGCTCGGCGACCTCTCGACCCAGCTCGGCACGGCGCGCTCGACGCTGGCGGACGCGCAGGCGCGCGCGAGCCTCATCCGCGAGCTGATCGACGCCGGACGCGCCTTCGAAATCCCCGACGTCGCCGCCGACGAGCTGATCCGCAGCCTCATCGGGCAGCGGGTGGCGCTTCGCGCGCAGATCGCCGCGGAGGGCCGCACGCTGCTCGACCGGCACCCGCGCATCCTCGCGCTGCAGGCGCAGCTCGCCGATCTCGACGGCCAGATCCGTGGCGCCGCCGAGCGCATCGTGCGCACGCTCGAGAACGAGGCCCGCCTCGCCTCCGCGCGGGTCGACACGCTCACCGCCGCGCTGGGCCAGCAGATGCAGGTCGCCTCGCGGGCCAACGAGAACGGCGTGCAGCTGCGCGCCCTCGAGCGCGAGGCCCGCGCGGAGCGCGAGCAGCTCGAGGTCTTCCTCGCCCGCTACCGCGACGCACTCGCCCGCGATTCGGAGGAGGCGGCCCTGCCGGATGCGCGCATCGTCTCGCGTGCCGCCGAGCCGCAGGCGCCGATCTGGCCGCGCAAGGGGCCGGTCGTGTTCCTGTTCACCGTCGTCGCGCTCACGGTGGTCGCGGGCGCGGTGGTGATGAAGGCGATCGTGTTCGACGTGTTCCGACCGGCGCCCGCCGCGGCGCCCCGTGCGCTCGACCCCGCCACGGAGGTGTCCGTGGCCGCGCCGACGCGCGCGGAGCCGGCGCCGCCCGAGCCGTCTCCGCCCGAGCCGTCGCCGCCGCCCGGCGGTGGGGGAGGCGGTCGCGAGCGGCCCGCCGTGCCCGCCCGGGCGGACGCGGAAGGGTTCGACATCGCGGCGCTCGCCGCGAGGCTCGGGCGCGTCGCCACCGCCGACGGCAGCCGCCGCATCCTCGTGACGGCGCTCGACTCCGGGGCGCTCCCGGCGATGCTGGCCGAGCGGCTCGGCGAGGCGCTCGGCTCCGGGGCGCCCGCGCTCCTCGTCGAGGTCGCCGCGACGCCCGGCGCGCCGTCGCGGGAGGGCGCGCCGGAGGGAAGGCCCGGCTTCTCGGATCTCGTGGCGGGCGAGGCGTCCTTCTTCGAGGCGATCGATCGCCTCGGCGCCGGCCGTCCCCACCGCGTCGGTGCGGGAACGGGCGTGGTCGACCCGCTGGCGCCGGAGGAGGAGGAGGGGCTCGAGATCGCGCTCGCCGCCTTCGCCGAGACCTACGGCGCGACGCTCCTCGTGCTCTCCGACGCCCACGCGCCCGGCGCACTCGCGGCGCTGGCGCCGCGCGCCGACGCGGTCGTCATCGCCGCGCGCACCGGGCCGGAGGACGAGCGGCTCGTCTCGCTCTACGAGGCGGCGAAGGACGCGGGCGCGCCGGAGGTGGTCGTGGCGCTCGCGCCGGCGGGCGAGGAGATCACCCGCGCCGCATGAGGCGACGCGCTCCCGCGAGCGCTGCCATGATCCGCGGCGAGGCCTTGGCCCAGCGCTTCAGGCGCCCTGCGAGCCGTGCCTGGACCGCCCAGGCGCGGCCGGCGAGGGTGACGGGCAGCGTCAGCTCCAGCATCTCCTCGGTGCGGTCGCAGAAATGGCCCTTGTAGCGGGCCTCCCCGACGCCGAGATCGAAGCTCTCGTAGCCTTCGGTGCGCAGCGCCTCGACGACGGCGAGCAGCAGGAGGTCGCCGGGTGTCGCGCGGGCGATCTCGGGGGCCTCGTCGAAGGCGATGAACATGCCGCTCGCGCGCACGCCGTCGCAGGCGGCGCCGAAGGTCGCGACGATGCGCTCGCCGACGGCGAGCCGCCAGAGCGCGATCGCCGGGCCGCCGTCCACTTCCGGATCGCAGGCCGCGCGCAGGAAGGCGCGCGTCGCGGGCTCTTCGAACGGGTCGGGCAGGCCCTGCGCGCGCATGCGCCGGGTCTTGAAGGCGAGGAAGGCGTCGAGGGTGCGGTCGGCCTCCGCGCGGGTCGTCGCGCGCGACACGCTCACCTCGCCGAGCGCCGCGAGCCCGCGCTCCTTCTTGCGCAGCTTCTTGCGGGTCTCCCCGCTCAGAGGGGCCGCCGGGCCGTCCGCCGCGCGGTCGGCGAAGGCGCTCCAGTAGGCGTCGCTCGCGGCGCGCCGGGCGCCGGGCAGGGCGAGCGGGTTCGGCTCGCCGGCCCAGGTGCGCGGCAGGTTGGCGAAGGCGAAGGCGTCCGCGCCGATCCCCCGTCCGATCGCGACGAGCTGCCGGTGCAGGGCGTCCGACGCGAGGGGCGGGCCCGCCCGCGGGCAGGCGAGGGGCAGATGGAAGTTCGCGTGCTTGCCGCCGAGCGCCGTCGCGATCGTCACCGGTCCGCGGCGTCCGACGGCGAGCGGCAGGAGGAAGATCGGGCGGCCCGTGCCGGCCTCGTGCAGGACGGCCACGCGCACCCGCGCGCCCGGCGCGAGCGCGTGGCGGGCGAAGGCGTCCTGCCAGGCGAAGGCCTGATAGGGCGAGGCGGTGCCGCTCGCCTCGAGCCGCGCCCAGTCGGCGCGCGCGGCCTCCAGCCCCTCGTGGAGGACGAGCGTCGCCTCGGGCGCGCCCGCGGCGCGCCTCGCCGTTGCGCCCGGCCCGTCGAGGGCGGCGTATTTCGTGGCCGACGTCACGCGGATCTCGCCTTTCGGGCCTTCGATGCACCGATCGATAACGTCGCGACTGTATGCAGGGGGCGTTAAGCGCGACCTAAGGGAGCCGGCCGATGCTCAAGCGGGCGATCATCAGCGCCGGTCTCCACGGCAGCGACCTCGTGCGGGCGCACGTTTGGGCGCGCTTCGCCCGCGGGCGCGGCGTGATCCTGACCTTCCACCACGTGCGCCCGCCGCCGCCCGCGGGGTTCGCGCCCAACCGTCTCCTGGAGATCACGCCCGCGTTCCTGGGGACCGTGCTCGACACGCTCGATGCGCTCGGCTTCGACATCGTGCCGCTCGGCGAGGTCCCCGCCCGCCTCGCCGGACCCGAGCCCGAGCGGCCCTTCTGCGTGCTCACCTTCGACGACGGCTATCGCGACAACCGCGACCACGCCGCCCCGATCCTGGCCGCCCGCGGCGCGCCGTGGACGCTGTTCGTCACCCGCGACTTCGCGCTCGGGCGCGGGCGCCTGTGGTGGCGCGAGCTGGAGGAGGCCGTGCGCCGCTCGCCGCGCGTGCGCCACGACGGGGTCGACCTGCCGGCCACGACAGACGCCGAGAAGACGCGCGCCTTCGAGACGCTCTACTGGCGCCTGCGCGCCGGCCCGGAGGATGCCCTGCGCGCGGCCACGCGCCGCCTCGCCGAGGAGGCCGGCGTCGACGTCGACGCGCTCGCCGCCGCGGCCTGCCTCACGCTCGACGAGATCGCCGCGCTCGCCCGCGACCCGCGCGTGACGCTCGGCGCCCACACGCTCACCCACCCGATGCTCGCCAAGCTCGACGGCGAGACGGCGCGCCGCGAGATCGTCGAGGGCCGCGCCGCGCTCGCGGAGGCGACGGGGCTGGAGATCCGCCACCTGGCCTATCCGGTAGGCGACCCGGGCTCCGCCGGCGCGCGGGAGTTCGCGCTGGCCCGCGAGGCCGGGTTCGAGACCGCGGTGACGACCCGGCCCGGCCACCTCTTCGCCGAGCACGGCGCGCATCTGCACGCGCTGCCGCGGGTGTCCGTCAACGGCCTCCACCAGAGCGCGGGTGCGCTGCGCGCCCTTCTGTCGGGCCTGCCGCTGCTCGCCTGGAACCGGGGGCGCCGCGTGGTCGCCGCGTGATCGCAGCGCCTCGGTACCCCGGGATTGGAGGCTCGACCTCCGGGGAATTCGCCATACCTTCGTGCCGATACCCGCCCGAGAGCCGAAGGCCTCCGATGAGCGACCCGCGCGAGCCGCCCGCCTTCGCGACCGACCTCGACGAGATGCGCGCACACGCCTGGCGCCAGCTGGCGCGCGGCGTGCAGGATCGCCGCTCGCCCTTCCACGCGCCGACGGTCGCGACGATCGGCCTCGACGGGCGGCCGCGGCTGCGCACGGTGGTGCTGCGGGCCGTCGACCCGGCACGCGCGCGGCTGCGCTTCCACACGGACGGGCGTGCCGACAAGGTCGCCGAGCTCGCCCGCGACGACCGCATCGCGCTGCACGGCTACGATCCGTCCGGAAAGCTCCAGATCCGCGTCGAGGGTACGGCCGCGCTGCACGCCGACGATGGCCCCGCCGATGAGGCGTGGCGTGCCTCGCGGATGGCGAGCCGCGCCTGCTACGCGACGCGGCCCGCGCCCGGCGGCAGGATCGTGGCGCCCGACGCGTTCCGCCTGCCGGAGAACGAGGACGAGATCCTCGCCGGGCGGGCGCATTTTCGCGCGGTCGAGATGCACGTGCACACGATCGAGACCCTCTGGCTCGCGCACGCGGGCCACCGGCGCGCGCGCTTCACGCTGCGCGCGGACGGGCTCGGGGAGGCGGTCTGGCTCGTCCCGTGAGGGTCACGGCCGCCTCCGTTCACCCCGCCGCCCGCATCCGCGCGAAGCCCGCGTCGAGGTCCTCCTGCAGGTCGGCGACGTCCTCGAGGCCGATCGAGAAGCGCAGGAGCGGGCCATCGTGCGCGTAGCGGGTGGCGGTGCGGGTCTTGTTCGGGTCGAAGGGGATGACGAGGCTCTCGAAACCCGCCCACGAGAAGCCCATGCCGAACAGCCTCAGGCCGTCGAGCATCGCCGCGAGCGCGGGCGTCGAGACCGGCTCGAGCTCGACCGAGAACAGGCCCGAGGCGCCGTGGAAGTCGCGCTTCCAGATCTCGTGCCCGGTATGGTCCGGCATCGCCGGGTGCAGCACGCGGCGGACCTCCGGACGCGCGGCGAGCCATCGCGCCATCGCCAGCCCCTGGCGCTCCGCCTCCTTCAGCCTCAGGCTCATGCTGCGCATGCCGCGCAGGGCGAGGAAGACGTCCTCCGGGCCGGCGCAGTTCGAGAACAGGTCGAACGTCTTGCGCAGGCGCGGCCAGTGCTCGGCGTTGGCCGAGACCATGCCGAGCAGGAGGTCGGAGCCGCCGGAGAGGTACTTCGTGCCCGCCTCGATCGCGAGATCCGCCCCGCGGGCGTGCGGCGGGTAGAGGAGGGGCGTCGCCCAGGTGTTGTCGATGACGACGCTCACGCCCTTCTCGCGGGCGACGGCGGCCATCGTGGGAACGTCCTGCACCTCGAGCGTCAGCGAGCCCGGCGTCTCCAGGAAGAGCACCTTCGTGTTCGGGCGGATCAGCGCGGTGATGCCCTCGCCGATCATCGGCTCGAAGTAGGTCGTCTCGACGCCGAGCCCGGCGAGCATCTCCTCGCAGAAGGCGCGCGTGGGCCAGTAGACGTTGTCGGTGACGAGCAGGTGATCCCCGGCTCGTACCAGGCTGAGCAGGGCGAGCGAGATAGCGCCCAGCCCCGAGGGGGCGAGCGCCGTTCCGGCGGCGCCGGACAGCTCCGTCCACGCGGTCTCCAGCGCCTCCGTCGTCGGCGTCCCCCGCGTGCCGTAGACGTAGCGTCCGCGCCGGTTGAGGAGATCGTCCATCGTGGGAAAGAGCACGGTGGAGCCGCGGTAGATCGGCGTATTCACGAAGCCGTGTTGGGTGGACGGGTCGCGTCCCGCGTGAACCAGCCGGGTGGCGTCTCTCCAGCTCGACCGTGCATCTTCTTCCGTCATTTGCATCCTCGACTTGCATACCGCGCGGGCAACCGTTGCTTAGCATCTCGCGCGCCGTGAAAAAATACCCGTTTCGGCTCCGCTCGCATGCTCATGGGCACTTGACCGCGTTCGAACCCTGGCCTGAGATGCGGGCGTGTCGCGAGCCGCGGGCGATCGGCAATCGGGCGAAGTCGACATCGGCATTGACGCACGAGGTCGACGGCGCCAGAGAAGTGCCCGGGGCACCGACCTGCGAACGCAGCAGGGCGGATCGCGCCATCAGAGGGGCTGACTTGCTCGACGGGTCGGCGCACGAACCTTCCTTGGGAGAACGAGAAGCATGAAGAAAGCGCTTACCACAATCGCCTTCGGCCTGGCCGCCGGCGTCGCCTTCACGGGCGTGGCCGCCGCGCAGGAGACGCTCCAGCAGGTGCGTGATCGCGGAGAGGTGATCTGCGGCTCCAACACCGGCCTCACCGGTTTCGGCGTGCCGGACGCCCAGGGCAACTGGACCGGGTTCGACGTCGAGTACTGCCGCGCGCTCGCGGCGGCGATCTTCAACGATCCGAACGCGGTCTCCTTCATCCCGCTCTCGGCCAAGGACCGCTTCACCGCGCTCCAGGCGGGCGAGGTCGACCTGCTCTTCCGCAACTCGACCTCGACGATGTCGCGTGACACTTCGCTCGGCCTCGACTTCCCGACGATCAACTACTACGACGGCCAGGGCTTCATGGTGAACGCCGCGCTGGGCGTCACCTCGGCGCTCGAGCTCGGCGGGGCCTCGGTCTGCGTGCAGCAGGGCACGACGACGGAGCTCAACCTTGCGGACTTCTTCCGCCGCAACAACCTGGACTACGAGCCCGTCACGTTCGCCCAGTCGGTCGAGGCCGTCGAGGCCTATCTCAGCGGCCGCTGCGACGCGTTCACGACCGACGCCTCGGCGCTCGCCGCCGAGCGCCTGCGTGCGCCGACCCCCGGCGACCACGTCATCCTGCCGGAGATCATCTCCAAGGAGCCGCTCGGGCCGGTGATCCGTCACGGCGACAACAACTGGGGCGACATCGTGCGCTGGCTGCACTACGCCCTGCTCGAGGCCGAGGAGTACGGCATCACCGCGGCGAACGCGGCGGAGCTGCGTGAGACCTCGGAGGCTCCGGTGATCCGTCGCATCCTCGGCGTCGAGGGCAACTTCGGCGAGATGATCGGCCTGAGCAACGATTGGGCCTTCAACGCCATCAGCGCGGTGGGCAACTACGGCGAAGTGTTCGAGCGCAACATCGGCGAGGGCTCGCCCGTCGGCCTCAGCCGCGGCCTGAACGCGCTCTACACCGACGGCGGCCTCCAGTACGGCCATCCGATCCGCTGAGGATCGCGTCCGAGCGCCGCACCTCCCGGGGTGCGGCGCTCTTCTTGCATCCGCCGAGAACGAGCCGACCCAGGGGAACGGCCACGGGCGAGAGAGCCCTTCGGCGCGATGACATCGACCGGCGCGGGGGCGCCGGCTTGTGGAGGGTGACAAGTTGGCGAGCGTGGTCGAGCAAGCGCCGCCGCGAGCCTCGTTGATCTATGATCCGAGGGTCCGCGGCTTCTTCTTCCAGGGCGTCCTGGTCCTGCTGATCGGATGGATGGCCTACGAGGCCGTCAGCAACGCGATCGAGAATCTGCGGGCCGCGCGCATCGCGTCGGGCTTCGGCTTCCTCCAGCAGCCCGCGGGATTCGACATCAACCAGACCTTCATCGAGTATTCCGCCGCCGCCTCGACCTACGGCGACGCCCTGATCGTGGGGCTGCTCAACACCCTTCTCGTCGCCGCCATCGGCATCGTGCTCGCCACGATCATCGGCTTCGCGGCGGGAATCGCGCGCCTGTCGAAGAACTTCATCCTCGCCAAGGTCGCCTCGGCCTACGTCGAGATCATCCGCAACCTGCCGCTCCTGCTCCAGCTGCTGTTCTGGTACAACGCGGTGCTCTCGTCGTTGCCGGCGGCGCGCGACGCGATCCAGCTCGCGCCGGGCTTCTATCTGAGCGTCCGCGGCCTCTCGCTGCCGGCGGCCGTGTTCGACGGTCGCGCCGTGCTCATCCTCGTCGCCTTCGTCGTGGGCATCGTCGGGTCGTTCCTGGTGAGGCGCTGGGCGAAGGCACGCCAGGCGGCGACCGGCGAGCAGTTCCCGATCGGGCTCACGACCCTCGGTCTCGTCGTCGGTTTCCCCGTCCTCGCCTGGCTGCTCTTGACGCTCACCGGCGGCACGCCGATCACGTTCGACGTGCCGGTGCAGGGTCGCTTCAACCTCACCGGCGGCTCGCAGCTCTTCCCCGAGTTCGTCGCGCTCGTGCTCGGGCTCGCGATCTACACCGGCGCGTTCATCGCCGAGGTGGTGCGCGCGGGCATCCTCGCGGTCTCGCGCGGCCAGACCGAAGCCGCCTCGTCGCTCGGCCTCAAGCCCGGGCAGACGATGCGCTTCGTGGTCATCCCGCAGGCCATGCGGGTGATCGTGCCGCCGCTGACGAGCCAGTACCTCAACCTGACCAAGAACTCCTCGCTCGCGGTCGCGATCGGCTATCCCGATCTCGTGCAGGTGTTCATGGGCACGGTGCTGAACCAGACCGGCCAGGCGGTGGAGGTCGTCGCGATCACGATGATCGTCTACTTGACGATCTCGCTGGTCACATCGTTCTTCATGAACATATACAATCAGCGCATAGCGCTGGTCGAACGCTGAGGAGGGCGCCATGACCGTCATGACCCCTCAGCGCAGCTTCGTCCGCACCGCCTCCGTGGAGGCGCTGCCACCGCCGCGCTCCGTCGCGGGACCCGTCGCGTGGATGAAGGAGAACCTGTTCTCCGGGCCCATCAACACGGTCGTGACCGTGTTGATGGCGTGGTTCCTGCTCTGGCTGATCCCGCCGATTCTCGACTACCTGTTCTTCGAGGCGGTCTGGACCGGCGAGGACGGCAGCGCCTGCCGCGAGGACACGACCGGGCGCGAGGTCGGGGCCTGCTGGGCCTTCGTGATCGACCGGATCAACTACTTCCTCTACGGCTCGTATCCGATCGACCTGCGCTGGCGCCCGAACCTGTTCTTCCTCGTGCTCGCCGTCGGCATCGTCTGGATGCTGTGGCTCGACGCGCCGCGGCGCGGGCTCGGCGCGATCTACTTCTTCCTGGTCGTGCCCATCGTCTCCTACTGGCTGCTGGCGGGCTTCCCCGCGATCGGCCTGCGCAACGTGCCGACGGGCGTCTGGGGCGGCATCCTCGTCACCATCGTGGTCTCGGCGGTGGGCATCGTGATCTCGCTGCCGGTGGGCGTGCTGCTCGCGCTCGGGCGACGATCCCGGCTGCCGATCGTGCGGCTCGTGTGCGTGATCGTCATCGAGTTCACCCGCGGCGTGCCGCTGATCACCGTGCTGTTCATGGCCAACACCATGCTGCCGTTGTTCCTGTCGCAGGGCATCACCGTGGACCGCCTGGTCCGGCCGCTGATCGGCGTCGCCTTCTTCGCCTCCGCCTACATGGCCGAGGTGGTGCGCGGCGGCCTGCAGGCGATCCCGAAGGGCCAGTACGAGGGGGCGATGTCGCTCGGCCTGTCCTACCCGAAGATGATGTACTTCATCATCCTCCCCCAGGCCCTGCGCATCGTCATCCCGGGAATCGTCAACACCTTCATCGGCCTGTTCAAGGACACGACACTGGTGTCGATCGTCGGCATCTTCGACCTGATCCGCACGATCGAATCCTCGCGGCTCGATCCGGTCTGGGCCGCGCCGTCGGTGAACTATTCCGGCTACGCCTTCGCCGGAATCTTCTACTTCCTGTGCTGCTGGGGAATGTCCTGGTACTCCCAATCCGTCGAGCGCCGGCTCGCGGCCAGCGAGAAACGTTGATCGAGAGGGGATCGAGCGATGGCTGACACGACGAGCCTGGAGAAGCCGCAGACGGCGCAGAGCCAGGCCTCCCGCACCGAGGTCGCCGTGGAGATGATCGGCGTCCACAAGTGGTTCGGCGAGTTCCACGTGCTGCGCGACATCAACCTGCGCGTCATGCGCGGCGAGCGCATCGTGGTCTGCGGCCCGTCCGGGTCGGGCAAGTCCACGATGATCCGCTGCATCAATCGGCTGGAGGAGCACCAGAAGGGGAACATCATCGTCGACGGGACGGAGCTGACGAACGACCTCAAGCGGATCGACGAGATCCGCCGAGACGTCGGCATGGTGTTCCAGCACTTCAACCTGTTCCCGCACCTGACGATCCTGGAGAACTGCACGCTGGCGCCGATCTGGGTGAAGAAGATGCCCAAGAAGGACGCGGAAGAGATCGCGATGAAGTATCTCACCCGCGTCAAGATCCCCGAGCAGGCCCACAAGTATCCCGGGCAGCTCTCCGGCGGCCAGCAGCAGCGCGTGGCCATCGCCCGCTCGCTGTGCATGAACCCGCAGATCATGCTCTTCGACGAGCCCACCTCCGCGCTCGACCCGGAAATGGTCAAGGAGGTGCTGGACACGATGGTGTCTCTCGCCGAGGAGGGCATGACCATGATGGTCGTCACCCACGAGATGGGCTTCGCCCGCCAGGTGGCGGACCGGGTGATCTTCATGGACTACGGCCAGATCGTGGAGATGAACGAGCCGGAGGCCTTCTTCTCCAATCCGCAGCACGAGCGCACGAAGCTCTTCCTCGGCCAGATCCTGCACTGAGGCGGTCCGGCCGCGCTTTTCGCGGACCGACGGCGGGCGGCACGCACGCACGCCCGCCGTCGGCGTCGCACGGGCGAGGGTTCCCAATTCCCCCGGATCGTGTTGTACTTCGGTTCGCGCCGGTGAGAGCGAGCCGACAGAGCCGCCCCCGTGAGCGCGCGGGAAGCGTACGGCTCCGGTGCGACAGACGCGACGCACCACGGGTCGAAACCGGCCGTTCGCCGGTGGGGGCTCGGTCGCGGGAAAAGGTCGCTCACGTGGACGTGCTCGATTTCGGGCGGGCGGCGCTCGCCTGCTACTTCACCTTCATCGCGGTGTTCTACACGGCGAAGCTCTTCGCCCTGCGCGCGCGCACCGGGCGCTCGCACGAGCACCGCGGCTCGCCCGGCTCGGCCCAGCGCGTCGGGCGGCGCCTGTTCAACGGCTTTCGGCTGGCGATCTGGGGCGTATGCGTCGTGCGCGTGCCCTATCCCGGGCTCGACGCGGCGCTCGGGCGATTCGATCCGCTCTACACCCCCGCCGTCGTGGCGAGCGGCCTCGTCTTCCTCGTCGCCTCGCTGGCGCTCGTCGTCTACACCCACTCCTACATGTCGGAGGACTGGATGTCGGGCGTGAGCGAGGAGGGGCCGCGCCGGCTGATCACCGGCGGGCCCTTCGCGGCCATGCGCCATCCGCTCTTCGTCGCCGTGGCGCTCGGGCAGATCGGCTTCTTCCTGGCGCTGCCGAGCGTGTTCTCGCTGGTGAGCCTCCTCGTCGGGCTGTCGGTGCTGCGCGTCCAGGCGTACGTCGAGGATCGCGCGCTCGATGCGCGCTTCGGCGCCGCGTGGCGGGACTATGCCGGGCGCGTCCCCGCCTTCGCGGTGCCGGGTCCGTTCCGCCGGAAGGTGCGCGGGTGAGCATTCGCCTGCGGCCTCCGGCGGACGGCGACGTCGCCCGCCTCGTCGCCCTCGAGCACGCCTCGCGCCGGCGCTACGCCGTTCACGGCGGCGCCCTCGCCTGGGTCGCCGGCATGCCCGCGATGGCCCCCGAGCGCTTCGACCGCGGAGAGACCGTCGTCGCGGACGCCGTCGACGGCACGCCCCTCGGCTACGTCCTGCTCGAGCCGCTCGACGGCCTCCTCTACATCGTCGGCATCGCGGTCGCGCCGGAGGCCGGCGGGCGCGGCGTCGGCCGCGCGCTGATGGCACAGGCGGAGGCCCGCGCGTCCGCGCAGAGGCTCGGCGGGACGAGCCTCGCCACCTTCCGCGAGCCGCCCTGGAACGGGCCTTGGTTCCGGCGCCTCGGCTACGTCCCGCTGCCGGAGCATCGGATCGGCCCGGGCCTCGCCGCGGTGCTCGCGCGCCACGCCGGGTTCCTCGACATGGCGACCCGCGAGACGCTGTGGAAGTCGCGCGCGCCCGCGGCCGGAGACGCCACATGATCACCATCCGCCCCGAGACCTCCGCCGACGTCGAGCCGATCGGCACGATCACCACGGACGCCTTCGCGCGCGCGCCCCACGCCAGCGGGACGGAGGCCGCCATCGTCTCCGGGCTGCGGGACGCCGGCGCGCTGACGCTCTCCCTCGTCGCCGAGGAGGACGGCGCCGTCGTCGGGCACGTCGCCTTCTCGGCGGTGCGCGTCGACGGCCGCGACGTCGGCTGGCTGGCGCTCGGCCCGATCGCCGTGCGGCCGGATCGCCAGGGCCGCGGGATCGGCGCGGCGCTCGTGCGCGAGGGGTTGGCGCGGGTGCGCGCCGCCGGCGCTCGCGGCGTCGTCCTCGTGGGGGATCCCGCCTATTACGGCCGCTTCGGCTTCCAGGCCGATCCCGGTCTCGCGATGCCCGGCGTCCCGGCGCGATACGTGCTCGCGCACGCGCTCGAGGGCGCGATGCCCGCCGGCACGCTGTCGCACCGCGACGCCTTCGCTACGGCGGGTGCCTGAGCCGCGGCCGACGCTCCGGCGAGCGCCGATGGCGTAGCCGCCCGGCACGCGCAGGGCGCTTGCCGGCAGCGTGGGGATCGCGCATATGTCGAACGACGACCGAACCGGCGAGTCTTCCCTGCGAGGTTCCCCGCCCATGGCAGATCCCCCGCGCGACGAGGACGACGCGCGTCTCACCGAGGACGACCTGATCGCGCGCTACTTCCGCCCGCTGGCGGGGGAGGGGGCGTTCGGGCTGCGGGACGACGCGGCGCGGATCGTGCCGGCCGAGGGGACGGAGCTCGTCGTCACCGTCGATACGCTGGTCGCGGGCGTCCACTTCTTCCCCGACGATCCACCGGGCGCGATCGGGCGCAAGGCGCTCGGCGTCAACGTCTCGGATCTCGCCGCGAAGGGCGCCTTTCCGCGCGGCTTCCTGCTCTCGGCCGCGCTGCCGCGGGACGTCTCGCCGAAGTGGCTCGAGCAGTTCGCAGCCGGCCTGAAGGACGCCGCGGACGCCTATCGCTGCCCGCTCCTCGGCGGCGACACGGTGAAGACGCCGGGTCCGCTGGCACTCTCGGTCACCGCCTTCGGCGAGACGCCGCGCGGGGCCATGGTGCACCGCTTCGCGGCGAGGCCGGGGGACCGGATCGTCGTCACCGGCACGATCGGCGACGCGGCGCTCGGCCTCCTCCTGCGCACCGCACCGGGCGCCGCCTGGACGGAGGCGCTCGGCGTGGACGGGCGCGTCTTCCTGACCGACCGCTACCTGCACCCGCGCCCGCGCCTGGGCGTCGTCGAGGCGCTGCGCGCCCACGCCCGCGCGGCGATGGACGTGTCCGACGGCCTCGCGGGGGATCTCGCCAAGATGTGCCGGGTCTCCGGCGCGAGCGCCGAGGTCGACCTCGCCCTCCTGCCGCTCTCGGACGCAGCCCGCGCCGCGCTCGCGGTCGATCCGACGCTGATCGACACGATCGTCACCGGCGGGGACGACTACGAGATTCTCTGCACCGTCCCCGACGCGGCGCTCGCGCCCTTCCTCGACGCCGCCGAGCGCGCGGGCGTGCGCGCCGCCGCCATCGGCAGCATCGTCGTCGGGGACGCGCTCCCCGTCTTCCGCGACGCGGGCACCGAGACGCGCTATGCCCGCGGCTCGTACAGCCATTTCTGAGCGGGCTGCCGCCGGAGCCGGGCATCCTCTCGGACATGGTCGAGCCACGGCGCCCGGGCCCCTGTGGCAGCCGTCTCGATCGATTGACACATCCGCACGGGCCGGTAGGCTCCTCGTCCTGCGGTGCTCGTCGCGGAGACGCGCCGCACCGTCGCGGAGCTCCGAATGAGGCGCAAGCGGACGCTCGTCGCTCTCTCCCTCGCCAGCCTCGTCGGCGCGTCCTTCGTCGGCGGTTTCGGCGTCGGCGCCTACAGGGAAACGCGGCACGCCGTCTACGACGCCTTCCAGGGCGCGCGCGAGGCGCTCCTCCCGTCCTCGCCGCGGAACTTCGCGTCCGACGTGCACGCCCGCCGGCTGGAGACGACGCTGCAGAACTTCGACCTCGTCTGGGTCAATCCGGACGTGAGGCTGCCGCAGGAGGGCGGCGGCATGGCGGTCTTCGACGACGCCGTGCTCGTGGCCCGGCCCGCCGACGGAGCGCTGCTTCTGCTCGAACCGGAAACCGGTGTCCTGCAGAGGACCGCTCTGCGCCTGCCGCCGATCAACCGGGACCTGCTTCCCGACCGGACGCCGGGCGGCAGCCGCATCCGAAAGGACAATCTGCGCTACAATGATCTGGAGGTGGTCGCGACCCCGCGCGGCAGGGAGCTGCTCGTCTCCTACTCGTACTTCCACCCCGATCGGCGCTGCGTCACGAGCCGGCTCGCCGCGCACCCGGCGCCCGCGGGCCCCTCCGCCCTCCTGGACGCGGAGCACGCGGACGGCGCGTGGCGCGTCGTGTTCGAGTCCGATCCCTGCCTGCCGTTCTTCGAGCACGAGACCCGCAACGCGCTCTCCTCCCACCAGGCGGGCGGGCGGCTGGCGCGGAAGGCCGACGGCGGCGTGCTCCTGACGATGGGAGACCACGAATACGACGGGGTGGGCGGCAAGCTGCCGCTGCATTCCCAGGATCCGCGGTCGAGCTACGGCAAGATCCTGCGCCTCGACCCGGCGGACTGGTCGGTCGAGACGGTCTCCATCGGGCACCGAAACCCGCAGGGCATCGTCGCGTCGCCGAAGGGCTACGTCCTCTCCGTCGAGCACGGCCCCCGCGGGGGCGACGAGCTCAACCTCGTCGAGCGCGGCGCCAACTACGGCTGGCCGCTCGAGACCCTCGGGGTCGACTACGGCCCGGACTGGGTGGACGCGCGGACCTGGCCCTTCAACGACAGCCAGGGGCGCCACGAGCGCTTTCGCGCACCCCTCCACGCCTGGGTCCCGTCGATCGGCATCTCCAACCTCAAGGTCGTCGAGGGCGTGACGCCGCGATGGGAGGGCGACTATCTGGCCGGCTCGCTCGTCGGGCGCGCGCTCGTGCGCATCCGGCTGACGGAGGGGCGGGTGCTGTACACGGAGCGGATCGAGATCGGCGAGCGCATCCGCTACCTGGAGGTCGGCCACGGCCGGATCTACCTCCTGACGGATTCGGGGCTCGTCGGGATGCTGCTCCCGCGCGACGCGGACGGCCCGGACGCGCCCGACGGCCTCGCGCCGCCCTCCGTGAGCGCGCTGGTGCAGAACCGTTGCCTCGTGTGCCATTCGAAGGCGGGGCTGCCGCGCCTCGACGTGGTCTACGGCGCGCCGATCGCGTCCGGGGACGGCGTCGGCTACTCGGCGGCCCTGTCGCGCCTCGATGGTGTCTGGGACGAGGAGAGCCTCGGGCGCTTTCTGTCGGATCCCGACGCGTTCGCCCCGGGCACGATGGTGCCGGGGCACAGGCTGCCGGAGCGCGAGGTCGTCCGCACCATCGAGGCGCTGCGCGCCCTCGGCGTCGCGGGCGCCCAGACGCGGGCTCTTCCCGCGAGCCGCTGAGCCGAGCCCTTCGCTCGGCGCCCCGTCCCGGCGTCCCTCACCCCAGCATCCGCCCGACGATGTCGGAGACGTCCCGCGAGAGGCCCGGTCGGTCGGCGATCGTGCGCAGCGTCGCCTCGGCCTTGGCGCGACGGCCGGGCTCCATCGTGCGCCAGGTGTTGAAGGCGGTGAGCACGCGCGCGGCGGTCTGCGGGTTCGTCGCGTCGAGCGCCGTCACCTTGTCGGCGACGAAGGCGTAGCCGGCGCCGTCCGGGCGGTGGAACTGCGTCGGGTTCGAGAGGGCGAAGGCGCCGATGAGGGCACCGACGCGATTGGGATTCGACAGCGAGAAGGCCGGATCCGCGATCAGCCCCTCGACCCGCGCCAGCGTGTCGGCCTGCGCCATCGTGGCCTGGAGCGCGAACCACTTGTCGAGCACTAGGGGCTCGCCGTCGAAGCGCCCGCGGAAGTCGGCGAGGAGCGCCTCGCGCTCCGGCGTGGGCGGCGTGTGGGCGGCGACGCCGAGCGCGGCGAGGCGATCGGTCATGTTGTCGGCCGCCTCGTACTGCGCCGCCGCCGCGGCGATGCCGGCGGCGGGGTCGGCGGCGGCGATCAGGTCGAGCGCCCCGTTGCGCAGCGCTCGGCGCCCGGCGCTCGCGGCGTCCGGCCCGTAGGGCGCGCGCGAGGCGAGCCGCTCGCGCAGCGCCGTCAGCCGCGGGGCGAGGGCCGTGCCGACGAGCGCGCGCATGCGCTCGCGGGCGGCGTGGATCGCGTCCGGGTCGACGTCCGAGCCGATGTCCTGCGCGACGTCCGGCTCACCGGGCAGGGCGAGCACGAGGGCTGCGAAGGCCGGGTCTCCCTCGCCCTCGGCGTCGAGGAAGGCGGCGAGCGCGTCGGCGTAGGCCCGCACCGCCTCCTCGGCGAGCGTGCCGTCCACCGCCGCGCGGGTGAGGAGGCGGATCGCCACGGTCTGGGCGGATTGCCAGCGATTGAACGGGTCCGGGTCGTGGCGCAGGAGCGTGAGCAGGTCCGCCTCGCAGAGATCGCGGGAGACCCGCACCGGCGCCGAGAAGCCTCGCAGCACGCTCGGGACCGGGCGCACGGCGACGTTCTCGAGCACGAGGCTGTCGGCGGCCTCGTCGAGCACGAAGACGCCGTCCTCGCGCAGGCGCGGCGACGTCGCCGGGATCTCGCGCCCGTCCTCGGCGACGAGGCCGAGCCGGATCGGGATCAGCGCGGGGCGCTTCGTCGGCTGGCCGGGCGTCGCCGGGATCGACTGGGCGAAGTCGAGCCGGTAGGTCTTCGCCGCCTCGTCCCAGTGCCCGGTCACCGCGAGCCGTGGCGTGCCGGCCTGCGCGTACCACAGGGCGAAATGCGCGAGGTCGCGCCCGCTGGCCTCGGCGAAGCAGGCGAGGAAGTCCTCCACCGTCGCGGCGGTGTTGTCGCAGCGCGCGAAGAAGAGGTCCATGCCCGCGGCGAAGGCCTCCTCGCCGAGGAGCGTGCGGAGCATGCGGATGACCTCCGCGCCCTTCTCGTAGACGGTGGCCGTGTAGAAATTGTTGATCTCGCGATACTCGCTCGGCCGCACCGGGTGGGCGAGGGGACCCGCGTCCTCGGCGAACTGCCGCAGGCGCAGCGCCCGGACCTCGGCGATCCGGTGGACGGGCCGGGAGCGCATGTCGGAGGAGAACTCCTGGTCGCGATAGACCGTGAGCCCCTCCTTCAGGCAGAGCTGGAACCAGTCCCGGCAGGTGATGCGGTTGCCGGTCCAGTTGTGGAAGTATTCGTGCGCGACGATCGCTTCGATGTTGGCGTAGTCCGTGTCCGTAGCGGTCTCGGGGGAGGCGAGCACGTACTTGTCGTTGAAGATGTTCAGCCCTTTGTTCTCCATCGCCCCCATGTTGAAATCGGACACGGCGACGATATTGAACACGTCGAGATCGTACTCCCGGCCGAAGACCTGCTCGTCCCAGCGCATCGAGCGCTCGAGCGCGTCGAGCGCGTAGCCGGCGCGGCCCTCCTTGCCGGGCTCGACGTGGACGGCGATCTCGACCGTGCGCCCGCTCATCGTGGTGAAGGGCTTCGCGATCTTCGCGAGCGTTCCGCCGACGAGCGCGAACAGGTAGGTCGGCTTCGGGTGCGGATCGCGCCACAGGGCGTAGTGCCGCGTGCCGTCGCCGACGGGGCCGCTCGCGACGAGGTTGCCGTTGCCGAGCAGCGTCGGCGCCTGCGCCGCGTCCGCCTCGATGCGCGTCTCGTAGACCGAGAGCACGTCCGGCCGGTCGAGGAAGTAGGTGATCCGCCGGAAGCCCTCGGGCTCGCACTGCGTGCAGTAGACCCCGCGCGAGCGGTAGAGGCCCATCAGCTTGGTGTTGGCGGTCGGGTCGAGACGGGTCTCGATCGTGAGCGTGAAGGGCCGGCGCGGCGGCTCGTGGATCACGAGCCCGTCGGCATTCGCCGAGAAGGCCTGCGGGTCGAGCGGCGCGCCGTCGAGGCTGATCGCGACGGGCACGAGGTCGTCGCCGTCCAGCGCGAGCGGCACGTCGGCACGCCCGAGCGGGTTCGGCTCGATCTCCAGCGTGGCCCGCACCCGCGTGGCGTGCGGATCGAGGGCGATGTCGAGGGCGACCCGCGGGATCAGGAAGTCGCTCGGTCGGTACTCTGCGAGCTTCACGGTCTGGGGTGTCTCGGTGCGCATCGGGGGCCTCGTGTCTGGAAGGCCTCCGTTGTAGCCCTCGTGGGGGGGCGATCGCAATGCTGCGAGCTGGGTGCGCGCGCGTCCACGAAACGCCGATGGAGGCGTCTCGCGCCGCGGCGTTGCACGCCGCTCGACGGGCACCTGTGGTTCTTGGTCCCGGACTTGCTGCGCAATCCCGGATCACATCTCTGTCACCGCGGGTCGCGATAGCCGAGCCCGGGGCCCAGAACCGCGAGGGATTGCTCAGCGGGCGCGGCAGCGCGCGTGTCCACGGACGCCACCGGCAGCCTTCTCACGCTGCGATGGTCCTCACAGCGGCAGATTGTCGTGCTTCCGCCACGGCTCGTCCACCTCCTTGGAGCGGAGCATGGCCAGCGCCCGCGAGATCCGTCGGCGGGTCGAGTGGGGCATGATCACCTCGTCGACGTAGCCGCGCTCGGCCGCCGCGAAGGGGCTCATGAAGCGGTCCTCGTATTCCTTGGTGCGGGCCGCGAGCTTCTCGGGGTCGTCCGCGTCCTGGCGGAAGATGATCTCCACCGCGCCCTTGGCGCCCATCACCGCGATCTGTGCCGAGGGCCAGGCGTAGTTCACGTCGCCGCCGATGTGCTTCGATGCCATGACGACGTAGGCGCCGCCGTAGGCCTTGCGGGTGATGACGGTGACCATCGGCACGGTGGCCTGGGTGAAGGCGAAGAGCAGCTTCGCGCCGTGCTTGATCAGGCCGCCGTATTCCTGCGCCGTCCCCGGCAGGAAGCCCGGCACGTCCACGAACGTGACGAGCGGGATCGAGAAGGCGTCGCAGAAGCGCACGAAGCGCGCCGCCTTGCGCGAGGCGTCCGAGTCGAGCACGCCGGCGAGCACCATCGGCTGGTTCGCCACGATGCCGACCGTGCGGCCCTCGATGCGCCCGAAGCCGGTGACGATGTTCTTGGCGTAGCTCTCCTGCAACTCGTAGAAATCCCCTTCGTCCACGACCTTCAGGATCAGCTCCTTCATGTCGTAGGGCTTGTTGGGGTTGTCCGGCACCAGCGTGTCGAGGGAGTGCTCGATGCGCTCGGCGTCGTCGAAGCTCTCCCACTCCGGCGGCCCGTCCACGTTGTTGGCGGGCAGGAAGTCGACGAGGCGGCGGATCTGGAGGAGCGCCTCGACGTCGTTGTCGAAGGCGCCGTCGGCCACCGACGACTTCGTCGTGTGCACGGAGGCGCCGCCGAGCTCCTCGGAGGTGACGGTCTCGTTGGTGACGGTCTTCACCACGTCCGGTCCGGTGACGAACATGTAGCTCGTGTCGCGCACCATGAAGATGAAGTCCGTCATCGCCGGCGAGTAGACGTCGCCGCCGGCGCAGGGCCCCATGATGACGGAGATCTGCGGGATGACGCCCGACGCCTTGACGTTGCGCGCGAACACCTCGCCATAGCCCGCGAGCGCCGCCACGCCCTCCTGGATGCGCGCGCCGCCGGCGTCGAACAGGCCGATGATCGGGGCGCGCATCTTGAGCGCCATGTCCTGGATCTTGATCATCTTCTGGGCGTGCGCCTCCGACAGCGACCCGCCGAAGACGGTGAAGTCCTTGGAGAAGACGAAGACGGCGCGGCCGTTGATCGTGCCGTATCCGGTGATCACGCCGTCGCCCGGAACCTTGTTGTCCTGCATGCCGAAGTCCGCGCAGCGATGCTGCACGTACATGTCGAACTCCTCGAAGGACCCCTCGTCGAGAAGCAGCGCGATGCGCTCGCGCGCGGTCAGCTTGCCGCGCTCGTGCTGAGCCCGGATGCGCCGTTCGCCGCCGCCCAGCCGCGCCTGAGCCCGCGCGTCCTCGAGCCTCTCCAGGATGTCCTTCATCGACGCCTCGTCTTCCGGATGCCGTGTGGATGCGGCTTAGCATGCGGGGGGCGAGGGGGGGAATGGGAAGAAAGGGGGAGGGGAGGACAGAGCGGCGGGCTCGTGCTAGCGCGAGAGGCGGGATGCATGGAGGGGGCGGAAATGTCTAAGCCGCCGAACGCGGGCGCGCGTGCGAAAGAATCCACCGTCGTCTCTTCCTCTGAGACGGAGTAAGTCGAACGAACGGACGCAGGGCGGCCGGTCACCGACATCGAGGATGCGGCGGCGCAGCCTGACCCGTTCGCCGTGGTTTTCAGGCGCACGCGCGGACGCTCGAGAGCGTACCCGAAGCTGATCGTCTTTAGAGCGCAGGAGGAGCCGCTCGTAGTCCGCCTGGCATCAAGCGGCGACGAACGGGTTCACGATCCGAAGCACACCTTCGACCGCCAGCCCATCCTGCATGTCTTCGGAGTAGAGGATGTCACAGCCCGCGATGAGCGCAGAGGCGACGATCATCGAGTCGTAGACCGAGAATCCGTAGCGCACCCCCAGCGCACGCCCGGCGTCGTGGGTTTGCTCGGAAAGGCCCACTACGCCGCAGACCTGTCTCACACCGTTCAAGAACGTGCCCGCCTCGTCCCACGACATCCCCGCTTTCCGGATGCAGTTCACGAGGACCTCGTTCAGGACCTGGACGCTGATGGTCGGACCGCCTGCGAGCAGCTGCTCGGCGATTGCCGCCTTGGGGCCGCCGTCGAGCAGATAAAGCACTATGTTCGAATCGAGGAACTCACCGCGCATTCGCGTCGTCGCGGCTCAGGCGCTGGTCCGCGGGCAGACGTCCGCGAAAGCGACGGAGTGACTCCAACACTTCCTCGGGTCGCGCCGTGCGCTTCACGACGAGCTCCGTGTCGTCCGCGCGAAGCTCGACCCTGTCGCCCTCCTTCAGTCCGAGCTTCCGGACGAGGTCGGCAGGCAGCCGGATCGCCAGGGAATTGCCCCACTTCGCGACCTGCATGACAGCCTCCAGCGTTTGGATATCCATGTGGGAATGTATATCAGCTCATTCGCCGCCGCAAGCGAGCAGGATCGCATGCCGTGACCGCCGCCTCACCCCGCCTCCCGATAGAGCAGCACCGCCGCGTCGAACTCCCGCCGCCGCGCCGCCCGGCGCTCCGTCGCGATGGCGTCGGCGCCCCAGACGCGCTCCTGGTAGAGCTCGTCCGCATGCGCCGCCCGCCAGGCGTCGTCCGGCGCGAGCGCGCCGTCGGCCGTCGCGAGCGCGATCAGGGCGGAGCCGGTCAGCGTCGTCGTCACGCTCAGCGCCGCGAGCGCGAAGGGGGAGGTCTCGCGGGAGACGCGGCGCGCCACGGCGGCGAGCGACTCGCACGGCTGCTCGACGAACATCACGCCCTGCGCCAGCACGAAGCGCGCGCCGTATCGCTCGCGGGCGTAGGCGAGGACCGGGTCCCAGGCCTGCGCCTGCGCCACGACGAGGGCCTCGGGATCGCCCGCGCGGTAGCAGACGAGGTCCGAGCCGGCGTACTTCACGATCTCCTCGGCCACAGGCTCCATCGCCGCGCCGACCGCGTCGATGGCGACGTTGACGAGGCGCGTGAGCGGCATCGCGGTCGGGTCGATGCGCTCGCCCTGCGCCTGCCATTCGGCGGCGAGCGCGGCGCCCGCGCCGCGGGAGGGCGCAACGAGAGGGCGCTTGCCCGGCGTCTTGGCCGGGCGCCCGTCGAGGTGGAGCGCGAAGCCGCCGTCGGGATACGGCTCGGCCGTCGCCCGCGCGTAGAAGCGCCGCGGCAGCTCGGGCATCATCGCGGCGCGGGCCGCCTCGCGCGGGTCGCGCCGCGTCTCCCCGGGCTCGGGGGCGAGATCGCGCCAGAAATCGTCGGGCATGCCGCTCCTCGCGGGTAGGGGAAGGGCCTTCGGGACGTTCAGCTCACATAAGCCCCTGCGCGCCCGGCGCAAGCCGGCGGCTCACGCGCGCCAGATCCCGTCGAGCGTGGGCACGATGTCGGGAAAGCGGTCGACGATGACCTGCGCGCCGCGGTCGCGCAGCGCCCCAACCCCGTGGAAGCCGTAAGACACGCCGATCGCGTGGATGCCGGCGGCGCGCGCCATCTCCATGTCGAAGGTGGAATCGCCCACCATGGCGGCGTCCGCCGCCGCGACGCCGGTCTCCGCGAGCGCCTGGAGGATCATGCCGGGATGGGGCTTGGAGGGCGCGTCGTCGGCGGTCTGGATCGTGGCGAACAGGCCCTCCCAGCCCTCGCGGGCGACGAGGTGGGTGACGCCGCGCCGGCTCTTGCCGGTGGCGATGCCGATCGCGAGGTCCTCGCGGCGCGACAGCGCCTCGAGCGTCCGGCGCACGCCGGGATAGAGCGGCTCCTCGAGCGTGGCGTCCGCCCGCAGGGCGAAGAACATCTCGCGGTATGTCTGTGCCATCGCCGCCCACGGCCCCTCCTCGCCGACGAGGACGCGGAAGGCTTCGGGCAGCGACAGTCCGACGATCGAGAGCGAGCGCTCGCGCGTGGGCGGCGCGAGCCCGTGGGCGCGGAAGGTGCGCGCCTGCGCCTCGACGATGATGGCCTGGCTGTCGACGAGCGTGCCGTCGACGTCCAGGATGACGAGGCGCTGGCGGGACATGTCAGTCCTCGTCCTCGTCGTCCTCCTCGAGGCCGTCGACGGGGATGAGGAACATGACGATCGGCTCGTCGTCCTCCTCGGGCTCCTCGTCCATCTCGGCCTCGTCGAAGGCGTCGATCTCGTCCTCGGTGGCGGGGCGGACGTGGAGCTTGCTCTCGCCGTCCCAGATCTGCTTGCCCTCGCTCTCGAGCTCGATCATCTCGTCGGCGAGGCTCTCGAGCAGCTCGCGGGCTTCCGCCTCGGGGGTGGCGTCGGTGATGGCGACCGCGCGGCCGCCGATCTCGAGGGTGAACATCGTCGTCTTTCCTTTCGGCCCGTCCGGCCGGTTCGGGGTCGTCTCGCTCACTCCTCCGGGGCCTCGACGATCGGATCGTAGGCGTCCGTCTCGAGGCCCAGGAGGTTGAAGGTCTGCTGCATGTGCGGCGGCAGCGGCGCGGTGACGTCGATGGGCTTGCCGGTGCGCGGATGCGGGATCACGATCCGCCGCGCCAGCAGGTGGAGCCGGCTCTGGATGCCGCCGGGCAGCTCCCAGTTCTCGACGTTGAAGTATTTCGGGTCGCCGATGATCGGATGGCCGACGGAGGCCATGTGGACGCGCAGCTGGTGCGTGCGCCCGGTCACCGGCTTGAGCGAGACCCAGGCGAGCTTCTGTGCCGATTGCTCGATGACCGCGTAGTAGGTCAGCGCGTGCTCGGCGCCGTCGTCCCCGTGCTGGGCGACGCGCATGCGGCTGTCGCCGTCGGGCAGCATCTCCTTGGCGAGGTAGGTCGACACGCGGCCCTGGCGCGTCTTCGGCACGCCGGCGACGATGGCCCAGTAGACCTTGCGCGTCACCCGCGAGCGGAAGCTCTTGGCGAGCACGCTCGCGGCGAAGCGCGACTTCGCCACGACGAGACAGCCGGCGGTCTCCTTGTCGAGGCGGTGGACGAGGCGCGGCTTCTCGCCCTTCTCGTCGCGCAGCGCCTCGAGCAGCCCGTCGACGTGGCGCGTCGTGCCCGAACCGCCCTGCGAGGCGAGGCCGGCGGGCTTGTTGAGCACCAGGACGTCCTTGTCCTCGTAGAGCGTGATCGACTGCAGGAAGGCGGCGTCGCTCTCGTTGCGCGTGGGCGAGCGCGGGCGCTGCTCCTCCATCTTGAGCGGCGGCACGCGCACGCTCTGGCCGGCGGCGAGCCGGTCGTTGGGCTTCATGCGCTTGCCGTCCACCCGCAGCTGGCCGGTGCGGATGATGCGCTGGATGTGGGTGAAGGCGAGCTGGGGGAAGCGCGCGGACAGGAACCGATCGAGCCGCATGTCCTGCTCGTCCGGCTCGATCACGAGCGTCTGGATGCCGGTCGCGAGGGTCGCCGCCGCGGCGGCGCGCTGGACGCGCTTGGGCGGGAGGGCGGCGGAGGGAGCGGGCGCGCCGGGGCGCGGGGTGGCGGACGCCTTCGCGGCGCCGGGCCCGGCCGTCGGCTTGCGGGTCTTGCTCGTGGTCGTCTTGGTCGTGGGCGTCTTGGTCGTGGAAGAGGGCTTCGAGGCCTTGCCGGCCCCCGCGCCGCCCTTGCCGGCCCGAGGTCGCGCGTCCTTGCGCGCGCCGGCGTCCTGCCGGGCGAGCTTGCGCGAAGTCGGGCGGGGACCGCCGCGGGGGGATCTCGTCTGCGTCATGCGCGAGGCTCTAGCACCGCGGCGCGGCGGCGGCAAACGGGATCGGAGGGCGTACGACGCGTGCGGTCCGGCGATGCCGTCCGGCTTGCATTTCGTTCGACGTCGTACTAGATAATTCGACATCGAACCAAAGGAGTCCGTTCATGTCCCTCGACCGCCGCCGCTTCCTCGCCCTCCTGGGTGGAACCGCGATCCTCGCCGCCGATCTCGGTCGCGCCCGTCTGGCCCACGCCGCCGTCCCTCCCGGAACGCCCTCGGCCCTCGCGCCGTGGTTCGCCGCCGGGACGGGCGAGACCGAGCCGCGCCGCCGGGCGCTGTCCTGGGGGGTGCTGGCGCCGAGCCCGCACAATCGCCAGCCCTGGCGCGTGGCGCTCGACGGCGACGACGTGCTCACGCTCTACTGCGATCTCGAGCGCCGGCTGCCGCATACCGACCCGTTCGACCGGCAGGTGACGATCGGCCTCGGCGCCTTCCTCGAGACGCTCGTCCTCGCCGCGGTCGAGCAGGGCCACGGCGCGGAGGTCGCGCTCTTCCCCGAGGGCGAGCCCGCGCCGCGCCTCGATGCGCGCCCGGTCGCGCGGGTGCGCTTCGTCCCGGGCGCGGGCACCCCCGATCCGCTGTTCGCGGCCATCCTCGACCGGCGCTCGAACAAGGCGCCCTACGCCATGGATCGGGCGATTCCCGCGGATGCGCTCGCGAAGCTCGCCGCCGCCGCCACCCATGGCGGGCGCGTCGCCACCGCGACGGGCGCCGCCGAGGTGGCCGCGATCCGCGCCATCGCGCTCTCCGCCATGCGCCTCGAGATGGAGCACGCCGTCACCGCGCAGGAGAGCATCGACCTCCTACGCATCGGTCGGGCCGAAGTCGACGCCTCGCCGGACGGGATCGACCTCACCGGGCCGATGATCGAGGATCTCGCGGCCCGGGGCATCCTCACCCGCGCGAACGCCACCGCGGAGCTGCGGTCGGGGGTGCAGGGCCCGATCATGCAGCAGATGACGGCCTACTCCCTCGCGCCCATCGAGGCGTCCCCCGCCTTCCTGTGGACCGCGACGCCCGGCAACACGCGGGCCGACCAGATCGCGGCGGGCCGGGACTGGATGCGTCTCAACCTCGCGGCCGCCCGGCTCGGGCTCGGCATGCATCCGCTGAGCCAGGCGCTTCAGGAATTCCCCGAGATGGCGGACCACGCCGCGCGCATGCGCACGGCGCTCGGTGCCGCGCCGGGCGAGACGCTTCAGATGCTCGGCCGGCTCGGCTATGGTCCCGAGGTTCCGCCGAGCCCGCGCTGGCCCGCGGAGACGGCGATCCGGGAGGGGTGAGACATGGCGGGGGAGGGGAGCGAACGCGAGGCGCCGCGCGGCGCGGCGGGCGATCCCCTCGTCTTCCGCCTGCTCAACGAGATCGGCATCATCGACCAGCTCGCCTCGCGGCTGTTCGAGCGGGTGATGCCCGGCGATCTCACCCTGCCCCAGTTCGTGGTGCTGAACCACTTCGTCCGGCTCGGCCGCCCGTCGAGCCCCCTGCGCCTCGCCCGCGCCTTCCAGGTGACGAAGAGCACGATGACGAACACGCTCCAGCACCTGGAGCGTGCCGGCTTGGTGACGATCGAGCCCGACCCGCAGGACGCGCGTGCCAAGGTGGTCTTCATCACCGACGCCGGCCGTGCCGCCCGCGAGGCGGCGATCGCCGCGCTGACGCCGCGGCTCTCGAGCATCGCCGACGGCATCGCCGCGCAGGACGTCGAGGCCGCCATGCCGCTGTTGGCGCGGCTGCGCGCGAACCTCGACGCGGAGCGGGACCGGGGCTGAGAGTGCCCGATCACACCCTCTGGAACAAGCTGACCTGGAAGCGCTGCTCGCTCCCCCACGGGGTGCGATGCACGATCCGCCGCGCCTCGCGTAGGGCGTATCCCGGACCGAGCGTCACGGCGAGGTCCTGCGGGTCGTAGCGCGCAACCGGCAGTCCGCTGCAGCGCTCGGGGCCGTCGGCGGCGAAGGTGGCGATCAGCGCATGGCCGCCGGGCCGAAGGGCCGTGGCGAGACGCGCCAGATAGGCCGCGCGCCCGTCCGGATCGACGAGGAAATGGAAAGCGGCACGGTCGTGCCAGAGGTCGAACGTCCCGCCGGGCGACCAGGTGGTGACGTCGGCGGCGACGAAGCGCACCCCCGCCGCGTCGGGCCCGAGCCGCGTCCGGGTGCGCGCGAGCGCGGTCTCGGAGAGGTCGAGGAGGGTGATCTCCGGGATGCTCCGTTCGAGCAGCGCCTCGACGAAGCGCGAGGTGCCAGCGCCGATGTCGACGACGGCCGCGGGCGCGACCCCCGCTCCGTCCAGGATCGCGAGGGACGTCTCCGCTCGCGGCTCGAACCAGCTCAGCGCGTCCTCGCCCTTCTCGGAATAGACGCGCTCCCATGGCGGCTCTCGGCTTCGGTGCTCGCTGCGGCTTCGCTTCAATCCTGCCGTCCCGAGCGGGCCGACGCCCGATCAGCCGCTCTTCTGCTTGGCGGGTGCCGGCGCCTTCGCCGCAGGCTCGGCGGGGGAAGGGTCAGGCCGCCAGCGTGTCTCGGCGAGCGCGGAAAAGCCCGGCATCGTGCGCGCTCGCGCGAAGGCCTCGGATCCGTGGATCGCCTTCCGTCGCTCGTCGAGGCTCTTCGCGAGATCTTCCGATACGATCAGCATGTGCAACCGCCTTCGCTACGGACCGTATGGTCCTCGGATCTGGTTGAGGAACCGTTCGCCCAGCCTTCGCATATAAACATGTGCGGCGTTGATGCAAACACGCCGGCACGGCCGAAGTGCGCCGCCGCGGCCATCATTTCCGTCTGTGTTGCATCCATGTACGGCATCAGGTCCGCTCCCGCAGGGCACGATCGTCAATGCCGAGCACGTCGCTGTAGTTCGCCAGCCGCTCGGGTGGGAGCGCGATCGCTTGGTGAGAGGCGTGGCGCCATGTCACCGCCGATCGATTCTCCCGTCCGTCGAGGGTCGAATCGGTCGCGGGACTGGAGAACAGCGACAGACGGATCGCCTGTGCATGGATCGGGCATGCGATCTCCTGGGGAACGCCGGTATCGTCTCGCCACAGCGCGACGATACGCTTGTCGTCCGCACCCGGCTGCAGCGCGAGGCGGTGCTGGCGCGACATCAAGGCGCGTGACGTGAGCGTCAGGACGGAGCTGCCGGGATCCTCCGCCAGCACGGTCGCATACCGAGCCGGCCATCGCGTGCGCAACTGCGGTGCGTCCATCAGGAGCGCGATCACGATGTTCGGTCCCACGGCGCGAAGCAGCTCCTGGCACGGGTCGACGCGCGCTAGATCCTCGCAGATCATCGCCGACAGCACCGTCTTGCGGCGAACGACCGCGAAGTCGACCCGGCGGCTGAGCAGGTCGATGTTCTCCCACCAGGAGTAGGACGGACTCAGCACGCCCTCGAGTCCGTACGCGCGCACCTGCTGGTCGTCCAGCCGCCACCGGTGGTGCTTCTCGCGACGGGTCAGGATGCGCTGCGCCCTCCCGTCGGCATGGCAGAACAGGTTGACCGCGACGAAATTGCCCTGGCGAAGGCTTCCGTCGTGCCCACGCGCCTGCGACAGCCCCGTTACGAGGAATTCGATGCCGGGCAGCTTTTCCCTGATGTGGGATGCGAGCGCTTCCTGATGAGCGTGATCGAGTGCCATCTCCGGGAGCACGATGCCGTGGATCTCATCGCAGTCACGCTTCGCTCGCTCGACGAGCTCGTGGACGAGGCCGGTTATGGTGGGCTCTTCGGGATGCTCTCGCTCCGCGCGCAGCCAGCTTTGGTGTAGGTCGAAATAGCCCGAACGGTTGCCGTCGACGTTGAACCCTTCGCCGTGCCGGAAATCGGTCGCCGCGACGGAGAACGGAAAGGGCACCAGCAACAGGTTCATGTGCCTGTCCGCCGAAGGCGTGCGCTCGAGGACATGCGGCGTCCAGTTCCCGCGAGCGATGCCCCGCCCCGGGAGAAGCGCGAGATTGCTGCTGAGCGAGCGCAACGTGCAGCCGACCGCCGCGGTCCGAGCTTTGGGCAGAACGGCGACGAGGTCCGGCGAGGCTGCCGAGAGGGATTTCAACGGCTTGCGCCACAGCCGCTTCCCATCGTTGTCATAGCCAGTCGCATCCGCCGCCTGGATGCCGAAGCAGAGGTCCGGCCAGGACTTCGGCTCCCCGCCGGGCATCTCGTAGCCGACGTCGCAGAATGCCTCGTCCGCGATGACCAGCAGCTGAATCGTGGGATGCCACCACGCGGGCGGCATTCCGTGAGAGGGGCTCGGCGTGAAGACCGCCGCCGTGCCGTGCGTCGCAAATACCGTCTCCCAGAGATCGTAGAGCCGCCCCACCGCAGTGGACGAGGACCAAGCGGCGAACTTCGTCGGATCGTCCGCCGACCAATGCTCGCGCGGCGTGAAGCCGCGGATCGCCTCCGCCGTCTCGCGACACCGTTGGATATCCTCGGCGGAGAAGACCACCTCGCGCACGCTGGCGCGCGCCCGCGGGCGCGTGCGGATGTGGTGATAAGCGCCGCTAAGCTCGATCAGATAGGCTGCTGCGGCAAAGATGTCCGGGGGATAGGCGGGCGGCGTGACGTATGGCTCGGCGGCTTCTCCGTTGCGCTTGGGAAAGGCGAAGTACGCGCTCGAGCCCGCTGCACATTCCTCGCAAGGAAAAAGCGACTCCAGCGCGCGCCGGAGCGTGAGGTCGGACATCGGTGTTTCGCCCCCGCCTATGATTGCGAGAGCCTAGCGTGGGCACCCCTTCGACGCAACAGCCCTGAACATTTGTTGATGCGGGGTGGAGACGCTACCTCACGCACCAATCACCCCGCCCGCATGTCCGTCAGCTCCCGCGGCCGTCCCGGCGCGGCCTCGATCGCGGCGATGTTCTTCTTCACCGCGTCCTGCACCTTCTCGAAGGCGCGCACTTCGATCTGGCGGACGCGCTCGCGGGAGACGCCGAACTCGGTGGAGAGGTCCTCCAGCGTGATCGGGTCGTCGGAGAGGCGCCGCGCCTCGAAGATCCGGCGCTCGCGCTCGTTGAGGACGCCCAGCGCCTCGCGCAGCGCGGCGAGGCGGTTCTGGCCCTCCTCCTCGGCGGCGAGGATCGTCTCCTGCGAGGCGGCGCCGTCGACGAGCCAGTCCTGCCACTCGCCCTCGCCCTCCTCGCGCAGGGGCGCGTTGAGCGACGCGTCGCCGCCGAGCCGGCGGTTCATATCGACGACGTCCTGCTCGGTCACGCCCAGCCGGGTGGCGATCTCCTTGACCTGGTCGGGGCGCAGGTCGCCCTCGTCCAGCGCCGAGATTCGGCTCTTGGCCTTGCGCAGGTTGAAGAAGAGCTTCTTCTGGTTCGCGGTCGTGCCCATCTTCACGAGGGACCACGAGCGCAGGATGTATTCTTGAATCGCCGCCTTGATCCACCACATCGCGTAGGTGGCCAGACGGAACCCCTTGTCGGGCTCGAATCGCTTGATGGCCTGCATCAGGCCGACGTTGCCCTCCGAGACGACCTCGGAGATCGGCAGGCCGTAGCCGCGGTAGCCCATGGCGATCTTCGCCACGAGGCGCAGATGGGAGGTGACGAGCTTGTGGGCGGCCTCGGAATCGCCATGCTCGCGCCAGCGCTTGGCGAGCATGAACTCCTCGGCCGGATCGAGCATCGGGAACTTGCGGATCTCGTCCAGGTAGCGGGACAGACCGCCTTCGTTGGCGAGTACGGGTAGCGCGCCGGCCATGTCTTCTCCTCCTTCGGTCCCCGCGACGGGCGGACCACTGCGCGGCCTCCTCGGGACGACCGCGCCTTCACCGGAATATAGGACGCGAATCGAGCGTTTTGAAGGTCGGGGCGGACCCGACCCCACACAGGGTAACGCACGCGTGAAGAATGGTTCGCCGGTTCGCGGCGAATTGCGGGGCGGCGCTCGGCCGCGGCCCGGCGGGGCGTGGGTCCCGTGCCCGCCCGGCACGTCAGCCGGCGATGTACTCCTTGAGCATCCGCGCCTCCGCCTCGATCGCGGCGACGCGCCGCTTCACCACGTCGCCGATCGAGACGATGCCGACGAGGCGGCCCTCCTCGACGACGGGGACGTGGCGGAACTTTCCTTGCGTCATCGTCTGCATGAGGTCGTCGATCGCCACCTCGCGGGCGCAGGTCACGACCTCGCGGGTCATCCACTGCGCCACCCGCGCCTCGAGCGCGCCGGCGCCCTCCCGCGCGACCGCGCGCACGATGTCGCGCTCCGAGAGGATGCCGTCGACCCGCCCGTCGGCGCCGCTGACGACGACCGCGCCGATGCGCCTCTCCGACAGCAGACGCGCCGCCTCCGCGAGGCTGCAATCGGGCGAGAGCGTCACGACGCCTTCGCCCTTCTCGGCGAGAACCTGCCTGACCGTCATCGTTTCCTCCACGAAACTCGTGTCGCGCCTCGTGTCGCCGCGCGCGGCTCTTCCCGGCCGCTCCGCCCGGCGACGGCACGCCAGGATGGAAGACGACGGCGGCTTTTTCAAGCGAGGTCGCGCGGCGGCCGCGGCGACGGATCGAACCAGGGAAACAGGAGGAGCCCCGCGAGGAAGCCGCCGACGTGCGCCTCCCAGGCGATGCCGCCGCCGTCGGCGAGGCCGAGCGGCACCGCCGCGACGCCGAAGACGAGGTTGATCGCGAGCCACACGCCGATGAACAGCATGGCGGTGCGGTTGCGCAGCATCTCGCCGAGCCCGAGCCGCGGGGCGAGGTGCGGCGGCAGCCAGCCGAAGCCCCGCGGCGTGAACGCGAAGCGCGCGGACGCCGCCATCATGCCCGAGACGACCGCGGACGCGCCGATCATCGGCGTGACGTCGTAGGCGTGCGTCGCCCAGTGCATCAGCGCCCCCGCGATCGCGGCGAGCGCCGCGAGCCAGAGGAAGCGCTCGGGGCCGAGCCGCCGCGCGATCGGCGTCCCGAAGGCGGCGAGCCAGACCGCGTTCAGGCCGACGTGCATCCACGACCCGTGCAGGAAGGCGTAGGTGAGCGCCGTCCAGACGCCGCCCGAGCCCTCCTGCATGACGATGCGCGCGAACCCCATGTCGCGCTGCATGGCGATCGGGTCGCCCTCCAGGATGCGCCGCGCGATCTCGCTCGTGGCGTCCGCGTCGAGCCACGTCGTCCACAGCGCCGGCACGAAGCCGAAATAGACGAGGATGCCGAAGCGGCCCTCCAGCCCCATCAGTCCCACGATGGCATGGATCGCGACGATCAGCCCGATGCACGCGACGACGACGCCCGGCAGGTTGAAGGCCGGCTCGCGCGGGGGCTTGCGGGGAGGGCCTTCCGGGGGCGGGGCCGGGGGCGGGGTGGTCTCGAAGCGGTCCGGCTGCATGCTCTCTCCGGGGGGGCGGGCGTCCCTCAGTGCGGCGAAGAGGCCCGCGACGCAAGGGCGGACGAGGGGTGCCTCACCCGTCCGCCAGGACCTCGATGTCGCGGTCGAGCCCGCTCTCGACACGGAACTCGCGGGTGAAGACGCGCCCCTCGTGGCGGGCGATCAGCACGTAGTCGCCCTCCGCCAGCACCACCGAGGGGAAGGCGCCGATCGCCTCGCGCACCACGTCGCCGCCGGGCGTCAGCACCGAGAAGGCGGTGCCGGCGAAGGCCTCGCCGCCCTCGTCGGCGACGAGCTTGAGGGTCACCCGCGCCGCGCGGTGGTTCAAGGTGGCGATCGTCACCTCTCCCGCCGCGACCGAGAGGTCGGCGCGCATCGAGGCGTTGGCGTCGCCGTAGGTGGAGACGACGTGGTACGCGCCCTCGGGCAGGCGGACGACGTCGGAGGGCCGCGCCTCCGCGACGACGAGCCGCCCCTCGGCGTCGTCCCCGATCGGCAGGTAGACGGCGTAGGTGAGGTCGTTGCCGGGGATCGGCCGGTCGCCGACGACGCCGCGCACCTGCAGGCCGCCCGCGCTGATGACGAGGCGCTCGACCACGTCGCCCCAGTGCATCGTCACCTGGCGCATGGCGGAGGCGAAGCCCCAGGAGACGTGGACCATGTAGTTCGCCGGCGGCAGCGACACCCGCGGCGTCGCCGCCTCCTCGCGCGCGACGAGGATCGGTGCACCCTCGCGCAGCTCGAACACGCGCCAGATCAGCCCTTCCAGGATCGGCTCGCCGGTCTCGGCGTGGAAGGCGGCGAGCGCGAGTTCGCCCGCCTGCGGCAGGACGGGCAGCGCGTCGATCGCCTCCGACGAGCCGCCCTGCGCCCGGGCGGGCGAGAGCGCGGCGGGCGAGAGCGCCGCGAGCGCGAGGAGGAGCAGCGCCGCCGGCCCGGCGCGGATCGCGGGACGGGCGGGCCTCGGAGGCATCCGGCACGGGAGCGGCATCGGGGCTCGTGATCTGCGGTGGGCCATCGGAAAGGGGCTGGTGGACGACGTGTGCGGCGGGCGAGGGGACCCATGCACGCGCGCGGCTCGCGCCCGTGCCCGGAAGTGCTTATACCGATCGGCATCGATTGTGGACAGACGATGGACGACATGACCCTTCTCGACGCCCTTCGCACCCGCCGCTCGAGCCCGACGAAGCAGCTCGGCGAGCCCGGTCCCGACGCCGAGACCCTCGACGACATGCTGCGCATCGCCGCGCGCGTGCCCGATCACGGCCGCCTCGCCCCCTGGCGCTTCCTGGTGATCGACCGCGCCGCCGGCGCGCGGATCGGCGAGACGATCGAGGCCGCCTTCCTCGCCGACAGGCCCGAGGCGGGCGAGGAGGAGCGGGCCTTCGAGCGCGGACGCCTCGTGCGCGCCCCGATCTGCGTCGCCGTGGTCTCGCGCGCCGCGCCCCACCCGAAGATCCCGGAATGGGAGCAGATCCTGTCGGCCGGCGCCGCCTGCCAGAACCTTCTGCTCGCCGCGAAGGCGCACGGCTTCGGCGCCACCTGGATCACGGAGTGGGTCGCCTTCGACCGGAGGGTCCTCGACGTGCTCGGCCTCGCGCCGCACGAGCGCATCGCCGGCTTCGTGCACATCGGCACGCCGGCGACGGTGATGGCGGACCGGCCGCGGCCGGAGCTCGCCGACATCGTCACCCGGCTGTGAGGGCGCGGCGATGTTCTACGAGACCGCCGCCGGCCACCCGCTCCCGCACGACCCGTTCAAGGCGATCGTCGCGCCGCGCCCGATCGGCTGGATCAGCGCGGTCGACGGGCAGGGGCGGGTCAACCTCGCGCCCTACTCCTTCTTCAACGCCGTCTCCGACCGGCCGCACATGGTCGCATTCTCCTCGGACGGGGAGAAGGACGCGCTCGCCTTCGTGCGCGAGACCGGGGAGTTCGTCTGCTCGCTCGCGACCTGGGACCTGCGCGAGGCGATGAACGCGACCTCCGCGCCGCTTGCGCGCGGCGAGAGCGAGTTCGGCCATGCCGGCCTCACGCCCGCGCCCTCGCGCCTCGTGGCGCCGCCGCGGGTGGCGGAGAGCCCCGTCGCGCTCGAGTGCAAGCTCCTGCAGGTCGTGCCCCTCACCGCGCTCGACGGCGGGACGCGCTACACGATGGCGATCGGCCAGGTGGTGGGCGTGCACATCGACGACCGCTTCCTCGTGGACGGGCTGCTCGACACGGCCGCCATGAAGCCGATCGCGCGGGCCGGCTATCGCGACTACTTCGTGGCGACCGCCGAGACGCGGTTCTCGCTGACGCGACCCGCGGGCGGCTGAGGCGGTCAGCCGTCGAGGGCACGGCGGAAGGCGGCGATCGCGCCCGCGAGCGCGTCGCGCACGACGCGTGCCGCCGCGACCGCCGGCTCGGCCCGTGGCACCTCGAAGCCATCGTAGGCTTTGCGCGCGACGTGCCGGAACCGACGCGTCTCGTCGACCGCCCGGGCGAGCGGCCCGACGAGGATCGGCGGGCGCGCGCCCGGAATCGCCGTGGAGGCGCGCCTGACGAGGTCGGCGTGATAGCTGTCCGACGAGACCGGCTTCTCCTCGCCGATTAGGACGAGGATGCGCTCCAGCGCCGCCTCCAGCGAGGTATGGCCGGCCTGCATCGCCTGGAGAAGCGCCATGCGGCTCTTGTAGGCCTCGAGATCGTCCCCGTCGAGGCCGCCCGCCTCGAAGATCTCGACCGCACGGCCGAAATGCGTCAGGGCGGAGGCGACGTCGGCGTCGATCTCGATCCAGCGCGCGTCGCTCATGCGAGCTCCACCCAATCGGCCGAGACATGCGCGCGGAAGCGCTCGGTGCACCAGGCCAGCGGGCGGATGTCGGCCGGCAGCCGCGCCCGCGCGCAGGCGTCCTCGGCGAAGCGCCAGGCCTCGGCGTGGAGCGCGGCGGGGAAGTCGACGAGGACGTCGAGATCGCTGTCGTGGCGCATGGCCCGGCGCGCGGCCGAGCCGTAGACGAGGTAGCGCCCGCCATGGGCGCGGGCGTAGGCGGCGAGCCGCGCAGACACCGCCGCGACCGCGGCCGCCCGGCGCCCCGCCTCGCGCGCCTTGCGCTCGGGGAGGGTGAGGACGACGGAGGGGACGGCGGCGTCGGTCATGGTGCGAGGATACAGTGCCGGCACCCGATTGGGAACGCTCGCCATCGCCTCGAGCAGGGAGGCTCGCAGATCCGCGTGCCTCTCACCCTCGGCACGCGCTTGCGCACCGAGGGGGCGGCGGTTCTCCTTCCGTGTAGGGGAAGGTGTCGTCGGCGAAGCCGGTGACGGATGGGGCGCGGCGCGCAGCGACACGTTCCGCGAAGCGGAAACGGCGTTTTCAGCTGCCGCTGTCGCATTTCGGCTGCGCCGAACGCGCTTCGCGCGCCCCATCCGTCTCGCCGCTACGCGGCGAGACACCTTCCCCTACAGGGAAGGAGAACCCTTGCAGGGCTGGACAGCGCGAGGCTTCTCGGCGGTGGACTGCCGCTGCGCTCCGAACGCGGGCGGAGCGGCAGCCCGAGAGAACCGGGACTTTCCCCTCACGCCGCCTTGGCGCGGGGGCGGACCTCGGACATGTAGTCTTCCATCAGCGTCATCGTGATGTTGCCCGGCGTGAAGCGGTGGGGGCCGATCTCGGAGACGGGGGTCACCTCGGCGGCCGTGCCGGTGATGAAGCACTCGTTGAAGGTCGAGAGCTCGTCGGGCAGGATCCGGCGCTCGATCACCTCGAAGCCGCGCCGCTTGGCGAGGTCGATCACCGTGCGCCGGGTGATCCCGTCGAGGAAGCAGTCGGCGATGGGCGTGTGGATCGCGCCGTCGCGGGTGAAGAACACGTTGGCGCCGGTGCACTCAGCCACGCGCCCCTGCCAGTCGAGCATCAGCGCGTCTGCGTAGCCCTTGCGCTCGGCGGCGTGCTTGGAGATCGTGCAGATCATGTAGAGGCCCGCCGCCTTGGAGTGGCAGGGCGCCGTCGCCGGATCGGGCCGGCGGTACTGCGCCATGTCGAGGCGGATGCCCTTCATGCGCTCCTCGGGCTTGAAGTAGCTCGGCCAATCCCAGGCGGCGATGGCGAGATGGATCGTGTTCGCCTGCGCGGAGATGCCCATCATCTCCGAGCCGCGCCACGCGACGGGACGGAGGTAGGCGTCGACGAGGCCGGCCTTCGCGAGGACGAGCTCCTTGGCCGCGTCGATCTCGGCGACCGAGTAGGGAATCTCGAAGTCGAGCACCTCGGCCGAGCGACGCAGGCGCTGCGAATGCTCGGTCGACTTGAAGATCACGCCGCCGTAGGCGCGCTCGCCCTCGAATACGGAGGAGCCGTAGTGCAATCCGTGAGAGAGCACGTGCAGCTTGGCCTCGGACCACGGCACCAGGGTGCCGTCGAGCCAGATCAGGCCGTCCCGTTGATCGAAGGGCAGAGGGGACATGAGACCGCTTCTCCTTGAAATGCGGGCCTTTGCGCGGCGGGGCGGCTCCATGTCGCGATCCGTGTCCGCAGCGACACGGGATTACCCATATGGAGCCCAGAACGATCGATCATTTCGTCGTTCCGGCTTGACGAGTAACAATCCGCCTGAGATATGTCAACAAGGCTGACATAACCGGGGAAGGAAATTTTCCGACGTGACCGAGGCGACCGCCAGGACGGCAGACGATGCACGAGATCCCGCGGCCTCCGAGACCGCGGCCTCGGAGCGCGTGCGCGATGCCGCGCGCGCCCACGCCCGCGAGGCCGCCGGCGGCGATCCGGACGTGCCGGCCTACGACCTGATCGAGCTGTTCTTCTTCGCCTACCGGGACTTCGTCTCCGATCCCGACCGCATCCTCGACGACTACGGCTTCGGGAGGGCGCATCACCGCGTCCTGCATTTCGTCTCGCGCAATCCCGGCCTCACGATCGCCGAACTCCTGGAGATTCTGCGGATCACCAAGCAGAGCCTGAACCGCGTGCTGAAAGAGCTGATCGAGAAGGGCTTCGTCGAGGCCCGCCCGGGGACGACCGACCGCCGCCAGCGCCTGCTCTTCCCGACGCGGGACGGCGGCGCGCTGGCGCTGCGCCTCGCGCGGCTGCAGACCGGCCGGGTCGGCCGTGCGCTCGCGGACACGCCGCCGGAGGGCCGCGCGGCGGTGGTGGACTTCCTCATCGCCATGATCGATCCCGACGGGCGCGCCGCCGTGACGCGCCGGGTCGGCGGGCCGGAGGGCGGCCCGGACGCTGGCGGAAACGGCGGTTCCGGAGGAGCGACATGACGGACGCGCAGGGGGTCGGTACCGTGCCGGCCGCGGGGGACGCCCGCATCGAGGTTCCCGACCACGCCCCGCACGTGCTCGTCGTCGACGACGACCGGCGGCTGCGCGACCTCATCTCCAAGTACCTCGCCGAAAACGGCTTTCGCGTCACCGCCGCGGCGAGTGCCGCCGAGGCGCGGGCGAAATCCGAGCACTTCGTCTTCGACGCGCTGGTGCTCGACGTGATGATGCCCGGCGAGACCGGCTTCGCCTACGCGCGCGCCGTGCGCGAGACCTCCGACACGCCGATCCTCATGCTCACCGCGCGCACCGACGCGCAGGACCGCATCACCGGCCTCGAGATCGGGGCGGACGACTACCTTTCGAAGCCCTTCGAGCCGCGCGAGCTCGTGCTGCGGCTCGGCAACATCCTCAAGCGCGCCGCGCCGGCGGCCCCCGCGGGGGAGGCGGCGCCCGGCGAGGAGATCCGCTTCGGGCCCTTCGTCTTCCGGCTCGACCGCGGCGACCTCAGGCGCGGCGACGAGGCGGTGCGGCTCACCGAGCGCGAGCGCGAGATCCTGACGATCCTCGGCGGGCGCGTGAACGAGAACGTCCCGCGCGAGGACCTCTCGGGCGCCGGCGCGGCGCTCAACGAGCGCACCGTCGACGTGCAGATCAACCGCCTGCGCCGCAAGATCGAGGTCGATCCGGCCAACCCCCTCGTCCTGCAGACCGTGCGCGGGGTCGGCTACCGGCTCGTCGCGGAGCGGTGAGCGCGATGGACGGCGCCGGTGCCGCCCCGAAGGAGACGACACCCCGGCAGACGCTCCCGCCGCCCGGGGTCCTGCGCCGGACGCTGGGCGCCGTCGGCGCGCCGATCCGTACCTCGGGGCGCGTCTACGGGCGCGGCGCGCGCTGGCTGGGCTCCATGATGCCCAAGGGCCTCTACGCCCGCTCGCTCATCATCGTGATCGTGCCGATCGTGCTGCTCCAGTCGATCATCGCCTACGTCTTCATGGAGCGGCACTGGCAGACGGTGACGATGCGCCTCTCCTCGGCCGTCACCGCCGACATCGCGGCGCTCATCGACGTGTGGGAGACCTACCCGCAGGACGAGGAAGGCCGCACGCTCCGGCGCATCGCCACCCAGCGGCTCGGCCTCGACGTCGAGATCCAGCGGGGCGTCGACCTGCCGCCGCCGGGGCCCAAGCCCTTCTTCTCGATCCTCGACGCCGCGCTCTCCGAGCAGATCGCCCGGCAGATCGGCCGGCCGTTCTGGATCGACACGCTGGGGCGCTCGAACCTCATCGAGATCCGCATCAAGCTCGACAATGCCGTCATGCGGGTGGTGGCGCGCCGCAGCCAGGCCTACGCCTCGAACTCGCACATCTTCCTCTTGTGGATGATCGGCTCGTCGCTGGTCCTGATGGCGATCGCCATCCTGTTCCTGCGCAATCAGATCCGCCCGATCCTGACGCTCGCGGAGGCGGCGGAGAGCTACGGCAAGGGCCGCGAGACCGACTTCCGCCCCCGCGGCGCGCGCGAGGTGCGCCAGGCGGGCCACGCCTTCATCGAGATGAAGCGGCGCATCGAGCGCGCCCGCGAGCAGCGCACGACGATGCTCAACGGCGTCTCGCACGACCTGCGCACCATCCTCACCCGCTTCAAGCTCTCGCTCGCGCTCATGGACGCGCCGGACGTCGAGGACCTGCGCCGCGACGTCGACGAGATGACCCGCATGCTCGAGGGCTACCTCGCCTTCGCCCGCGGCGACGCCGGGGAGAGCGCGGTGGAGGTCGATCTCTCCGGATTGCTCGAGGAGGTCGTCTCCGACGCGCGGCGCCAGGGTCATCCGGTCACCCTCGCCATCGAGGGAGACGCCCGCATCATCGTGCGGCCGGACGCGTTCCGGCGCATGCTCACGAACCTCGTCTCCAACGCCGCGCGCCACGGCGACACGATCGCGTTGCGCGCCGTGCACGAGGGCCGCTGGCTGACGATCACGGTGGACGACGACGGTCCCGGCATCCCGCAGGCGCTCCGCGAGGAAGTGTTCAAGCCCTTCGTGCGGCTCGACGAGGCGCGCAACCAGGACGAGGGCGGATCGGGGCTCGGCCTGCCCATCGCCCGCGACATCGCCCGCGCGCACGGCGGCGACATCGCGCTGGAGGACGCGCCGTTGGGGGGGCTGCGCGCCGTGGTCCGGCTGCCCGGCTGACGCGCCTCAGGCGTTGCCCCCGCCCGTGCCGGCGAAGCGCACGATGTCGAGCATGACCTCGGCGAGCGCCGCCTCGAGGGCCTGCATCGCCGCGCGCCCCTCGATCGCCGCCACCGGGACGCGGGCCGTGAACACCCGCGCGGCTCCGACGCGCCCGTTCGCCTCCGCGACGGCGCGCACGGCGATCTCGACCACGGCCTGGCGCGTGTCGACGTCGATCCAGAAGGTGCGGATCGAGGAGTTGAGCTGCCAGTCGGGCGTGACGCGGTCGCCCGGCCGGGCGACGCCGCCGTGCCGGCTCGCGTTCTCGAAGGTCTCGACGAGGCGCGTCTGGACGAGGGCGGGGAGCTGGTCGGCGTACTGCACGCCGGGGAGGTAGGACAGCGCCCCGTCGGGCTCGCGCACGACGACCCGCTCGGTGGAGTAGAGTTCGATCGCCGAGGGCTCGACGACGAGGACGAGGCCCGGCAGCCGCATCGGCGCCGACACGCGCTCCACCGGCGCCGCGAGCCCGTAGGTCACGAGCGCGGGCGCGGAGGCGCACCCGCCGAGGACGGCGACGGACCCCAGCGCCAGCGCGGCGGCCAGGATGCGCCCTCGTCCGCCGTGTCGTGTTTCGCTCATGGCCTCACGCCCCCCGAAGAACCACCGTCATCCGAATACGAACCCCGCCGCCGCGTCAACGCCGGCCCTGGTACTCGCGTACGCCCCCGCTGCCGTCACCGCCGAAGATCACCTGCGACGGGTCGCGCTCGATGGAGCGCACGGCTCGGCCGATGTCCTGGAGCGCGCGCCGGCCCTCCTCGGCGAGCCCGCGCACCTCCTGGATGCCGGTGCCGGTGAAGCTGCCGATGTTGTCCGTGAGCGCCTGCGTGCGCACGTCGAGATTCTCCGCGAGGATGCGGATCGCGGCCGCCGCGTCGCGGATCTCGTCGAACAGCGCCTCGCCCTCGTCGCCCGCGGCGGTGCCGAGGAAGTCCTCCGCCGCCTGGAGCACGCGGTCGACGCGCCCGGCGGAGGCCTCGAGCTGCTCGGAGATCGAGACGGCGTTGGCGATGACGAGGTCGATGTCGTCGGAGTTCTCGTCGAGCGTGCGCGAGAAGCTCTCGACGTTGGCGATGACGCGCTCGATGCGCTCCGAATCGATCGCCTGCGCGATGCGTCCGATCTCCTCGAGCGCGAGGGTGACGTTCTCGCGGTTGTCGGCGAGGGTCTGCGAGAAAGCGCGGGCGTTCTCCACCGTCTCGGAGACCGCGGCGGGATCCACCGCCCCGAGGAGCGTCTCCACCCGGTCGATGGCGCCGTCGAGCCGCGTCGAGGTCTGCGCCAGCGTCTGCGTCAAGCTCTCGGTGTTGGCGATCACCCGCTCCACCGCCTCGCGATTGGCCGCGAGCGTCCGGGAGAAGCCCTCGACGTTGCCGAGCGTGGACCGGACGACGTCCGGGTCGATCGCCGCGGCGATCTCGCGGGCGTCCGCCAGGGTGGCGGTCAGGTCCGCGCTCGTGTCCGCCAGGGTCTGCGAGAAGGCGCGGGCGTTCTCCAGCGTGGCGCCGACCGTCTGCGGGTCGACCGCCGCGACGAGGGCGTCGACGCGGCCCACCGTGCCGTCGAGGCGCTGCGCGGTCGCCTCCAGCGTCTCCGTCAGCGAGCGCGAGTTGGCGATCACGGCCGCGACGTCCTCCCGATTGTCCGCCAGCGTCTGCGAGAAGTCGCGCACGTTGGCCACGGTCGCGTCGAGCGCCTCCGCGTCGAGCGCGGCGACGAAGTCACGCACGCCGGCCACCGTCGCCTCGACGCTCGCGGCGGTCTCGTTGAGGCGCGAGACGAGCGCGGCCGCGTCCTCGAAGGCCTGCGCCACCTGCGCCTCGGAATTGGCCAGTGTCTGCGTGAAGGTCTCCACGTTGTCGACCGAGCGCGCGACGCTCTCGGAATCGATCGCGGCGACGATGTCGTTGACGTTGCGCGACAGCTCGTCGAGGGAATCGGCCAGCGGCGCGATGCGCCCGGCCGCCTCGCCGACCTGCTCCAGGAAGCGGTCGATCGCCGGAGCGTTCTCCGCCAGCGCGCGGGAGAAGGCCTCCACGTTCTGCACCGTCGCGGCGACGGCCTCGTCGTTCTCCGAGACGAGGGCGTCGAAGCGATCGAACACGTCCGAGGCGCGCCGGGCGATGTTGCGGGCGCTCTCGATGAGGTCCTGGAAGTCGGACGGCTCCGCGACGATGACGGGCGGTCCGGGCTCGTCGTGCGGCAGCAGCGGTACCGCGTCGGGGCTGCCTCCCGACAGGGCGACCGACGCGATGCCCGTGAGTCCCTGGAACTCCAGCCGTGCGCGCGTGTCCCGGCGCAGCGGGACGGAGGGGTCGACGGTGACGTCGGCGACGACGCGGCCCGGATTGTCCCGGGCGATCGCGAGGTTCGTCACCTCGCCGACCCGGATGCCGTTGAAGTTCACCGGCGCGCCCCGCGAGAGACCGGCCACCGAGCCCTCGAAGACGATCCGCACCTGCGCCCGCGCCCCCGCGCTCTCGCTGACCGCGAACCAGTAGACGAACAGGAACGCCGCGGCGACGACGAGGAGGGTGAAGAGCCCGATGATGGCGTAGTTGGCACGCGTTTCCATGATCGTCCCTCACGCGCTCTCGGATGCGACCGCGCGCGCGCGCTTGCCGTGGAAGTAGGATCGCAGCCACGGATGGTCCGAGGCCAGCATGGTCTCGATCGGCCCCTCCGCGATGACGCGCTGCTCGGCGAGCGCCGCGATCCGGTCGCAGACCGTGAACAGGCTGTCGAGGTCGTGGGTGACCATGTACACGGTCAGTCCCAGCGTGTCGCGCAATGTCGCGATCAGCTCGTCGAATTCGGCGGCGCCGATCGGGTCGAGACCCGAGGTCGGCTCGTCGAGGAAGACGATGTCGGGGTCGAGCGAGAGCGCCCGGGCCAGCGCCGCGCGCTTGATCATGCCCCCCGAGAGCTCCGCGGGAAACTTGTCGGCGGCGTCCGGCTTGAGGCCGACCATCTCGATCTTGAGCATGGCGAGATCGTCCATCATCCCCTGCGACAGGTCCCGGTGCTCGCGCATCGGCATCTGCACGTTCTGCTTGACGGTGAGCCCGGAGAAGAGCGCGCCGTTCTGGAAGAGCACGCCCCAGCGCGTCTCCATCGCCTGGCGCTCGCGTGCGGAGAGCCCCGCGCGGTCGCGCCCGAAGATCTCGATCGAGCCGGCGCGGGTGGGGAGGAGGCCGAGGATCGCGCGGGTGAGCACGGACTTTCCGGTGCCCGAGCCGCCGACGAAGCCGAGGATCTCGCCCCGAAAGACGTCGAGGTCCAGGTCGCGGAAGATCGTCTTGTCGCCGAAGCCGACCTCCAGCCCGCGCACGCCGATGATGCGCTCGCGGCCTTCCGGCGGGGGGGCGAGGTCGTCGATGCGGCGCGGCTCGTCCATGGCCTCAGAAGTCCAGCGCGGCGAAGAACATGGCGAACAGGCCGTCGAGAACGATCACCATGAAGATGGCCTTCACCACGGACGCGGTCACGTGCTGGCCGAGCGATTCCGCCGAGCCCTTGACGGCGAGTCCCTCGATGCAGGCGATGATCCCGATGATCAGCGCCATGAACGGCGCCTTGATCAGGCCGACCAGGAAGGTCGAGAGGCTGATCGCCTCGCGCAGGCGGGCGATGAAGACGTCGGGTGCGACGTCGCCGTAGACCCACGCGACGAGCCCGCCGCCGAGGATCGCCGACATCGAGGCGCAGAAGGCGAGCAGCGGCAGGCCGATGACGAGGCCGAGCAGCCGCGGCACGACGAGGACCTCGATCGGGTCGAGGCCCATCACGCGCAGGGCGTCGATCTCCTCGCGCATCTTCATCGCGCCGATCTCGGCGGTGAAGGCCGAGCCCGAGCGGCCGGCGACCATGATCGCCGACAGGAGAACGCCCAGCTCGCGCAGGACCAGGATGCCGATGAGGTCGACGGCGAAGGTCGCGGCCCCGAACTGGCGCAGCTGGAAGATGCCCTGCTGGGCGATGATCGCGCCCACCACGAAGGAGATGAGCAGGATGATCGGCAGGCCGCGCAGGGCGATCAGGTCGATCTGGTTGACGAGCGCCGTGCCCCGGAAGCGCCACGGCTTCGCCGCGACGCGCAGCAGCGCCATCATCACCTCGCCGAGGAAGACGATGCCCGAGACGAGGTCGCGCCCCGCGTCCGTCATCACCTTGCCCACCTGGACGAGGAAATCCACGAAGGGCGAGGTGCGCGCCCGCTCGGGAAGCTCGAGCGCGGCGCCGGAGACCTCCCGCAGGAGCGCCTCGTGCCGGTCGCTCGCCCCGCGAACGCGCGCTTCACGGCCGGACGCGGCGATGGCGCGGCGCGCCCGCTCGATCGCGACCGCGCCCGCCGTGTCGAGGCGCGTGATGCCCGATAGATCGAGGGTCGTCGCGCCGCCCGTGCTCGTGGCCTCGGCCGACTCGACGAGCCTGCGCGCGGCGTGCTCCAGCGCGGACCCGAACCCCGCAGTCCAGTCCCCCGAGAGGGCGAGCGCGCCCGTCGCGGCGTCCGCCTGCGGAGCCGGCCGGCGCTCCTCCTCGGGAGCCGTCGCCTGGGGCGCGTCGGTCACGGACACGTGGGCTCGACCCGTCGATCGCCAATACGCATGGTGCATGGGTGATAGCGCGTACGGGCTTCCCGAGTCGAGGCCGGCCGGTCTATTCCTGTGGCATGATGTACCGAAGCCTCACCGTCGCCGCCGAAGCCTTCCCCATCGCCGGCCGTTTCACCATCTCCCGCGGATCGCGCACGGAGGCGGTCGTCGTCCTCGTCACCCTCTCCGAGGGCGGGGCGAACGGTCGCGGCGAGTGCGTGCCCTACGCCCGCTACGGCGAGAGCGTGGAGAGCGTCGTCGCGCAGATCGAGTCGGTCCGCGCGGCGCTCGAGGGCGGCATGAGCCGGGAGGCGCTGCAGGACGCGCTGCCCGCCGGCGCGGCGCGCAACGCCGTCGACTGTGCGCTGTGGGACCTCGACGCGAAGCGCTCGGGCGTGCCCGCCGCCGTCACGGCGGGCGTCGACCGGCTGCGTCCGGCGACGACGGCCTACACGATCTCGCTCGACGGGCCCGAGGCGATGGAGGAGGCCGCCGCCAAGGCGTCCGCGCGGCCGATCCTCAAGATCAAGCTCGGCGCGCCCGACGGCGACGCCGCGCGCATCGCCGCGGTGCGTCGCGGCGCGCCGGACGCGACCCTCATCGCCGACGCCAACGAGGGCTGGAGCCTCGAGGCGCTGCCCGCGCTGATGGCCGCGTGCGCGGACGCGGGCTTCGCCCTCGTCGAGCAGCCGCTCCACGCCTCGAAGGACGAGGCGCTGCGCGGCATCGACCGGCCGGTGCCCCTGTGCGCCGACGAGAGCGCCCACGACCGGGCGAGCCTGGAGCGGCTCGTCGGGCTCTACGACCTCGTCAACGTCAAGCTCGACAAGACCGGCGGCCTCACCGAGGCGCTGGCGCTCGCCGAGGCGGCGCAGGCGCGGGGCATGGGAGTTTTCGTCGGCTGCATGCTGGCGACCTCGCTGGCCATGGCCCCGGCCATGCTGCTCGCGCCCCGCGCCCGCTTCGTCGACCTCGACGGCCCCCTGCTGCTGGCGCGCGACCGCGAGCACGCGCTGCGCTTCGACGGCTCGCTCGTCCACCCGCCGGAGCGCGCGCTCTGGGGCTGAGAGGGCGTCTGCGACGTCTCCGACGGCCGCTTGTCCAGATCCTCCCCGCAGGGGAGGACGGAGGCCGAAGGCCGGAGGGTGGGGAGGGCGGCGATGCCGCTCGCTCGCATGATCGAACGGCCCCACCGCCCGCGCGTTCCGCGCGGACTCCTCCCCTCCGGGGAGGAAGAAGAGGAGCGGCGCCTTGCGGATCGTCTCGGGCGTGGCTCTTATGAGCGCCGACCGACCAACGGACCGCGAGGAGACGCCCGATGAGCGAGTTCTACGACGCGCGCGACACGCGCGATCCCGCCGCGCGCGAGGGCGACCTGTTCGCGCGGCTGCCCGGCGTGATCGAAGCGGCGCTGCGCGCGCCGGGCTGGCAGAAGCACCTCGGCCACGTCGACCCCGCCGGCGTGACCGGCCGCGCGGCGCTCGCGCGGCTCCCCGTGCTGCGCAAGTCCGACCTGCCGCGCCTGCAGAAGGAGAGCCCGCCCTTCGGCGGCTTCCTGCCCGACGGCACCCACGGCCTGCCGCACCTGTTCACCTCGCCCGGCCCGATCTACGAGCCCGAAGGGGCGGGTGCCGACCCCTGGCGTGCCGCCCGCGGGCTCCACGCCATCGGGCTGCGTCCGGGCGACGTCGTGCTCAACACCTTCTCGTACCACCTGACGCCCGGCGGCTTCATCATGGATTCGGGCGCCCGCGCGCTCGGCTGCTCGGTGATCCCCGCCGGCCCCGGCAACACCGAGGCGCAGCTCGACCTGATCGAGACCCTGCGCCCCGTCGCCTATGCCGGCACGCCGGACTTCCTCAAGATCCTGCTCGACGCCGCCGCCGAGAAGGGTCGCGACGCCTCCTCCATCACGAAGGCGGTCGTCTCCGGCGCGGCCTTCCCGAAGTCCCTGCAGGCGGAGCTCGCGTCGCGCGGCGTCGTCGCACGCCAGGCCTACGCCACCGCCGACATCGGCTTCATCGCCTACGAGACGCCGGCCGGGGAGGGGATGGTCGTCAACGAGGACGTGATCCTCGAGATCGTCGGGCCCGACGGCCTGCCGGTCGCGCCGGGCGAGGTCGGCGAGATCGTGGTGACGACGCTCGAGCCCCGCCATCCGGTGATCCGCCTGGCGCTCGGCGACCTCACCGCCGCGCTCCTCGCGCCGAGCCCGTGCGGGCGCACGGCTTCGCGGATCAAGGGCTGGATGGGCCGCGCCGACCAGACGACCAAGGTCAAGGGCATGTTCGTGCGACCCGAGCAGGTCGCCGAGATCGCCCGGCGCCATCCGGAGGTCGGCAAGGCCCGCCTCGTGGTGCGGCGCGCCGGCGAGAGCGACGCGATGACGCTCAACGCCGAGGCGGCGCAGGCGACGCCCGCGCTGAAGCAGGCGCTGGAGGAGAGCGTGCGTGCGGTGCTCAAGCTGCGCGGCGAGGTCGCCCTCGTCGCCCCCGGCAGCCTGCCCGACGACGGCAAGGTGATCGCCGACGAGCGCCCGGTCGGGTGACCAAAGCGGCGGCGTCTGCCCGATCTTCGGGCGCGGAAAGAGCCGCGCGCCCCCTTCCCGCCCGGCGATTCGCCGCCTATCTTGGTTCCCGTCGAAACCAAGCGAAAGGAGGTGATCCAGTGTCTCTTTGTCAGCGCTGTCACCTCGCCGGGGCTGCCCGCTGAGGTCTTCGGACCCCGATTGGCCTCATGCGCGAGCGCCTCGGTGCTCAGCACGGCGAGACATCGTAGAGCCCGCCGAGGGGGAGACCTCCCGGCGGGCTCGCTCGTTCGGCCGGTGGGCGTCGAACCGCACCGCCCTCACCCGCCGGCCTTCCTCTCCCGCCACCGCCGCACCACGACCGGGATCAGCGCCAGCACCGCTAGCCCGACGAGGGCGGTGATCACCTCCGGCGTCAGCACGCCCGAGGCCGAGAGTTCGCCGCCCTGGGCGATCACGCTCTCGAAGCCCGCGCCCACCGACGCGAAGACGAAGGCGCCGGGCACGATGCCGATCAGCGTCGCGACGACGTAGGTGCGCAGGCTCACGCCCAGGAAGGCGGGGGCTAGGTTGACGACGAAGAAGGGGAAGACCGGCACGAGCCGCAGGAAGAGCAGGTAGTTGAACGCGTCCTTGCGGAAACCCTCCGCCATCCGGGCGATGGCGCCGCCCGCCTTCTCGCGCAGGGCGTCGCCGAGCGCCGTGCGGGCGATCAGGAAGACGCCCGTCGCGCCGATCGTGGCGCCGACGACCGCGAAGGCGGTGCCCGCGAAGACGCCGAACAGGAAGCCGCCGGTCATCGTCAGCACCGCGCCGCCGGGCAGCGAGGCCGCCACCACGATCGCGTACACCGCCACGTAGGCGAGCGCGGCGAGGACGAAGCCGTCCGCCACGAAGGCCTGCAGCCGCTCGGAGTTCGCCCGCAGGGCCTCGAAGGAGACGTACTCGTCCAGACCCAGCGCGAAGGCGCCGCCGATCACGGCGGCGAGCGCCACGAGCGGCCCGAAGCGCCGAAGCGGGCCGCGGGAGGGCTTGCCCGCAGGGCGGTCGGCGCCGGTGCCGGCGGTGATGTCGTCCTGGGTGTCCTGCATCGCGGTCATGGTGCCTTCTCCCGGTGTCGACGCTCCTTCGCGCGGACACCGGGCTTGTAACGCGTAGGCGGGTCACGGGCCGGTCACGACTTCGCGGGCGCCCCGTGACCGACGAAGGCGGCGATCGCCGGGTCGCGCGCCGGATCGAGCGCGGCGCGGGGCGCATCCTGCACGAGGACGCGCCCGCGCGCCACGAAGGCGAGGGAGTCCGCCCGGTCGAGCACGTCCTCGGGGGTATGGATCGTGATCAGCACGGTGATGCGGCGCGAACGGCGCAGGGCGTCGACGACGGCGATCATCTCGCGGCGCAGGCCTGGATCGAGGGCACCGAAGGGCTCGTCGAGCAGGAGGAGCGGCTTTCGCGAGACGAGCGCGCGCGCCAGCGCCACGCGCTGGCGCTGGCCGCCCGAGAGCTGCTCCGGCCGGCGCGCCTCGAGCCCCGAGAGATCGACCGCCGCGAGCGCCTCCGCCACCCGCGCGCGGTCGGGCTCGGCGAGCCGCAGCGACGGGCGGATGCCGAGCGCGACGTTCTGCGCGGCGGAGAGATGGGCGAACAGGTTGTTGTCCTGGAACATCATCGCCACCGGCCGCTCGGCCGGCGAAAGCGGCAGGAGGTCGCGCCCGTCGAAGGCGAGGCGCCCGGAGACCGGCGTCTCGAATCCGGCGATCGTGTTGAGCAGCGTGGTCTTGCCTCCGCCGGAGGGGCCGACGATCGCGAGCATCGATCCCGCTGGGGCCTCGAGCGCATACTCCGCCTCGAAGTCCGGCCAGGCGAGGCGGCAGGCGTCGATCGTCAGCATCGGGCCATCCGTGTGGCGAAGGCGGAGAGCGCGAAGGCGGCCGCGACGAGGAGGAGCCCGATCGCCGCCGCCTCGTCGAGGCGATAGGCGCCCAGGCGCTCGTACAGGAGGTAGGGCAGGGTGCGCAGTTCCGCCCCGCCGAACAGCGCGACGATGCCGAAATCGCCGAAGGAGAGGGCGGCCGCGAAGGCGAAGGCGCCGGCGAGAGGGCGGCGCAACACCGGCCAGTCGACGATGGCGAGGCGGCGCAGGCCCGTGAGCCCGAGCAGAGCCGCGAGGCGCCCGTGGCGCTCCGCGCTCGTGGCGAGAGCCGGGGCGAGGAAGCGGTAGGCGAAGGGCAGCGCGCCGATGGCGTTGACGAGGGGGAGCAGCACGAACCCGGCCTCCGTGGCGCCGACCCGTCCGCGCAGCAGGAGGAAGAGCCCCGCCGTCAGCGCGAAGGGCGGGATCGCCAGCACCAGCGCCGGGAGCACGTCGTATGCCGCCGCGAGCCGCCCGCGCCTGCGCTCCCGTGCCGCCTGCGCCGCGCCCGCGAGCGCGATCGCCATGGCGCAGGCGAGGGCGGCGGAGACGAGGGCGATCGTCACGCTCGTCGTCGCGGCGCGGGCGAGGTCGCCGTCGAGCACCCGCGGCAGCGCGGCTGCGCCCTCCAGCGTCGCCGCGAGCAGCGGCAGGACGAGCGCGCCGCCGAGCGCCAGCACGACCAGGTCGAGGAGGCGCAGGCGCGGGTCAGCGCAGTCCGGACGCGCGATCGGCAGGCGCTCGGTGGGCGCGACGGGGGCCTGCGTCACCGCCCAGTGCAGCAGGAGCGTCAGCGACAGGCAGATCGCCAGCTGGAGGCCGGCGAGCATCGCCGCGCGGGCGAAGTCGAGCTCGACCCTGAGCGCCGAGAAGATCGCCACCTCGAGAGTCGCCTTGCCCGGCCCGCCGCCGAGCGTCAGCACGATGGCGAAGCTGGTGAAGCACAGGAGGAAGACGAGCCCCGCGAGGCCGGGCGCCTCGCGCTTCAGGATCGGCCAGTCGAGATGCGCGAAGGTCGCCCGCGGCCCGAAGCCGAGGATCGCGGCGAGCCGCCAGTGCTCCGCGGGTGCGCGCGACAGCGCGTCGAGGAAGACGCGGGCGGCGAGCGTGGCGTTGAGGAAGACGTGGGCGACGAGGATGCCCGGCCAGCCGAATGGGTTCGGCCTCGGCGCGAGCCCCGCCGCCTCGATCCCCGCCGCGAGCCAGCCCGAGCGTCCGTAGACCGCGACGACCGAGAACACGACGACGATCGCCGGCATCACCGCCGCCGCCCCGAGCGCCGCCAGCGCGAGGCTCCGCCCCGGGAAGCGCCGCCGCGCCAGCGCCAGTGCCAGCGCCGCGCCGAGGACGAGCGACAGCACCGTCGAGAGCGCGGCCTGTCCGAGGGAGAAGACGAGGATGCGGCGCAGGTAGGCGTCGAGCGCGAGCACGCTCGGCCGGTCCTGCGCCGCCCCGATCAACGCGCCGAACGCCGCCGCCGCGAGCCCCGCCAGCGCGAGCGCGACGAGCGCGCCCGGATGCGGCGCACGCAGCCCGGCGGCCCGCCTCACCGCGTCGTCGCCTCGAGCCAGGCGTCGATGAGCGCCCGGCGCTCGGCGGAGACGCGATCGGAGTCGAACAGGAAGGCTTCGCCGGGCTCGATCAGCCCCGCGAAGCTCTCCGGCAGGCCGCCTTCCGGCAGGCGCGCCGGGTACATCCAGTTGCCCTCCGGGATCAGGCTCTGGAAGCCGTCGTCGAGCATGAAGCGCAGGAAGTCGCGGGCGAGCTCGGGCGTGTCGGTCGTGCGCGTCGCGCCGGCGATCTCGACGTGGAGGTAGTGTCCTTCCGCGAAGCGGGCGGCCTCGTAGCGGGTCTCGTCCTCCACCGAGCGGTGGTAGGCGGGCGAGGTGGAGTAGGAGAGCACCATGTCCGCCTCGCCCTCCAGGAAGAGCCCGTAGGCCTCCGACCATCCGGTCGTGAAGGTCACGACCCGTGGCGTCAGCGTGGCCCAGGCGTCGGCCATCCCCTCGCCGAAGACGGCGCTCGACCAGAGCAGCAGCCCGAAGCCGGGCGCGCTGGTGCGCGGGTCCTGGAGGACGACGCTCGGGCCCTCCGGGTCCGTGAAGAGCGCCTCGAGGCTTTCCGGCGGGGTCTCGAGGCGGGTCGTGTCGTAGACGAAGGCGAGATGGCCCCAGTCGTAGGGCAGGAAGGTCTCGTCCTGCCACGCGACCGGCATGTCGAGCGGGCCGGGCGCGATGCCGTGGGGCGCGAACAGGTCGAGCGCGCGGGCCTGCGCGGCGAGGTTCATGTCGAGGCCGAGGACGACGTCGGCCCGGGTCGAGGCGCCCTCGAGCCGCAGCCGGCCGAGGAGCGAGCCCGCGTCGTCCGCGGTGACCCATTCGAGATCGCAGCCGCAGGCGGCCTCGAAGCGCTCGGCGATGGCCTCGCCCGGGCCGTAGCGGCCGACGAAGGAGGAGTAGGTGTAGACGGTGAGCGTCGGCCGCTCCTGCGCGGCGGCCGGCGTCGGCGGCGTGGCGAGGGCCGCCGCCAGGACGGGGAGCCCGAGGGCGAGGCGCATGGCGGGCGAGGGGCGTAGGGGCGTGTGCATCGGCGGCTCCGGTTCGCGAGAGCCGGGGCGGACGGGCGACGATGTGCGGAGGCGGCCGCAGCGCGCGGCCCGTCGCTCATCCCTACGCCGGTACGACCCGGATCAGGTTCGACGGGTTGGCGCGCACTCGCGCCTCTCAGCTCCGTCGGAGCACCCCGTGAGACGTGCCGGGTGTAGACCCGCCCGCGTCCCGGCGCAAGCGGGGCCGCACGGCGTCGCGCGGGCGGCGCGGCCGGCCGCGGCGCCCGACGCGGCTGGAGCGGCCCGTCAGTCGTGGAAGTGGTCGTAGACCGCCTTCGCCGTCGCGGCGTTGACCCCGGGGGCCTTCATCAGGTCCTCGAGCGCGGCGCGCTGGATGGCCTTCACCGTGCCGAAGTGGTGGAGGAGCGCGCGCTTGCGGGCGGGGCCGATGCCGGCGATCTCGTCGAGCGGGTTCTGCACCATCGTGCGCTTGCGCTTGGCGCGATGGGTGCCGATGGCGAAGCGGTGGGCCTCGTCGCGCAGGCGCTGGACGAAGTAGAGCGCCGGGTCGCGCGGCGGCAGTTTGAACGGGTTCCTGCCCTCGACGAAGAAGGTCTCGCGCCCCGCGTCACGGTCACGGCCCTTGGCGATGCCGACGACGGCCACGTCGGCGACGCCGATCTCGGCCAGCGCCTTGCGCGCGGCAGCGACCTGTCCCGCGCCGCCGTCGATGAGCACGAGGTCGGGCCATGCGGGGAACTCCTCGTCGTTCGCTGCCGCGGCCTCGAGCTCCTCCTCCTCGCTCTCCGTCTCGGGGGCTCCCGCGATCGGCGCGTCCTCGATCTCGTGCGCCTCCTCCGGCTCGTCCGCCGATGCCTCGCGGGCATGCACAATGCGATCGGGATGCTCCTTCACCAGCCGCGCGAAGCGCCGGCCGAGCACCTCCTGCATCATGCCGAAGTCGTCCCCGGGGGTGAGGTCCTGCGACTTGATGTTGAAGGTGCGGTAGTGCTGCTTCATGAAGCCGCCGACGCCGGCGACGATCATGGCACCGACCGCGTTCGTGCCCATGATGTGCGAGTTGTCGTAGACTTCCACCCGCCGGGGCGCGCGCGCCAGGCCGAAGGCCTGGGCGAGCACGTCGAGCAGCTTCGCCTGCGAGGAGCGCTCCGCGAGGCGCCGGCCGAGCGCCTCCTTGGCGTTGCGCAGGGCCGCCTCGACGATGGCGCGGCGCTCGCCGCGCTTGGGGGCGTGCACCTCCACCTTGTGGCCGGCCTTCAGCGTCAGCGCCTTCTGGACGAGGTCGCGCTCCTCGATGTCGTGCGAGAGCAGCACCAGGCGCGGCGGCGGCTTGTCGGCGTAGAACAGCGAGACGAAGGAGGCGAGCACCTCCTGGGGCGCGAGGCCCTTGTCGGCCTTGGGGAAGTAGGCGCGGTTGCCCCAGTTCTGCCAGTTGCGGAAGAAGAACACCTCGACGCAATAGGCCCCGGCCTGCTCGTCGATGGCGACGACGTCCGCCTCCTCCACCGACTGGGTGTTGATCCCCTGCGACCCCTGGATGGCGGAAAGCGCCGCTATGCGGTCGCGGTAGCGCGCCGCGCGCTCGAACTCGAGCGCCTCGGCCGCCTCCTGCATGTCGGCGGCGAGCCGCTCCTTCACCGCGCTGGAGCGGCCGGCGAGGAAGGCCTGCGCCTCGCCGGCGAGGGCCGCGTACTCCTCCTTGCCGATCTCTCCCGTGCAGGGGCCGGCGCAGCGCTTGATCTGGTGGAGAAGGCAGGGGCGCGTGCGGTTGTCGTAGTAGCTGTCCGTGCAGGTACGCAGCAGGAAGGCGCGCTGGAGCGCGGTCATCGTGCGGTTGACCGCCCAGACCGAGGCGAAGGGCCCGAAATAGGCGCCCTTGCGGTTCCTCGACCCGCGATGCTTGACGAGCTGCGGCGCGCGCGCGGCGTCCTCGGTGAGCAGGATGTAGGGCAGGGACTTGTCGTCCCGCAGGAGCACGTTGTAGCGCGGCTTGAGCTGCTTGATCAGGTTCGTCTCGAGCAGCAGCGCCTCGGTCTCGGTCGCCGTCGTCACGAACTCCATCGCCGCCGTGTCGACGATCATCCGGGCGATGCGGTTCGAGTGCGCGTAGCCCCGCGCGTAGGAGCCCACCCGCGACTTCAGGTTCTTGGCCTTGCCGACGTAGAGCACCTCGCCGGCGGCGTCGATCATGCGGTAGACGCCCGGCGCGTTGGGCAGGGTCTCCCAGAAGCGCCGGATCACGGACATCCCGGCCTTCAGCTCGGCGGGCGCCTCGAAGTCGAAGGCCGCACGCGTGCCCTGCGCGTCCGCGGCTTCCGGCGGGAGCGGCGCGTCGGGATCGGTCGTCGGCGGCGGGGATTCGGGGGCGTCGATCATCGTGGGCGAGATGTATGCGACCGGCGTGCGAGGGGGAAGGGCGGCGATGCCGCGCCGGAAGCGGACTGTCCAAACGGCAATGGGCTCATTGAGGCGGCGCGCCGGCCCAGACTTTGTGCGCCGCACCGAATTGACAAACATCCTGGCAGGACGTTCGATGCAACCCGTACTCGTCGAGCTGCGACCGTACGAGGACGCGCGCGGCACGACTGCTTGCCCGATGGCGGCCTACCCGATATGACCCCTCGCGACACGCGCGCGAGTCCGCTACGCCGCGCCCACCGAAGCACGAAGGCTCCGTGATCGATGAAGCTCGTCGCCGGCAACTCCAACCGCCCGCTCGCCGAGGCGATCGCCGCCTACCTCGACGTCCCGCTCGCGCGCTGCCTGGTCAAGCGGTTCGCGGACATGGAGATCTTCGTCGAGCTACAGGAGAACGTGCGCGGCGAGGACGTGTTCATCGTGCAGTCGACGTCCTTCCCGGCGAACGACCACCTGATGGAGCTGCTGATCCTGATCGACGCCTGCCGCCGCTCGTCGGCCAAGCGCATCACGGCGGTGATCCCGTATTTCGGCTACGCCCGCCAGGACCGGCGTACCGCCGGCCGCACGCCGATCTCCGCCAAGCTCGTCGCGAACCTGATCACCGAGTCCGGCGCCGACCGCGTGCTGACGCTCGATCTGCACGCCGGGCAGATCCAGGGCTTCTTCGACATCCCCACCGACAACCTCTTCGCCGCCCCCGTGATCACCCGCGACATCAAGGAGCGCCTGCCCGCCGGCGAGCGCATGGTGGTCTCGCCGGACGTCGGCGGCGTGGTGCGCGCCCGCGCGCTGTCCAAGCGCCTCGAGACGACGCTCGCCATCGTCGACAAGCGCCGCGACCGGCCGGGCGAGTCCGAGGTGATGAACATCATCGGCGAGGTGCGCGGGCGCTCGTGCATCCTCATCGACGACATCATCGATTCCGGCGGCACGCTGTGCAACGCCGCCGACGCGCTCCTCGCCGAGGGCGCCACCGAGGTCTCCGCCTACATCACCCACGGCGTGCTCTCGGGCGGGGCGGTGTCGCGCATCGCGAACTCCAAGCTCAAGGAACTCGTGATCACGGACTCCATCCAGCCGACCGAGGCCGTGAAGGTCGCCCGCAACATCCGCGTCGTCTCCATCGCCCCCCTGATGGGCGAGGCCATCGCCCGCACCGCGAGCGAGAGTTCGGTGTCGAGCCTGTTCGATTGAGGCGGGGGCGCCGGGCGGCTAAGCTGCGGCCGGGAGAGTCGCGCCATGGCCAAGTCTGCGAAGCGTACGCCGTACTTCACCCGCCATTGTTCGGCGAGTCTCGTTCGCTCAGGACGAACGATGGCGTGCCGCCGCCGGCGCCCTGCGCCGGGGTCAGTCGTACCGCCGTTCGAAGGCGACGACCGTCCCGTCGGCGCGGGTGAGGGTGCGGGCGTAGATCTCGCGCGGGCCGAGGCCGTCGTCGACGAAACCGCTCACCGTCACCGCCTCGCCGACGTCCGCGGGCACCCAGTTCGGTCCGACGTAGACGCGGATCGTGCCGCTCGCGTCGGCGAGCCGGAACTCGTCCTCGTCGGTGATGCGCTCGACCGTGCCCCGCACGGTCACCATCGTGCCGCGCTGGGCCTCCGCGATGGGCGTGACCTCGGTGGGCGTGACCTCGGTGGGCTGGGCGGCGATCGGGGACGCCGCGAGGGGGATGGCGAGGGCGAAGGCGAAGGCGAAGGTGGCGAGGGTCTTCACGACGGATCTCCTGGAGAGCGGGGCGGCGGCGGCGACGGGTTCAGTCGAAGGCGAGGAGGACGAGGACGGCCAGCGCCACCGCGCCGGCCGCGAGCCAGGTCTTCGGCACGCGGATCACGACGTCGCCCGCGAGCCGGGCGCCCGCGCGCCGCACTTCGATCTTCTGGATCTCCTTCATCGCTCTCTCCGTGTTCGGTGGATCGCCGCGCGACCCGACGAGGCCGTTCTACGCAGTTCTCCTGACGGGAGCCTGACGGCGTCACCGATCGGCGGACCGAAAGCGCAGCACGAAGGCCGCGCCGCCCCCCTCGGCGGATGCGACCTCCACCGTCCCGCCCTGCGCGCGCTGGAGGCGCTCGACGATGGCGAGGCCGAGACCCGCGCCGCCCGGCGGCGCGTTCTCGCCGCGCCAGAACGGCTCGAACAGGCTCGCGCGCGCACCCGGCGGGACGCCGGGGCCGTGGTCGCGCACGCGGATCTCGGTTCCCGGGCCGACGACGATCTCGACGGCGCCCGGCCCGCCGTGGACGATGGCGTTCTCGACGAGGTTCGAGAGCGCGAGCGCGACCCCGTCCGCATCGCCGGGGGCGAGGACGGGTTCGGCCGGGCGCTCCAGGGTGAGCGCGACGCCCTTCCCATGCGCGAAGGCGGCGAGGCTCGCCGTCACCGCCTCGGCGACGGGGCCGAGATCGACGGTCGCGGCATCGTCCATCGCGAGCGCGTCGGCACTGGCGGAGGCGAGGACCTGGCGGACGGTGCGGGAGAGCGCCGAGAGATCGGCGCGCAGGCGATCCGCCGTGTCGCCGGGCGGCAGGGCGTCGAGCCGCGCCACGAGGACGGCGACCGGCGTGCGCAGGGCGTGCGCCGCCTCCGCGGCCCGGCGCTTCTCGGCGGCCAGCGCGGCGTTGAGGCGATCGAGGGAGCGCTGCGTCGCATCGACGAGATCGGCGATCTCGGCGGGCACCCGCTCGCGTGGGGGAGGGGGCGCGGGCGATCCGGGCCGGACGGCACGTGCCCACGCCGCCGCAGCCGCCACCGGCGCGAGCCCGCGGCGGACGAGGATGGCGTTCGTGCCGATCAGGATGAGCACGACCGGGACGATCGGCAGCCAGATGTGGCGGACGAATTCCGCGAGCAGCGCGCCCCTGAGGAGGCCCGCCGGGTCGTCGCCGGACAAGACGAGGACGAGGCGAAGGCCATCTCCGGAGGCGACCGCATGCGCCGCCACGACCGTCCGGCCGCCGTCGCGCGCGATGCGGGCGACCCAGGCGTCCGCGAAGGCGCCGGTGTCGAGGGCCTCGGTCGGGACGAGCGCGGGATTTTCGGCGTCGAGAACCGCGCCGGTCCGGTCGACCAGGGCGAACGCGTAGGCCGCCGGGTACCGAACGAAGATCTCGCGGGCCGAGGCGTCGATCCGGGGCGGCGCGCCGTAGAGCGCCGCCTCCAGCCGAGCCATCTCCCGCGCGATCGCCTCCTCCTCGAGCGCCTGCCGGTCCGAGCCGTAGTAGACGCCCACGACGAGCGCGTTGATCGCGAGGGCGGCGAGCGCGATCCAGGCGAGGCGCCGGGTGAGGATGCGCGCCAGCGGCGGCGCCGGCCCCGTCACCGCGCGATCTCCGTCGCGAGCAGCCAGCCGACGCCGCGCACGGTGACGATCGGCAAGGGGCAGCCCGCGGCGTCGAGCGCGCGGCGCAGCCGCGAGACGGCGGCCTCGAGCGCGTTGGGCGTGACGTCGTCGTCGAGCGCGTAGATCGCGTCCTCGAGCGTCCGACGCGAGACCACGCGGCCGGGAGCCCTCATCAACTGCTCCAGCACGCCGGCCTCGCGGCGCCCGAGCTGGATGGGTGCACCGCCGACCCGGACGCTGCGCACGACCGTGTCGAGCGCGATGGGGCCGACCCGCAGGACGGTGTCGGACCGATCGCCGGGCCGGCGCAGCACGGCCCGGCAGCGGGCGACGAGCTCGGGCATTTCGACGGGCTTGACGACGTAGTCGTCCGCGCCGCCGTCGAGGCCCGCGAGCCGGTCTCCGAGCGCATCGCGGGCGGTGAGGACGATGACCGGCACGCGCCCGCCGGCGCGCAGGGCGGGGAGGAGCGCGATGCCGTCCCCGTCCGGGAGCCCGAGGTCGAGGAGGACGAGCGCGTAGGGCGCCGCGGCGGCGAGCGCACGGGCGTCCGCCGCGGTGCGGGCGTGGTCCACGGCGAATCCGGCGCGGCGCAGCGCGTCCGCCACGGCCTCCGCGAGAGGCGGGTGGTCCTCGACGAGGAGAATGCGCATCGGGTCCTCCGATCGGCGCCCGGCGGCCGGGAGCGGCCTCCCGGCGAGGCGGAAATCCATAGCGCGGCTTCCTGACCGAAACCTGACCGACCTCGCGCCCTCCGGCGGAGAATACGGTGGGGAACGGAATTCGCGCCCCGCGGTTGACCGTTTTCCTAGCCGCCGGAACGGTCCGAGGAGACCCGCGGGATACGCCTGCGACGTGGCCTCGCGCGTCGGTCGATCGAGAGCGGCCAACCCCCCAATCAGGGAGCTACCGCATGAGATATCCGACCCGGCCTCCGACCGTCGTCGCCGCCATGGCGATCGTCCTCGCCGCGACCGCCGCCTCGGCGTCGCCGCCCATCGCATCCCCGCCCGCAGACGCCGCCGGAACGCGGACGATCCTCGCGCAGGCACAGGGGGCGAGTGCGCCCGCGGGGGCGGAGCGGCCGCAGGCGAGCGACGCGGGCCCGGACCAGAGTGGGCTCGAGACCCCCGCCGCCTTCCGCTTTCCCGGCCACATGGCGTCCGTCTGGTCGCGGGCCGACGTCGAGGCGATCCACCAGGACACGCCCGTGACGCTGCCCCTGATGATCCACGATCGCGAGCCCTTCGAGGAGGGCGTCACCGTGTGGGACGCCTGGCCCGTGCGCACGCCCGACGGCGCCGTCGCGGAGATCGACGGCTGGGTGGTGATGGTGGGGCTCAGCGCCGAGCTCGCCGAGATCGAGGAGACGGGCCGGGACTTCTACACGCTCTCGACCTGGCGCTACTGGTACACCCGCGACGGCGAATGGCGCCCGGGCGGCGTCGTCTTCACGCGCGAGGACGGGCTCGGCTCCCGGCAATGGGCGGGCTCGACCTTCTACGACCCCGACACGCGCGAGATAACCTTCTACTACACGGCGGTCGGCCGTCCGGATGCGGAGAGCCTCGCCGACGACGATCCCGAGCGCCCGATCTCGATCCACAACGAGGCGGCGGGGCGTCCGCTGGCCGAGCAGCGCCTCGCCTCGGTGACCGCCTCCCTCTCCGCGAGCGGCGAGGGCATCGCCTTCTCGGGCTTCGGCGAGCATCGCATCATCGGCGAGGCCGACGGTTTCTGGTACGACACGATGGAGACCTACCTCGCGAGTTCCGCCGTCTACGGCTTCCGCGACCCCGAATACATGGTCGATCCGCTCACCGGGCGCGAGCACGTCCTGTTCACGGCGAACGGCGCGGGCATCGCCGGTCCGTACAACGGCGTCGTGGGCCTGATGACGCGCGAGGACGACGGCGATTGGCGGCTCGATCCGCCGCTGATCGTCTCGACGGACGTCAACTCCCAGCTCGAGCGGCCGCACGTCGTCTACCGAGACGGGCAGGCCTACCTGTTCTTCTCCACCCACGACTTCACCTTCGCCTCCGACATTCACGGCCCGCGCGGGCTCTACGGCTTCCATTCGCAGAGCGGGCGACTGACGGGGCGCTGGACGCCGATCAACGAGCACGGGCTCGTCGCGGCGAACCCGCGCATCGACCCGGCGCAGGTCTATTCCTTCCTCGTCCTGCCGGACGGGCACGTGATGAGCTACCTCAACGAGACCTGGGGCTTCGAGCTCGACCCCGCGAACGAGGAGCGCAGCTTCGCCGGTGCGCCGGGGCCGATGTTCCGGCTGCGCTTCGACGGCGAGATCGTCAGCGTCGGCGAAGCGAACAATGCGCGCTGAGCGCGTCGCGGCGGCGATTCTCGCGGCCGTCCTCGCGGCGGGGGGCGCGTCCGCCCTCCCGCTCGAAGGGGAGCGGCTCGTGCTCGCGGCGCCGGACGGCTGGCCCGCTCTCGTCGCGCGCACGCCCCATCGACCGCTCGTCCCCGTCGTCGACGGCGCGGTCGCGGCACTGCGCTTCGACGGCAATTCCACCTACGGCGAGAGCATCGCGCCGGTGACGGTCGCGCCGCGCGAGGGCCTGACCGTCTCCGCCTGGGTCGCGCTCGCCTCGCCGCCGGTGGAGGCGGCCGCGGTCGTCTCGATCGCGACGGAACCCGGGGCACCCGCGCTGCGGCTCGCGGTGGGGCCGTGGCGCCAGCCGGAATTCGTGGTCGGCGACCTGCGCGCCGCGAGCTTCGACGCCTTGCCGCTCGGCCGATGGGTGCATCTCGCCGGCGTCGTCGACGCCGACGGCGCGCGGCTCTACGTCGACGGGGAGCGCGTGGCCGAGAGCCCGGGCACCCCGCCCGAGGCGGTTTCCGGGGGCGTCTCGATCGGTCGCGATCCGTTCGCGGGCGCGCGCGACGTGCATCCCTACGGGATCTGGAACGGGCTTCTCGGCGAGATCGCCGTGGCGCGGGGGGCGGCGGGCCCGCCGACGCCGCGCGCCGCGCCGGCCGATCGCGCGGCGGACGTCTCCGTCCCGCCCGCCTGGTTCGCGGGTCGCTCCCTGCGCCCGCGCGTCCACCCGATGCCGCCCGCCGGCTGGACCAACGAGCCGCACGCGCTGATCCGCGACGGCGACGTCTGGCGGCTCTACCATCAGGCGAATCCGAACGGGGCGTTCTGGGACCACATCGTCTGGGGGCACCTCGTCTCCGACGACCTCTCCCGCTGGGAGGTGCGACCGCCGGCGCTTCTCCCGAGCACGGGCTTCGACCGGCGCGGCGTCTGGGTCGGCAACTTCGTGCCCGACACCGAGCCCCCGGCGATCCTCTATACCGGCGTCGACGGCCATCGCTCGGGCCTCGGTCGCGCCGAGCTGCAGGCGGACGGCGGCTTCCTGCGCACCGAGGACACGATCGCCTACGACACGCCGCCCGGCTGGCAGGACATGCGCGATCCCTATCCCGTCCGCACGCCGGACGGCTGGCTCGCCCTCGTCGGGGCCGGCCTGCCCGACGACAGCCGCGCGCTGATCCTCGCCTTCACCTCGCAGGACAGCGTCTCGTGGGACTTCGCCGGCGAATTCGACACCGGCGACGTTGCCATGCCGGGGCAATATTGGGAGCTGCCGGTTCTGCGCCGCTTCGGCGGACGCTGGCTGCTGATGGGCACGCCCGTGATCCGCGACGCGCATGCGCGCACGCTCTACTGGATGGGCGATTTCGACGGCGTGCGCTTCACGCCGGCGCGGCCGGAGGGGATCGACTACAGCCTCTTCGGCACGATGCTCGCGCCGACACTCGCCGACGACGGCGCCGGTCGCACGGTGGCCATCGGCGTCATTCCGGACGGCGGCCAGAGGCCGGAACCGGCGCGGCGCGAGGCGGGCTGGGTGCACGCGCTGTCGCTGCCCTACACGCTCTCGCCTTGCGCGGACGACGACCGCGCGATCTGCGCGGCGCTCCCCGAGACCCTCGTCGACGCCTTCCCGGAGCCGATCGCGTCGATCGAGGGGGCACCGCTCTCCGCCGAGGGCGAGACGATCGGATCGAGCGACGAGCCCGTGCTCCTGCGCGCGACGCTCGCGATTCCCCGCGGCGGCGAGGCTGCGATCGACGTCCTCGCCACGCCCGGCGCGGACGATGGGGCGGGGGAGCGCACGCGCCTGCGCCTGCGACCCGCCGAGGGGATCGTGGTGCTCGACCGCACCCGCGCCTCCACCGCGCCGTGGGCGCAGAACGACGCCCGCACCGGCGCCATTCCGGCCGAGGAGGTGGTGGAGATCGCGATCGTCGTCGACGGCGCCGCCGTCTCCGGCACGATCGGCGGCAGGCCCTTCGGGGTCCTCGTCTATCCGCAGGACGGGGATGCGCGCCGGGTCGTGATCGCGGGGGAGGGGGTCGTCCGGGAGCTGACGCTCTCGGGTCGACAGTGAGGCGGCAGCACCGGCTCCGCCACGCCCGATCCGGGAAGCCGCCCGCCGCGTCAGCGCAGGCGCGAGAGCACCGTCTCCACCGCCGCCTCGAGCTCCCGTGCCAGGGTTTCGGCGGCATGCGCGTTCGCCTTGCCGTCCGTCGCGGCCTGGACGGCGTCGACGTGGGCCGCGACGAGGGCGGCGGGGGTGCGGTTGCCGGCGCCCGACAGGAGCCGGGCGAGGCTCGCCGCCATGCGCGCGACCTGCGGCGCCGCGACGCCGAGCGCCGTCCCGCGCAGGCGATGGGCGGCGCGCAGGCAGCGCGCGCGGCAGGCCGCGTCTCCCGGCGCGAAGCCGTCGGCGACGCCGGCGCAGCGGGCGGCCTCCATCGCGAGGACGTCGCCCGCGTGCGCGCGCACACGCGCCTCGGCCGCCTCGGCGCGGGCGACGGACGCCTCGAGCGCCTCCTCGTAGCCCATGTCGAAGGCGAGCGCCCGGTCGCGCAGGTCGGTGGGGACGGGCACGGTCTCGCGGCGCGTGCGCGGCGCCCCGGGCCGCGGCTCGGCCGAGGCGTTCGGCGAAGGCTTCGGCGACGTTTTCCGCGCGGGCCTGCCCGCCTTGGGCGGGGCGGGGATGATCCGCATGGCTCACCCCTCCTGCGGCAGGACGAGCGCCTGCGGGCGGCTGCGGTCCGGCCCGAAGTAGTGCGGCGTCGCCACGAAGGGCCGGGTGTCGGCCAGGACGGCGAGCAGGCGCTCGTAGAAGGCCCGCGGCGTCACGGGCTTGACGAGGTAGCCGTTCACCCCGGCGCGCATGGCCCGCATCACCCGCCCGCGCTCGCCGTAGGCGGTGAGCATCAGGATCGGCACGAAGGCGTTCGGGCTCGCCGCGCGATCGCGCAGCGCCTTCGTCAGCGCGATGCCGTCGAGGCCCGGCATCTCCCAGTCGGTGACGACGACGTCCGCGGGCGCCTCGCGCATCAGCGCCAGCGCCCGCGCGCCGTCCGCCGTGTCGCGTACCGAGCGGGCGCCGCAGGCCTCGAGCCAGGCGACGACGAGCCGGCGCCAGAACGGGTCGTCCTCGGCGACGACGAAGCTCAGGTTCTCGAAGGCGATCCGCATCGCTGGGCTCTCGGCGTTCGGGCCTCGGGGAAGCGGCTCACGGCCCGAACTGCTCGCGCAGGATGCGCTCGTCGAGGCCGTGGCCGGGATCGTGCAGCATGACGAGATCCACCGTGCGGTCGAGGGAGGCCTCGACGCGCACGACGCGGCGGAACTCGGTGTGGTCGGCGACCGCCGCGACGGGGCGCAGCTCCGCCTCCTTGACCTCGATCGTCACCCGCGCGTGGTCCGGCAGCAGCGCCCCGCGCCAGCGCCGGGGACGGAAGGCGGAGATCGGGGTGAGCGCGAGGAGCGGGGCGTTCAGCGGCAGGATCGGCCCGCCGGTGGAGAAGTTGTAGGCGGTCGAGCCCGCCGGCGTCGCCACCAGCAGGCCGTCGGCGATCAGCTCGGGCATGCGCACCTTGCCGTCGACCGCGATGATCAGCTTCGCGGCCTGGTGCGTCTGGCGCAGCATCGAGACCTCGTTGATCGCCCGCGCGGTGTGGGTGCGCCCCTGCGTGTCGAGCGCGGTCATCAGGAGCGGGTGCACCACCGCGCGCTGGGCGGCGGCGAGGCGCTCCATCAGCGCGTCCTCGCGGTAGTCGTTCATCAGGAACCCGACCGAGCCGCGGTTCATCCCGTAGATCGGCTTCTCCACGCCCATGAACAGGTGGAGCGTCTGCAGCATCAGCCCGTCGCCGCCGAGCGCGACGACCACGTCCGCCTCCCGCGCGGGCACGTTGCGATAGCGGGCGCGCAGCCGCTCGGCGGCGGCCTGCGCCTCGGGATGCTCGCTCGCGACGAAGGCGATCGTCTTGTCACGGCTCATCGGGATGCGGCACCTATCGCACGGCTGGGACACGGGTGTTCGCCAGGAGGCATAGCATGGATGAGCCGCTGTTCGTCTACACGACCTTTCCCGACGAGGCGGCGGCGCGCGCCGTCGCGCGTGCCCTCGTCGAGCGCCGCCTCGCGGCCTGCGTCAACCTGATCCCGGGCATGCGCAGCGTCTACGCCTGGGAGGGCGCGATCGAGGAGGCGACCGAGATCGTCGGGCTGGTGAAGACCCGCCGCGGCCTGGAAGAGGCGGTCGGCGCGACGATCCGCGAGGTCCATCCCTACGAGACGCCCGTCGTGTTCGCGGTCCCGGTGGGTGCGGACGGGCCGACCACGGCCTGGCTGATGGGCGCGACGGGGCTCTGAGGCGGCTCAGCCCGCGGCCGCGTCGAAGGCGTCGAGGAAGGCCGAGAGGTTGCGCGGCAGCGCCTCGCAGAGGTATCCCCCCTCCTGCACGATGACCGTGGGCAGGCGCGCCGCGGCGATCGCCTCGGCGGCGCGGGCGAAGCCGTCGGTGGTGACGCGAAGCGCGCCGATCGGGTCGTCCTCCGAGGCGTCGAGACCGAGCGGAACGACCAGCGCGCCGGGCGCGAAGCGGGCGATGCCGTCGAGCGCCTCGGCGAGCGCCGCGAGCCAGGGGGCGTCTCCCGAGCCGTGGGCGAGGGGCAGGTTTCGGTTGAAGCCCGTTCCGTCGCCCGCGCCGATCTCGTCCGCGTAGCCCGCATAATAGGGGAAGTAGTCCGCGGGGTCGGCGTGGATCGACACGGTGAGGATATCACCACATGTGTAAAAAATGCCCTGGGTCCCGTTGCCGTGGTGGACGTCGATATCCAGGATCGCGACGCGCGCATGTGTCTCGCGCAGGCGCTGTGCGGCCACGGCGCTGTTGTTGAGGAAGCAGAAGCCGCCGGCGGAGTCGGCGTAGGCGTGGTGGCCCGGCGGGCGGCAGAGCGCGTAGGCCCGCCTCTCCGCGAGCGCCGCGTCGGCGGCGCTGACCGCGACCTGGGCGCCGGCACGCACCGCATCCCACGTGCCGGCGCGAATCGGCGTCGAGGTGTCGGCGGTGTAGTAGCCGACGAGCCCGAGCAGGCCCTCTGGCCGACGGCTCATGTGGGGCCGGGCGAAGTGGCCGGAGAGGATCTCGTCGACGCTGCCGGGCAGCTCGGCGCGGCGATCCCAGGCTTCGGAGAGAAAGCGGATGTAGCCGGCGTCGTGGACCGCGAGGATCGGAGCCTCGCCGTGCTCTGCGGGCGCCGAGAGGTCGTGGCGCGCGGCGATCGCGTCGCGCAGGATCGCGTAGCGTGAGGCCTGCTCGGGGTGCGCCACGATCGCGCCGCGCCGGAAGTAGGTGTCCGGATCGTGGGTTGCGGACCTGGGGTCGTGGAAGGCACGCATCGCCGTCGTCTCCGTTCTCGCGCGCGTTCGCCGAAGCGAGGAGCCTAGGCCGAGAAGCCTCTGGCGAGAAGACCGGAGAGGTGCACCGCGGCGCACGGGACCCGTGGGGTCCCCGTGCGCCGCGAAGCCGCTTTCGATGCGGCGGCTCGCGTGGAAGCCGCCCGGGATCAGGCCTTCGGCGCCTCGCCGACCTCGGCGGTGGCGAAGGTCTCGGCGATCTGGGCGAGATTGTCGAGGAGCTTGCGCGAGCGGATCTTCGAGGCCGAGACGATCAGGCGCTGCACGCCGTCGTCCGCCAGGATGTCCTGCCGGTCGCTCTGCTTGGCCTCGACCTCCTCGCCGAACGAGAAGAAGAACTCGATCGGCTGCTCGGTGGAGAGGGACACCTGGTGCAGGCGCCCGGCCCCGATGCGGTCGGTCCCGTTCTCGTACTTCTGGATCTGCTGATAGGTCACGCCGATCTGCTCGCCCAGCTTCTGCTGGCTCATCTTGGCGATACGGCGCGCCAGGCGGATACGCTGACCGACGAAGCGGTCGATGTCGGTGGGGCAACGAGTTGACATGGGCTTCCACTGATCTCGGGTTGAGTGTGCTCAAGGAGATATGCGTTTTTTCCGTGCCTGTAAATGGAACTGCGCGAGAAATCCTGCGTCGGGACCCGTGCCTGGATGCCCCTCGGATAGAATAACGGGACGTCGCCGGAGTTGCGTGAAAATCCACGAGAGATGCCGAAAGTCTCGTAAATGCAGATGCATAACGGCGACGACGGCGGATCGGAGCCTTCGGAGAATGCAGGGTTTCGAGTCTCCATCGTGCGGATTCGCCAAATCAGAATATGTCGAATCCGCACCGCTTCGGTCGGGACCGCTACGCTCGCGCGATGCCCGGCATGCGGGACGCGCGGGCGTACGTGGTGAGCGAAACCCTTGCCGGTGAAGGGCTCGAGGCTGCTTCCCGAGGGATGCCCATGCGGGTCTTCGAATCGTCACACGGAAGCCGCATGGACGCCCCAATGACCGAGGGCGAGCGTGGCGCCCGTGTTCGACTTCGCCAAGGGCGACGCAGAGTGCAATTTAAACGTGCCTAACATATGTTGGTTGAAACGTCGACGCTGGTAGATATTCGCCTGAAATTGTGTTCGCATCGGTTTCGCCTCCGAGGCGAGTTCTTTCGATCTCATGCGGAGGGGGTCGCGAAGTCTTGCCGTACCGCCCGGATTCGGTCCACTTTTGTTGCACCATGCTTATTAATTCGTGTTGCAGCCGCCTCCGCGCAGGCCGGAGCCGCCCGGTGATTCGGCTCCATCGGCCCCCTTGCCACCGACCCGGACGCGTGCGACAGCGGGCACGAGGATCGCGATGACCGACACGCTCCAGCCCGATCTGTGCGTCGTCGGCGCCGGCGCGGCGGGATTGTCCGTCGCCGCCGTCGCCGCATCCCTCGGCGCCTCCGTCGTCCTGGTGGAGAAGAGCGCCGGGAGCGGCGGCGGGGACATCGGTGGGATGGGCGGCGAGTGCCTCCATACCGGCTGCGTTCCCTCGAAATCCGTCATCGCCGCCGCCGCCCACGCCCATGCGATCCGCGCCGGCGCGCCCTTCGGCGTCGCGGCGCAGGAGCCGCGGGTCGACTACGCCGTGCTGCGCGCCCACGTCCGCGGGGTGATCGCGGACATCGCGCCCAACGATTCCGTCGAGCGCTACCGGGCGATGGGCGTCACCGTGCTCCCGCACCGCGCCCTCTTCCTCGACCGCGGCACGCTCGACGTCGCGGGCACGCGCGTGCGCGCCCGCCGGTTCGTTCTCGCCACGGGCTCGCGCCCCCGCGTGCCCGACATCCCCGGCCTCGCCGACGTCCCGCATCTCACCAACGAGACGGTCTTCGATCTGTCCGAGCGCCCGCGCCGTCTCCTCGTGATCGGCGCCGGGCCGGTCGGGATGGAACTCGCCCAGGCGCATGCCCGACTCGGCGCGGCGGTCGTCGTCCTGTCGAGGGGCCCGGCTCTGGCGGGACAGGACCCCGAGGTCGCGGCCGTCGCAGCGGGCGCCCTGCGCGCCGAGGGCGTCGACCTGCGCGAGGGCGTCGCGGTCCTCTCCGCCGAGGCGACCGCGGACGGCGTGCGCCTCCGGGTCCGCGCGGGGGCGGGCGCCCCGGAGGAGGTGCTCGAGGGCTCGCACGTCCTCGTGGCCGCTGGGCGCCGACCGACGGTGGACGATCTCGGCCTCGAGGCGGCGGGGGTCGCCTACGACGCCTCCGGCATCCGCGTCGACGCGCGGCTGCGCACCGGCAATCGTCGGATCTACGCCATCGGCGACTGCGCGACCGGCGGCACGGGGGACCTGCGCTTCACCCACGCGGCGAGCCAGCACGCCTCGCTCGTCGTGCGCGACGCGCTCTTCCGCCTGCCGGCGAAGCTCGACACGGCGGCGATCCCGCGCGTCGTCTACACCGACCCGGAGATCGCGAGCGTCGGGCTCTCCGAGGCGGAGGCCTTTCGTCGGGACGCGAAGGCTCGTATCCTGCGCTGGCCCGTGGGCGAGCTGGACCGGGCGAAGGCCGAGCGGCGCCCGCACGGCCTGATCAAGGCCTTCGTGGGGCGCGACGGGCGCGTGCTCGGCTGCGCCATCGCAGCGCCGCACGCGGGCGAGCTGATCGCGCCCTGGACGCTCGCCCTCGCCGAGGGCCTGAAGGCGCGGGACCTCGCGGGGATCGTGATGCCGTACCCGACCTGGTCGGAGCTGACGAAGCGCGCCGCCGTCGAGGACCTGCGGCCGCTCGCGGCGAATCCGTGGGTCCAGCGCTGGCGCCGGTTGATGCGCCGGCTGGGTTGAGGGCGGGACTGGAGGCCCGATGGACGACGCGACCATCGCCGAACCGACCCGCGGGCTCGCGCAGGACGGCCTCGCGGGCCCGGCCGCGCGGCGGCGGCGCCCGGTCGTCGGCCTGTCGGGACGCCTCCTCCTCCTCACCATCGCCTTCGTGATGCTGGCCGAGGTGCTGATCTACGTGCCCTCGGTCGCGAACTTCCAGCGCAGCTGGCTCTCCGACCGGCTCGCGGCGGCGCAGATCGCCGCACTCGTCCTCGACGCGGGCGACGCCGACATGCCCGGCCTCCAGGAGAAGCTGCTCGCGGGCGTCGGCGCGGAGCTCGTCGCGGTCCGCGGTGGCGGCACGCGCCGCCTCCTCGCCGTCGACGTCGGCATGCCGCCCGAGATCGCCCGCACGGTGGACCTGCGCACGCAGTCTCCGTTCGAGGCCATCCCCGCCGCCTTCGCCACGCTCGCCGGGCGGGCGCCTGGGATGATGCGCGTCGTCGGCGACGGCACCGGGCCGAACGCCGCGGAGATCGACTTCGTCGAGATCGTCATCGACCCCGAACCCCTGCGCGAGGCGCTCTTCACCTTCTCGCGCAACATCCTGATCCTGTCCCTGATCATTTCCGGCATCACGGCGGGACTCGTCTATCTCTCGCTCCAGGCGGTGATCGTGCGCCCCGTGCGCCGGCTCTCGGCCAACCTCGAACGCTTCTCCGAGGAGCCGGAGGACGCCTCGCGCATCATCGTGCCGAGCCGGCGCACGGACGAGATCGGCACCGCCGAACGGGCGCTGGAGCGCACGGAGCGCGCGCTCGCGCAGGAGCTGCGCGCCAAGCGCCGGCTCGCGGAGCTGGGGCTCGGCGTCGCCAAGATCAACCACGACCTGCGCAACATGCTCGCCTCCGCGCAGCTGATCTCCGACCGGCTCGCGGACGTCGAGGATCCGACCGTCCAGCGCATCGCCCCGCGCCTCATCGGCACGCTCCAGCGCGCGATCGACTTCTCCGAGGCGACCCTCGCCTATGGTCGCGCGGTGGAGCCCGCGCCGCGCCGGCGCGTGCTGCCGCTCGTCGAGATCCTCGCCGATCTCCAGGCCGTGCCCGGGCTCGCCGGGCCGGACGTGCAGGCGACCCCCGAGGGCGCGGCGCGGCTCGAGCTCGACGTCGAGCCCCACCTGACGATCGACGCCGACCGCGAGCAGCTCGCCCGCGTCCTCGTCAACCTCGCCCGCAACGCGGTCCAGGCGATGGCGCGCATGCCCGCGCAGGCGCGCGTCCTGCGGATCTCCGCGCGTCGAGCGCAGGGTGCCTGCATCGTCGAGGTCTGCGATTCGGGCCCCGGCCTGCCGGCGAAGGCCCTCGAGCACCTGTTCGAGCCGTTCAAGGGCGCCGCCCGCGCCTCCGGCACAGGGCTGGGGCTCGCCATCTGCGCCGAGATCGTGCGGCTGCACGGCGGGCGCATCGTGCACGGGAGCGACCCGGCGGGGACGCTGACGGGCGCCGCCTTCCGCATCGAGATCCCCGATCGGCCCCGCGAGCGCGCCTGACCCGCGGCCGCGCGCCAATCCGAGGACGGTTCGAGGCCGGCGCCCGAAAAAAGTGCGTCGCGAGGCGAAAACCCGCTTGCCAAGCCCGCCGGGATTTCCTATTCCACCGGCCTCGCGACGACGCAATCAGATCGCCGCGACGGCAGGCGCCCGTAGCTCAGCTGGATAGAGCACCAGACTACGAATCTGGGGGTCAGAGGTTCGAATCCTTTCGGGCGCGCCATTCTCCA
>NZ_JBGMWH010000012.1:0-109076 GCF_041514305.1 Salinarimonas chemoclinalis
CCAACCCTGATCTGTCAACCATTCATCCGGTCAGATCTGTCAACCTTTTATCAGCTGGACAGGCGGCGAAGCCGACGAGACGGAGGGGGTGCGCCGACAGGCGCTTCGGCGACAGCCGAAATTCCACGCGCCCCCCGCGGGACCCCGCCCCTGGCTCGCTGCGCTCGCCGTCCCCGCCCCGATGGGGCGGGAGCGTCACGCCGCCGCGGGGGCGTGGCCGGGGAAGAGCTTCTTCGCGGCGCGGCGGATCGCCTGCGCCAGCGTCGGCGGGGCGCCCTTCACCGCCGCCACCCGCGCGGCGGGGAGCATGGGGAAGGTGACGATCGAGATCTCCCACAGGTCGACCTCGTGCAGGAGCCGCCGGCGGGTCCCCCGGTCGGCGGCGGCCTTGGTCACCCGGTAGCCGATCGAGAGCCCGTCGATCGCGCCCTCGCGCATCAGCGCGTGGATCTCCCGCGCGCGGCCGACCGCGAGGTTGAGGCGCCCGCGCACGCGCAGCCCGCGGGCATCCTCCTCGAGCTTCAGCCAGCCGCCGATCGGCTCGCCGGGGTCGTGCTGCCAGAGCATGCGCACGCCCCGCGCACCGCGGGTCGCGAGGCTCTTGCGGAACGCGCCCGGCTGGACCACGTCGCGGGCGAGGTCGGTCACGCCGAAGAGGCTGGCGTAGCCCTCGAAGATCCCGCTCTCGTCGACGATGTCGGGCTTGGCGGGCAGCAGCTTCGTCTCCGGCGCGCCGCGCCCGGCCCCCTTCGCGGCCGCGTCGTTCACGAAGGCGAGCGCCGTCATCGCCCGGCCTCCCCCGTGGCCCGCCCCGCCGCCGCGAGGCGGGCCAGCGTGAGCACGAAGGCGCGCATCGTCGCCTGCGCCGGATCGGGCGGCGGCGCGGTGCGGCGCACCAGGGTCTTCAGGATCCTCGTCATCGGTCGTCTCCCGAGAAACGGCGGTTGAAACGGGCGAGTTCGCGCACGAAGGCGTCGAAGCGCCGGCTCGCCGAGGCGGATTCACGCAGCAGCATCAGCGCGAAGAGGGAGGCGGCGAGCGCCCAGGCGAGGAGCGCGAGATGCGCGAGGTCGCCGCGCTCGGCGACCGCCGCGAGCAGTCGCTGGAGCAGGTCCGCGACGCCGGTCGCGGGCGGGGGCGTGCCGGCCGCGCCGCTCACGACCCGCCCCGCCCGTAGCCGACGGCCTCGCGCTTCTCCTCGTCGGTGAGGAACGTCGCCGCCGACACCCGCCGCCACAGCGATTCCCGCTCCTCGGAGAGCGCCTCGATGGCGTCGAGATCGGGCTCGAGCACGAGGTCGGCGCCGAAGCCGGGCGACAGCCACGAGGCCAGCGCCTGCGCCGTGCGCTTGGCGAGCGGGATGACGGTCTGGCGGTAGAAGGCGCGGTTGGCCTCCGCGTAGTTCGAGTGCGTCGCGTCGCCCGGCAGGCCGAGCAGCAGCGGCGGCACGCCGAAGGCGAGCGCGATCTCGCGCGCCGCCGCGGCCTTGGCCTCGACGAAGTCCATCTCCTTGGGCGAGAGCGCGAGCGGCTTCCAGTCGAGCCCGCCCTCGAGCAGCATCGGCCGCCCGGCGTTGCGCGCGCCCTGGTATGTCTCCTCGAGCTCCGCCTTGAGCTTGGTGAAGATCGCGTCCGACACGTTGGCGTCCCCGCTGAAGACGAGGGCGCCCGAGGGCCGCGCCGCGTTGTCGAGGAGCGCCTTGTTCCAGGCCGAGGCCGCGTTGTGGATGTCGAGCGCCCCCGCCGCCGCCTCCATCGGCGAGAGGCCGTAATGGTCGTCGGTCGGGTGGAAGAAGCTGAGGTGCAGGATCGGCGCGATCCCCTCCGCGTCTCGCGCGAACCGCACCGTGCGCCCCCCGACCTGGTATTCCCAGGCGATCGGCCAGCCGTCCGCCCCGGGCACGACCCGCATCCGGTCCGGCCTCAGCGCGTAGAGTTCACGCGGGGTGCCGTCGATCGCGGCGACCTCGACATAGGCGTTGCCGGACACGAGCAGGTGGCCGTAGACGCTCTCGAGCAGGCGCCCGCCCTCCTCGCGCGGGTTGGGCCGGCGCAGGAGGTCGACGAGCGGATGCGCCCGCCGCTCCCGCCCGCCCTCGACGAGGGTCAGCGGCAGCGACGCCGCCGCCTCGGCGAGGAGCCGCACGCAGCGATGCACGACGGCGTTCCTCTGGTAGCCCTCGCGGGCGAAGGCGGCGTAGTCCCGCGGCGTCCAGACCGGCCGCCCGCCGTGATAGAACGCCACCGCCGCCCCGGCGCGCGACGCCTTCCGCCCCGGCGCGGCGAGCCGCGCCAGGGCCTGGATGAGCGCTTTCATGAGGACATCTCCTTCTCCCCTCTCCCGGATGGGAGAGGGGCCGGGGGTGAGGGAATTCGGCCCGAGCAGTCGCTCTCCTTCCCTGTAGGGGAAGGACAGGGCTCGCAGGCGCTGTCCGTGCACTTCCTCGACACGGCCTCGTCGAGAACCGCGAGGGCGCGACAGACGTGCGCATCGTCCACCCCCTCGGGGAGAGGGGATCACACGATCCGCACCCGCGGGCTCGCGGGCTTCGGGCCGAGCGCCAAGTGCGTGATCGCCCAGACCAGCGCGTCGAGCCGGTCGGGCGAGCGCCCGCCGCTCAGGCCCTCCGGCCCGAAGTCCGCCATCTCGTCCTCGAGCGCGGGAAACGCGCCGGCATGTCGAACGCGGCCCTGCGCGTAGAGCACGGCCACGGGCTCGGCGCGCATGTGCTTGCCGCGGGTCGCGCGCACCGAGACGACGGCGCAGCCCGGGTCGACCTCGCGGATCACGGCGGCGGCCATCTCGCCGCCCTGGTTCACCTCGACGACGAGGGCGTCCGCCTCGAGCCGCCGGTAGAGCATCGTGGCGCGCGAAGCCCAGGCCTCGGGCCGCATGCCCTCCCCGCTCTCGTCGGCGAGGACGTGGCACACGCCCTGCGCGTCGATTCCGGCCGCGACGATGCCGCAGGCGTCCGCGCCCTTTCGGGACGTCGCCGGCGGATCGACCGCCACCGCGATGCGCCGCAGCGCCGGAGCGCGCTCCTCCCGCGCGGTCTCGATCCCGTCGCGGGTCCACAGGGCGTCGGCGCGATCCTCGATCAGCTCGCCGTCGAGCTCCTGGCGCCCGAGCCGTGTGCCCGCGTAGCGGTCGACCACCGCCTGCAGGAAGGACGGCGCCAGGTTCGCCCGGTTCGCTTCCGTCGCGGCCCGGCTGAGTGCCACGCGCGGATCGCCGACGAGGCGGCGCACGAGGGGGATCGTGCGCGGCGTCGTCGTCACCACCTCACGCGGCCGCTCGCCGAGCCGCAGCCCGAACTGCAATTGGTCCCAGGTCGCGTCAGCGTGGCGCCACTTGCCGAGCTCGTCCGCCCAGGCCGCCTCGAACTGCGGCCCGCGCAGCGCCTCCGGATCCTCCGCGGAGAAGGCGAGCGCCACCGCGCCCGTCGAGGGCCACTCGAGCCGCCGGCGCGTCGCCGTCCAGATCGGGCGCTCGCGCTTGGGGTGGATGGCGAGCAGGCCGGACGGCCCGTCGATCATCACGTCGCGGACGTCGGCGAACGTCTCCCCCACGAGCGCGATCTTGCCGATGCGGCGGCGCGTCAGCCACGGTGCGCCGAGCACCATGCCGCGGACCCATTCCGCGCCGGTGCGCGTCTTGCCCGCGCCACGCCCGCCGAGCACGAGCCAGATCGTCCAGTCCGACCCGTCCCGCGCCGCCGCCGGCGGCAGCTGGTCCTCCCGCGCGGCGAGCGCCCAGGCCGGCGCGCCCCGACTCCCCTCCACGTAGCGCCGCAGCCGCGCGCTATACCGCGTCCAGATCGCCTCGCGCTCCGCCGGGCTCGTGCAGGCGCTCAACCTCCCCCGCAACGAGATCAGCCAAGCGAGATGGCGCTCCGGCGGCCAGCGCCGCCGCGTCGTCTCCCGCGTGGCCGCCGTCGCACCCGTCGTCATCCTCGTCCTCCCCGCCGGGGGCGCCGAGCGCCCGCTCGAGCGCCACGAGCTCCTTCAGGCAACGGGTGAGGTCTCCCACCGTGCGGGCCGTGGTCTTCGGGTCGTGGCGCTCCTCGGAGCACGCGAAGGCGTCGAGCCGCTCCTCGACGAACCGGCGCAGGCCCGCCGCGAGGCGGGCCGCATCCGGCCCGCCGGCACACGCCGCCGTGCCGCTCTCCGCAGCCATCGGTTGATCCTCGGTTGCGGACGGCGAAACGAATCACCCGCTCGTCCAGGCGCGCGCTCGCCGGCCGGGTGCCCGCATGAAAAAAGCGCCCCGGTTGTATCCGAGGCGCCTGCGGCACCGGTCGAAAGATGGCGAACGCATTGATCGACCGTGCTCAATTCATAGCTGTTCAACGTCACGCTGTCAAGCACGATTCGTCGAACCTGGGGACGTTTCCGCCACCGACGGATGTCGACCCTGGCGGGACGCAGCTCCCTCCGGCAGAATGGAGACAGCTTCGGAAATTTTGCATAGAAAGAGGCGGTATACATCCGGTAATAGTCGTCTAGATGACAGACGCGCTTGCAAATCTGGTTGTGACTGACGGAGGGTCCACCCGCCGCGCGGTCATGGGGTGACGCAAGGCGATGGCTGAGACGACCGCCAGAACGAGGGGGGCGGGCGCTGCGCCGGTATCGGCGCATCGTCCGGACAATTCCGAGGACACGAACCGATGCGCTCCGTATTGCGGCTCCGCGACGACGAGAACAGGCTCCTGAAGGCCCTTCCACCCGAGGATTTCGAGCTCCTCAGGCCGCATTTGACGCCCGCGGCGCTGTTGCGCGGCGACGTGCTGTTCGATGCCTTGGACACGATCGAGCACGTCTACTTCCCGCAGAGCGGGGTGGTCTCGCTCGTCACCCTGATGCGCGACGGCTCCAGCGTCGAGGCCGGCACGATCGGCCGCGAGGGCGCGGTGGGCCTGATCACGGGCTCGGGCACCCGCCAGGCGGCGACGCGCGGCGTCGTCCAGATCCCCGGCCGCGCCCGCCGCATCGAGGTGGCGCGCTACCGCGCCGCGCTCGAGCGCAGCGCGGCCCTGCGCGACCTCGTCGACCGCTACACCGAGGCGCTCCTCTCGCAGGTCCTCCAGACGGTCGCGTGCAACGCACTCCACTCGGTCGAGCAGCGCTTCTGCCGCTGGCTCCTCACCTGCCGCGACCGCACCGGCTCGGACGTCATCCCCCTCACGCAGGAGGCGGTGGCAGAGATGCTCGGCGTCCAGCGCACCACCGTCACCGCGGCCGCGCGGGCGCTGCAGAACCAGGGCCTGATCCGCTACCGCCGTGGCCTCATCGAATGCGTCGACCTGCCCGGCCTGCACGAGACCTCGTGCGAGTGCTACGACGTGGTCCGTGCGCGCTTCCAGCAGCTCCTGCCGCTCACCTACCAGGATCCGCCGGGCGAGCCGCGCGAGTGACGCCGGCGCGTCAGTAGACCCCGCCGACGGGAGCCGGGGGGACGAGCGGCGCGCCGAGCGCGCCCGTCACCCGCGCGCCGAGCGGCGGCAGGCTCGGCAGCCCGGGCGTCGGCGCGGGGGACATGGCGGGCGTCGATGCGCGGGACGCATCCGGCCCGAACGCGGGCGACTGCCCGCCGAAGCTCGCCCCGATCAGCGGCTGCGGATCGCCCAGGCGCGACTCGAACTCGATCTGCGGCCGGCAGTAGCGCCGCTCCCCGCGTGCGTCGTGGCGCGCGAGATCGAGATGGAAATGGTCCTCGTGCATGCCGTCCGAGCCGGGGCCGAGCACGGTCGTGAAGCGCTCGCACGCGCCGACGAAGGCCTCGCGCAAGAAGCCGCGCTCCTCCGGCGCGCCGCGCCAGCCGTCGCGCACGGTGATCCGGCGCCCGTCCGCGAGCGTGAAGGACATCACGTCGACGGCGTTGCCGAAGGCGTGCTCCGAGAGCCGCGCGCCGGGCCGGTGGTTGCGGGTGCGGCAGGCATAAGAGCCGGAATCGATCTCCACCACGGGCGCGCCGAGATAGACGAGCGCCGCCGGCTGGACGATCTCGGAGAGCCAGCGCTCGGTGGCCGCCGTCACCGGGCAGCCGAGCGTCGCCTCCTGCTTCAGGCGCACCTGCCCGTCCAGCAGCGCGGTGATCTCGAAGGGCTTGTCGATGCCGCAGGTGCCGGGGCCGTCGAGGCGCGGGCGCTGGGACATGTAGGCCGTCGGGCGAACGTCCTGGCGGGCGAGGCAGGCGACCTCGGCCTGCGAACGCCAAGGCTCTCGCTCTTCGACCTCGAACCACCCGCAGCCCGAGAGCGCCACGGAGAGCGCGAGAGCGAGGGAGGCGGCGAGGAGACCTGTCGATACGCGACGCGACATTCCCCGAGAATGCCGCCGATCGCGTTAAGGGCGTGTTGAGCACGCCCGGCCTCCGCCGCCCCGATTCGAGACGCGCGGAGGAGACGCGCGGAGGAGGCGCGCGGAGGAGGCGCGCGGAGGAGGCGCGCGGAGGAGGCGCGCGGAGGAGGCGCGCGGAGGAGGCGCGCGCCGGGGTCGCCCTTCGCGCGCGGCGCGGCTCAGGCGCCGTTCGCCTCGCGGCGCTCGGCCATGAAGCGGTCGAAGCTCTCGCGGTCGCGGGTGCGCTTGAGCTCGTCGAGGAAGCGCGCGAATTCCCGCTGCTCCTCGTCGAGCCGGCGCCGCTCCTCCTCCAGGCGGGCGAGCTGCTCGCGCTTGTAGGCGTCGAACGCCTCGTTGCCCGTGCCGCCGACGGTGAAGTCGAAGCGCGCGTCGAAGGACGGCCAGTCGAAGGCGCCCGCGTCCCGGAGCTTCCACAGCTTCCAGGCGAGGAAGGCGACGCCGATCGGCCAGTACACCGCGAGGCCGGCGACGATCGCCACGATCTCCCACGTCTTGAAGCGACGCAGCAGATCCGAGGCGTTGAAGGTGCTGGCGTTCATGTCGATCTCCAGGAGTGAACGACCCTTCACATAGGCACGCCGCGCGCGGCGTTGAAGAGCCGTGCCGACGGATTCGGCACGCCCCGCGGGCGGATGCGGGCGACGCGCCCCATCCGATCGTGCGCTCCCGCGCGAGCGCGGGCGGGCGCCCGCGTGCTAGGCTTCCCGGACACGAGACCGGGAACCGTCGCCACATGCTCTCCGCCCTCGCCCTCCTGCGCCGGATCGACGCCGGCGACCTCTCCCCGCAGGGCGTCCTCGACCTCTGCCGGGCGGCGATCGCCGCGCACGAGCCCGAGATCGGCGCCCTCGTCCATCTCGACGACGCGGCGCGCGCCGGAACGCGCGCCGGCCCCCTCGCCGGCATCCCGCTCGGGGTGAAGGACATCATCGACGTCGCGGGCCTGCCCACCGGCATGGGCTCGCCGCTCTACGACGGCAACGTCGCGCGCGCCGACGCGGCCGTCGTCGCCATGGCCCGGCGCGCCGGCGCCATCCCGCTGGCCAAGACCACGACGACGCCCTTCGCCTATCTCGACCCGACGGCCACGCGAAACCCGGCGGCGCCCGGCTGCACGCCCGGCGGCTCGTCCTCCGGCTCCGCCGCCGCGGTCGCGGCCGGCATGCTGCCGCTCGCGCTCGGCACGCAGACCGGCGGCTCGGTGATCCGCCCCGCCGCCTTCTGCGGCACCGCCGCGATCAAGCCCTCGGCCCGGCTGCTGCCGACCGTCGGCGTCAAGTGCTTCTCGTGGACGCTCGACACGGTCGGCGTCTTCGGCGCGACCGTGGCCGACGTCGCCCACGCGCTGGCCGCCCTCGCGCGCCGCCCGGGGCTCGCGCTGCCCGGCGGCGATCCGCTCACGACCTTCACGGGCCTGCGGCTGGGCGTCCTCACCCAGGACTTCGCCGGCGACCCGGAGCCCGAGGCCGCCGCCGCGCTCGACGAGGCCGCCCGCGCCGCCGAGCGGGCCGGGGCGCGCGTGGTTCGTCTCCAGGCGCCGCCGCTCTGGGCCGAGGCCTGGCGGCTCCACGGCACGATCCAGGACTTCGAGGCGGCCCAGGCGCTCGCCTTCGAATGGGACGCCCATCGTGACGCCCTGCCCCCGCTCCTGCGCGGCCTCCTCGACGAGGCGCAGTCGGTCGACGCCCCGAGCTACGACGAGGCCCGCCGCACGGTCCACCGCGCCCGGGAGGCCGGCCGCGCGCTCTTCGCCGAGGTCGACGCGATCCTCACCCCCGCCGCGCCCGGCCCGGCGCCGCGGGGGCTCGGCGCGACGGGATCGTCGGCCTTCAACCGGCTGTGGACGCTCACGGGCGACCCCTGCGTCGCCGTCCCCGGCTGCCGGACGGCCGACGGGCGTCCCGTGGGCGTGCAGACGATCTCGCGCTTCGGGCGCGACGAGAAGGCGCTCGCGGCGGGATCTTTCGTCGCCGCGGCGCTCGCCGCGCGGCGATGAACCGATGTGGAGAATTTGCCGCGATTTCAGCTATTTCAATGCTTTAACCGATTATTAACCAGGATCCGGCGAGGCTGCCCGCGACAAAGCGCGCGGCGATGCTTGCGGTACGCCGGTTGCCTGCTAAATTGTCTGCGGTCCCTCGGCAGGGAGGATGTGTCATGAGCCGCTACGCGAAGCTTCATCTGGTACCGAAGTTGAACATCGCGGTCTTCTGTGCCGCGCTCGTGTTCGTGGGCGCCATCGTCGTCGGAGCCATCTGAGACCCCCGCGCCGGCATGCAGGCGCGGCAACGACTACAAGAGGTCATCCCCACCAGTTTCGCCGCCGCCGGCTCCCGCCGGCGGCGGTTTCGCGTCGAGGGCGGCCCGGCTCGCCGTGCCGCTCCCGAGATCCCGCGAACCGCGCCGTCACCGGAGCCCCCGATGAGCGAGACCCCGCGCTTCGACACGACGTTCGACCAGCCGGCCGGCGCCTGCGTGCGGGTCTCCCCGCTCGTACGCCGCATCGTCGCCGGCAATGCCGGGCCGGTGACCTTCACCGGCACCTGCACCTACGTGGTCGGCACCGGCGAGGTCGCGGTCGTCGACCCCGGCCCGGACGACCCCGCCCACCGCGCGGCGCTCCTCGCGGCGACGAAGGGCGAGCGGATCGCGGCGATCCTCGTCACACACACCCACCGGGACCATTCGCCGGGCGCCACCCCGCTGCGGGAGATCACCGGCGCGCCCGTCGTCGGCTGCGCGCCCCACCGCAATTCCCGCGACCTCGCCGCCGGCGAGGTCGACACGATGGAGACCGCCGGGGATCGCGCCTACGCCCCCGACCGCGTGCTCGCCGACGGCGAGCGGATCGCGGGACCCGGCTGGTCGCTCGAGGCCGTGGCGACGCCGGGCCACACCGCGAACCACCTCGCCTTCGCGCTCGCCGAGGAGAAGGCGCTGTTCTCCGGCGACCACGTGATGGCCTGGTCGACCACCTTCATCGGCCCTCCGGACGGGGCGATGGGCCCCTACATGGCCTCGCTGTCGAAGCTGCTCGCCCGCGACGAGACGATCTACTGGCCCGGCCACGGCGGTCCCGTCACCGAGCCCGGGCGCTTCGTGCGCGCCATCATCGGCCATCGCCGGCTGCGCGAGGAGTCGATCCTCGGCCGCCTTCGCGCCGGCGACGACACGATCCACGCCGTCGTCGAGACCGTCTACCGCGGCCTCGCTCCCGCCCTGAAGCCCGCCGCGGCGCTGAACGTGCTCGCCCACCTGGAGGACCTCCACGCCCGCGGCCTCGCCCAGCGCACCGGACCGCCGGGGCTGGAGAGCCGGTGGTCGGCGGCGTGAGGCGGGTGATGCGTCCCTGACGAACTTGACAAATGCCGTAATGCGCTGCAGCTTCTCGGCTGGAGGCGGAGCCATGGCGAGATCCACCAAGCCACGCGAAACCGCGCGCCGAACGAAGTCCGGCGAGCGCGCCGGCTCGGGCGAATGGCGGGTGATCGGCCCGCGCGGGCGCGCGCTGCTCGTCGGACCGGAGACGACGATCGGCGAGGTCGCCGATCGGCTGCGCGAGATGAAGTCCGAGGGCGCACCTGCGCGGACGATCGCGTTCCGCGTCGCTCCCGCGGCTGCCGAACGGCCGGGCGAGCGCGCATCCTCCTCGCTGCGGGCTCGTGCGGAAGTCGCAGCCGCAGAGGGAGGCCCCGCCCCGTCTCGCACCATCCAGGAAGCGCTCGCCCGCGCCCGAGAGCGCGGCTCTGCCTTCGCGGCCCGAACGCTCGATCAGGAGGACATGCTCGGCGGCGACGCGCTCGCCCGTCGCCTCGCCGTCTCGCGCGAGACCGTGAACGTCTGGCGCCAGCGCCGGCGCCTGCTCGCCCTGGAAGGCGCCAAGCGGGGCTACCGGTACCCGGCCTGGCAGATCGGCGCGAACGGCAAGCCGTGGCCCGCGCTTCCGCGCCTCTTCGCCATTCTCGGGGACGACCCCTGGACCGTCCATCGCTTCCTGGTCCAGCCGCACGGCGCCCTCGGCGGGCTGACCGGCCGCGACGCGCTGACGACCGGGCGCGACGCGGAAGCGCTTCGTGCGGCCGAGAGCATGGCCGCCGGGGATTTCGCCTGAGGTGGCCGGAGTCCTGCCACCGGCGTCATTCGCGTCCTCCCGGCTCGAACTCGGCAGCGTCCGAGCGGGATCCCGCTGGAAGCGCATATCGTGGCGCGCCTTCACCGATCCGCTCGGCTTCGGCCATGCGCCGAGCCGCTTCGGCGATCCGCGCACGGATAGGCCCGAGGCGGAGCGCTACGCGGTGGTGTATCTCGGCACCTCGACGAGCGTCTGCTTTCTCGAGGCGGTCCTTCGCGATCGCGCTGTCGGCACATTCGACGGCTTCGCGCTCGGCATGACCGAGCTCGCGGACCGCACGATCGCGACGATCGAGGTACGGCGCGACCTCAACGTCCTCGATCTGACGGGGGATGGGATCATCCGAGCGGGAATACCCACAGACGCCGTTCGCGCCTCCGACCAGACGCTCGGCCGCGCGTGGGCGCTCGCAATCCACGAGCACGCCGCGAAGGCCGATGGTATCCTCTACGACTCGCGGCTGAACGGCGAACGCAATCTCGCCGTCTTCCAACGCAGCATAGAAAGTGGTCTGGCGGTCGTGGAGAGACGCCCGCTGCTGGACGATCCGGAGATGATCATGGTGCTGGACCGGTTCGCCGTCGCAATCTGCGATACACCGACTCGGTGAGCACGTCCCGACCCCGCGCCTCGATCCCCGTTGCCCGAACGCGCGCCGCGCCTATCTCCAAAGCCGAACGGGCGGGAGGAACCCCTGTCGGATCTCGTCGTCAAGATCGCCGGACGGATCGCCGCCGTTCCGGCCGCCGAGTGGGACGCCTGCGCGCTCGGCCCGCAGGCGGCGGCGCTCGGCGTCGATCCGCACTGCCCGTTCGTCGCGCACGCCTTCCTGGCGGCGCTGGAGGAGTCCGGCTGCGTCGGCGCGCGCACCGGCTGGGCGCCCGCGCACGTGCTCGTGGAGGACGCGGCCGGGCGGCTGGTCGCCTGCGCGCCCGCCTACCTCAAGACCCACAGCCAGGGCGAGTATGTCTTCGACCACGCCTGGGCGGACGCCTACGAGCGCGCAGGCGGACGCTACTACCCCAAGCTCCAGGTCAGCGTCCCCTTCACGCCGGCGACCGGCCCCCGCCTCCTGGTGCGTCCGGGCGAGCGCGCGGAGGAGGCGGGGGCGACGCTCGTGGCCGGGCTGAAGGCCCTGCGCGCCCAGGCGAACGCCTCCTCGATCCACCTCACCTTCCTGCCGAAGGCGCAGAGCGAACGGCTCGCCGGCGAGGGCTTCCTGCAGCGCATCGACCAGCAGTTCCACTGGCTGAACGACGGCTACGCGAGCTTCGACGCCTTCCTCGAGACGCTCGCCTCGCGCAAGCGCAAGACCATACGGCGCGAGCGCCGCGACGCGCTCGCGCCCGGCATCGAGATCGACTGGGTGCGCGGCGCCGAGATCGGCGAGGCGCACTGGGACGCCTTCCACGAGTTCTACGTCGACACCGGCTCGCGCAAGTGGGGGCGGCCGTACCTGAACCGCCGCTTCTTCTCCCTCGTTGGCGAGCGGCTCGGCGAGCGGGTGCTCCTGATCCTCGCGCGCCGGAACGGCCGCCACGTCGCCGGCGCGATCAACTTCATCGGCGACGAGACGCTCTACGGGCGCAACTGGGGCTGCGTGGAGGATCACCCCTTCCTGCATTTCGAAGTGTGCTACTACCAGGCCATCGACTTCGCCATCGCTCACGGCCTGAAGCGCGTCGAGGCCGGTGCGCAGGGCGAGCACAAGCTGCTGCGCGGCTATCGCCCGGTCGCGACGCACAGCGCGCACCTCATCGCCGACCGCGGCCTGGAGCGGGCGGTGGCGCACTACCTGGAAGGGGAACGGGCCTACGTGGAAGACGTCGGCGCCGTGCTCGAGGCCGCACTCCCCTTCAAGCGGACCGGGGATTGAGCGATCGCACCGCCGACGGCTTGACCGCCGCCCGGCCCCGTCGTCTCCTCGCCCGGCGCCACCGACGCAGGAGACCCGTCATGCCCGATACCGCCTACGACCCGAGCAACGTGTTCGCCAAGATCCTGCGCGGCGAGATGCCGGCGCACCGGGTCTTCGAGGACGAGGCGACGCTGGCCTTCATGGACATCATGCCCCGCGGCGACGGGCACGTCCTGGTCATCCCCAAGACGCCCTGCCGCAACCTGCTCGACGCGCCGCCCGAGGCGCTCGCCGCGGTGATGGAGACGGCGCAGCGCGTGGCCCGCGCGGCGATGAAGGCGCTCGGGGCGGACGGCGTCACCGTGCAGCAGTTCAACGAGAGCGCGGGCGGGCAGGTGGTCTTCCATCTCCACGTCCACGTGATCCCCCGGTTCGAGGGCACGCCGCTGCGCCCCCACACCGGGGCGATGGCCGACGGCGCGACTCTCGCGGAGACAGCTGCGCGCATCTCGTCACGGTTATGATCAACGCCATATATAATACATGTTTATTATATTGATGGCGCTTTTTGAATTGATAGTTGACGCCACGAGACTCGAATAGTATGGTGCCTCCAATCGGAGCAATGAGAGGTATCGCTATGTCTATGGACTTCTCCTTCAGCCGCCTGGCCGGCGCCGACGCCTCGCTCAACCGTGCCGAGCTCGACGCCGGCCTCCGCCGCATGGCCGGGGCCGACGGGGCCTTCGACCGGGGCGAGTTCCTCGCGACGTTCGGCAAGCTCGGCGTGTCCGAGGAAACGGCGGGCAGCATCTTCGACAACGTCGCCTCGGGTGGGTCCCTTTCCGTCGATACGCTCACCGACACTTGGCTCGGTTTCGCCGGCGCGGACGGAGAGCTGAGCGAACGGGAGTTCGAGGCGGGCATCGAATCGCTCGCCGCGGACGCCGAGGAGATCTGCTTCGATACCGCCGCCGGCGCCGACGAGATCATGAACCGTGGCGAGTTCCGCGCCATCGCCAACCGCGCCGGCATCACGGACGAGGCTGCGATCGACGATGTCTTCGACCGTGTCGCGGGGGCCGACGGCGAGATGAGCAGCGCCGAGTTCGGCAACGAGGAGAACGGCTTCGGCTCGACGAAGCTGTCGCCCGAGGCGTTCCGTGAACGCTTCGACGCCCTCGCCTCCCCCCGTGACATCGACTTCGGCCGGGACGCCGGCGCCGACGAGGTGATGGACCGTGACGAGTTCCGCGCCATCGCCGACCGGGCGGGCATCACGGACCAGGCGGCGATCGACGATGTCTTCGATCGCCTGGCCGGAGCGGACGAACGGCTGAACCTCGACGAGTTCACCAACGAGGAGAACGGCTTCGGACGCACCACGATGTCGACCGAGACGTTCGCGGAGCGCTTCGGGGAGCTCGCGCGCGGCGGGGCGTTCGACTTCTCCGCGGTCGCCGGCGCCGACGAGGTGGTCACCTTCGACGAATTCCAGGCCGGCCTGCGCGACCTCGGCATCGGAGGCCTGTCCTCCCGCACGGTCGAGAGCTTCTTCCAGCGGCTCGCCGGCGCCGACATGCGGATGAACGCGGCCGAGGCCCGCAGCATCGACGGGCTGAGTCGCTCGCAGCTCGAGGACATGATCCGCGGCTGACGGCCCCCCGACCGATGCGGGATCTCCGGGCGGGAGCGTGGCGCTTCCGCCCGTTCGGCGTCAGCGCCGCCTCGTGCCGGGATTCAGCTCAGCGCGTCCCAGGCCTGACGCAACCCTTCCACCACGTCGTCGATCGTCAGCCCGAACAAGGCGAGGCCCGCCACGAGGGCCCAGTAGAGCGCAACCAGGATTACCGGCACGAGCACCCAGCCGAGGATCTCCTCGAACAGGTGCCGACGCCGGCGCCGCTCCCAGCGCTGCTCCTTGGCCGTGCGCGGCGCGGGGCGCATCGTGCCACGCCGGCGCTCGCGCGGTCTCGGCGGCGCCTCGGCCCGCCGACGGCTCGGCTGCGGCTGCGCCTCCACCTCCGGCTGCGCCGTGGCCGCCCCGCGTGGCCTCAGGAAAGTCGGCAGGCGTGCCGTGAGGCCGGACGGCGGTGCGTCGTGGGTCGCGAGGGCCGCGTCGTCCCCGCGCGCCGGCGCGCGCGGCGTCCGCCGGTCCTGCGGATCGAGCACCGGGGCCGGAGCGGCGTTCTCGCGCGCCACGGGCCGCGGACGCGCGGGCTCGGAAGCCGGCTGCGCCGCCCCCGCCCGGGGAGCGGGCGCCGGCCGCGTCTCGACCGGCGGCACTGCGGGTCGGTCCGGCCGCGGCTGCACGAAGGCCGCCGGAGGCGGTACGGCGCCGCCTTCCGGCATGGGCGACGCCGGCGCGAACCCGGACGTCGGGCCATGGCCGTCGACCACGTGCGCATGCGCCTCGATGATGTCGGGATCGAGCGGCCCCTGCCCCGCCGCCTCCGGTCGCCCGCGGGGCGGGCCGAGGTCGGGCGCGAGGTCGGCCACGGCCGGGTCGTTTCGCAACGAGGCGGCGCGCAGCCGCGCCACCGCCTCGTCGAGATCGCGTTGCGTCATGCGCGCACCAGCGGCACCTTCGGTACGGTGCGCACGCCGCCGCCGCCGTTGCCGCCGCCGTCGGAGCCGTCACCCGGCTTCTTCGGCGTGGGCTTCTTGGCGGTGCGCGGCTTGCGCCTGGCCTTCTTGGGCGGATCGGTCGGCTTCTCGAGCTTCACCTTGGCGGGCTTCTCCGGCGCGGAGGTGAAGGCGAAGCCGAGCTTGTCGAGCCCGTCGACGTCCTTCTCGACGATGACCTCCACCGAGCCACCGTCCTTCAGGCGCCCGAACAGGACCTCGTCGGCGAGCGGCGTCTTGATCGAGGACTGGATCAGTCGGCCCATGGGCCGCGCACCCATGGTCTCGTCGTAGCCGTGCTCCACGAGCCAGTCGCGGGCCGCGTCCGACAGCGAGATCCCGACGTTGCGGTCGGCGAGCTGCGCCTCGAGCTGGAGGACGAACTTGTCCACCACCTTGGCGATGACCTCGCGCGGCAGGTTGCCGAAGGAGATGATCGCGTCGAGCCGGTTCCTGAACTCGGGGGCGAACAGCTTGTTGATCGCCTCCTGGTCGTCCCCCACCCGCTTCTGGCGGGTGAACCCGAAGGCGGCCTTGGCGAGGTCCGCCGCGCCCGCGTTCGTGGTCATGATCAGGATCACGTTGCGGAAGTCGACGTGCTTGCCGTTGTGGTCCGTCAGCTTCCCGTGATCCATGATCTGGAGCAGGATGTTGAACAGATCCGGATGCGCCTTCTCGATCTCGTCGAGCAGCAGCACGCAATGCGGATGCTGGTCGACGCCGTCGGTGAGGAGCCCGCCCTGGTCGAAGCCGACGTAGCCCGGAGGCGCGCCGATCAGGCGGCTCACCGTGTGGCGCTCCATGTATTCCGACATGTCGAAGCGCAGGAGCTCGACGCCCAGAGACTTCGAGAGCTGGCGCGCCACCTCCGTCTTGCCGACGCCGGTGGGGCCGGCGAACAGGTAGTTGCCGATCGGCTTCTCCGGCTCGCGCAGGCCCGCGCGGGCGAGCTTGATCGCCGAGGTGAGCGCTCCGATCGCCGCGTCCTGGCCGTAGACCACGGTCTTGAGCCCGGTCTCGAGGTTGGCGAGCACCTCGGCGTCGTCCTTCGAGACGGTCTTGGGCGGGATGCGCGCCATCGAGGCGATCGTGGTCTCGATCTCCTTCACGCCGATCGTCTTCTTGCGCTTCGACTCCGCCAGCAGCATCTGCGAGGCGCCCGTCTCGTCGATCACGTCGATCGCCTTGTCGGGCAGCTTGCGGTCGTGGATGTAGCGGGCCGAGAGTTCCACCGCCGCCTTGATCGCGTCGTTCGAGTAGCGCAGCTTGTGGAACGTCTCGTAGTAGGGCTTGAGGCCCTTGACGATCTCGATCGTGTCCGCCACCGACGGCTCGTTGACGTCGATCTTCTGGAAGCGGCGCACCAGCGCGCGGTCCTTCTCGAAGTACTGGCGGTACTCCTTGTAGGTCGTCGAGCCGATGCAGCGCAGGGAGCCGGCGGCAAGCGCGGGCTTGAGGAGGTTCGAGGCGTCCATCGCCCCGCCCGAGGTCGCACCGGCGCCGATCACCGTGTGGATCTCGTCGATGAACATGATCGCCTTGGGATGGTTCTCGATCTCCTTGACGACCTGCTTGAGGCGCTCCTCGAAGTCGCCGCGGTAGCGCGTGCCCGCCAGCAGCGCGCCCATGTCGAGGGCGAACACGGTGGCGTCGGCGAGCACGTCGGGCACCTTGCCCTCGTTGATCTTGCGCGCCAGCCCCTCCGCGATCGCGGTCTTGCCGACGCCGGGATCGCCGACGAGGAGCGGGTTGTTCTTCTGGCGGCGGCAGAGCACCTGGATGGTGCGCTGCACCTCGCCCTCGCGCCCTATCAAGGGATCGATCTTGCCCTCGCGCGCCTTCTTGTTGAGGTTCACGCAGTAGGCGTCCAAGGCGTCGCCCTTCTTCTTGCCGCGCGTGTCGCCCTCGTCCCCGGAGGGGCGTTCGCCGCTCTCCTCCTCCGCCCCGCGGGGCGGACGCGCCTCGGTGGCGCCGGGGCGCTTGGCGATCCCGTGCGAGATGTAGTTGACGGCATCGTAGCGCGTCATGTCCTGCTCCTGCAGGAAGTACGCGGCGTGGCTCTCGCGCTCGGCGAAGATCGCGACGAGCACGTTCGCCCCAGTCACCTCCTCGCGGCCCGAGGACTGGACGTGGATGACCGCGCGCTGGATCACGCGCTGGAACCCGGCGGTCGGCTTGGCGTCCGCCCGGTGATCGGCGACGAGGTTCGCCAGCTCGTTGTCGACGTACTCGACGAGGTTTCGCCTGAGCGCCTCGATGTCGACGTTGCACGCCCGCATCACGGCGGCCGCGTCCTGATCGTCCACCAGCGCGAGGAGGAGATGCTCCAGCGTCGCGTATTCGTGGCGCCTCTCGCCGGCGAGGGCGAGAGCCCGGTGGAGGGCTTGTTCGAGAGAGCGAGAAAAGCTCGGCAAGGCTGGCCTCTACGAGTTCGTGAGGGAAAGGCTCACTTCTTCTCCATGACGCATTGCAGCGGATGCTGGTGCTTGCGGGCGAAATCCATCACCTGCGTCACCTTGGTCTCCGCCACCTCGTAGGTGAAGACGCCGCATTCCCCCACGCCGTTGTGATGGACGTGCAGCATGATGCGCGTGGCGTCCTCTCGCGACTTGTGGAAGAACCGCTCGAGGACGTGGATGACGAACTCCATCGGCGTGTAGTCGTCGTTCAACAACAGCACGCGATACAAATTCGGTTTCTTCGTGCGCGGCTTCGTACGCGTGATGATCGCCGTGCCCGAACGGCCCCCGCCGTTGCCGCCGCCCCCGTCGTCGGGGTCGGAAGCGACGATCGGCTGCCCGACGCCGGGCGGCCCGCCTCGCGGCCCGCCACCCACGCTTCCCCTTTCGAAGTCCCACCGAACCATGACAGCCGGGTCATCCATTCTCTTGCTGGACCGGACGCCCCGCTCGGGCGACGCGCCCGAGGTCGATGAAAGCGCGTTCGAGCATCAATGTATAGTCCCCCCCGCCGGTTCGCCAGGGGCGGGGCCTCGCATCCGTGTCGCACGCGACGGGCATCCCACGGATGCACCGCCGGCGACGGGCCGGGCGCCCGTCTCAGACGAACTGCTGCAGCCCGGGGATCGATCCCACGATCGGCCCGAGCGTGTCCTCCCCCACCTTCTCGCGGCCGTAGGCGAACAGCTCGCGGCCGAGCGGCTGCATCTGGCCCATGTCGACGCCGATCTGCATCAGCTTCCCGCCGAGCTGCATCACGCCGCCGCCCATCATCCCGCCGATCGAGCCCATCAGCCCGCCGGCGCCGGAGGCCTCCTCGCCGTCGGCCATCGCCTGCTCCGCTGCGGGCATCGCCGCGATGAGCGCGTTCACCTCCGCCGGCGGCCCCTCCTTGCGCAGGAAGGCGAGGATGATGCCCACCGCCTTGCGGGCGGTCTCGGGATCGAGGCCCGTCTTCTCGGTGATGCGGGCGATCAGGTCGTCCATGGTCGTCGTCTCCGTGTCTTCGCCCGCCTCGGCGCGGGCTCGTCTCTTCCAAACCGAGTCGGGGAGACATGGGTCGCAGAGCCGTCCCCGAAGCGCAAGGCCCGCTCCGACGCCCGCAGGGCGCCTCGCTCCCCGGAACGGAACTCCGGGTCGCCCGGCGGGTTCGCTCGACGACGGGCATCGCCTCGCACGGGGCACGCCCAAATCCAGGGAGACGCACATGGCCATCGATCACGATCGCACCGAAGGCTCCGCCAAGAACATGGCCGGCAAGGCGAAGGAAGCCGTCGGCAAGGTCACCGGAGACCAGAAGACGCAGGCGGAGGGCCGCGCGCAGCAGGCCGAGGGCAAGGCCCAGAACACGGTCGGCGGCATCAAGGACACGCTCCGGGGCAAGTGAGGCCCCACGGGTCCGGCCCGAGGCCTCGACGACATCGGACGGCCGGAGCGCGAGCCCCGGCCGTTTTCGTGCGCGTGCCACTGGCGGGAACGTCCCCGTCGCGCCAGAATGCCCGCCGTGGACGACGACACTCCCGGGGGCGACGTGGGCGAAGACGGCATCCTGATCGGCAAGAGCCGCCGCGAAGACGGGCGCGGCGAGGCGGGGCCCCTCCTCGAGCAGACGCTCCTCCTGCGCCGCGCCAACCGCCACGGCCTCGTCGCCGGCGCGACCGGCACCGGCAAGACGGTGACGCTGCAGACGCTCGCGGAGGGCTTCTCGAACGCGGGCGTCCCGGTCTTCGCAGCGGACGTCAAGGGCGACCTCTCCGGCGTCTCCCAGGCGGGCGATTCGAAGAAGCCGTTCGTCGACCGCGCCGCCGAGATCGGCGTTCCCTACGCGCCGGACGACTATCCGGTCGTGTTCTGGGATCTCTTCGGCGAGCGGGGCCACCCGATCCGCGCCACCGTCTCCGAGATCGGCCCGCTGCTGCTGTCGCGGCTCCTCGATCTCAACGACACGCAGGAGGGCATCCTCAACATCGCCTTCCGCCTCGCGGACGAAGAGGGGCTCCTCCTCCTCGACCTGAAGGACCTGCGTGCGCTGCTCGCCTTCGTCGCGCAGAACGCCAAGCAGCTCTCCGCCCTCTACGGCAACGTCTCGAGGGCGTCGGTCGGCGCGATCCAACGCCAGCTCCTGGTGCTCGAGAACCAGGGCGGCGAGGCCTTTCTCGGCGAGCCGGCGCTCGACATCCGCGATCTGATGCGCACCGACCGCACGGGGCGGGGCACGATCAACCTCCTGTGCGCCGAGCGGCTGATGGCGACGCCGCGGCTCTACGCCACGTTCCTGCTGTGGCTCCTGTCCGAGCTGTTCGAGACTCTCCCCGAGGTCGGCGACCCGGACAAGCCCGTGCTGGTGTTCTTCTTCGACGAGGCGCATCTCCTCTTCGACGACGCGCCGAAGGCGCTCCTCGACACGATCGAGCGCGTCGTGCGCCTCGTCCGCTCGAAGGGCGTGGGCGTCTACTTCGTCACCCAGAACCCGCTCGACCTGCCCGACGAGGTGCTCGGGCAGCTCGGCAACCGCGTCCAGCACGCGCTGCGCGCCTTCACCCCGCGCGACCAGCGCGCCGTGCGGGCCGCCGCCGAGACCTTCCGCCAGAACGAAGCCTTCGCGGTCGCCACCGCCATCACCGAGCTGCGCGTCGGCGAGGCGCTCGTCTCCACCCTCGACGCGAAGGGCGCGCCGAGCGTGGTCGAGCGCACCCTCGTCGCCCCGCCGATGGCTCGCGTCGGCCCGGCGACCGAAGCGGAGCGCGACCGGATCGTCCGCGCGAGCCCGCTCGCGGGCCGCTACGACACGCCGGTCGACCGCGAGAGCGCCTACGAAATTCTCGCCGCCCGCGCCGAGGAGGCGCTGCGCGAGCAGGAGATCCCCGAGGAGAAAGGGAACCTGCTCGACGCGCTCGGCGGCTTCTTCGGCGTCGGAGGGAACGCCGGCGGCGGACGCCGCGGGCGCCTCACCACCGGCCAGCGCGTCGCCCGCGAGGTCACCCGCACCGTCGTCGGCCGCGTCGCCGGCCAGGCAGCGGCGGACATCGGCCGCGCCATCGGCGGACGCACCGGCTCGACCGTCGGCCGGGCGATCGTGCGTGGGGTGCTGGGAGGGATGCTGCGCCGCTGATCGCGGTTCGCGCGATGCGTGACGTGGTCGGCGTCTCGAGGCCCAGCATCGCAGCGGGAGTGAGATCGCTCTCGGAGTGTTTGGTCGGAGTGGCAGGATTCGAACCTGCGACCCCCTCGTCCCGAACGAGGTGCGCTACCAGGCTGCGCTACACTCCGATCTCCTGGTGAGGACGGGGATATAGCGGGCGGGATCGCGGGGCGCAAGCGCTGTTTCGGCGTGTGCGGCACGTTTTCGGCAGGCCGGCGGGGCCTCGCCGAAACACGTTGCCTCGCGCGCACGAGCGCACTATGGTCCGCGACCGCCGCGGGTCCACCCGCCGCATTGGGGCGTCGCCAAGCGGTAAGGCAGCGGTTTTTGGTACCGCCATACGCAGGTTCGAATCCTGCCGCCCCAGCCAGCGCACCCCAGCCGGCGCGCCCCATCCCGCCAGCTCGCCGGCCAGCCCGCCCCGACCCCGAACGTATCCGGCCTCACTCTCGATGCGCGGGCGAACCCGGCCTCGCGCGCGCACGTCGGCACGTCGGCCGCGGCAGCCCGCACGGAGCGGCTGCCGGCGGCGAATGGGGCGAACGGGGCGATCGGTCCGCTGTCGGTCCTCCGTACCAACCCCGATCGGGTCCAGCCGGAGCTACAGGCGCGTTTCGCGCGCTATTGTGCCGCATCGTCCGACTCCGCCGCACACGGGCCGACCCGGGCTCGACGCGGCGGCACATCCAGGCAGGCCCCGCGGCTCGTCCCGGGGCGAGCGCGGGGAAGCGCATGCGCGGCGAGTGGACACTCGGATACGACGGCTTCGATCCCGGCGCCGAGGGCCTCCGGGAGGTCCTCTGCGCGCTCGGCAACGGGTATGTCGTCTCCCGCGCGGCGGCCGCGGACGCCCGCGCGGACGACGTGCACTATCCCGGCACGTACCTCGCGGGCGGCTACGACCGGCTGACGACCCGGGTCGGCGACCGGGACGTCGAGAACGAGGACCTCGTCAACCTGCCGAACTGGCTGCCGCTGCACCTGCGCGCCGAGGACGGACCCTGGCTCCACGCGGGGGAGTACGAGCGGCTCGACTATGGCCAGGAACTCTCCCTGAAGGACGGGCTCCTGCGGCGCGGGTTCCGGATGCGCGACGCGGGCGGACGGATCACGCGCTGGCAGGAGGAGCGGCTCGTCTCCATGGACGATCCGCACCTGTGCGCGCTCGCGGTGACGCTGACGCCGGAGAACTGGTCCGGCCGCCTCGGCCTGCGCGCGGGCGTCGACGGGGGCGTGGTCAATCGGGGCGTGAAGCGCTACCGCGCCCTCGACGGGCGCCACCTCGCCGCGCCCGAGACCACCTGCGGCGAGGACGGCGTCGTCGCGCTGCGCACCCGCTTCGTCCAGGCGCGCCGCGAGGTGGCGCTCGCCCAGCGCCTCGCCGTCGAGACGCACGGCGCACGCATCCTCTCCGACCGCAAGGAGGCGCTCGCGGCATCCGCCTGGCAGGAGCTCGAGATCGAAGCCGAGGCCGGTCGCTCCGTGCGCGTCGAGAAGATCGCCGCCTACTTCAACGCGCACGACCACGCCGTCGCGGAACCCCTGCACGAGGCCTGCCGCAGCGTCGCCCGGGTCGCGTCCTTCGAGGTCGCCCGGGAGGCACACGCGCGTGCCTGGCGGCATCTCTGGGACCAGGCGGACATCCGCGTCGAGAGCCCCCAGAACGGCGGCGCGCAGCTGAAGCTGAGGCTGCACGTCTTCCACCTGCTGCAGACGGCCTCCCCGCATTCGGTCGATCTCGACGTCGGCGTCCCGCCGCGGGGCTGGCACGGCGAGGCCTACCGCGGCCACATCATGTGGGACGAGCTGTTCATCTTCCCGTTCCTGACGCTGCGGCTGCCGGTGCTGACCCGGGCGCTGCTGCGCTACCGCTGGCGGCGCCTCGGCGAGGCGCGCCGCGCGGCGCGCGCCGAGGGCCTCGCCGGCGCGATGTTCCCCTGGATGAGCGGCTCGAACGGGCGTGAGGAAACGCAGACCGTCCACCTCAACCCGATGTCCGGCCGCTGGCTGCCGGACAACTCCTATCGCCAGCGCCACATCGGCGCGGCGGTCGCCTACAATGTCTGGCAATACTACGAGGCGACGGACGATCGCGAGTTCCTGCGCGACTATGGCGCGGAGCTGTTCCTGGAGATCGCGCGCTTCTGGTCGAGCCTCGCCGAGCGGCGCGAGGACGGGCGGTTCTCCATTCGTGGGGTGATGGGCCCCGACGAGTTCCACGACGGCTACCCCGGCCGCGACGCCACCACGGAGGGCGGGCTCGACGACAACGCGTACACCAACTTCATCGTGGCCTGGCTCCTCACCCGCGCGAGCGACGTGCTCGACCTGCTGCCGGACGACAACCGGAGGCGCCTGTGCGAGACGCTCGCGATCTCGCCCGAGGAGATCGCCCGCTGGGACGCGATCTCACGGGGCCTCGTCATTCCCTTCCACGACGGGGTGATCTCGCAGTTCGACGGCTACGGGGCGCTGAAGGAGTTCGACTGGGCCGGCTACCGGGCGCGCTGGCCGAGCCTCCAGCGGCTCGACCGCATCCTCGAGGCCGAGGGCGAGGACGCGAACGCCTACAAGGTCTCCAAGCAGGCCGACGTCCTGATGATCTTCTACCTGTTCAGCCGCGAGGAGATCCGCGAGATCCTCGACCGGCTGGGCTACGCCTTCTCCTCGGCGCAGATCCTCGACACGATCGACTACTACCTCGCGCGGGTCTCGCACGGCTCGACCCTGTCCTTCGTCACGCACGCCTGGGTGCTCGCCCGCTCCGACCGCAAGGCGTCCTGGCGGCTCGCGCTCGAGGCGCTCGATTCGGACATCGCCGACGTGCAGGGCGGCACGACCGAGGAGGGCATCCATCTGGGCGCCATGGCGGGCACCGTCGACCTGCTCCAGCGGTGCTACACGGGCATCCGCATGCGGGCGAGCACGCTCGTGCTCGACCCGCGCCTGCCCGAGGAGGTGACGCGGCTCGAGACGACGGTGCGCTTCCGCCGCCAGATCCTCGACCTTTCCATCACGCAGGACACGCTCACGGTGTCTAGCCGCACGATGTCGGCGCCGCCCGTCTCGATCGCCTATCGCGGGCATGCCCGCGAGATCAGCCCCGGCCAGAGCTTCACCTTCGGGCTCGTCCGGGAGAGCCGGCCCGACGTGGACGTGCCGGTCCGCGAAGCGCAGCAGGCCCGCGCCGTCGAAGGACGGGAGCCGGCCCCAGCCACGAACACGCCACAGGGAGACCCCGGATGAGCAAGGACAAGGAACTGGTGCTGCCCCTCTCGGACCTGACGAGAGGCGAGGGCGCGCTCGTCGGCGGCAAGAATTCCTCGCTGGGCGAGATGATCGGCAACCTCGCCGCGCAAGGCATCCGGGTGCCCGGGGGCTTCGCCACCACCGCCGCCGCCTACTGGCGCTACGTCGAGGCGAACGATCTCGGCCCGGTGATCACGGAGGCGATCGGCGGGCTGGAGAGCGACCTCTCGAACCTCCACGCCGTCGGCGAGCGGGTGCGGGGGCTGCTGCTCGAGGCCCATTTCCCGGACGACCTGCGCGACGCGGTCCTCGCCGCCTATGCCGAGATGGCGACGGACGGCAGGAAGGCGAAGGTCGCGGTGCGCTCCTCGGCCACCGCCGAGGACCTGCCCGAGGCGAGCTTCGCCGGGCAGCTCGAGACCTTCCTCAACATCGAGGGCAACAACGCGCTCCTCGACGCCTGCCGGCGCTGCTACGCCTCGCTCTTCACCGACCGGGCGATCGCCTATCGCGAGAACCACGGCTTCGACCACATGAAGGTCGCGCTTTCCGTCGGGGTCCAGCGCATGGTGCGCTCCGACATCGCCTCCTCCGGCGTGATGTTCTCGATCGACACCGAGACCGGCTTTCCCCGCTCCGTACTGATCACCGGCGCCTGGGGGCTCGGCGAGACCGTGGTGCAGGGCATCGTCGAGCCCGACGAGTTCCAGGTCTTCAAGCCGCTCCTGGAGACGCCGGGGCTGACCCCCATCGTCGAGAAGGCGCGCGGCGCCAAGAGCCGCAAGATGGTGTTCTCCGCGCCCGGCGCGCGGTTCCCCACGCGCACGGTCGACACGACGGAGGACGAGCGCCGGCGCTTCACGCTCGACGACGCGGAGGTGATGCAGCTCGCCCGCTGGGCGACCGCGATCGAGAAGCACTACGGCCAGCCCATGGACATGGAATGGGCCAAGGACGGCGAGACGGGCGAGCTCTTCATCGTCCAGGCGAGGCCCGAGACCGTGCAGTCGCGCCGCGAGGCGGGGCAGCTCAAGTCCTATGCGCTGAAGAGCAAGGGCAGGCTCCTGGTCGAGGGTCTCTCCGTCGGCGACGCCATCGGCGCGGGCCGCGTGTGCAAGCTCGACACGCCCGCGGACATCGAGAAGTTCGAGCCCGGCGCCGTGCTCGTCACCACCATGACGGACCCCGACTGGGTGCCGATCATGAAGAAGGCGGCGGCCATCGTCACCGATCACGGCGGACGCACGAGCCACGCCGCGATCGTCTCGCGCGAGCTGGGGCTCCCCGCCATCGTCGGCACGGAGATCGGCACGTCGGTGCTCGAGAACGGCATGGAGATCACGGTCTCCTGCGCGGAGGGCGACGTCGGCCGGGTCTACGAGGGCATCGCCGACTTCGCGGTGGAGGAGACCGACCTCTCCGAGATCCCCGCCACCAAGACCAAGGTGATGATCAACCTCGCCAACCCGTCCGCCGCCTTCCGCTGGTGGCGGCTGCCGACCGACGGCGTCGGGCTCGCGCGCATGGAGTTCATCGTCTCCAACCACATCAAGGTCCATCCCATGGCCTTGGTGCGCTACGACCAGCTGGAGGACAAGCAGGTCCGCCGCGAGATCGACGACCTCACCCGGGGCTACGCCTCCCGCGAGGAGTTCTTCGTCGACGTGCTCGCCCGCGGCGTCGCCCGCATCGCGGCCGCGCACTATCCGAAGCCCGTCGTGCTGCGCATGAGCGACTTCAAGACGAACGAGTACGCGGAGCTGCTCGGCGGCCGGGGGTTCGAGCCCGAGGAGGAGAACCCGATGATCGGCTGGCGCGGGGCGAGCCGGTACTACCACCCGGACTACCGCGAGGGCTTCGCCCTGGAATGCCGGGCGGTGAAGCGGGCCCGCGAGGTGATCGGCATGACCAACATCGTCATGATGATCCCCTTCTGCCGCACGCCCGAGGAGGCCGACAAGGTGCTCGACGAGATGGCGAGGAACGGCCTGCGCCGCGGCGAGAACGGGCTCGAGGTCTACGTCATGGCGGAGCTCCCCTCGAACGTGCGCCTCGCCCACCGCTTCGCCGAGCGCTTCGACGGGTTCTCCATCGGCTCGAACGACCTCACCCAGCTCGTGCTCGGCGTCGACCGCGACTCCGACCGCCTCGCCTCGCTCTTCGACGAGCGCCACGAGGCCGTGAAGAGCTTCATCAGCGATCTGCTCGTCGCGGCCAAGAAGAGCGGCACCCACACCGGCATCTGCGGCCAGGCCCCGAGCGACCACCCGGACTTCGCGCGCTTCCTCGTCGAGGAGGGCATCGACACGATCTCGGTGACGCCCGACACGTTCCTGCGGGTGAAGCGCGAGGTGGCCCAGGCGGAGGCGGATCTCGGCCGCTGACGGGCGCCGGGAGGCGTGCGGCGCGACCAGGGCGGCGCCATCGGCTCACGACCCGGGCGCCGCCACCCGCCCGATCACCGCCTTGCGCATCGCCGCGTCGATGCGCGCGTGCGCGCTCACGCGCTCGGCGCCGACGAGGCCGGCGAGGCGGTGGAGCGCCGCGCGCAGGGGCTCGCGTTCCGTCCAGGGCACGGCCTCGAGCCGTTCCACCATCAGCCGTCGGCCCTCGACGAGGCGCAGGTCGACGATGCCGGCGAAGCGGGCACGGTGCACGAGCGGCATGGCGAAGTAGAAGCTGCGCTCACGCCTGGGCTTGTAGGCCTCGAACAGGAAACGCCGACCGAACAGGCGCGCGAAGCGCGGGCGGTCGAAGAGCAGGTTGTCGAGCGGCGGGACGATCCGCATCGGGTCGTCTGGCGCCGGCGCGTCGCCCTCGGCGGCCGCGCGCAGGGCGTCGAGATCCTCCGCGAGCACGAGGTGCGCCACCGGCTCGCCGTCGACGACGACCTCCACCGGCACGGCGCCGATCCGGTCGAGCGCGGCGTGGGTGAGCGTGCGCAGGCGCTCCCTGCGCGCGTCCCCGCGCCAGGGGCCGGCGTGATGCTGCACGCGCTCGACGAGCGCGTCGGGGGTGGCGAGGCGCAGGACCTCGAGCGCGTAGCGGGCGAGGTCGGCGACCGCCGCCTCGTCGAGCGGGCCGGGAACGACGGGCTCGCAGGCGTCGGGATGCAGGCGCTCGGTCAGGTCGAACACCCGCTCGAAGGAGCGGGAACGCCCGGCGATCTGGAGGCGCCCGGCGAGATGGAGCCGCTCCAGCGCGATCGTCGTCGCCTTGAGCGTGTCGAAGCCGCCTGGCACGCGCAGGCTGTCGAAGTCGCGCGCCTTGGCCGGTCCGTGCGCGCGGATCCGGTCGAGGACGCGCTCCTCCAGCGCGGCGACCTCGGCGTCGCTCATGCCGGCGATGCGGTAGCGGCCGGCGCGGTGGGCCATTCCCTCCATGAAGCGGCGACGCCAGGCGCTGCGCACGAGGTGGACCGGGTAGTGCTGCTCGACGAAGCCGCCCGGCCCGTAGACCCGCGCGTCGAAACCGCGGGTCGGCACGTCGGCGCGCGCGGCGAGAACGAGCTCGTGATTGCGCCCGCCGGCGATGCGGATCGTGTCGATCTGCACCATGCCGAGCCGCGCGAGCGGCGCCGCGTCCACCCAATGCGCGCCCGCGAGCCCCAGCCGCTCGCACAGGAACCGCCGCGCCGCCTCCGCCTCGATCCGCATGCCGCCTCCCGGTTCGACCACCCGCAACCCGGCCGCTGATTCGCCCGGCCACCGCAATGCCGCGAGCCTAGCCCGACGCGACCCCCACCGCAGCCCGGTTCCGCTGAATTCCGGATGTCGGCGGGGCTTGCCAAGCGCGGTCGACCGGCAGAGCATGGACGGGCGAAGGCAAGCGCCCGCGAGAAGGCGCGTCCCCGAAGCGGGGCGAAACGCGGGAGGTCACCCATGCCGGACACGGAGATCAGCGGCGGCGCGGCACGGTGCGTCGCCATCGTCGGCCCATTCCAGAGCGGCAAGACGACGCTCATGGAGAGCCTGCTCGAGCGCGCGGGCGCCATCGCGCGCGCCGGCTCCGTCGCGGCGGGAACGAGCGTGGGGGGCTCGAGCCGCGAGGCGCGCGCCCACGCCATGAGCACCGAGCTCGATTTCGCCGGCGCAGATTTCCTCGGCGAGACGTTCCACTTCGTCGACTGCCCCGGCTCCGTCGAACTCGCCCAGGACATGCGCGCGGTCCTGCCCGCCTGCGACGCGGCGATCGTCGTGTGCGAGGCCGACGAGCGCAAGATCCCGGCGCTCGAGCCGATCCTGCGGGAGCTGGAGGAGGCGGACGTGCCGCGCTTCCTCTTCCTCAACAAGATCGACACCGCCGCCCAGCGCGTGCGCGACACGCTGGCGCTGCTCCAGCGCGCCTCGCGCACGCCCCTGCTCCTGCGCCAGATCCCGATTTGGAAGGACGGCATCGCGGTGGGCTTCGTCGACCTCGCCCTCGAGCGCGCCTTCATCTACCGCGAGCACGCGCCGAGCCGCGTCGTCGAAGGCTCGGACACGGCGCCGCCGGACGCGCGAGACGCGCGCTTCCAGATGCTGGAACGGCTCGCCGACTACGACGACGCGCTGATGGAGGAGCTCCTCTCCGACATCGAGCCGCCGCGCGACCGCGTCTTCGACGACCTCGCCCGCGAGCTGCGCGAGCGCCACGTGGTGCCCGTCCTGTTCGGCTCGGCCGAGCACGGCAACGGCGTGACGCGCCTCCTCAAGGCGCTGCGCCACGAGGCGCCGCGCCTGCCGCAGACGCGCGCCCGCCTCGGCGTCTCCCCCGAGGGCCCGCCGCTCGCCCAGGTGATCGCGACCCGCCACACGGGCCACGCAGGCAAGCTCTCCGTCGCGCGCGTGCTGCGCGGCCGCATCGCCGAGGGCGATGGCGTCGTCGGCTCGCGCGGCGCGTCCGCACGCGTCGCCGGCGTCGCCGCCCTGTGCGGCGAGGCGAGCCGGCGCATCGGCGAGGCGGGCGAGGGCGCCCTCGTCGGGCTCGCCAGGCTCGACACGGTCGTCACGGGGGAGAGCGTCCAGGTGGGCCGCGAGCGGCCGGACGCCGTCGCCACCGTGGTCGCGCCGGACCCCGTCCACGTGCGCGTGGTGCGCGTGCCCGACCGCAAGGACGAGGCGAAGCTCGCCGCCTGCCTGGCCAGGCTCCGCGACGAGGACCCCGCCCTCGTCGTGCGCCAGGACGCCGACACCGGTGCGCTGCGGATCATGGGCCAGGGCGAGATCCACCTGCGGCTGGCGGTCGAGCGGCTCGCGAGCCGCTTCGGTCTCGCGGTCGAGACCGAGGCACCCGCGATCGCCTATCGCGAGACGATCCGCCGCCCGGCGAGCGCGCGGGCGCGCCACAGGAAGCAGACCGGCGGGCACGGCCAGTTCGCCGACGTCGCCGTCACGGTCGCGCCGCTGCCCCGTGGCGAGGGCTTCGCCTTCGCCGACACGATCACCGGCGGCGTCGTGCCCAGGCAATGGATCCCCTCGGTGAAGGCGGGCGCGCAGGCCGCGCTCGCGAGCGGACCACAGGGCCATCCCGTCGTCGACGTGGCGGTGACACTCGAAGACGGCGGCTGGCACGCGGTCGACTCGTCCGACGCCGCCTTCCAGGCCGCCGGTCGCGCGGCCGTCGCGCGGGCGCTCGCGGAGGCCGGGACGACCGTGCTCGAGCCCGTGCTCGCGGTGGAGATCGTCGCGCCGTCGGACGCCATCTCGAAGGCGACGCAGCTCGTCTGCGCGCGGCGCGGCCAGATCCAGGCCTACGCGCCGCGCCCGGGCTGGGAGGGCTGGGACGTGCTCGGCGCGCTCCTGCCCGAGGCGGAGATGGACGGGTTCATCGTCGACCTGCGCTCGCTCACCGCGGGCGTCGGCACCTTCCGCGCCCGCTTCGATCACATGGTGGAGGTGGTCGACAAGGCGGCGCGGACGGGCTGAGGGGCGAAGCGCGTCCGGCGGGAGTGCGCAAACGCGATTTCCCGCATGGGGCGGAGGTCCCGCGATGCGCGATGGACACCGGGCGTGCCGTCGCTAGCGCCTGCAGCCGCGCCGATCCGGCGCGCTCCTTTCCGAAAGCAACCCCGGTGACTCCCAGCTTCCCGCACCCCGCGCGCGCCCTCGGCGCCTGCGCGCTTCTCCTCGCCGCCACGTTCGTCCCCGGCGCCGCCCTCGCGCAGAACCGGGTCGTCTAGATCGTCAACCACACCGGCGTGACGATGATGGAGTTCTACGCCTCCAACGTCGATCGCTCGAGCTGGGAGGAGGACATCCTCGGCATGGACGTCCTCGGCAGCGGCTACTCGGTCGACGTCGACATCGACGACGGCTCCGGGCAGTGCCTGTTCGACTTCCGCGCGGTCTTCGCGGACGGCGACGAGGTCGTCGACAGCCGGGTCAACGTCTGCGAGATCTCGACCTTCACCTACGAGTGAGGCCCCCTCACGCCGCCCGCTGCGCCAGCCGCGCACGGGCGGCCTCCGCCGTGCCCGGGCGGCCGATCAGCCAGCCCTGCGCCTCGGCGCATCCCTCCGCGCGCACCCGCTCGAGCTGCGCCTGCGTCTCGATCCCCTCCGCCGTGATGGCGATGCCGAGCCGTGCGCCGAGCCCGACGATGGCACGCACGATCGCCGCCGTGTCCGGATCCTCCATGTCGCGGATGAAGGACCGGTCGATCTTGATGCGGTCGAAGGCGAAGCGGCGCAGGTAGGACAGGGACGAATAGCCGGTGCCGAAGTCGTCGAGCGCGATGCGCACGCCGAGCGCGCGCAGCGCGCGGAGCTGGCGCATCACCGCCGCGTCGTCGCCGATCAGCACCGTCTCCGTGATCTCGAGTTCCAGCCGCGAGGCCGGAAGCCCGGAGCGGGCGAGCGCGTCCTCGACCTTCGCGACGAGATCGTCGCTCTCGAACTGGGCGGGGGAGACGTTGACGGCGACCCGCGTCGGCGCAGGCCAGGTCGCGGCGACCGCGCAGGCACGCCGCAGCACGAACTCGCCGAGCTCCGCGATGAGCTTGGCCTGCTCGGCGAGCGGCACGAACCGGTCCGGCGGGATCTGCCCGCGGGTGGGGTGCGTCCAGCGCGCCAGCGCCTCGAATCCGGCGACCGCGCCGGTCTCGAGGTCGAGCGCCGGCTGGAAGTGCAGGTCGAGCTCCTCGCGGGCGATCGCCTCGCGCAGGTCGATCTCGAGTTCCTGGCGCTCGCGCTCGCTCGCGTCCATCGCCGGCTCGAAGAAGCGCACCGTCGAGCGCCCCTCGCCCTTGGCGCGGTAGAGCGCGAGGTCGGCGCTCTTGAAGAGCTGGTCGGCGTCCATGCCGTCGTGCGGCGCCATGGCGACGCCGATGCTCAGGCCCACCGACAGGTCGCGGCCCGCGAGCGAGACCGGCGTCGCGAAGGCCTGGGAGATGCGCTGGGCCAGCGAGCGCGCGGCCTCGGGCTGCTGTGCGCCGATCTGGAGGACGGCGAACTCGTCCCCGCCGAGCCGGGCGACGACGTCGCTCGCGCGCACCTGGCCGACGAGCCGGCCCGCCACCGCCTTGAGCAGGGCGTCGCCGACGGGGTGCCCGAGCGTGTCGTTGACGGCCTTGAAGCGGTCGAGGTCGATGCACACGAGCGCGACGCTCTCGTCCGTCTTCGCCGCCGCCTCGAGCGCCTCGTCGAGGCGCTCGCGGAAATGCGCGCGGTTGGGCAGGTCGGTGAGCCCGTCGTGGCGGGCCATCCGCTCGGCGCGATGCTCCGCCTCCTTTCGGTCGGTGATGTCGGTGTGGGTGCCGACCATGCGCATGGCCCGGCCCGCGGTGTCGCGGGAGACCACCTTGCCGCGGTCGAGGATCCAGCGCCAGGAGCCGTCCTTGTGGCGCACCCGGTGCTCGCTCGCGTAGAGCGCGGTCGCGCCCTCGAGATGCTCGGAAACGCGCGCCTCGACCGCGTCGCGATCCTCGGGATGGATCAGCGCCTGCCAGCTCGAGACGTGGGCGGGCACCTCGTCGCGACGATAGCCGAGCATCTGGGCCCAGCGCTCGCTGTGCCAGCCGTCGCCGGTGCGCAGGTCCCAGTCCCAGATGCCCTCGTTCGTCGCCTCGAGCGCGTAGGCGAGCCGCTCCTCGCTGGCGCGCAGCCGCGCCTCGGAGCGGCGCATCGCGTCCTCGACGAGCTTGCGCTCGGTGATGTCGATGTTGAGCCCGAGCACGCGCTCGCCGCCGGTGTCGGGATCGCGGCTCGGGCGTCCCACCGCCATGATCCAGCGTGTCCGGCCGCTCGGGAGGCGCACGCGGAACTCGGTGGCGTAGGAGCGCCCCGTGGCCAGGGCGGCGGTGCGGGCCCGCAGCACGCGCTCGTGGTCGTCGGGATGCATCAGCGCCTGGAAGGCCTCGCCGGGAAGCGTGTCCGGCGCGTCCTCGGGCAGGCCCAGCAGGCGCTTGCTCTCGCGGGAGATCCGCGAGGAGCCCGAGGCGACGTCGCGCTCGAACCAGCCGGCGCCGCCGGCCTCCAGCGCGAGCTCGAGCAGCTCCGTCGTGCGCGCGAGGCGCTCGCGGTCGCGCAGGATGTCGTCGATGTCGAGCGAGGCGGCGAGCCACTCGACGACGCGACCGTCCGCCGCGCGCCGGATCGGGCTCAGCGTCAGCCGGTGCCAGCGATAGACGCCGTCGTGACGGCGCAGGCGCCCCTCCGTCTCGACGAACGAGCCCGACTCGATCGCGGCCGAACGCAACGCGGTGAGACGGGCGTCGTCGTCGGGATGGCGCAGCGCCACCCGCGAGGAGAGCGAGCCGAGCTCGCCGCCGTGATACTCGCGCAGGCGGGCGTTCTCGAAGACCGTGCGACCGTTCCCGTCGGTGATCCAGACCTTGTGGGGCAGCGCCTCGGCCAGCGCCCGATAGCGGGCCTCCGCCGCGGCGACGCACGCGTCCCGGTCCGCCTCCACCTCCCGCCGCCGGGCGCGCAGCGCCTCGACCACCATCGCGGCGCAGTCCTTCAGCGCCGCGAGCGCGTCCGCGCCGAGCCTGCGCGGGCGCGTGTCGATGACGCAGACGGTACCCACGCGGATGCCTGGATCGAGAACGAGCGGCACCGCGGCGTAGAAGCGCACGCCCGGCTCCCCGGTGACGAGCGGGTTGTCGCGAAAGCGCGGGTCGGAGGTGGTGTCCTCGACGACGAGGGGCGCGTCCGAGAGGATGGTGTGGGCGCACAAGGAGATCTCGCGGGGCGTCTCACGGACGTCCAGGCCGTGATGCGCCTTGAACCATTGCCGGTGCTCGTCCACGACCGTGACGAGCGCGATCGGCGTCCCGACGATCCGCGCGGCCGTGCGGCACGCCGCGTCGAAGCCGACCTCCGCCTCGGTGTCGAGGATGCGCAGTGCCCTGACGGCCGCGAGCCTTTCGGCTTCGTTCGCCGGAAACGGAACCATGACCACCCCTGCTGGAGCGCTCCAAGCGTGGAGACGCCCATCCGAGATCGATCCTGCCGCTCAAAAGGTTTTATGTTGGTTATTGACCGGAGAAAAACCGCGTCTCAGCGGGTTCTCCCGTGTTCTCTCGTCGCCGTATCCGCAGTTTTCCAACCGAAGCTGGCATCGGGATGGGAATCGATACTAGGCAGGTACGGCTTGATATCGATCAGAGGTGTGCCGTCCAGGCAATCGAGCCCGCGGACATGGAGTTTCGTGCCGTCGATCCGCTCGAGGCGCACGCAGGAGAGCGCGATCGGGTTGGGCCGCGCCGGCGAGCGCAGGGCGAAGACGCCGCGCGGCGCGCCGTGGCTGCGCGGGCGCTGGACCACGAGATCGCGCGCGGCCAGGTCCATCCAGTAGAGCACGATCACGTGGGAGAAGTTCCCGAGATCGGCGAGCCCGCCGGAGAAGCGTGGATCGAGGGCGATCGTGCACTGCGCGTCGGTGGCGGCGGGGTTCTTGGGGCAGTCCTCCCGGCGGGTCCAGGGCGTGTGGATGCGCCCGATGAAGTAGACGCCCGCATCGGTGCGCTCCGGGAGCGCGACCCCCACCTCGCCCGGACGCTGCGCGCCCCCGTCCTCGTCCGTCGCGCTCACGTCGGATCTCCTTCCTCCCGCGCGCCCTCGCGGGTGCGTCCCGTCTTCGTCTTGCGCCCGTCGCCGGGCCTTGCCACAAGGAACGACGCGGCACGCGGTGGCAAGAGGAGACGCGCATCCTCTCCGTCGCGCGGCGGAGGACCGGCGTGCGCCGGCGCGAGATGCGGACGGAGGGGATCATGGCCGAGACGGGGACCGGAGCGACGCACGCGCGGCGAGTCGAGGCCTGCGCCGGCGCCGAGGAGGCGGTGGCGCGGCTCGGCGCGCTCTACGACGGCGCGGCGGACGCGCTGCGGGAGGCGGTCGCGCGCTTCGTCCACGGCGGCGCGCCGCCGACACCGGAGGAGCGCGCCCGCTTCCGCTACCCGCTCCTGCGCGTCGTCCACGCCGGCGACGGCGCGCCGCCGCGCACCGAGCGCGCCTACGCCAAACTGCAGGCGACGGGTCTCTACGAGACCACGCTGACCCACCCGGCCCAGTTCCGCACCTACCTGCTCGAGCAGTTGCGCCCCCTCGTCTCCGAGTACGGCGTGCGCCTCGAGGTCGGGCTCTCCGAGCAGGAAATCCCCTACCCCTACGTGCTCGAGCGCGGCGACGAGCTCTCCCACGGGGTCGTCACCGCGAGCGACCTCGCCCAGCATTTCCCGACCCCGGCGCTCGCCGAGGTGGGCGACGAGATCGCCGACGGGCTGTGGGACATCGACGAGGCGCCCGCGCGCCCGCTGGCGCTCTTCGACGCCGTGCGGGTGGACTACTCGCTGCGCCGCCTCGTGCACTACACGGGCTCGGACTGGCGGGCCGTCCAGCCCTGGATCCTGCTGACGAACTACCACCGCTACGTCGACCAGTTCGTGCAGTGGAGCCTCGGCGAGCTGGCGCGCGAGGGCAGCCCCTACACGCGCCTCTCGCTGCCCGGAGGCATCGTCGTCGAGCGCGCGGACGCCGCCGCCGAGAGCGCCGAGAGCCTGATGACGCGCTCGCCCTGGCACCGCTACCAGATGCCGGCCTACCACCTCGCGCGGGAAGACGGACACGGGGTCACGCTCGTCAACATCGGCGTCGGTCCCTCGAACGCCAAGACCATCTGCGATCACCTCGCGGTGCTGCGCCCGCATTGCTGGCTGATGGTCGGCCATTGCGGCGGCCTGCGCCAGTCGCAGACGATCGGCGACTACGTGCTCGCCCACGCCTACCTGCGCCAGGACCACATCCTCGACGCGCTGGTGCCGCCGGAGGTGCCGATCCCGGCGCTGGCCGAGGTGCAGATCGCGCTCCAGGACGCGGCCGCGCGGGTGACCGGGGAGAGCGGCGAGATGCTCAAGCGCCGGCTACGCACCGGCACCGTCGTCACCAACGACGACCGGAACTGGGAGCTGCGCTGGACGCAGGAGCGCCGCCGCTTCAACCTCTCGCGCGCCATCGCCATCGACATGGAGAGCGGCACCATCGCCGCCCAGGGCTACCGTCTGCGCGTGCCCTACGGCACGCTCTTGTGCGTTTCCGACAAGCCGCTGCACGGCGAGATCAAGCTGCCCGGCGCCGCGAGCGCCTTCTACCAGCGCGCCGTCGGCGAGCACCTGATGATCGGGCTGTCCGCCCTCGACATCCTGCGCGGGCAGAAGACCGCGCTGCATTCGCGCAAGCTCAGGTCCTTCGACGAGCCGCCCTTCCGCTGACGCCTCAGGCGAGCCGCACCCGCCCCGCGAAGGCGTCCGCCAGCGCGCCCTCGGGGACACGGTCGGTGACGAGGGCGACGAAGGCCTGCGCGGGCGCGATGCGCATCAGGGCCTCGCGGGCGAACTTGGTCGCGTCGGCGAGGACGAGCGCCTCGCGGGCGCGCTCCACGGCGAGGCGCTTCAGCGCCACCTTGTCGGGGTCGAAGTCGAGCGGCGCGCCGTCGGTGTCGAAGCCCGAGCAGCCGAGAAGGGCGACGTCGAGGCGCAGCCGCGCGAGCGCCTCGAGCGCCTCCGCCCCGACGAGCGAGCCGTCCGGCCCCCGCAGCTGGCCGCCGAGCACGCGCACGTCGGGGCCCTCGCGCGCCGCGCCGAGGATCGCCGCCACCGCGAGGCTGCTCGTGAACACCCGGCAATCGGTGCGATCCGCGAGCGCCCGCGCGGCCGCCTCCGCGGTGGTGCCGACGTCGACGAACACCGCCGCCCCGCGCGGCACCGCGGCGGCCGCGCACGCACCGATGCGCTCCTTGGCGGCGACGTGGATCGCCTGCTTCTCGGCATACGCCGGCCGCCGCCGCGGCTCGGGAAGGCCGGCGCCGCCGTGGAAGCGCTGGAGCACGCCGCGCTCGTCGAGCCGGATGATGTCGCGGCGGATGGTCTGGGCGGAGACGTCGAACTGGCGGGCGAGGTCCTCGATGGTGACGAATCCGCGCTCCTCGACGAGCGCGAGGATCTCGCGCTGGCGCGTCGTTGCGCCGTCCTCGACCGGCTCGATGGTGTCCATGCGACGCGCTCCCCATATCTGGAAGATTATTTACATCGTGCGTCGCTCCTGTCAAAAGGCGATCCCGTTCGGACGCGGGCACCCGGGAGGCGAGAGGGAGGATCGGATGGGGACGATGCCGCGAGACGCAAGGGAGACGACGCTTCGCCTGTGCCCGCGCAGCCGCCGGCTGCGGCGGCCGGGCGGAGCCTTCGACGCGTGGGCGCTGCGCTGGGAGATCTGCGCGGACCCGCTCCCCGACGCCGCCGATCTCTCGCCCGCCGACGCCTGCGCGGCGCTGCACGCGGCCGGCCCCGTGCGCGCCGTGCCGGTCGGCGTCATCGGCCCGAAGGTCGCGACCGAAAGCCAGGTCGAGACCGCCGGGCGGCTCGGCGCACGGATCGCGCAGCTCGGCCTCCAGCTCCTGTGCGGCGGCAAGAACGGCGTCATGGAAGCCGTCTGCCGCGGCAACCTCCAGGCCGGCGGACGGCCGATCGGCCTCGTGCCGGACGAGGAGTGGGACGCGTCGAACCCCTTCGTCGCCGTGCCGCTCGCCACAGGCATCGGCCCCGCGCGCAACGTCCTGATCGCGCGCGCCTCGTTCGCGCTGGTGGCGGTGGGCGGCGGCTACGGCACGCTCAGCGAGATGGCCTTCGGCCTGCATTTCGGCCGGCTCGTGCTCGCGCTGGACGACGCCCCCGCGGTGGACGGCGCGACCCGCTGCGCCGGCGTCGACGAGGTCTGCGACCGGCTGGCGCGGCGATTCCTCGGGGTGGCCGCCGTGTGAGGGGAAAAGGCGCAAGCGGCGATCGAGGTCGCCCCCTCTATGAAGGCCGCCGACGCTCTCCCCTCCCCCTCGTGGGGAGGGGCCGGGGGTGGGGGGCGTGCAGAACGATCTCGCCACCGATGAAGGGCGATTTCGGTAGCGACGGCCTGCATTCCTGTCGAACAGATCCTGGACGCCCCACACCCCCGGCCCCTCTCCACGAGGGAGAGGGGAGAACGTCGGCGCCCTGCATCGCGTCGCGCGAGCCCCTCGCAGGAGATCGTCCCCACGAGCGTCATAAAACTTACACCCAATCCCCGTATCTGACCGGTAGTTTACGGACACGTCGGGGGCTGGGGCATGATGGAGCTGCGGGAGGTGACGCGGCGCTTCGGCGAGACGGCCGTGCTCCACGGCGTCTCCCTCGCGGTTCCCGAGGGCAGCTTCACCTCGCTGCTCGGGCCGTCCGGCTGCGGCAAGTCGACGACGCTCAGGATCATGGCCGGCCTCGACCGGCCGACCTCCGGCCGGGTGCTGATGGACGGGCGCGACGTCGCCGAGCTGACGCCCGCCGAGCGCAATGTCGCCATGGTCTTCCAGTCCTACGCGCTCTATCCGCACCTCACGGTCGCGCAGAACATCGCGCTGCCGCTCGCCATGCGACACATGACCCGGCTCGAGCGCCTGCCCGCCCTCGACCGGCTCCTCCCCTCGGCGCGGGCGAAGCGCGCGGCGCACGCGAGGCGCGTCGCCGCCATCGCCGAGATGCTCGGCATCGAGGGGCTGCTCCATCGCAAGCCGGGCCAGCTGTCGGGCGGGCAGAAGCAGCGCGTCGCGGTCGGCCGCGCGCTGGTGCGCGACCCCGCGCTCTTCCTGCTGGACGAGCCGCTGTCGAACCTCGATGCGGCGCTGCGCGTGCAGATGCGCGCCGAGCTCGCCGCGCTCCACGAGCGCACGGGCCGGAGCTTCGTCTACGTCACGCACGACCAGGTCGAGGCGATGAGCATGTCCGACCGCGTCGCGGTGGTGCTCGCGGGCCGCATCGCCCAGGTCGGCGCGCCGCGTGATCTCTACGAGCGCCCCGAGAGCCGCGCGGTCGCGGCCTTCATCGGCGCGCAGCCGATCAACCTCGTCGAGGTGTCGCTGGCGCCCGGCGCGGTGTCCGGCCCCTTCGCCGGCTGGCGGCCCCGCGGCGCGGCGCTGCCGGCCCGCGCGGTGATCGGCATCCGCCCGGAGCACCTCGTCCCCGCCGAGCGCGGCGCGGTGCGCGCGCGGCTCGAGGCGGTCGAGTACCTCGGGGCCGAGACGCTGCTGCACCTGCGCGCCGCCGACGGTGCGGCGCTGCGGGCGCTCGCCCCCGGTGACTGGGCGCCGCCCGCGCCCGGGACGGAGATCGCGCTCGGATTCGACCCGAGCCGGGTCCACCTCTTCGACGCCGAGAGCGGCGCGCGCCTGGCGCTCGGCCTCGAGAGGGCGGCGGCATGAGGCTCCTCACGCGCTCCCGCCGCGAGGCGCTCACCGACCTCTGGCTCGCCGGCCCGGCGACGCTGATGATGATCGTGCTGATCTTCGTCCCCGTGCTGATCGTGGCGGTCTTGTCCTTCACGGACTACCAGTTCGGCGCCCGCAGCTTCCGCTGGATCGGCATCGACAACTACGTCACGCTCTTCACGGACCCGATCGGCCGGCGGGCGGTGACGAACACGCTGATCTACGTCGCCGTCGTCATTCCGTTCTCGATGGGTCTCGCCCTCCTCGTCGCCATCGCGCTCCACGAGATGGCGACGTGGTCGCGCACGCTCTCGAGCATCCTGCGCGCAGCCTACTTCCTGCCCGTGGCCGCCACCCTCGTGGCGATGGCGCTCGCATGGCAGATGCTGCTGCATCCCTCGATCGGGCTCTTCAACGCCACGCTGAGCAGCCTCGGCTTCCCGCGCCAGGACCTGCTCTCGGACCGCTCCCTCGTGCTCTACACGCTCGCCGCGATCGGGATCTGGCAGACGATCGGATACAACATGGTGCTGTTCCTCGCCGGCCTCGCGGCGATCCCGCAGCACCTCTACGACGCCGCCGCGGTGGACGGCGCCGAGCGGCCGTGGGAGCGGTTCTGGACCGTGACCTGGCCGATGCTCGGCCCCACCACCCTCTTCGTCGCGGTGATCACGGCGACGCAGTCCTTCCGCGTGTTCGAGACGGTCGCCACGCTCACCGACGGCGGCCCCGCCTTCGCGTCGGACACGCTCGTCTACGCGCTCTACCGGGAGGGCTTCGTCTACTTCAAGGCGGGCTACGCGAGCGCCATCACGATGGTGTTCTTCGCCTTCGTGCTGACGCTGACGCTCGCGCAGTTCCGCATCCTCGAGCGGCGGGTGCACTACCGATGATCCCGCGCCTCCTGCTCCGCCGGGCGGTCTCGACCACGCTCGTCCTCCTGGGCGCGGCGATCGTGCTCCTGCCCTTCGCGTGGATGCTCTCGGTCTCGCTGAAGCCCGCCGACGAGATCTTCTCCCGCGAGATCGCCTTCCTGCCCAGCCGCTTCGAGTGGGAGAACTACGTCGAGGCCTTCACCGCCGTCGACCTGACCCGCTACCTGATGAACGGCGTCGTCGTCTGCGCGGGCATCCTGGCCTTCCAGATCGTGTTCGCGGTGCCCTGCGCCTACGCGCTGGCGCAGCGGCGCTTCCGGGCGCGCACCCTCGTGTTCGGCATGGTGCTCGCCGGGCTGCTCGTGCCCTACCACGTCACCGCCATCCCGATCTTCCTCGGCCTCGCGCAGCTGCGGCTGCTCGACACCTACACCGCGCTGATCGCCCCCTTCGTCGCCTCCGTCTTCGGCATGTTCCTGTTTCGCCAGTTCTTCGCGCAGATCCCGTCGGACCTGTTCGAGGCGGCGCGGGTGGACGGGCTCTCCGAGACCGCGATCGTCTGGCGCATCGCCTTCCCGCTGGCCTGGCCGGCGGCGACCGCCTTCGCGGTCTTCTCGGTCACGGCGCACTGGAACGACCTGTTCTGGCCGCTCATCGCCACCTCCGACCGCGCGCTCGCGACCCCGCCGCGCGGCATCGTCTACTTCAACGACCAGGAATCCGGGTCCGACGTCGGCCCCCTGATGGCCGCGGCCGCCGTGGTCACGGCGCCCCTCGTGATCGGGTTCCTCGTCGCCCAGCGCGCCTTCACCCAGGGCCTCGCCGGAAGCGGGCTCAAGGGCTGAAAGACCGAAGAAGAACGCGAGAAGCGTCGAGGCTCGACGACACCACGGACCAGGAGACGACAGCGATGAGGACCTTCCTGACGGCGACCGCGCTCGCCCTGATCACCGCCGGCGCGGCGCAGGCGCAGACCACCCAGCTGCGCGTGCACTACTCCATCCCCACCATCTGGACGGATTCGAAGCGCGCCCTCGAGGCCGCCTTCGAAGCCGCGCATCCGCAGATCGACATCGTCTACGACGGCCCCGCCGAGAGCTACGAGGACGGCGTGCAGCGCCTCCTGCGCGAGTCCGTCGCCGGCAACCTGCCCGACGTCGCCTTCGTCGGCCTGAACCTGTGGCGCGTGCTGGAGGCCCGCGGCCTGCCGGTTCCGCTCGACGGCTTCCTCGGCGACGACGCGGCCTGGGCCGAGGCCGGCTACACGCCGGCTCTGCGCTCGCTCGGGCGCTACGAGGGCGTCCAGCACGCTCTCGCCACCTCCGGCTCGACGCTCGTGATGTACGTCAACCCCGAGCTCGTCGCGCAGGCGGGCGGGTCGATGGAGGACTTCCCCACCACGTTCGACGGCGTCATCGCCCTCGCGGCGCAGATCGACGCGCTGGGCGACGACATCGACGGCATCTGGATCCAGCGGCACGACTGGCGCTTCCAGTCCCTGCTGGGCTCGCACGGCGGGCGCCCGCTCACCGCCGACGAGAGCGACATCGCCTTCGACGACGCGGCCGGCTACGCGGCCGCGGAGCTGTTCGCGCGCTTCGCGTCGGAGGGCGGCATGCCGCGCTACGGCACCGACCAGGCGCGCCAGGCCTTCCCGGCCGGGACGCTGGGCATCATGCTCGAGTCCTCCTCGCTCCTCGCCCGCTTCGAGCAGGCGTCCGGCGAGAACTTCGACATCGTGGTGAAGCCGCTGCCCGTCGTCGCCGAGAACGCGGAGTCGGTCTACTTCCCCACCGGCGGCTCGGCCGTGGTGCTGCTGACCGAGGACGAGGCCAAGCAGCAGGCGGCGTGGGAGTGGATCTCCTTCGTCACCGGTCCCGAGGGGCAGAAGATCATCGTCGAGAACACCGGCTACGCGCCGGCGAACGGCATCGTGCTGGAGGACGAGGCCTATCTCGGCGCCTGGTACGAGGCGAACCCCAACGCCAAGATCGCCCACGAGCAGGTCGTGACCTACGGCGGCCCCTGGTACGCCTTCCCCGGCCCGGAGGGCGTCGCCGTCACCGACCTGATCGCGGCCTCCCTCGTCGAGATCACGGAAGGCGCCGAGCCGCGGGCGACCGTGGACGCGCTCGCCCGCACGCTGCGCGAGCGGCTCGGGATGAACTGAGCCGCCGTCCGGGGCGCCGAACCCCGAGATTCACCGTGCGCCCTCGGCGGAGCGGTTCGCGGGAGCCCACCGGCACCCGCGTCCCGTTCCCGCCGAGGGCGGTCCGTTCCGGGCGCGGCGTGGCGGCGGCGATCAGCCCCGGGCGCTCGCCTCCTTCGCGAGCTGCGCGAGCCAGCGCTCGGCCTGGCGCCTGACGTTCGCCGGCGCGGTGCCGCCCCAGCTCGTGCGGCTCTTCACCGACTTCTCGACGCCGAGCACGTCGAAGATCTCCTGCCCGATCCGCGGCTCGACTTCCTGCATCTCGGCGAGGGTGAGCTTCTCGAGCCCCACCCCTCGCTTCGCCGCGAGCCCGACGAGGCGGCCCGTCACGTGGTGCGCGTCGCGGAAGGGGAGGTCGAGCACGCGCACGAGCCAGTCGGCGAGATCGGTCGCGGTGGAGAAGCCCGCCCCCGCCCACTTCTTCATCGCCTTCGTATCGGGCTCGAGGTCACGGACCATGCCGCTCATCGCCGCGATGCACAGCGAGAGCGTCTGGAGCGCGTCGAACACGCCCTCCTTGTCCTCCTGCATGTCCTTCGAATAGGTCAGCGGCAGCCCCTTCATCACGACGAGGAGCCCCTGGAGCGCGCCGAGCACGCGCCCCGTCTTGCCGCGCACGAGCTCGGCGGCGTCGGGGTTTCGCTTCTGCGGCATGATCGAGGAGCCGGTGGTGAAGGCGTCCGAGAGCTTGATGAAGGCGAATTGCGGCGTCATCCACAAGGTGATCTCCTCGGCGAGCCGGGAGAGATGCACGGCGCAGATCGCGGCCGCCGCGAGCGTTTCGAGCGCGAAGTCGCGGTCCGAGACCGAATCGAGCGAGTTCGCGGTCGGCCGGTCGAAGCCGAGCGCCGCCGCCGTCATGGCGCGGTCGATGGGGAAGGACGTGCCGGCGAGCGCGGCGGCGCCGAGTGGGCACTCGTTCATGCGTCGACGCGCGTCCGCGAGCCGCCCGCGGTCGCGCGCGAGCATCTCGACATAGGCCAGGCAATGGTGCCCGAAGGTCACGGGCTGCGCCGACTGCAGGTGCGTGAAGCCCGGCATCACCGCGCCGGCGAAGGTCTGCGCCTTCTCGGCGAGCGCCTGCTGGAGCCCGGCGAGCTGGGCGTCGAGCGCGTCCACGGTGTCGCGCACCCACAGCCGCATGTCGGTGGCGACCTGGTCGTTGCGCGAGCGCGCGGTGTGGAGGCGCCCCGCCGCGGGCCCCACGATCTCGCGCAGGCGCGACTCCACGTTCATGTGGATGTCCTCGAGCGCCCGCGAGAACGTGAACGTTCCGGCCTCGATCTCGGCGAGAATCGACTTGAGACCGTCGGAAATCGCGCCCACATCCTGGGCGGACAGAATGCCGGTCTCGCCGAGCATCGCCGCGTGCGCGAGCGAGCCCCGGATGTCCTGGGCCGCGAGCCGCTTGTCGAAATCGATGGAGGCGTTGATCTCCTCCATGATCTCCGCCGGGCCGGTCTCGAACCGGCCGCCCCACATCCGATTGCTCACGCGTGACCTCTGAAGCTCGAGTATGCCGATGACCGACGAGACGAAATCCCATCGCCCGCGCGGGCTGCGCCGCGGCCCGATCGTGGTCGCGGGCGGCCTCGTCGTCGGCGCACTCGTAGCTTTCGCGCTCGTCTCCCGCAACAGCGAAGCCGTCGCCGAGGCCTGCATCCCCGCGCAGGAGACGCTCGCGCGCCTCGCGCCGACCGCCACCGGCGAGGTCGCGGCGGTGTCCGTGCACGCGACGCCCCGCCTCGCGCCGCAGATCGCGTTCTCGGGCCCGCAGGGCGAGCCGCTGACGCTCGCTGACTTCGCAGGCAAGGCGGTGCTCCTCAACCTCTGGGCCACCTGGTGCGCGCCCTGCCGCGAGGAGATGCCGGCGCTGGACGCCCTCCAGGAGACGTATGGTGGCGCGGATTTCGAGGTCGTGGCGATCAACGTCGACACCCGCCACCTCGACCGCCCCCGTGCCTGGCTCGAGGAGCACGGCATCGACGACCTCGCCTACTACGCCGAGAACGACGGCACGCTGATGCAGACCCTCCAGCGCTCGGGCCACGTCGTGGGCCTGCCGACGACGATCCTCGTGGACGGTGCGGGCTGCGAACTCGCCGTGCTCAAGGGTCCGGCGGAATGGGCGAGCGAGGACGCCTTCGCGATGATCCGCACCGCGCTCGGGCGCGAGGGCGGCTGAGGGGGTCGCGACCGTCGATGCCGAGCGCCGAGGTCCTCCCCTTCCCCTCGTGGGGAAGGGCGGGGGTGGGGGGCGTGCAGAACGATCTCCACGCCCATGCCCCACCACCACGTCCGCGCCCGCATCGACGTCGCCGCCCATCCTGCCCGCCCCACACCCCCAGCCCCTCTCCACGAGGGAGAGGGGAGCTCCCGAACGCGCGCCCTCGACGTCGCGGCGCGTCCTCCCAACCGCCGGGAACCGCATCCTCACCCTGCCGGTTGGGCACGACAGCCCTCAGCGCGCCCTTTGCCGTGACGCGGCGGCTGACGTAGATTGCCCGCCATGACCCGCACGACCTTCCGCATCGCCCTCGCGCAGCTCGACCCCACCCTCGGCGCCGTCGACGCCAACCTCGCCCTCGCCCGCAGGGCGCGGGCCGAGGCGGCGGCCGAGGGCGCGGACCTCGTCGTCTTCACCGAACTGTTCCTCGCCGGCTACCCGGCGGAGGACCTCGTCCTCAAGCCCGCCTTCCAGGACGCCTGCCGAAGCGCGCTCGAGAGCCTCGCGCGCGACACCGCCGACGGCGGCCCCGCGGTGCTCATCGGCCTCCCATTCGTGGAGGGCGGCACGCTCCACAATTCCTACGCCTATCTCGACGAGGGCCGCGTCGGGGCCGTGCGCCACAAGGTGGACCTCCCGAATTACGGCCCCTTCGACGAGAAGCGGGTGTTCGAACCCGGCCCGCTCCCCGGCCCGATCATGATCCGCGGCGTGCGCGTCGGCGCGCCGATCTGCGAGGACATCTGGGGCGAGGAGGTGGTCGAGTGCCTCGCGGAGACGGGGGCGGAGATCCTCGTCGTGCCAAACGGCTCGCCCTACTGGCGCGGCAAGACCGACGAGCGCTTCTCCATCGCCGCCGCGCGGGTGACCGAGAGCGGCCTCCCGATGATCTACGTGAACCAGGTCGGCGGCCAGGACGAGCTCGTCTTCGACGGCGCCTCCTTCCTGCTCCAGGCGGACTGCGCGCTGGCCGGCATGCTGCCGAGCTTCGCCGCGTGCGTCGTCACCACCACCTGGGAGCGCGGGCCGGACGGCTGGCGCTGCACGGACGCGCCCCGCGACGTCGCCCCCGAGGGCGCGCGGGCGGACTACGCCGCCTGTGTGCTGGGGCTGCGCGACTACGTCGAGAAGACGGGCTTCCCGGGCGTCGTGCTCGGCCTCTCGGGCGGCATCGATTCGGCCCTGTGCGCGGCGATGGCGGTCGACGCGCTCGGCCCCGAGCGCGTGCATTGCGTGATGTTGCCCTACCGCTACACCGCCTCGACCTCGCTCGAGGACGCCGCCGCCTGCGCGCGGGCGCTCGGCGTGCGCTACGACATTCTGCCGATCGCGGACGCGGTGGAGGGCGCCGAGCGCGTGCTCGCGCCGCTCTTCGCGGGCACCGAGCCCGGCGTCACCGAGGAGAACGTCCAGAGCCGCACCCGCGGCACGCTGCTCATGGCGATCTCGAACAAGTTCGGCGCCATGGTGGTGACCACGGGCAACAAGTCCGAGATGTCGGTGGGCTACTCCACCCTCTACGGCGACATGAACGGCGGCTTCAACCCGGTGAAGGACCTCTACAAGACCGAGGTCTTCGCCCTCTCGCACCTGCGCAACTCCTGGAAGCCGCCGGGCGCGCGGGGCCCCGACGGCGTCGTCATCCCCGAGCGGATCATCACCAAGCCCCCCACCGCCGAGCTGCGCGAGAACCAGACCGACCAGGATTCGCTGCCGCCCTACGACGTGCTCGACGACATCCTCGCGCTCCTCGTCGAGGGCGAGACCCGCATCTCCGACATCGTGGCGCGGGGCCACGACGCGGACGTGGTCCGCAAGGTCGAGCGGCTCCTCACCATCGCCGAGTACAAGCGCCGGCAGGCCGCGCCGGGCGTGAAGGTCACCCGCCGCAGCTTCGGCCGCGACCGCCGCTACCCGATCGTGAACCGCTTCCGGGACGCGGGGGAGCCGGCGTTCGCGGGGGACGCGAGCCTGTATCGGGACGGTGGTGCGGCCGGGGGGAGCCGGGTGGATCTGGATTTTTGAAGCATCCCGGCGCGTGGATCCCGAAGGGCGCGCGCCTCCGGCACGCCCGGGCCGTACGCCGCAGGGCGAACGTACCAGCACTTGAACCGATTCACGTCGATGACGAAGATCTTCTAGTGCCCTCCAGACGAATAGTAGCTTATATGTGATATAATTTTAAATTATCTTATTTGCGTTGATGTTATATAATCTTTCGTCTACAACATCTCCCGATACGAAGACGGCTTCACGATGGTCGCTGGGCGCCCGGCCGGGCGCGGAGATGCGCCCGCTCGCGAGCCATCGCACGGAGGTGATCATGACGACGCTCGATACCCGCCTCGACACCGCAACGACGGGAACCGGCCGGACCGGCCCGACCGACTTCGGCTTCGTGATGCCGCAGCCGACGCCCGGCGCCGGCGGCGTCGGAACCACCACCGGCACCGGCGGTCCCCTGATCGTCGCCCAGACCGCGCCGATCGACCTGATCGACGCCGCGCGCGAGGCGCTGACGCCGGATGCGCTGGTGTTCGGGGCGACGACGCCGCGCATGCCCGGCGGCGTCCCGGGTTTCCTCGCGCCCGCCGGCAACTTCGCCCTCTACGGCCTCGAGAACGGCAACTGGAGCTATTTCGGTGCGCGTCCGGTCCAGCCGCTGCCCTCGATCCCCACGCCCTGGGGGCCGATCCGGCAGGGCCTGTCGTACGTCGGCACCGCCGGCCAGGCGGCCGACGGCAGCTTCACCGACCAGGCCGGCGTGGGCTGGACCGCCGTCATCCCCTCCCCCTCGGGCGACATTCTGCTCTTCGCCAACTCGCGGCAGGACGCGCTGACGATCGGCAACGCGATCCAGGACCGCGGGAGGCACATCGTCAACGTCAACTTCGGCGCGGCCTACGCCCTCAACGACGGCGCGGCGCGGCTGCTCGCCACGAAGTTTCCCGGCGCCGCTCTCGTGATCGAGGGCGCCTCGCAGGTGACCGGCGCCAACGTCTGGGGCGGCGTCGGCTATTCCGAGGTGCCGATCCAGATGGTCATCGAGAACGGCGCCCCCAGCGCCCTGATCATCAACGGCAACGAGATCCCGATGGACCAGCTCGCCGCGCTCTTCGGCGACGAGATCGAGAGCCGCGCGCTCGGCGGCGGGTTCATGCCGTCGAGCCTGAACAACTCGGTGCTGCGCGACTTCGACCCCCGCTACACCAACCTGACGCAGGAGGGCTCGGACTGGGGGCAGGTGATCGAGCGCGCCTTCGAGCGCGGCGTCAGCGACCCCGCGCAGCAATACGCCCTGATGCTCCAGGCGCTCCAGAACCCGCAGGCCGTGTTCGGCGACCTGCCGCCCGAGGGACGCAAGGCCGCGCTCGTGCTCGTCAACGCCCTGCTCGGGCGCACCGACGAGGCCAACCGCCTCGCCGCCGAGCTCTACCCCTGGGACAACACGGTCGACGGCCTGCGCCCGCGCGGGCTCCAGACCCTGCGGATCGACGAGCTCGCCGCCCTCGACGGCGCGCGCGCCGGCGGGGAGCGGGTCTCCTACGGCTGGGTCGGCGTGCCGGGCATCGGCCAGGCGGAGCTGCGCTACGACCCCGTCGCCGAGCGCTACTCGGTGCACGGCCGCAACGGCGCCCAGCACCCTCTGCCGAACGCCGGCTCGCTGGAGGAGGCACGCGAGCAGGCCCGCGCCCTCATCCGCGGCGGCGGATTTTCGCCGGAGAACCTCCACCCGCTCGCCGGCCCGCCGGTGGCGAACATCCCCACCGATCAGCCGATCCGCATCGGCCAGGGCTGGGCCGGCGTGGAGGGCATCGGGCAGCTCGAGATTCGCTGGGATTCGCGCACCGGCGACTACTCGGCGCACGGACCCGGCGGCGCGCAGTACCCGCTCCGCGGTGCCGACACCCTCCAGGAGGCGCAGGCGCGCGTGCGCGCGATGATCGCCGGCGGCGGCGTGAGCCCGCAGAACATGTTCCCGCTCGCCGGCCCGCCGGTGGCGAACATCCCGACCGATCAGGCGACGCGGATCGGCCAGGGCTGGGCCGGCGTCGAGGGCATCGGCCAGCTCGAGATCCGCTGGGATTCGCGCACGGGCGACTACTCGGCGCACGGGCCGAACGGCGCCCAGTACCCGCTGCCCGACGTCCTCACCCTCGCCGAGGCGAAGGAGCGCGTGCGCGAGATGATCCGCAACGGCGGCGTCAGCCCGCAGAACATGTTCCCGCTCTGAGGCGATCCCGCACAAATCACGAGATCGCCCAAGTGATCTGAACTAAGCTCCGGCCGCGCCGCGCCTTTGCGCCGCGCGTCCGGAGAGACCGAATGCTCGAGATCCTGCGCCAGCTCTTCTCCCCCGAGAGCCTCGCGCCCCACGGCATGTGCCTGACCTGGCGCCCCGAGCTGATCTATGCGCACGTCGTCTCGGACGCGCTGATCGGCGCGGCCTACTTCTCGATCCCGCTGGCGCTCGGCGCCTTCGTGATCAAGCGGCGCGACGTCACGTTCGGCTGGGTGTTCTGGTGCTTCGCGCTGTTCATCCTCGCCTGCGGGGCGACGCACTTCTTCTCCATCTGGACGCTGTGGAACCCGGACTACGGCGCCCAGGCCCTGCTCAAGGGCTTCACCGCGCTCGTCTCGCTCGCCACCGCCGCGATCCTCTGGCCGCTCCTGCCCGCCGCGCTCGCGCTGCCCTCGCCCAGGCAGCTCGCCGCGGCGAACGCGAGCCTCGAGGCGCGCATCGCCGAGCGCGACGCGGCGCTGGCGGCGCTGCGGCGCGAGATCGCGGAACGTGAGAAGGCGGAGGAGACGCTGCGTCAGGTCCAGAAGATGGAGGCGGTCGGCCAGCTCACCGGCGGCGTCGCGCACGACTTCAACAACCTGCTCGCGGCGACGCTGTCGAGCCTCGAGCTCCTCGCCAAGCGCGTGCCCGAGGAGGACGCCAAGGCGCGGCGCTACCTCGAAAACGCGTTGACCGCAACGGAGCGCGGGGCGGCGCTGACGCATCGCCTCCTCGCCTTCGCGCGGCGCCAGGCGCTCGCGCCGACGATCCTCGACATCGCCGGTCTCGTCTCGGGCATGATGGACCTGCTGCGCCGCTCGCTCGGCCCGATGATCGACGTCGAGACGCGCTTTCCGGACGCCCTCCCGCCGGTTCGGGTCGACGCCAACCAGCTCGAGCTCGCGCTCCTCAACCTCGCGGTCAACGCCCGCGACGCCATGCCCGAGGGCGGGCGGCTCGTCGTCTCCGCGAGCGAGACCACCATCTCTGAGGGCGATCCCGCCTGCCTCGCTCCTGGGCGCTACGTGCGCATCGCTGTGCGCGACACGGGCTGCGGCATGGACGCCGAGACGCTCGCGCGCGCCGCCGAGCCCTTCTACACGACGAAGGAGATCGGCAAGGGCACGGGGCTCGGCCTCTCCATGGTCCACGGCCTCGCAGCCCAGTCCGGCGGCGCGCTGCGCCTCGCGAGCGAGCCCGGCGTCGGCACCGAGGCCGTGATCCTGCTGCCCACGGCGGACGCGGCGGACATCACGCCGGCCGCGGTCGCAGAGCCGCGCGACGGGCCGCTGCCGCCGCTCGCCGTCCTCCTCGTCGACGACGACCCGCTGGTGCTCGCCGGCACGCGCGACCTCCTGGCCGACGCCGGCCACCGCGTCGTGGCGGTCGGCTCCGCCGCCGAGGCGCTGGAGCGGCTCGAGGCGCAAGAGGGGTTCGACGTCGTGCTCACGGACCTCGCCATGCCCGGCATGACTGGGCTCGCGCTCGCGCAGGCGCTGCGGGAGCGCCGACCCGACCTGCCGGTCGTGCTGCTCACCGGCTTCGGCGAGGCCGCGGGCGACTGGCCGCGCCTCGCCAAGCCCTTCCACGCCGAGGACCTCGCCCGCGCCCTGGCGCCGATCGCCCGGGCACGCACCGATCGCGGGTGACCCTCGGGGGAGCCGCGCGCGACCCGCGCAGGGGCTTGCGCGCCCCGGCGATTTGGGCCATATGCCGGGTCCGGCCCGCGGCGTCCCCGCGGCGGCCCGCCATGCAGCTGTAGCTCAGTTGGTTAGAGCGTCGGATTGTGGCTCCGAAGGTCGGCGGTTCGAGCCCGCCCAGCTGTACCATTTCCCCGTCTCTCCCCCCGCTCCCAGGCCCGATTGGCCCGCGCTCACGTGCGCGGCGCTTCCGCTCGCCCGTGCCGCCACTATGATCGCGCGGCAACGAACGGGAGGACGCCATGGCGCGCACGTACAGGATCGCGGTGATCCCCGGTGACGGGATCGGCAAGGAGGTGGTGCCCGAGGGCGTGCGCGTGCTCGAGGAGGCCGCGAAGCGCCACGGCTTCACGCTCGAGCAGGACTGGTTCGACTTCGCCTCCTGCGACTACTTCGCCAGGCACGGGCGAATGATGCCCGAGGACTGGAAGGAACGCATCGGCGGCCACGACGCCGTCTACTTCGGCGCGGTGGGCTGGCCCGAGACGGTGCCCGACCACGTCTCCCTGTGGGGCTCGCTGCTGCTGTTCCGCCGCGAGTTCGACCAGTACGTCAACCTGCGCCCGGTCAAGCTCATGCCCGGCGTCCCCTCGCCGCTCGCGGGGCGGGAGCCCGGCGACATCGACTTCCTCGTCGTGCGCGAGAACACCGAGGGCGAGTACTCCTCGGTCGGCGGGCGCATGTTCGCGGGCACGGACCGCGAGGTGGTGATCCAGGAGACGGTGATGACGCGCATCGGCGTCGACCGCGTGCTGCGCTACGCCTTCGAGCTCGCGGGCCGGCGCCCGCGCAGGAAGCTCACCTCGGCGACCAAGTCGAACGGCATCTCCATCACGATGCCGTACTGGGACGAGCGGGTGGCGGAGATGGCGAAGGCCTACCCCGAGATCGCGGTCGACAAGTTCCACATCGACATCCTGACCGCGCACTTCGTTCTGCATCCGGACTGGTTCGACGTCGTGGTGGCCTCGAACCTGTTCGGCGACATCCTCTCCGACCTCGGCCCCGCCTGCACGGGCACCATCGGCATCGCGCCGTCCGGCAACATCAACCCGGAGGGCGACCACCCCTCCCTGTTCGAGCCCGTCCACGGCTCCGCGCCGGACATCGCGGGCCAGGGCGTCGCCAACCCGATCGGGCAGATCTGGTCGGGCGCGATGATGCTCGACCATCTCGGCGAGCGCGAGGCGGCCGCCGAGATCGTCGCGGCGATCGAGCGCACGCTCGCGGAGCGGACCCTGCGCACCCGCGATCTCGGCGGCAACGCCGGCACACTGGAGTGCGGCCGTGCCGTGGCCGGCGCCCTCTGACGAGGCCGCCACGGCTCGGATCGCGCCGCGACATGAAACGGTTCAAAAACTTTACGGTTGCGTCTGCCCCTTGGTAAATAACGGGGTCTTAAGAGTGGGGCGTCGATCCTGACGCTCGTGAATTGCAAACGCCCCGGCGGCGCCTCCCCGCGCCCCGGGGCGAACCACGAGCGAGGGTATGAGAATGGGCAAGCTCATCGACCGATGGAGCATCGCGGCGAAGATCTACAGCCTCGTCGGCCTCTTCGCCGTCGTCGTCGTCGCGGTCACCGCGGCGAGCGCGATGATCATGACGACGTATCGCGATCAGGTCGCGCTCGCCCAGAACGCGGCGGAGCGTGCGATCCTGAGCGAGCGCGCCAACGCGCTGATCAACGGCGCGGTCGCCGACACGCGCGGAATCTACATGGCCGCGAGCCCCGCCGAGGTCGAGATCTACGCCGAGTCGCTGCTCGCCGACCTCGAGCGGATGGGCGTCATGCTCGATGCCTGGCAGCCCCTCGTTTCGGCGGACCGGATGCACCTGTTCCTCGGCTTCCGCGAGGACGTCGACGCCTTCGCCGACGTGCGCCGCGAGATCGTGCGGCTCGCGCGCACGCGAGGCGCCGAGGCCGCACGCGCCTTCGGCGACAACGAGGAGAACCGCGCGGCGCAGGACGCGCTCAATGAGATCATGAACTCGACCGCCGCCGTGCAGTCGACGAACCTCGAGCGGTTCGTGGGGACGCTCGAGGCGCTGTTCGGGCAGAGCCTCGTGACGATCGCCGCGATCGGCGGGCTCGGCATCCTCGTCGGCGTGGGGTTCGCCGCCTACCTCTCGCGCCGCCAGCTCACCCAGCCGATCCGCGCCATCTCCGGCGCCATGCGTGCGCTCGCCGACGGCGACCTCTCGACGGAGGTGCCCTTCGCGGACCGCGTCGACGAAATCGGCGGAATGGCCCGCGCGGTCGCGATCTTCAAGAGCAACGCGGTGGAGCGCGAGCAGCTGACCCGCGAGCGGGCGGCCGAGACCGCCGCCCGCGAGCAGCGCACGGCGCGCGTCGCCGAGCTGATCGAGGACTTCGAGAGCCGCATCGAGACGCTGGTCCAGACGCTCGGCGCCTCCGCCGGCGAGATGGAGGCGACCGCCGAAGCCATGCGCGCGAGCGCCGATCAGGGCCGCACACGCTCCGAATCGGGCGCCGTGACCGCGCAGCAGACGAGCTCGGCCATGCGCACCGTCGCGGTCGCCGCCGAGGAGCTCGCCGCCTCCGCCCGCGAGATCAGCGTCCAGGTGGCGCAGGCGACGCAGATCGCCTCGCAGGCGGTGGAGGACGCCCGCAGCACGGACGCGACGATGCGCGAACTCTCCGCCAACGCCCAGCGCATCGGCGAGGTCGTCGCGCTCATCAGCGAGATCGCCTCGCAGACGAACCTGCTCGCGCTCAACGCCACCATCGAGGCGGCCCGCGCCGGCGAGGCCGGCAAGGGCTTCGCGGTCGTCGCCGCGGAGGTGAAGACGCTCGCCGACCAGACCGCCAAGGCCACCGACGAGATCGCCGCCCAGGTCGGCCGCATCCAGACGGCGTCGGGCAGCGCGGTGCAGGCGATCGAGTCGATCGGCGCCACGATCCAGCGCATGCACGAGATCTCCGGCACGATCGCGTCGGCGGCCGAGGAGCAGCAGTCGGCGACGCAGGAGATCGCCTCGAACGTCTCCGACGCGGCGAACGGGACGGAGGCCGTCAACGACTTCGTCGGCGAGTTCCGCCAGTCCGCCGCGCAGACCGGCACCGCCGCCGACCAGGTCCTCCAGGCCGCCCGCCGCCTCACGGGCTCGGCCTCCGACGTGACGAGCCGCGTCGAGGCGTTCACGGCGGGGATCCGCGCGGCCTGAGGCATTCCGGGCTCCGCGGACGGCGAGGCGACGGGATCGGCGCGGGCCGTCGCCTCACCGCAGCGGATCGTTCTCCAGCCTGATCGCCACGCCGTGCGGCGTCGCCTCCGCCGCCCGTTCCCAGGCGGCGGCGCGCTCGGCGAGGGCGGCGGTCCCCGCGAGTCCCTTCTCGGCGCAGAGCCGCTCCAGCGCCGCGACCCAGGCGGTCCAGTAGCCCTCGCCGCCGGCCTCCGCACCCGGCGTCTCCGCCAGCGCGCCCGAGAGCGTGCGCGCCCACTCGCTCCAGCCGAAGACGCCCCGCGCATTCAGCGCCACCGCCAGCGCGAAGGCGTTCGCCTGCCAGGGCTGCGAGAAGGCCGGCGCCTCGGGCGCGAGGGACGAGGCGTCGTCAGGCCGCATCGAGGTAGCTCTCCCAGGCGTCGATCGACACGGACAGCGTCGGGTCCGCCCCCTCGCCCCACAATTCCCTCCCCGCGAACCGCACGGTGTAGAGGTGCTGCGGCGCCTCGCCCTTCCCGTGCGCGTTCGTATCCGGGAAGACGTGGGCGCCGTGATGGAGCACGATCTCGCCGGTCTTGCCGCGGGCGTAGCGCGGCAGGCGGGTGTGGCCGACGGGGTTGATCACCCGCGTGCGCACACGGTCCCCGACGGCGAAGCGCGGCGGCGCCGCCGTCTCGCGGTCCGTCGGCCCGCCCCGCGCCAACGCCGCCGGCACGGCCTCCGCCGAGAGCACCCGCGCGAGACGGGCGCCCGGCCGCAGAGCGCGGCCGGCGGCGAGTTCGTCCGCCCCCACGAGCCCCGCCGCGACGACGAGGCGCTCGAGCCCCTTCGCCCAGATCTCGTAGTACGAAGCCGCGAGATATTCCGCCGGCGGCAGGCTCTCGCGGGCGTGGCGCGAGGCGTCGAGCGTCCAGGAGCCGGTCGCGCCCATGGCGAGCGTGACGCCGAAGGCGCGGCGCTCCCACGGCGCGTGGAACAGCGGCTCGTCCGCCTCCCGCACCACGGGCCCGAAGCCGTGCATGCCGCCGAGATCCTGCGCCCCGTTCATCGCGCGCCCTCCCCGCGCGCCGCGCCGGGCGCCCGCGCGAGCCCGGTGCCGATCATCGAATCGCGGGTGACGAGGTCGGAGAGGCCCTCCACGTCGAGGCCGTCGGTTCCCTCCGGGCGCATCGGCACCACGAGGTAGCGCACCTCGGCCGTCGAATCCCACACCCGGATCGCCGTCGTCTCGGGGAGCGTCACCCCGAACTCGGCGAGCACGCCGCGCGGGTCCATCACGGCGCGCGCGCGGTAGGGCGCGGACTTGTACCAGGTCGGCGGCAAGCCGAGCACCGGCCAGGGATAGCAGGAGCACAGGGTGCAGACGACGAGATGATGTTCGTCGGGCGTGTTGAAGACCGCCACCATGTGCTCGCCCTGGCGCCCGACGAAGCCCATCGACGCGATCCCCGCCGTGGCGTCCGCCGCCAGCGCATCGCGGAACGCGGGATCGGTCCAGGCGCGGGCGACGACCCGCGCGCCGTTGCGCGGGCCGACCTCGGTCTCATAGGTGTCGATCAGCGCGTCGATCGCGGCGGGCTCGACGTAGCCCTTCTCGACGAGGATCGATTCCAGCGCCTTCACCCGCGCCTCGATCGGCTCCAGATGGCTGTGGCCGTGGCCGTGATCATGTTCGTGGTCGTCGTGGTCGTGGTCGTGCAAGGCGTGATCTCCCCTCTCCGGCCCGTCAGGCGCCGCGCGCCTCGACCTCGGCGAGCGTCGGCGGGTTCGCTCCCGGCCGCTCGCAGGTGATGGACGCGGCGCGCACCGCGAAATCGAGCGCGTCGGCGACGTCGTCGGGCGCGAGCCTCTCGAGGCCGGCCCGGTCGAGCAGCCCGCGCGCGTCGAGCCGCGCCAGCAGGCCCGCGTGCAGCGTATCGCCCGCCCCCACCGTGTCCGCCACGGTCACCGACCGTCCCGCGACCGCGCGCATCGCCGTGCCCTGCGCGGTGCGCAGGAAGGCCCGCACCCCCGCCGCCCCGAGCGTCGCCACGACGAGCCGCGCGCCGCCGGCGAGCCGCGCCTCCGCCCAGGCGGCGAGCGCCGCCTCGTCGGCGGGGTCGATCCCGAACCCGTCCGCCAGATCCTCCCCGCTCGCCTTGACGATGTCGGCGACCGCGAGGAAGTCCGCGAGGCGGGCGCGCCAGGCGGCGAGGTCGGGCGTCACCATCGCCCGCAGGTTGGGGTCGAGGGAGACGACGCGCCGCTCGGCCTCCCGCCGCGCGAGCGCGAGATAGGCGGCGCCCGCCGGGTCGACCGCGAGCGAGAAGGAGCCGAAGGCGAGGGCGCGCACGCCCTCCGGCAGCGCCGCGGGCAGGTCCGCCCCCGTGATGCTCCGGTCGGCCGCGCCGTGGCCGTGGAAGGCGTAGGAGACGTCCCCGTTCGGGCGCGGGGCGACGACCCCGATCGTCGTCGGCGCGGGCAGCCGCGGGGCGAGCGAGAGGTCGACCCCGTCGCGGGCGAGCCGGCCTGCGAGCACCTCGCCGAAGCGGTCGGTCGAGAGCCCGCCGCAGAAGCCCGTCTCGCGCCCGAGCCGCGCCAGGGCTATCGCCACGTTGAAGGGCGAGCCGCCGGGCACCGCGCGGGCCGCGAGCGCGGTGCCGTCGTCGTCGCCGACGAAGAGATCGATCAGCGCCTCGCCGCAGACCAGGATCATGCGCGTCTCCTCTCGCTCGGGAGCCTCGCCGACCTGTATGGCACCCGTTCGCCGGCCGCGGTAGCCCCGCGGCCCGGGTCCGCGCTCAGATCTCCACCCCCTCGGCCCGCAGGCCCGCCGCGAGGTCGAAACCGAGCGGGCAGTGCAGCGCGCGCATGCCCACCGCCCGCGCGCCCGCGACGTTCTTCTCGGAATCGTCGATGAACAGGCACCGCCCCGCCTCGAGGCGATAGCGCTCGAGCAGCGTGCGGTAGATCGCCGGGTCGGGCTTCACCAGCCGCTCGAGGGCGGAGACGACGACGCCCTCGAAACGGGTGAGGACGGGGAAGCGCTCGGTCGCCTCCGCCCACTTCTCCCGCGAGAAGTTGGTGATGGCGTAGATCGGCTCGCCACGGGCGAGGAGCCGCTCCAGCAGAGCGGTGTTGGGCGCGATGGCGCCGGGCACCATCTCCTGCCAGCGCGTGTCGAAGGCGCGGATCTCCGCCTCCCATTCGGGATGTTTCGCGCACAGCGCCGCCACGTGGTCGGCGTAGACCGCGCCGCGGTCCATCTCGAGGTTCCAGTCGCCGGTGCAGACGTTGGCGAGGAACCACTCCATCCGCTCGACGTCGTCGAACATCTTCTCGTAGAGAAAGCGCGGGTCCCAGCGGATGAGGACGTTGCCGACGTCGAAGACGAGGATGGTCACGGGGGGTGCTCCGATCGAATGCTACCCGCGCCGCTTCGCACGGGCGCGTGACGATCGCAAGACGCGGGGGAGACGCGCGCGGGCGGCGCCCCGCCTCCATCCGCGACCGAACCAAAGTGGCGCTTCCGTCGGCCCCTTCTTTGGCGGTAGACCGGGGGGACGTCCCGCGGAGCGAACGCCATGATCGACGACGACGCCCTCTCGGCCGATTTCCCGACGCCCTCGCGCGCGGACTGGCTCGCGCTGGTCGAGGGCGTGCTGAAGGGCGCCGACTTCGAGAAGCGGCTCGTCTCGCGCACCTGGGACGGGCTCGCGATCCAGCCGCTCTACGAGAAAGCGGACGTCGCCGCCCGCCCCGGCCGCGACGCCCACGGCCCCTGGCGCGTCGCCCAGCGCGTCGACGACCCGCGCCGCGAGACCGCGAACGCGCAAGCGCTGGAGGATCTCGAGGGCGGCGCCGACGCGCTGACGCTGGTCTTCCCGCAGGCGCCGGCCGCCCGCGGCTTCGGCCTCGCCGCGCAGACCGTCGACGACCTCGACGCCACGCTCGCCGGCGTCATGCTCGACCTCGTTCACGTCCGGCTCGACGCCGGCGGCGCCGGGCGGCAGGCGGCGGCGATGCTGATCGCGCTCGCCGAGCGCCGCGGCCACCCGCTCGCGGACCTCTCGATCGATCTCGCGCTCGACCCGATCGGCGCCGCCGCCGCGGCGGGCCGGATGTCGGCGCCGTGGGCGATCGTGGCGGAGCGCTCGGCGCAGACGCTCGCCGATCTCTCCGCGCGCGGGTTCACGGGTCGTACCTTCCTCGCCGACGCGCGCCCGGTCCACGAGGCGGGCGCGAGCGAGGCGCAGGAGCTCGCCTTCGTGCTCGCGTCCGGCATCGCCTATCTGCGCGCGCTCGAGGCCGGCGGGCACGGGCTCGACGCCGCGCGCGACGCGCTCTCCTTCCTGCTCGTCGCCGACGCCGACGAGTTCCTCGGCATCGCCAAGGTGCGGGCGCTGCGCGCGCTCTGGGCGCGGATCGAGAAGGCCTCGGGCCTGACGCCCAAGCCCATCCGTCTCCACGCCGAGACCGCGTGGCGCATGACCACGCGGCGCGACCCGTGGGTGAACCTCCTGCGCGCCACGGTCGCGACCTTCTCGGCGGGCGTGGGCGGGGCGGATTCCCTCGTCGTGACGCCGTTCACGGCGGCGCTGGGGCTGCCCGACGCCTTCGCCCGGCGCGTGGCGCGCAACACGCAGCTCGTGCTCCTGCACGAATCGAACCTCTGGCGCGTCGCCGACCCGGCCGCCGGCTCGGGCGCGCTCGAGGGGCTCACGGATGCGCTCTGCGAGAAGGCCTGGGCACTGTTCCAGGAGATCGAGGGCGAGGGCGGGATCGTGGAGAGCCTGCACGCGGGGGCCGTGCAGGACCGCATCCGCGAGACGCGCGCGGCGCGCGACGCCGCCATCGCCAGGCGCAGGGACGCCATCACCGGCGTCTCCGAGTTCCCCTTCCTCGACGAGAAGCCGGTCGCGGTGGCGATGGTTGCCGACGAGGCGCCGCACGCGCCGCCGCCCTCCGCCACCGATGCCGAGGCGAAGCCCGTCGCGGCCTTCGCCGACCTCGTCGCCGCGGCCGCGGAGGGCGCGAGCCTCGCGCGCCTCATGGCCGCGCCGGCCGGCGTCGAGCCCGTCACGCTCGGCCCCCTCCCCCGCCGCCGCGACGCCGAACCCTGGGAGCGCCTGCGCGACCGCTCGGACGCGCTCTTCGCCGCGCACGGCAAGCGCCCGGCCGTGTTCCTGGCCAATATCGGCCCCCTCGCCGCCTTCAACGCCCGCGCCGGCTTCGCGGCGAACGCCTTCGAGGCGGGCGGCATCGCGGCCCTGTCGAACGACGGCTTCCCCGATCATGGCGCCATGGCGGAGGCCTTCGCCGGGTCCGGCGCCGCCATCGCCTGCCTGTGCTCGTCGGACGCGCTCTACGAGGAACAGGCCGCCGACGCCGCCCGCGCGATGAAGGCCGCGGGCTGCAGGCACCTTTACCTCGCCGGCCGCCCCGGCACGCGCGAGGCCCCCTGGCGCGAAGCGGGCATCGACGCCTTCGTCTTCATGGGCGTCGACCTGCTCGGCCTGCTCGAGGGCGCGCTGTCGCACGCCGAGGAGGCCACCCGTGCTTGATCGGATCGGCGAGCACCCACATGATCCATCGAGCCGAGCGAGCGCGCTCTCGCTGTCATCCCGGGCCGCGAAGCGGACCCGGGACCCAGAACACGAGAGGCCAGGGTCAGGACGCGCGAGAGCGCGTCCGTCCACCGGGAGCCGATGCAGGCGTTGGGTGGTCGCGCGCGCTTTCGCGCACGCTATGGCAGGCACCCGTGGTTCTGGGTCCCGGACCGCCTTCGGCGTCCGGGATGACAGGGATGGGGAGCCGCCGAGCAGCCGCCGCGTGGAGGTGAGACGATGAGCACGGAAACTCCGAGCACGACATCCGAGAGCACCCTGCCCGATTTCACGAGCGTCCCCTTCGCCCGCGCCGCGCGCGGCGAGGCCGCCGCCGGCGCCGAAGCCGGCGCGCCGTGGGAGACGCCGGAAGGCATCCCGGTGAAGGGCGCCTATGGCCCGCAGGACCGCGCGGGCCTCGCCTTCGTCGACGGGATGCCCGGCATCGCGCCCTATCTGCGCGGGCCCTACCCGACGATGTACGTGAACCAGCCCTGGACGGTGCGCCAATACGCGGGCTTCTCCACGGCGGAGGATTCGAACGCCTTCTACCGCCGCAACCTCGCCGCCGGGCAGAAGGGCCTCTCGGTCGCCTTCGACCTCGCCACCCACCGCGGCTACGACAGCGACCATCCGCGGGTGGCGGGCGACGTCGGCATGGCGGGCGTCGCGATCGACTCGATCTACGACATGCGCACGCTGTTCTCCGGCATCCCGCTCGACCAGATGAGCGTGTCGATGACGATGAACGGCGCGGTGCTGCCGGTGATGGCGCTCTACATCGTCGCCGCGGAGGAGCAGGGCGTGTCCGCCGACAAGCTCGCCGGCACGATCCAGAACGACATCCTCAAGGAGTTCATGGTCCGCAACACCTACATCTACCCGCCGCTCGCGAGCATGCGGATCATCTCGGACATCTTCGCCTACACCTCGAAGACCATGCCGAAGTTCAACTCCATTTCGATCTCCGGCTACCACATGCAGGAGGCCGGGGCGACACAGGACCTCGAGCTCGCCTACACGCTGGCCGACGGCGTCGAGTACATCCGCGCCGGGCTGGCGGCGGGGCTGACCATCGACCAGTTCGCCCCGCGCCTGTCGTTCTTCTGGGCGATCGGCATGAACTTCTTCATGGAGGTGGCGAAGCTGCGCGCCGCGCGCCTGATCTGGGCGAAGCTGGTCCGGCAGTTCGAGCCCAAGAGCCCGAAGTCGCTCGCGCTGCGTACGCATTCGCAGACGTCGGGCTGGTCGCTCACCGCGCAGGACGTGTTCAACAACGTGACGCGCACCTGCATCGAGGCCATGGCGGCGACGCAGGGGCACACCCAGTCGCTGCACACCAACGCGCTCGACGAGGCGCTGGCGCTGCCCACCGACTTCTCCGCGCGGATCGCCCGCAACACCCAGCTCTTCCTCCAGCAGGAGAGCGGTACGACGCGCGTCATCGACCCCTGGGGCGGCTCGCATTTCGTCGAGCGGCTCACCGCCGAGCTGGCGAAGAAAGCCATGGCGCACATCGAGGAGGTCGAGGCGCTCGGAGGCATGGCCAAGGCCATCGAGGCGGGCGTGCCCAAGCTCAAGATCGAGGAGGCGGCGGCGCGCACCCAGGCGCGGATCGACAGCGGCAATCAGGCCGTCATCGGCGTCAACATGTTCAAGCCGCTCGACGAGCGGCCGGTCGACGTGCTCAAGGTCGACAACGCCAACGTCCGTCAGCTCCAGCTCGACAAGCTGAAGCGGCTTCGCGCGGAGCGCGACCAGGGCGCGGTCGAGGCGGCCTGCGCGGCGCTGACCAAGGCGGCCGAGACCGGGGAGGGCAATCTCCTCGCGCTCGCCGTCGAGGCCGGGCGCGCGAAGGCGACGGTGGGCGAGATCTCGGCGGCGCTCGAGACGGTGTGGGGGCGTCACCGCGCCGAGATCCGCTCGATCTCGGGCGTGTACAAGCGGGAGGTGGGCGCCATGTCGCCGGCGGTGGAGCGCGTGCGCGAGCTGGTCGAGGCCTTCGAGGAGGAGGACGGGCGGCGCCCGCGCATCCTCGTCGCCAAGATGGGCCAGGACGGCCACGACCGCGGCCAGAAGGTGATCGCCTCCGCCTTCGCCGATCTGGGCTTCGACGTCGACATCGGCCCGCTCTTCGCCACGCCCGAGGAGGCGGCGCGGCAGGCGATCGAGAACGACGTCCACATCGTCGGCGTGTCCTCGCTGGCTGCGGGGCACCTCACGCTCGTCCCCGAGCTGAGGAAGGCGCTGGAGAGCTACGACCGCGGCGACGTGATGATCGTGGTCGGCGGCGTGATCCCGCCCGACGACGTGCCCACGCTGCTCGAGATGGGAGCCTCCGCCGTCTTCCCGCCGGGCACGGTGATCGCGGACGCGGCCGAGAAGCTGCTGCACGAGCTCGCCCGGCGCCTGGGCTACGAGCCGCGACAGGCCGCCGAGTAGCGGAGCGCGCACGGGGCACGCCCCCGGCGCCCCTCCGGCTCGCAGCGACCACCGCCCGCTCCCGCGAAGGCAGCCATGACGATCCTCTACATCGACGCCGACGCCTGCCCCGTGAAGGACGAGGCCTACGCGGTGGCCGCGCGCTTCGGCGTGGCGGTGAAGGTGGTCTCGAACGCCTTCCTGCGCGTGCCGCCCGATGCCGCCATCGAGCGGGTGATCGTGCCGGGCGGGCTCGACGTCGCCGACGACTGGATCGCCGAGCGGGTCGCGCCGGGGGACGTCGTCGTCACCGCCGACGTGCCGCTGGCGGATCGCTGCGTGAAGGCCGGCGCCGTCGCGCTCGCGCCGACGGGCAAGGTCTTCGACGCGCAGTCGATCGGCATGGCGCGCGCCGTGCGCGACCTGATGAGCGACCTGCGCGAGGCGGGCGCCGTCACCGGCGGGCCCAAGCCCTTCTCGCCCAGGGACCGTTCCGCCTTCCGCGCGGCGCTCGACCGGGAGCTGCGGCGCGCGACGCGCTGATCACCCATCGCGCGGCGCCTCGCGAGCGAGCTTCGCCAGGCGGCGCGCGTCGGCGAGCGTCTGCGCCGCCTCGGCAACGAAGCGCTCGGGCAGCTCGACCACGAACGTGCAGCCCTCGGGGAAGCGCGCGGCGCGCATCAGCCGCTCGAGCGGCAGGTCGCCCCAGCCGAGCGGCAGGTGCAGGTCGCCGAGCCCGAAGTGCATCTTCTCGGCCTGGGTGTAGGCCCAGAACGTCTCCTCGGGCACGCCGAAAGAATCGTGCAGGTGCACGTGCGCGGCGACATCGGAGAGCGCCACCGCCTCCGCGAGGCCGTCGCCGCCCCGCGCGCCGGCGTGGAGGAAGCCGTGGCTGACGTCGAGGGTGGCGCGCACGTGCGGGTCGCCGACGGCGGCGATCTCGCGGGCGAGGCGCGCGGGGGAGGCCGTGTGCACGCCCGCGCCGAAGGGGAAGATGTTCTCCACGCAGATCACGAGATCGCGCGCCGCCGCCTCGACGCCGGCGCGGGAGAGCCACTCGCGCTGGCGGGCGTAGCGGCCCTCGAGGTCGGACACGTCTCCCGCGCAGAAGCCGGAATGCATGACCACCCGCCGCGCCCGGAGCCGCGCCGCGACGTCGAGGCTCGCGCGCAGGACGTCGAAATGCAGCGGCAGGTGCTCCGCGTCGTTGAGGAAGTTGAGCCCGATCGCGGCGTGGACGCTGTAGCCCGGCGCGCGCCCGGCGCAGGCCTCGACGAGGCGCGCGAGCGGCCCAGGCAGGATGCGCGCCCGCGCCATCACGTCGAGGGAGAGGAGCGGGATCTCCACGAGGTCGACGCCCAGCCGCTCCAGCCGGTCGAACTCCTGCCCCAGCGTCGCCCCATCCGGGCGCGCCACGTGCGCCGACATGCCCACAATGATGTCCGTCATCGATCGCCTCCTCGCGCCGCCGCCCGCCCGCGCGGCGCGCAGAGACCACGCGGCGATGACGGCCTGATGAAGGCACGAGGCGGCGTTGCGGGCGCGGAAGGACGACCTCGAACGCTCCGCCGTCGCGTCACCCCTCCCCGACCACGCGCAGGCGCCGCGTCGGCTCCAGCGTGTCGTAGACGTCGGCGAGCCCCAGCTCCGCTCCGATCTCGGGGAGCGGGACGCGGGCGTCGAGGTCGTCGTACCGTTCCACGGTCCAGTCATCCGGCTCGACGCGACGCCAGAGCTTCGCCGCGACGGCATCCGGCTCGACGAGGAGAATGAGGCGGATCGACGCGATGCGCCGGTACTCGTCGAGCTTGTCCGTGAGATCGACGACGAGCGTCCCGGGCGAGGCGACCTCCACGACGAGGACGGGACGGATCGCCTCTCGCGCGCCGGAATCGGGCGGGCCGCAATCGACGACCACGTCCGGAAAGCGCACGTTGATCGGGCCGGTGCGAACGGCAGTATCGCTCGCCGTGGTGCGGCAGCCACCGCGCTTCGCCGCGGGCACGAGCGCCACCAGGATGTTGCTGGCGACCACGTCGTGGCTCTGCTTGGCACCGGCCATCATGCGCACCGGCACGCCGTCGGCGAGCTCCCAGCGCTCGCTGCGGCCGGCGATCCAGGCGAGGAACGCGTCGGCGGACATCGGTCCCGGCTCGGCGACGGCCATCGGGCGCTCCTCCAGAGATCACGGCACGCGTGCACGATAGCACAGCCACGCCCGCGTCGTCCTCACCCCTTCGGCAGCATCTCCTTCACGAGCGCGCTCGCCTTCGCGAAGTCCATGCGGCCGGCATACTCGCCGCGGAGCTTGCCGATCACCTTGCCCATGTCCTTCATCGAGGTCGCACCGGTCTCGGCGATGGCGGCCGCGATCGCCGCGCGGGTCTCCGCCTCGTCGAGCTGGCGGGGGAGGAAGTCCTGGATGATCTCCGCCTCCTCGCGCTCCTGGGCGGCGAGTTCCTCGCGCCCGTTCTCGGCGTAGACCTGCGCGCTCTCCTGGCGCTGCTTGATCATCTTCTGGAGGAGCGCGAGGATCTCCTCCTCCGTCGCCTCGCCGCGGTTCGCGCCGCGGGCCTCGATGTCCTTGTCCTTCACCGCCGCCTGGATCATGCGCACGGTGCCGAGCTTGCGCTTGTCGCCGGCCTTCATGGCGTCCTTGAGGTCCTGGGTGAAGCGCGCGCGCAAGCTCATCGTCGTTCTCCTGGGTGGCCCGTCGCCGGGATGCGATCGGGGTCGCGATTGACGGGGCGGGGCACCGTGCTTAAGTCGAGGCCTCAGTGACACGTCACCGGAAGCGTGCCGGATGCCGCGGGGCCGCCCGGTCGACCCCCGATCTCGGCCCCGTATCTACGAGAGAACCCGCCGATGCCGCAAGACACGTCTCCCCCGCAGGGCTGGGAAGAGCCGAAGGCGACCGCCGTGCTCGTGCTCGAGGACGGGACCGTGCTCGAGGGCCACGGCATCGGCGCCGTCGGCGAGGCCGCCGGCGAGGTGTGCTTCAACACGGCGATGACCGGCTACCAGGAGATCCTGACGGACCCCTCCTACGCCGGGCAGATCATCACCTTCACCTTCCCCCACATCGGCAACGTCGGCGTCAACGACGAGGACACCGAGACGATCAACGCCGCCGCCTCCTCGGGCGTGCGCGGCGTCGTCATGGCCGCGCCGATCACCGATCCGTCGAGCTGGCGCGCGACCCGCGACCTCGACGCCTGGCTGAAGGCGCGCGGCATCGCCGGCATCACCGGCGTCGACACCCGCGCGCTCACCGCGCTGATCCGCGATCGGGGCATGCCCAACGCCATCATCGCGCACGACCCGGCGGGCGCCTTCGACCTCGACGCCCTGAAGGCGCGCGCAGGCGCCCTGCCCTCCATGGCGGGGCTCGACCTCGTGCCGCTCGTCGCCGCCACGCAGCGCTACGAGTGGGACGAGACGACCTGGGAGCTCGGCCGCGGCTACGGTCGGCGCGGGGAGGCGCTCCACCATGTCGTCGCGATCGACTACGGCGTGAAGCGCAACATCCTGCGCCTCCTCGCGGACGCCGGCTGCCGGGTCACCGTCGTGCCCTCGACGGCGACCGCCGAGGACATCCTGGCCCTCGCGCCGGACGGCGTCTTCCTCTCGAACGGCCCCGGCGACCCGGCGGCGACGGGGGAATACGCCGTGCCGACGATCCGCGCGATCCTGGAGAAGAAGATCCCCACCTTCGGCATCTGCCTCGGCCACCAGATGCTCGGGCTCGCCGTCGGCGCCAAGACCAGGAAGATGATGCAGGGCCATCACGGGGCGAATCACCCGGTGAAGGACAGGACCACCGGCAAGGTCGAGATCGTGTCGATGAACCACGGCTTCGCGGTCGACACGGACACGCTGCCGGCGGGCGTCGAGGAGACGCACGTCTCGCTCTTCGACGGCTCGAACTGCGGCATCGCGCTCACCGACGCCCCGGCGTTCTCGGTCCAATACCACCCGGAAGCCTCGCCCGGCCCGCACGACAGCCACTACCTCTTCGACCGGTTCGTGTCCCTGATGCGCGCGCAGGCGCCGGCCGCCTGAATTCCGCCGCGTTAACCATCTGTTTACCATGACGGATCACCGTTGCGCCGACGCCCCCGGCAGGGGGCTCGGCCACGAGGAGATGTGTCATGCGTGCGGGCCCCCTGATCAGAGCGATGCTCGTCGTCCTCGTGGGCGGCACCATGGTGGTCGGCTTCGCGCGCGCGCAGGGCGACGCGGGCGACATCGCGCGCGGCGAGCGCATCCTCGCGCAGAACTGCGCCACCTGCCACGCCATCGCCCCGACCGGCGAGAGCCCGCACCCGTCGGCCCCGCCCTTCCGCACCCTGTCGGAGAACTATCCCGTCGAGGCGCTGGAGGAGGCGCTGGGCGAGGGCATCCTCGTCGTCCACGACGGCGTCGTGCAGATGCCGCAATTCGTGTTCTCGCCCGAGGACGTCGGCGACATCATCGCCTACCTCAGTTCGGTCCAGCCCTAGGCGATCCGCCCGTCACCTGCGGCTCTCGACGAGCTGCGACAGGAGAGGTGGGCGGAGGACGCCGGCGACAACTGTCCTTCCCTGTAGGGGAAGGTGGATCGACGCCGAAGGCGACGAGACGGATGGGGCGCGCGGCACGCGCGTTCGGCGAAGCCGAGTTGCGACGGCGGCAGCGGAGACCGAGGCTTCCGCTTCGCGGAACGCGTCGCTTTCGCGCCGCGCCCCATCCGTCACCGGCTACGCCTGCGACACCTTCCCCTACAGGGAAGGAGAGTGCCCGCACCAATCCTGGAGAGTGCCCGGCAGTCGAGACGAAGTGCCGGAGATGCGGGCATCGTCAGCCGGAGGGCTGCGGGGCGCCCGTCGGCGGGGGCCCGAGCGTCGCGGGGTCGCTCTCGCTGCGCCCGACGAGGGCGAGCTGGCGCTCGATCTCGCGCTTGAGCGCGTCCTTGATCGGGTCTACCGCCTCGAACAGCGCCGGCGCCTCGAAGAACTCCAGCACGCGGAAGGCGTGCACCGGCGGGCGCAGCATGATCTGCGGGCAGGCGAGCTTGAGCTTCGCCTGGACGATCGCCTCCTGCATGATCTCGACGGCGCCGAAGGAGACGTCGATCCCGCTGACGAGCCGGGAGGGGTCGAGCGCCGGGCCGGCGGCGACGTCGACGGCGACGATCACGTCCGCCTTGCCGATGAGGTTGTCGAAGGGCAGCGGGTTCACCGCCCCGCCGTCGATGAGGGTCCGCCCCTCGAAGGCGACCGGCTTGAACAGGCCGGGGATCGCCATCGACCCCGCCACAGCGGGCACCAACCGCCCGCTCGCGTAGGTCACCTCCGAGCGGGCGAAGAAGTCGCAGGCCACCGCCTGGAAGGGGATCTCCAGATCCTCGATCCGCGCGGGCACGCCGCCGGGCCAGAAGGCGTCGAGGATCTTCTCGCCGTCGAGCAGCAGCGGGTTGCCGAGGCCGTTGAAGACGTCGACGAGCCTCCCGACCCGCGCCTCCATCAGCCGCGCCATCACCCGCGCCCGGTCCTCCATCGCGTCGAGCGCGTGCTGGCGCAGCGCGCGCGCCGGGATGCCGGCGCAGTACGCGGCGCCGACGACGGCGCCCATCGAGCAGCCGACCACCGCGGCGGGGCGGATGCCGAGCTCGTCGAACGCCTCGAGCACGACGATGTGCGCGAGCCCGCGCGCGCCGCCGGATCCCAGCGCGAGCCCGACCGTCGGGCCGCCGTTACGCGGCACGAGCCGCCCGACCCGCTCGCGCGGCGTGAATGCGGCGCGGCGGCGGGCGGCCTGGGCGCGCGTCGGTCGAAGGTCGCCGTGACGGCTCACGCGGGCGTCTCCAGGAGGCCGCGGATCACCCCGAGCGTGCCGGCGGGGTCCTCCTCGGCGACGAAGTGCCCGGCCTCGACCTGCCGGCCCGTCGCGCCGGGCGCGAAGCTCGCGCGCCAGACGTCGAGCGGCGTCGGCCCGCCCTCGTCGCGGCCGGTGAGGAAGAACGTGCCCCAGGCGAGCGCCACGGGGCAGGCGATGGTGCGCCCGGCCGCCTGGTCCGCCTCGTCCGCCGCACGGTCGAGCGTCGCGCCGGCGCGGTAGTCCTCGCACATGGCGTGGATGCGCGAGGGCTCGTTCGCGCCCTTGCGATAGGCGTCCAGCGCGCGGGGGTCGAAGGGAGCGAGGGATCCCTCGCGAGTCCAGCCGGCCATCAGCTTGTCGAAGAACGCCGCGGGGTTCCTGCCGATCGCCTCTTCCGGCTCGGGTGCGGGGCGGGCGAGGAACTCCCAATGGGCCGCGGGGAAGCGCCCGGCGTCGATCTCGCGCCAGACGTGGACCGTCGGCAGGATGTCGAGCATGCCCAGATGCGACAGCCGCCCGGGTTGGTCGAGCGCCAGCCGGTAGCCGACCCGCGCGCCGCGGTCGTGGCCGACGAGGGCGAAGCGCGCGAAGCCGAAGTCGGACATGATCCGCACGGCGTCGCGCCCCATCGCGGCCTTGGAATAGGTCACGTGGCGCGCGTCGCCCGCGGGCGCGCTCGACCAGCCGTAGCCGCGCAGGTCCATCAGGACGACCGTGTGCGTGCGCGCCAGCTCCGGCGCCACGCGGTGCCACATGACGTGCGTCTGCGGGAAGCCGTGGAGCAGCAGCACCGGCGGCCCCTCCCCGCCCTTGCGCACGAAGGCGCGGCCGACCTCGGTGTCGAGCCAGTGCGAGGTGAAGCCTGGGAACAGGTCCGACATGCGCGCGCCTCCGGGCTTGCGTCCTTGGTGTCGTACCCTAACGCGCGAGCGCCCGCCAACCGATATCCCGCCGGCAGAATCCCTGCGGCCAGTCGATGGCGTCGACGCCCGCGTAGGCCCGCGCGCGCGCCTCGGCGACGTCGGCACCGAGGCCGACGACGGAGAGCACCCGCCCGCCGCTCGCCAGCACGCGATCCCCGTCCCGCCGCGTCCCGGCATGGAAGACCCGCACGCCCGGCAGCGCCGCGGCGGCGTCGAGCCCGCGGATCTCGCTGCCCGTCTCGACCGCGCCGGGATAGCCGCGCGCGGCGAGCGTGACCACGAGCGCCGCCTCGTCCCGCCAGCCGAGCGAGACCTCGGACAGGCGCCCCTCGCAGGCGGCGAGCATGGCGGCGAGGAGATCGCCCTCGAGCCGCGGCATCAGCGCCTGCGCCTCCGGATCGCCGAAGCGCACGTTGTACTCGACGAGCTTCGGGCCGTCGGTCCCGATCATCAGGCCGGCGTAGAGCACGCCGACGAAGGGCGTGCCGCGGGCGCGCAGGGCGGCGAGCGTCGGCTCGACGATCTCGGCCATGGCGCGGGCCTGGAGCTCGGGCGTCAGCACCGGCGCGGGGGAATAGGCGCCCATGCCCCCGGTGTTGGGACCGACGTCGCCGTCGAAGGCGCGCTTGTGGTCCTGCGCGGAGGCGAGCGGCAGGGCGGTCGTGCCGTCGCACAGGGCGAACAGGCTCACCTCCTCGCCCTCGAGGAAGTCCTCGATCACGAGCGCGTCGCCCGGCCCCGCGAGCATGGCGCGCACCGCCTCCTCGGCCTGGGCGGTGGTCTCGGCGACGACGACGCCCTTGCCGGCGGCGAGGCCGTCGTACTTCACGACGATCGGCGCGCCGCGCTCGCGCACCCGGGCGAGCGCCGCCTCGGCGGCGTCGAATCGGGCCCAGGCCGCCGTGGGCGCGCCGGTCTCGTCGCAGATCGCCTTGGTGAAGGCCTTCGAGCCCTCCAGCCGGGCGGCCTCCCGCGTCGGCCCGAACGCCGTGATCTCGGCGGCGGCGAGGTCGTCGACGAGCCCGGCGACGAGCGGCGCCTCGTTGCCCACGACGACGAGGCCGATGGCCGCGGCGCGGCAGAAGGCGATCACGGCGGCGTGGTCTGCGACGTCGAGCCCGACGTTCGTCGCCACCTCCGCCGTTCCCGCGTTGCCGGGCGCGCAGAAGAGCGTATCGCAGAGCGGGCTCTGCACGAGCTTCCAGGCGAGCGCGTGCTCGCGCCCGCCCGATCCGATGAGGAGGACGTTCATGGCGCCTCGTCTAGCGCAGGGCGCGGCGGGCGTCCATGCTCCGCTCCCGCCGCGGGACGATCGGCGGCGAAGCCGGCGCGCCCGAGAGGCCGCGCCTCAGTAGATCAGCTCTTCCTCGGCCCGGTTCTTGGAGATCATGATGTCGCCCTTGTCGGCGAGTTCCTTGGCGAGGTTGACCATCGCGAGCTGGGCCTCGTCGACGTCCTTGATGCGGATCGGCCCGAGCGACTCCATCTCCTCGTTGAGGTTCTTGGCGGCGCGGCTCGACATGTTGCCCATGAAGAAGGTCCGCACCGGCTCCGGCGAGCCCTTGAGCGCCTTGCACAGGATCTGCTTGTCGACCTGGCGGATCAGCGTCTGGGCGGAGGCGGGATCGAGCTTCGTCAGGTCCTCGAAGGTGAACATCAGTTGGCGGATGCGCTTTGCCGCCTCGCGGTTGAGGTCGTCGAGCGCCGAGAGGAAGCGCGTCTCGGTCTGGCGGTCGAAGGCGTTGAACACCTCCGCCATGGCCTCGTGGGCGTCGCGCTTGGCCGTCTGCGCGACGGCGCCGACGAATTCGAGGCGCAGCGTCTCCTCGATGTGGTGGAGCGCCTCCTTCTGCACGGTCTCGAGCTTGAGCATGCGGTTGACGACGTCGAGCGCGAAGTCGTCGGGCAGCATGGTGAGCACCCGCGCGGCGTGGTCGGGCCGCACGCGCGAGAGAATCACGGCGACCGTCTGCGGATATTCCGAGCGCAGGTAGTTGGCCAGGATCTCCGCGTCGATCTGCGAGAGACGCGTCCAGATGCGCTTGCCCGAGGTGTTGTAGATCTCGGCCATGATGATGGCCACCTGGTCGGGCGGGAAGACCTTCATCAGGAGCTGCTCGGTGCGCTCCACCGAGCCCGAGACGCTCGAGTTCGACAGCCGCTGGATGAAGTCGACGATCAGTCGCTCCACCGTCGAGGCGTCGACCGTGCCGAGCTGCACCATGGCGTGGGAGACCGTGCGCACCTCCTCCTCGTCGAGCATCGCCCAGATCGGCTTGCCGTGCTGCTCGCCCAGCAGCAGCAGGAAGAGCGCGGCGCGCTGGGGTCCCGGCAGGCTGTCGAACTCGTCGCTGGCGGCGAGCGCGGCGGTCGCGGCGGCGGTGATGGCGGAGGCGGCCATGGCGAGATGGTCCCGAAGCTCTCGTCGTCTCGTGCGGGATTCGCGATCGCGCACCCGTGCCGCCAGCACACACGCGCGAGCGTTAACGGAGAGTTAAGCCGCGGGCCGAACCGGGCAGATCCTGCCGGGCGGGGGCGCGTCCCTTGCCGGGGGCGGGCTTCGGCCGATGTGCGAAAACCCTTGCGGCGCAACGAATCTTCCCGTGGCACGCCGCTTGCGCCGCCGCGGCGAGTGGCGCTGCGTTCCGGCGTCGACGGGAAGCGAAGAGGGTAGATCGGTCATGGGCAGCTTCGGATCCTTGCTGACCGCGGTGGCGGGCCTCAGGTCCCAGTCCTTCAGCATGCAGAACATCTCGGGCAACATCGCGAACTCCTCGACGCCCGGCTTCAAGCGGGTGGACACGAGTTTCGTGGATCTCGTCCCCGAGCAGCCGATCACGCGGCAGGTCTCGGGCTCCGTGAACGCGTTCTCGCGCGCGACGAACACGCTCACGGGCTCGTACCTGCCGACGAACATCGACACCAACGTCGCGCTCAACGGCCAGGGCTTCTTCGTCGTGGGCCAGCCGCCGGTGACGACGACGACGGTCGTGCGCCAGAGCCCGGAGCTCTACACGCGCCGCGGCGACTTCGAGCTCGACCGGCAGGGCTACATGGTCAACGGCGCAGGCTACGCGCTGCGCGGCACGATGCTAGATCGTACGACCGGCGCACCGCTGCCCAACCAGCAGGGCGGATTCATCCAGATCACCCAGGAGCTGCTCGGGCGGCTCGACCCGAACCCGACGTCGACGGTGAACTACCAGGCCTCGCTGCCGACGAACCCGGGCACGGTCACCGCCCAGGGTGGCGGCACGACCGAGATGGTTCCCGCCGCCGGGCCCGCGGCGATCACGGAGGCGCAGGAGACCGACTTCCTGAACTCGACGCTCCCCGGGGGCAGCGTCACGGTCTTCAACGCGGTGGGCGCGATCGGGAGCATGAACCTGCGCTGGGGGCGCCTGACCAACGATCCCGCGACCGGCAGCACCTGGGCGCTCTACTACGAATCCCGCTCCGGCGCGCCCACGGACACCTGGCGGCGCCTCGACACCGACGCCGTGTCCTTCAACAACGCCGGCGCGATGACCGGCCCGGCGGACGGCACGCTCTCGTCGGGCGGCGACGTCACGATCAACAACGTCGTGTTCCAGCCCGTCGACATCAACATCCAGGGCGGCATGACGGTGAACGACACCGGCGGATCGGTGATCCCGAGCTTCATCGAGCAGAACGGCTTCGGCGTGGGCCGCTACGAGAGCGTGGCGATCTCCGAGGAGGGCGTCGTCTCGATCGCCTACAGCAACGGCCAGGTGCGCCCGGTGGCGGAGCTGTCGCTCGTCGGCTTCTTCGCGCCCAACGCCCTGCGCCGCGTGGACGGTGGCGCCTTCGAGGCCACCCGCGAATCCGGCGATCCCTCCGTCGCCTTCGCCCGCGGCACAGTGCTCGCGGGCGGCGTCGAGAGCTCCAACGTCGACATCTCCGAGGAATTCGCCAAGATGATCGTCACCCAGCAGGCCTACACGGCCAACACGCGGGTGATCTCGGCCTCGCAGGAGATGATCCGAGACGTGCTCAACGTCGTCCGGTGACGACCGGCGCGGGCGGCGCCCGCGCCACGGACCCGCCGCCGCGTCCGTCAGCGCGTCGGCAGGCGCACCTGCGGCGCCACCACGTCGCCGCGCTCGACGAGGAGCGCGCGCAGGCGGTTGGGGTAGTCGGTGATGATGCCGTCGACACCCATCTCGACGAGGCGGCGCATGGCGGCGATCTCGTTGACCGTCCAGGGGATCACCGCGAGGCCGAGACCCTTCGCCTCCGCCAGGCGCTTGGCATCGAGGTCCTCGTGATGCGGCGACCAGACCGCGCAGCCGGCGTCCGCCGCGAGCCGCGGCGCGGAGCCCTCCACGTCGTCCGCGTCGCGCCCGCCGAGCCAGGGCGAGGCCCCCGGCCGCCCGGCTTCAACCGTATCGAAGGGCTCCTGCGCCGTGAGGCAGACCCGCGCGATCTCGGGGGCGACCGCGGCCAGGGCGTCGAGCGTGCGCCAGTCGAAGCTCTGCACGCTCACCCGATCGGCGAGGCCATGGGCGCGCACGACCTCCGCGAGGAGCGCGGCGAACGCCTCCGGCGTCGGCGACAGGTCGGCGCGGTCCGGGCGGATCTTCGTCTCGAGATTGTAGCGCACGTGGCCTGCGCCGAGCGCCTCGACCCGCGCGAACACCTCCTCCAGCGTCGGGATGCGCGCGCCGTCGCGGGTGATCTGGTCGGCGAAGCGGCGCGCGTAGTCGGAGCCCGGGCGGAGGCGGCCGACGTCGTAGCGCTTCACCGCCTCGAGCGTCATCTGCCGCACGGGCAGCGCCTCGCCGACCCAGCTCCCGTCCGGCCCGCGGGCGATGTCCGGGGAGAGCGCGAGGTCGTGATTGACCACGAGGACGTCGTCGGCGGTGACGACGAGGTCGAGCTCCAGCGTGTCGACGCCGATGGCGAGCGCCTGGTCGACGGCCGCGAGCGTGTTCTCCGGCGCGAGTCCGCGCGCGCCGCGGTGGCCCTGCAGGTCGAAGGCGTGGGCCGGCGCGGCGGCGAGGAACGCCGCCGCCAGGATCGAAAGGAGCCGCATCGTCCACCTCGCGCGTCGGATCGGCCCATCCTACGGCCAAAGCGCCCGCGAATGAAGCGCGTCCGGCGCGGATCCGCCCGCGTCGGATGCATCCGCGCTCTCCCCGATGGCCGAAAGTCCGGCTTGCCGCGATCTTGTGAGCCGTGCATGCGCGACGCATCGTACGGCCCAACGACGAAACGCCACGGGAGGACGAAGCCATGACGACGCCTGGTGCGAGCCGCTACCACGAGGTCTACGCGGCCTGGAAGGCCGACCCGCGGGCCTTCTGGGGCGAGGCGGCGAAGGCGATCGACTGGTTCACGCCACCGGAGATGGTTCTCGACGAGAAGGCCGGCGTCTACGGCCGCTGGTTCGAGGGGGGCGTCGGCAACGTCTGCCACAACGCGCTCGACCGCCACGTCGCCGAACGCGGCGACCAGAAGGCGATGATCTGGGACAGCGCCATGACCGGCGAGAGCGCGGCGTGGACCTATGCCGAGATGCGCGACGAGGTCGCCGCGCTCGCGGGCGTGCTGCGCGAGATGGGCGTGGAGAAGGGCGACCGGGTCGTCGTCTACATGCCGATGATCCCGCAGGCGGTGTTCGCCATGCTCGCCTGCGCCCGCATCGGCGCGATCCACTCCGTCGTGTTCGGCGGCTTCGCGGCGAACGAGCTCGCGACCCGCATCGAGGACGCGACGCCCAAGGCGATCCTCTCCGCATCCTGCGGTCTCGAGCCCGGCCGCACCGTCGCCTACAAGCCCCTGCTCGACAAGGCGATCGAGCTGTCGATCCACAAGCCCGACGCCTGCCTGGTCTTCCAGCGACCGCAGGCGCAGGCGACGCTCGTCGCGGGGCGCGACCGGGACTGGGCGCAGGCCGTCGCGGACGCGAAGGCGCACGGGCGCCTCGCCGACTGCGTGCCGGTGGCGGCGACCGATCCGCTCTACGTGCTCTACACGTCGGGTACCACGGGCAAGCCCAAGGGCGTCGTGCGCGACACGGGCGGCTACATGGTGGCGCTCGCCTGGTCGATGCATGCGCTCTACGGCGTGGAGCCCGGCGAGGTCTACTGGTGCGCCTCCGACGTCGGCTGGGTGGTGGGCCACTCCTACATCGTCTACGGCCCCCTGATCGCCGGGTGCACCACGATCCTCTACGAGGGCAAGCCCGTGGGCACGCCCGACGCGGGCGCGTTCTGGCGCGTGATCGCGGAGCACGGCGTCACCACGCTGTTCACCGCGCCGACCGCCCTGCGCGCCATCAAGAAGGAGGACCCGCGCGCCGAGCACCTCGCGCGCTGGGACCTGTCCCGCTTCCGTGCCCTCTTCCTCGCCGGCGAGCGCGCCGACCCCGCCACCGTGCAATGGGCGGAGGAGACGCTGAAGGTTCCCGTGATCGACCATTGGTGGCAGACGGAGACCGGCTGGGCCATCGCCGGCAACCCCGTCGGCCTCGGTGCGCTGCCGGTCAAGCACGGCTCGCCGACGGTGCCGATGCCCGGCTACGACGTGCGCATCGTCGACGAGGGCGGGCGCGACGTGCCGCCGAACACGATGGGCTCGATCGTCATCGCCCTGCCCCTGCCCCCCGGCTGCCTGCCCACCCTCTGGCACGCCGACGACCGGTTCCGCGAGAGCTACCTCGAGGCCTTCCCCGGGACCTACAGCACGTCCGACGCGGGCTTCGTCGACGAGGACGGCTACCTCTTCATCATGGGCCGCACGGACGACATCATCAACGTCGCCGGCCACCGCCTCTCCACGGGCGGCATGGAGGAGGTCCTCGCCTCGCATCCCGCGGTCGCGGAATGCGCCGTCGTGGGCGTCAAGGACGCGCTAAAGGGCGAGGTGCCCTGCGGTTTCGTGGTGCTCAAGGCGGGCGTCGAGGCGTCGCCCCTCGCGATCGAGAAGGAGCTCGTGGGCCTCGTGCGCGAGCGCATCGGCCCGGTCGCGGCGTTCAAGCTCGCGATCACGGTCGGCCGGCTGCCGAAGACGCGCTCGGGCAAGATCCTGCGCGGCACCATGAAGAAGATCGCCGACGGGGACGACTGGGCGATGCCGGCGACCATCGACGATCCGTCGATCCTCGATGAAATATCGTCGGAGTTGTCGCGACGCGGTTTCGGCCGCACGTGAGCACGGCATCGCCTTAACCCGCGTTTAAATCCCGAGGCGCAGAGTTTTGCCGACAAGCGACACGTACGTCGCTGCGGAATCTGCGATGACCCGCCTGCTCCTCGCGCTCTTCGCGATCGCCTCCCTCGCGCTCCCGCTCGCCGCGGGTGCGCCGGCGGACGTGCGCGCGGGCACGGCGATCGTCTTCCCGCCCTGGACGAGCCAGGCCGACGCCTTCGCCCGCATCGGGGCGAGCGGCGGGGCGCTGGTGAGCGCGGGCTCGGTCCCCTTCGTCGCCATCGCCGTCGCCGACGAGCCCGCGGCCTTCGCGCGCGCGGTGCGGACGGCCGGCGCCCTCTTCCTCCTCGATCCCGGTGCGCTCGGCGGCTGCCTCGTACCGCGATCGGACGCTCCTTCATCCAGGACATGACACAGATGGTCGACGTCTCCACGCTCCGCATCACCACGGCGAAGGCGCTCTCGGCGCTCCTCGCCGCGCACGTCGCCGTCGCCGCCGGCATCGCGCTCGCGCTCGGCGGCTCGATCGTCGCCGGCATCGGCATCGCCGCGCTCCTCGCGGCGCCCGGGATCGCCCTGACGCTGGCCCGTCCCGACAGCCTGGAGACGCGGTTCGCCATCGCCATCGGCCTCATCGCGCAGGTCTCGCTGTTCGTCTGGCAGCTGTCGGGCCACCCGTGGCAGATCGACGTGCACATGTACTACTTCGCGGCGCTCGCGATGCTGGCGGGCTTCTGCGACTGGCGGACGATCCTGCTCGGCGCCGCGGTCACGGCGCTCCACCACCTGTCCTTCAACTTCCTCATTCCGCTCGCGGTCTTCCCGGAGGGCGCGAGCTTCCTGCGCGTCGTCCTGCACGCTGTCATCGTCGTGCTGGAGACCGCGGTGCTCACCTGGGTGGTGCTCACCCTCGAGACGATGATCGCCGCCTCGCGCGAGGGGCTGCTGGCGGCGGAGGCCGCCGCGGCGAAGGAGCGCGAGCTCGCCGAGGTGCGCGCCGCCGAGGGCCGCAAGGTGGCGGAGCGCGCCGCCACCGTGGACACGCTCGCCGCCGAGTTCGAGAGCGGCATCCGCTCGGCGCTCGCGAGCCTCGACGGCGCCTTCGAGACCATGCGCGGGCAGGCCGACGGTCTCACCGGGATCGCCAGCCGCACCCGCGGCTCGGTGTCGGACGCGATGGGTCGGTCGGAGGCCACCGCGGCCAACATCCAGCACGTCGCGGCCTCCGGCGAGCAGCTGGCGGCCTCGATCGGCGAGATCGGCCGCTCGGCCCAGTCCTCCTCCGAGATCGCGGCGCGTGCCGTCGCCGGCGCGCGGGCGACCGACGCCCACGTCCAGGATCTCTCCGCCGCCGCGCGCTCGATCGGCGAGGTCGTCGACCTGATCCGCACCATCGCCGAGCAGACGAACCTGCTCGCGCTCAACGCCACGATCGAGGCCGCGCGGGCGGGCGAAGCCGGAAAGGGCTTCGCCGTCGTCGCCGCGGAGGTGAAGACGCTCGCCAACCAGACCGCCAAGGCCACCGAGGAGATCGCCGCCAAGGTCGCCGAGATGCAGGCGGCCACCGACGGGTCGGTGACCTCGATCCGCGACATCGCCGCGACGATCGACGAGATGAACCAGCTCGCGGCGGCGATCGCCTCCGCTGTGAGCCAGCAGAGCGCGGCGACCTCCGAGATCTCCCGCAACGTTCAGGAAGCCGCCAACGGGGCGCGCGCCGTGAACGGCGCCGTGGACGTCGTCGGTGGGCTGGCGGACGAGACCGGCGCCGCCTCCCAGGCGATCATCGCCGCCTCCAAGGCCCTCGCCGGCGAGGCCGCGGAGATCCGCGCGCGGGTGGAAGGCTTCGTCTCGAAGGTCCGCGCCGCCTGAGCGGTCGCGCGAACGTCACTCCAGCACGAGCGTGCCGCCGAGCACCTCGCGGTCGAAGTCGGTGACGAGCACCTCGACGCGCAGGTCCCAGGACCCCGCGACGGGGAGCGCGAGCGCCTCGACCACGAACGCCTCCCCCGCGCGCACGGCGCGCGCCTCGACCCGCTCGATGCCGATGTCGGGCCGCGCCAGGGCGACGGTCACCTCCAGCGGCACGAGCGGCGCGAAATCCGCGTCGGCGAGGGCGAGCTCGAAGCGGTTCGCGCCGGCGCGCCCCGGGATCACCGAGACCTGCGCCATGGCGAGGCGCCCGTGCAGGTGCAGCTCGATGCGCGCATCGGCCACCGGGGCCTGCGCCATCGCCCGCGGCGGCGGCGTGGCGCGAAGCGACGAGACGAGCGCGAGAGCCGCGACGCCGAGCACGACCTCCGCGCGCAGCGACGCCCGCAGGCGACCATGCGCCCGGGGACGGCCGTGGGCGAGCGCCGGCGCGAGTCGCGTGCGATTGACGAAGGCGAGTGCGAGCATGCCGGCCACGAGCGCCACCTTGGCCGCGAGCAGCGGCACATAGGCGCCCGCCCCGAGCGCCTCCGGCGCGGGAGCGACCTGGAGGACGGTCAGCATCGCGCCCGTCGCGACCAGCACGAGAGCGGGAACGAGCGCGACCGTCGAGAAGCGCGCCAGCGCAGCCGCCGCCTCGGCGCGGCGATCGACGAGGATCGCCAGCAGCACCGGAAGCGCGCCGACCCACAGGAGCCCGAGCAGAGCATGCAGGGCGACGGCCGCCGCCGCCAGCGCCCGCGGCGGCGCGGTCGCCGCATGGCCGAAGAGCGCGTAGGACGCCCCCGCGAGCGCGAGCGCCCCGACGGCCGGATAGGCGGCGAGCCGCGATGCGCCGAGCGCGAGCGCCGCGAGGAGCCCCGCTGCGATCGCGGCGAGCGCGCTGCGCCCGAAGGCGCTCGTCACGCCCGCCTCCCAGGCGGCGGCGAGGTCCCGGCCGGACACGAGCGCCGGTGGAGCCGCGGCGACGAGGTCGGCACCGTGGAGCAGCGTCGCGACGAGCGCCGCCGGAAGCGTGGCGAGCGCGGCGGCGCGGGCGACGCGCAGCGCCGCCCGCGGCACCCGGCCGCGCTCGACGAGGACGGCATAGCCCGCGCCGCCGACCCCGAGCGCGAGGGCGAGCGTGAGCAGGAAGCGGCCGAGAGCCGCCGCGCCGGCGGTCGCGCCGGCGGTCGCCTCGGGCGCCTGTGCTGCGCTCGGCGCGCCGATGGAGAAGACGTGCGTCCCGCCGACGGGGTGGCCGTCGGCCGAGACGACACGCCAGGCGACGAGGTGCGTTCCCGCGGCGAGGTCGCCGGGAGGCTCGATCACGAGCACGGCTCCCTCGACGCGCGACGCCGCCTCCCGGCTCGCACCGTCGGGCGTTATCCAGCGCACCGAGAGCGGCGCGACCGGCTCGTTGAAGACGAGCCGCACGGCCTCGGGCGCCGCCTCGAGCACGGCGTCGCGCGCGGGCTCCGCCGCCTGGAGCCGCGCGTGCGCGCGCGCCTCGCCGACCAGCCCGGAGACGAGTCCGACGAGCAGCGCGAGCAGGAGCGCTAGGCGGAGCGCGGCGATACGCGGCGCCGCGGGCGGGCGGAGCCCCCCGCCCGCGGTGGACGGGGGGCGGTGGCGCGTCATTCGACGATGCGCAGGGCCGGCGCCGGATAGCGCAGGTCGCCGGCGCCCCGGCCCTCGGCGGGGATCTCGATCCAGCGCTCGGCCCCGTTGTCGCACTCCTGCACGGTCGGGAAGTGGATGGTCGTCCCCGCGGGGAACGCGTCCGTCAGACGGCCGCGGAAGACGAACTCGTCATAGTGCGCGTCGAGGAGCTCGCCGCGCCAGATCAGCTCGACGACGCCCTCAGTCACCTCGGTGCCGTGGGACGTGTAGGGGCGCGCGAGCGGTCCGGTGACGATCTCGAGCTCCCAGCCGGCCTTCGGCATCGGCTTCACCGAGATCATGCCCTCGGGGATGCGCACGCGCAGCACGCGCGTCGCCTCGCCGTCGCAGCCGTGCGGGACGCGCAGGACGGCCTTGTAGGTCGAGCCGGCACGGGCTTCCCGCACCTCGAGGGTGGCGTGTGCGGAGGCGACGGAAGGCGCGAGGAGGCAAGCGAGCGCGAGGGCGCCGCCCGCGAGGACGGGGTGGATGGTCTTCATGTCGAAAGTCTCTCGATCGGTTGGACGTGGGTCTCGTCAGGCGACCGAGATACGGGGCGGAGCGCGGCTTCGGTGCGCGCGGCGCGGAGACATCGCGCGGGCGCGTCGGCGCCGCGGAACGACCGGCCGCGGCGCGCGCCGGGCATGGACGACGAGCGACGGCAGCGTCGCGGGGAGCGCCGCCGCCTTGGCCAGGAGGCAGAACGGGCACGGGACCCACCCCGCATCCGCGCCCGACGGGCCGCCGTCGGCGGCGGCGAGAGCGTGCTCCGCGATGCCGTGACAGAGGGTCGCGAGCGCCTCCGGAAGCACGTCCGCGTACGCCGCATGGTGCGCGGAATGCCCGCCGCCCACGCCCGTCGGCACGTGCGCGAAGCCGGACGACGCCAACGCCAGCGCGACGAGCGCGACGAGCGATCGTCGCAGCCGAGCGAGGACGTGGCGTGTGAGCGGGGGCGCCATGCGACGTGTCATACGCGACCACCCGGCGCGCCGTCAAGCCGCCGATGGGCTCCGCACCGAGGAGATCAAACCAGCCGAGATTGCACCAACGCCGCCTCGATGAAGCTGCGGAAGAGCGGGTGGGGCTCGAAGGGGCGGGACTTCAGCTCCGGGTGGAACTGGACGCCCACGAACCAGGGGTGGTCGGCGCGCTCCACGATCTCCGGCAGGAGCCCGTCCGGCGAGACGCCGCAGACCATGAGCCCCGCCTCCTCCAGCCGCTCGCGATAGGCCATGTTGACCTCGTAGCGGTGGCGGTGGCGCTCCTCGATCTCGGTCGCGCCGTAGATCTCCGAGACGCGGCAGCCGGCGCTGAGCGTCGCCGCGTAGGCGCCGAGCCGCATCGTCCCGCCCAGGTCGCCGGCCGCGGCGCGGCGCTCGAGCTCGTTGCCGCGCATCCACTCGGTCATCAGGCCGACGACGGGCTCGTCGGTCCGGCCGAACTCGGTCGAGCCGGCCCGGTCGATCCCCGCGAGCGAGCGCGCGGTCTCGATGCAGGCCATTTGCATGCCGAAGCAGATGCCGAAATAGGGGATCTTGCGCTCGCGCGCGAAGCGCACCGCCTGGATCTTGCCCTCGGAGCCCCGCTGGCCGAAGCCGCCGGGAACGAGGATGCCGTTGACGTTCTCCAGGTAGGGCGCCGGATCGGACTGCTCGAAGATCTCGCTCTCGATCCACTCGAGGTTGACCTTCACCCGATTAGCGATGCCGCCGTGGTTGAGCGCCTCGATCAGGGACTTGTAGGCGTCCTTGAGCCCCGTGTACTTGCCGACGATGGCGATCGTCACCTCGCCCTCGGGGTTCTTCACCCGCTCGACGATGTCCTCCCAGGTGGCGAGGTCCGGCTCGGGCGCGTCGTCGATTCCGAAGGCGGCGAGCACCTCGGTATCGAGCCCCTCCGCGTGATAGGAGAGCGGCACCTCGTAGATCGACGGCACGTCGCGCGCCTCGATCACCGCCGTCTCGCGCACGTTGCAGAAGAGCGCGAGCTTGCGCCGCTCCTCGCGCGGAATCGGCCGGTCGCAGCGGCAGAGCAGGATGTCCGGCTGGATGCCGATGGAGCGCAGTTCGGCGACGGAGTGCTGCGTCGGCTTCGTCTTGAGCTCGCCGGCGGAGGGGATGAAGGGCAGGAGTGTCAGGTGGATGTAGATGGCGTGGCCGCGCGGCAGCTCGTTGCCGAGCTGGCGGATCGCCTCGAAGAAGGGCAGGCCCTCGATGTCGCCGACCGTGCCGCCGATTTCCACGAGGACGAAGTCGTAGCCCTCGTTGCCGGTGAGCACGAAGTCCTTGATGGCGTTCGTCACGTGCGGGATCACCTGGATCGTCGCGCCGAGATAGTCCCCGCGCCGCTCCTTGGCGATGATGTCCTGGTAGATGCGACCCGTGGTGATGTTGTCCTGCTTCGTCGCGGGCACGCCGGTGAAGCGCTCGTAGTGGCCGAGGTCGAGGTCCGTCTCGGCGCCGTCGTCGGTGACGAAGACCTCGCCGTGCTGGTAGGGGCTCATCGTCCCCGGGTCGACGTTGAGGTAGGGGTCGAGCTTGCGCAGGCGGACCCTGTAGCCGCGCGCCTGCAGCACCGCCCCGAGGGCCGCCGAGGCGAGCCCCTTGCCGAGCGATGACACCACGCCGCCGGTGATGAAAACGTACCGCGTCATGGACCTTCACCTTCATGACGGCGCCCTCGATTCGCAAGCGGCGAATCGAGTCCGGCCGTGATCATCCACATGCGAGCGGGTCGCGGCCGCGATGGGGCGCGACCGCGGCGGCGCGTCAGCGCGACTGCGGGACCTCGGGCCCCGCCGGGGCGCCGCCCTGCATCCGGTCGAGCTGCTCGAGCACGCCGGGACCGGGCAGCGGCGCGCCGGGGGCGGACGGCTGGTCGGTCGGCACGCCGAAGGGCAGCGTGTCGATCACCGAGGTCGGGGCGCGGTCGATGCCCGCGAGGACCGCGAGCCCGAGGCTGGTGGCGAAGAACAGCCCGGCGAGCACGGCGGTCGTGCGGGTGAGCACGCTCGCCTGGCCGCGGCCGGTCATGAAGCCGCCGCCGCCCCCCGACGAGCCGCCGCCCATGCCGAGGCCACCGCCCTCGGAGCGCTGCAGCAGCACGACGCCGACGAGCGCCAGCACGATGATGAGGTGGACGATGATCAGAACGGTTTGCATTGAAACAGCCTCGAGCGGCCCCGCGCCCGGCGGGCCGCTCGTCACGTCTTGCGATGAGCGCCGCGTCTAGCACGGTCGCGGCGGCCGTTCCACTGCGAAAAGCCGCCGCCCGCGCATGCCCTCCATGTGGGTGCCGGCGGCGGGAGGCGCAAGGACGCCCTCCGCGGGCCATGACGACGCCCTCAGCGGGCCATGACGTGGTATTCCGCGTTGGGGCGCATGTCGGTCGCCGAGGCGAGGCGGTTCGACATGGCGAAGAAGGACGCCACCGCCGCCACGTCCCAGACGTCGACGTCGGTGAACCCTTCGTCGCGCAGCGCCTGCCGGTCGACCTCCGCGATTGAGGACGAGGCGAGGGCGACCTTCTCGGCGAAGGCGAGCATGGCGACGTGGCGGGGCGCGAGCCGGGCCGCGCGCCAGTTCACGCCGAGCGTGTCCCCGAGCACCGGGTCGCCGGAGAGCTGGCGCACGGCCGCGCCGTGGGCGGTGACACAGTAGAAGCAACGGTTCGCCGCCGAGACCACGACCGCGATCATCTCGCGCTCGAGCTTGGTGAGGCCCGACGGCGCCAGCATCAGCCCGTTGTAGAAGGCGGCGAAGGCCGAGAGCTTGGCGTCGTCGTGGGCGTAGGCGGCGAGCACGTTGGGTACGAAGCCGATCTTCTCCGCGCACTTGTCGAGGTAGCCGCGCATCTCCGGCGAGAGCGCGCCCGCCGGCAGATCCAGCGCCGTGGGCCCCGCCTCCGGCTCCCTGAGAGGCTGCTTCGATCCCGGTTTCGGCTCGCTCATGACACTCTCCCGGCGCTGGCGCGTTGATGCGCGGCGAATTGTTGCAGCGGGAGGCGGGCTATGCCAAGCCTTGCCGCGACGTCGTGCGCCGTCCGCCGGGGCGGCGCGCGACCCGAGGAGAGGCGTCATGGACCGGATCGAGGACGGGGACGGGGGCGGCACGATCGCGGCGGCGATGGCCGCGCTCGAGGAGGAGCGCAGCCGCCGGGCGCCCCCGCGGGTGGTCGACGACCTCTTCGGCTGCACGCCCCGCGAGGACCTCGACCGCTACGCTCCCGCCGAGCTCGCCGAGCTCGCCAACGCGGCCTACGACCACTTGCGCGCGCCGCGCGCCTTCGCACCCGGCGCCGCGCGCCACGACCTCCTCGTCGTCGATCGCGAACTCGCCGGCGACGGCGCCGCCCCGGGACGCGAGCTGACGCTCGTCGAGGTCGTCAACGACGACATGCCGTTCCTGCTCGATTCGACGCTCGCCGAGATCGTCGACCAGGGCCACGAGCCGCGCCTCGTGGCCCACCCGATCCTGACCGTCCGCCGCGACGAGTCGGGGCGCCTGACCGAGCTGATCGGCCCCGCCCGCGGGGCGACGCCGCCGGGCGCGATCCGCGAGAGCCTGATCCACATCCACCTCGACCGGCTCGACGAGGAGGCCCGCGAGCGCCTGCGCGCGGGGCTCGAGCGCGTCCACGCCGACGTCGCCGTGGCGGTGACGGACTGGGGGGCGATGCGCGAGCGCCTCGCCGACGCGATCCGTCGCTACCGCGAGACGCCCCCTCCCCTGCCCCCCCAGGAGACCGAGGAGGCGCTCGCCTTCCTCGACTGGATCGCCGCGGACAACTTCACTCTCATCGGCATGCGCGAGTACGGCTTCCCCGACGGAGACGTCGCTGCGGCGGCGATCGAGGGATCGGGCCTCGGGATCCTGCGCGATCCCGACGTCAAGGTGCTGCGGCGCGGGCGCGAACTCGTCGCCATGACGCCGGAGATCCGCGCCTTCCTGGAGAAGCCGTCGGCGCTGATCACGACGAAGGCGAACGTGAAGTCGCGCGTCCACCGCCGCGCGCACCTCGACTACGTGGGCATCAAGCTGTTCTCCGACGCGGGGGAGGTCGCCGGCGAGCTGCGCGTCGTGGGCCTGTTCACGGCCAGCGCCTATACGGAATCGACCGACGACGTGCCGGTGCTGCGCCTCAAGCGCGAGAAAGTGCTCGCGCGCGCCGAGTTCGACCCGCAGAGCCACGCCGGGCGCGCGCTGATCAACGTGCTCGAGAACTACCCGCGCGACGAGCTCTTCCAGATCGGCGAGGAGACGCTCTACGAGTTCGCGCTCGAGATCATGAACCTGTCGGACCGCCCGCGCGTGCGCGTGCTGGCGCGGCCCGACGAGTTCGACCGCTTCGTCTCGCTGCTCGTGTTCATCCCCAAGGATCGCTACGACACGCAGGTGCGCCGCAAGGTCGGCGAGTTCCTCGCCGGCGTCTACCAGGGCCGCGTCTCGGCCGCCTACCCCGCCTATCCGGAGGGGCCGCTCGCGCGCACGCACTACATCATCGGCCGCGAGGAGGGCGCGACGCCCGACGTCTCCCGCGCGCAGCTGGAGGACGGCGTCGGCGCCATCGTGCGGACCTGGGGCGACGCCCTGCGCGACGTCCTGCGCGAGGAGATCGGCGGCCCGCGGGCGCGCATGCTCGGCGCGCGCTACGCCGACGCCTTCAGCGCGGCCTACCGCGAGGCCTTCTCCGCCCGCGAGGCGATCCGCGACATCCTCGTCGTCGAGCGCATCTCGGCCGACCGCCCGCGGGCCGTCGACCTCTACCGCCGCGAAGGCGACCCGAACACACGGGTGAACCTCAAGGTCTTCTCCCGCGGCGCAGGCCTGCCGCTCTCGGAACGCGTGCCGCTGCTGGAGAATCTCGGCTTCCACGTGATCAACGAGCGGACCTATCGCGTCGTCCCCGCCGGCGCGGCGGACGGCGATCGCGTCTGGCTGCACGACATGACGCTGACCCGCGCCGCCGGCGGGCCGATCACGATCGAGCGGATCGAGAAGACGATCGAGGCGGCGCTGCTCGCGCTGTTCCGCGGCTTCGCCGAATCGGACGGCTTCAACAAGCTCGTGCTGGAGGCGGAACTCGGCTGGCGCGACGTCGCCATGATCCGGGCTCTGGCGCGCTACCTGCGCCAGGTCCGCATCGCCTACGGGCAGGACTACCTGGCGACCACGCTGGCCCGCCATCCGGCGATCGCGGCCGCGATCGTCGACTACTTCTACGCCCGCTTCGACCCGCGCGTCTCCGACCGACGCCCGCGGGAGGAGGCGGAGGCCGAGGTGCGCGCGCGCATCGAGGAGATGCTCGCGGAGGTCCAGAGCCTCGACGACGACCGGATCCTGCGCCGCCTCGTCAACCTCGTCGAGGCCATGCTGCGCACGAACTACTTCCAGATCGAGCCCAACGGCCAGCCGCGGCGCACCATCGCCTTCAAGATCGAATGCGCGAAGGTCGAGGCGATGCCGCTGCCGCGGCCGCTCTACGAGGTGTTCGTCTACTCGCCCCGCGTCGAAGGCGTACACCTGCGCTTCGGCAAGGTGGCGCGCGGGGGCCTGCGCTGGTCGGACAGACCGCAGGACTTCCGCACCGAGGTGCTCGGCCTGGTCAAGGCGCAGCAGGTCAAGAACGCCGTCATCGTGCCGGTGGGCGCGAAGGGCGGCTTCGTGCCCAAGCGGCTGCCGCCCATGGCCGACGACCGGCAGGCCTGGTTCGAGGAGGGGCGGGCGAGCTACGAGGTGTTCATCGACACGCTCCTCGAGCTCACCGACAACATCGTCGGCGACGACGTCCGCCCGCCGCCCGACACGGTTCGCCACGACGGTGACGACCCCTATCTCGTGGTGGCCGCCGACAAGGGCACCGCCACCTTCTCCGACACCGCGAACGCCCTCTCGCTCGCGCGGGGCCACTGGCTCGGCGACGCCTTCGCCTCGGGGGGCTCCAACGGCTACGACCACAAGGGCATGGGCATCACGGCGCGGGGCGCCTGGGAGGCGGTGAAGCGCCACTTCCGCGAGATGGACGTCGACGTCCAGAGCGAGCCCGTGACGGTGGCGGGTGTCGGCGACATGTCGGGCGACGTGTTCGGCAACGGCATGCTGCTGTCGCGCGCCATCAAGCTCGTCGCCGCCTTCGACCACCGGGACGTCTTCATCGACCCCGACCCCGATCCGGAGGCCTCCTTCGCCGAGCGCGAGCGGCTGTTCGCCATGGGCCGCTCGTCGTGGGCGGACTACGACGCGCGCCTGATCTCGCCCGGCGGCGGCGTGTTCTCGCGCAGCCTCAAGGCGATCCCGCTCACGGACGCCATGCGCGCGCTCCTCGGTCTCGACCAGAAGACGGCGACGCCCTTCGAGCTGATGCGCGCGATCCTGAGGATGCGCGTCGACCTGCTCTGGTTCGGCGGCATCGGTACCTACATCCGCGCCACGGGCGAGAGCGACGATCAGGTGGGCGACCGCGCCAACGACGCGATCCGCGTCGGCGGCGCCGAGCTGCGCGCGCGGGTGATCGGCGAGGGCGCGAACCTCGGCGTCACCCAGCTCGGCCGCATCGAGGCCGCACGTCGGGGCGTGCGCCTCAACACCGACGCGATCGACAACTCGGCGGGCGTGAACACGTCGGACGTCGAGGTCAACATCAAGATCGCGCTCGACACGCCGCTGCGCGACGGCCGCCTGACGCCGGACGCGCGAAATGCGCTGCTCGCGGAGATGACGGAGGACGTCGCGGGCCTCGTCCTGCGCAACAACTACCTCCAGACGCTCTCGCTCTCGCTGGCCGAGCGGCGCGGGGCGGGCGACGTCGGCTTCGTGCGCCGCCTGATGCAGGGCCTCGAGCACGAGGGCCGGCTCGATCGCACCGTCGAGCAGCTGCCAGACGACGCGGCGCTGACCGCCCGCGCCGAGGCCGGCGAGGGCCTGACGCGGCCCGAACTCGCGGTGCTCCTCGCCTACGCCAAGCTCCAGCTCTACGACCAGCTGCTCGCGAGCAACGTGCCGGACGACCCCTATCTCGGCCGCGAGCTCGACCGCTACTTCCCCGCCGCGCTCCAGGAGCGCTTCGCCGACGCGATCCAGTCGCACAGGCTGCGCCGCGAGATCATCTCCACGCAGCTCTCGAACGCCATCGTCAACCGCGGCGGCCCGACCGTGATCGCCCGCCTCGCGGACGCGACGGGCGCGGACGCGCCGACCATCGCCGCCGCCTACGCCGCCGCGCGCGACGCCTTCGGCCTCGTCGCCCTCAACGCCGGCGTCGACGCGCTCGACACCGAGATCGCCGGCGCGCTCCAGCTCTCGCTCTACGCGGAGCTCGAGGAGCTGGCGATGAACCGCATCGGCTGGTTCATCCGCAACGTCGACCTCGATCTCGAGCCGCTCGACGCCATCATCGGGCGCTTCCGCGAGGGCGTCGTCGCGGTCGAGGACGCGCTGGAGGACTGCCTGCCCGACGCGGCGCAGGCGCTGTGGCTGGAGCGCACCGGCGCGCTGACCGCCCAGGCGGTGCCCGAGGCGCTCGCGCGCCGGCTCGCGGCGCTGCCGATCCTGGTCGCGGCGCCCGACATCGTGCTCATCGCCGGCGACGCCGGCCGCTCCATCCGCGACGTGGCGGCGACCTACTTTGCGCTCGACGAGACCTTCCGGCTCGGCGCGCTGGCCGCGCAGGGGCGCGCGGTGTCGATCTCCGACTACTACGACCGCCTGGCCCTGGAGCGCGCGCTCTCGGGCGTCGCGGACGCGCATCGGCGGCTCACGGCGGAGATCGCCCGCGAGCAGGGATCGGGCCGCGATGCGGTCGAGGCGTGGTGCGCCAGCCGCCCGGACGTGACGCGCATCCGCGGGGCGGTGGACGGCATCGTCTCCTCGGGGCTGACGCTGTCGAAGCTCACGGTGGCGGCGAGCCTGCTCGGGGACCTGACCCGCGGCTGAGGCGGCGCGCGCCGGCGTTCACCCCGGCTTAACCGATGCGTGCGCAGCCTGTGCCATGCGCACGCATCGGCCCCTCACGAGCCTCCTCGCGGCGGCGCTCCTGGCGCCGGGCCTCCTCGCGTGCGCCCTCCTCTCCGCCGGCCCGGCCGAGGCCCGGCTCGAGAGCCTGCCCGACCTGATCCAGACGAAGGCGCTCCAGATGGTCGACGCCTGCCGGCGCGCGGGCGGCAACCCGGGCGACCCGATGATGGCGATCGAGCGCATCGACCTCACCGGCAACGGCCGTCCGGACGCCATCCTCGACGAGAACCGGTTCGACTGCCACGGTCGCCAGTCGATGCACTGCCCGCAGGTCGGCTGCGAGACCTTCGTCTTCGTCAATCGCCGCTGGCTCGGCTGGAAGCAGATCCTCAGCGTGGTGGGCTCCTACTGCATCGAGTACGGCCAGCGCCCGCCGCGCTTCGTCACGATCCAGCGCAACCATTCCTTCGACGGCGGCTCGGAGATCCTGAACGTGCGCTACCGCTTCAACCGGGGCGTCTACTTCCAGGACGGGCGTGGACGCTGCTGATCAGCCGGCGACGAGGCTCCCGATCCCGTCCACCGCGAACTGCACCGCCAGCGCGGCGAGGATCACGCCGAGGAGGCGCGTGAGGACGATGTTGCCGGTGACGCCGAGCAGCTTCGCCACGCGCTCGGCGACGAGGAAGGCGAGGAAGCAGGTGGCCACCCCCACCGCGATGACGCCCACGAGCGCCGCCTGCATCTCGGGCTCGCCCGCCGCGCGACCCGCGAGCAGGATCACCGCGGTGATCGCGCCCGGCCCCGCCATCAGCGGGATCGCCAGCGGAAAGGCGGCCACGTTGCGCACGTGGTCGAGGGTGATCGCCGACTGCGCTGTCTCGCGCTTGCGCTCCGAGCGCCCGCCGAAGATCATCTCGAAGGCGATGTAGAACAGGAGGATCCCGCCCGCGATCCGGAAGGCGGGGAGCCCGACGCCGAGCGCCTGCAGCAGCAATTCCCCGCCGAAGCCGAAGAACAGCAGGATCGCGAAGGCGATCAGGCATGCGCGCACGGAGACCCCGCGGCGCTGCTCCTTCGTCATCCCGCTCGTCACCGACAGGAAGATCGGTGCGAGGCCCGGCGGGTCGAGCGTGACGAGCAGCGTGACGAACGCGGCCCAGAGGAAGTCGGCGTCGAGCATCGTCCGGTCCCGGGGATGGAGACTGAGCGGGAAGAGTGCGGTTTCCTCCCGCTTAGCCGAAATGGCCGGGGGCGTCGACCACGGCCGCTCGCCGTGCCACACTCCGGCCGCCTCGGCCTCGACGCGCCCCCCGGAGCCCTGCCCCATGCCCTTCGTCGTCCGCGACAGCCTCTCGCTCCCCGGCTCCCCCGAGCGCCCCAACGAGGACGCCTGCGGGGCGGCGGGGGATTTCGCCTGGGCGATCGACGGGGCGATCCTGCCCGGCACCGAGCCGATCATGGACGCGCCCTCCGACGCGGCCTGGCTCGTCGCCTTCGCGAGCGAGCGCTTCGCCACGCTGGCGCCACAGGCGAAGGACGCGGCGCGGCTGGTGCTCTCCGTCGTGGAGGAGGCGCGCGCGCTCTTCCTCGGGCGCGTCGAGGCGAGCGGCCGCGCCGAGCGGATGGAGCGCCACACGTGGCCCGCCGCCGCGCTGACGCTCGCGCACGCGCGGCCGGGCGCCGTCGAGACGCTCACCCTCGCCGACACCATCGCCTATGTCCGCGACGCCGCGGGCTCGGTCTACACGCTGGGCGAGGCGCCGGGCCTGCGCCGAGCCGAGAGCGCGCACGCCGAGCGGCTCCTGCGCGAGACGGGCCTCGACATCGAAGCGATGCGCGAGAGTCCCGCCTACCTCGCCGACGCCGAGCGCCGCAAGCGCGCCCAGGTCGCCGCCGCGCCGGCGATCTTCGGCCTGCATCCCGACGCGGTGGCGCAGGCCGAGCGTGGCTCGGTCGCGCTCGACGGCACGGCGCAGGTGCTGCTCGCCACCGACGGCTTCTCCGCGCTCGTCGAACTCTACGGCGCGATGGACGTCGCGGGGCTGATGGAGCGGGCCTGTTCCGACGGCCTCGCGACGCTCGGCGGGCAGCTGCGCACGATCGAGACGGAGATCGACCCCACGGGGCGCCTCTACCCGCGCTTCAAGCGCTCGGACGATGCCACCGCCATCCTCGTCGAGGCGTCCTTCTGAGCCGCGCCGGCGGCGGGCAGGACCAACACCGCGCGCAGGCCCGGCCCGGCGTCCTCGAGCCGCAGCACGCCCCCGTGCAGCCGCGCCACGGCCGCGACGAGCGAGAGGCCGAGGCCGAAGCCGGGGCGCGTGCGGGCCGTCTCCAGCCGCACGAAGCGCTCGAGCACCCGCGCGCGCTCGGCCTCCGGGATGCCTGGGCCGCGGTCGCGCACGGCGATCAGCACGGCGTCGCCCTCGCGCCGGGCCATGAGAGTCACGGAGGCGCCGGGGGCCGCGTCGCCGGCGTACTTGAGCGCGTTGTCGAGGAGGTTCGCCAGCGCCTGGCCGAGGAGCTCGCGGGACCCCTCGAGCGGGAGCGCGTCGGCGATGTCGGTCTCGAGCGCCACGCCCGCCTCCTCGGCGACCGCCTCGTAGAGTTCGCCGACGCCCCGCGCGATCTCGGCGGCATCGATCGGCGCGCGCATCTCCCGCGCGTTGCCGGCCTCGAGCCGCGCGATCATCAGGAGCGCGTCGAAGACGCGGATTAGGTCGTCGCTCTCCTCGATCGTGCGCTCCAGCGCCGCACGCAGGGCCTCGGGGCCGTCGGCGATCCGCAGCGCCTCGTCCGCGCGGGCGCGCAGGCGCGCGAGCGGGGATTTCAGGTCGTGCGCGATGTTGTCGGAGACCTGCCGCATCCCCTCCATCAGCTCGCCGATGCGCTCGAGCATGGCGTTGAGGCTCTCCGCCAGCCGGTCGAGCTCGTCGCCCGAGCCCGAGACGCCGAGGCGTCCGGAGAGGTCGCCCGCCATGATCGTCTTCGTCGTCGCCGTCATCGCCTCGATGCGGCCGAGCACGCGCTTCGAGACGAGCCAGCCGCCGACGAAGCCGAGCACCACGAGCACGAGGACGGACCAGCCGAACGCGCCCCAGATCGCCTCGACGATGCGGTCGCGCTCGCCCATGTCGCGCCCCACCAGCAGGCGGAAGCCGCCGGGCAGGACGAAGACCCGCACCAGCGCGCGGTGCACGGCGACCTCGCCTTCGTCCTCGGCGACCAGCCGGGCGTAGTCGATCGTGCGCTGGCCGGGGCTGTCGAGCGTGCCCGGCGAGACCGAGACGACGTTGCCGGTGATGCGCTGGCCCTGCGGGGTCGTGAACAGGTAGACGGAGGCGCCCGGCGCCTGCGCCCGGCGCTCCACCGCGCCCGCGAGCCGGCGCAGCCCGCCGCGGCGCCAGACCTGCTCGAGGTCGGCGATCTCGGCCTCGATGGTCTCGACCATGCCGCGCGTCGTGATCCGCTCGGCGCTCCAGGCGACGTAGCCGAGCGCGAGCACGATCGAGAGCGCGAAGACGCCGAGGTAGAACAGCGACAGACGGAAGGCCGTCGTCGACAGGAGCTTGCCGAGCCCGCTCACTCGCCGGCTCCGCGCAGGCGGTAGCCCGCGCCGCGCACGGTCTGGATCAGCGCGGTCTCGAAGCCCTTGTCGATCTTGGCGCGCAGCCGCGAGACGTGGACGTCGATGACGTTGGTCTGCGGATCGAAATGGTAGTCCCAGACGTGCTCGAGCAGCATCGTGCGGGTGACGACCCGCCCCGCGTTGCGCATCAGGTACTCGAGCAGGCGGAACTCGCGGGGCTGCAGCTCGATCTCACGGCCGGCGCGGGTCACCCGCCGCGACAGCCGGTCGAGCTCGAGGTCGGCGACCGCGTAGCTCGTCGGCTCCGCCGAGGCGGGGGCCGCGCCGCGGCGCGCCAGCACCTCGACGCGTGCGAGCAGCTCGGAGAAGGCGTAGGGCTTGGGCAGGTAGTCGTCGCCCCCGGCCCGCAGGCCCTTGACCCGGTCGTCCACCTGCCCGAGCGCGGAGAGGATCAGCACCGGCGTCGCCACGCCCTGCTCGCGCAGGGAGCGGATGAGTGAGAGCCCGTCGAGCTTGGGCAGCATGCGGTCGACGACGAGGATGTCGTAGTCCCCGCTCTCGGCGAGCGCGTACCCGTCGAGGCCGGTCTCGGCGTGGTCGACGGCGTGCCCCGCCTCGCGCAGGCCCTTGGCGAGGTAGGCTGCGGCCTCGCGGTCGTCTTCGACGATGAGGATCTTCATGGTCCCAACGAGATAAGGAACCCCTCTCCCGGATGGGAGAGGGGCAGGGGTGAGGGAACACGGCCTGCGGTGAGTGAGGGCGGCGCGCGGGCCCCCCGCTCCGCTCGCGGCGGCCCGACGTTGGTGCGCGCGATGCGAAGGAGGCATCGCCTCGAACGGCGCACCCTCACCCCCGGCCCCTCTCCCGTCCGGGAGAGGGGAGAGGGCAGGTCACGTCCCCAGCCGGCCGATGCGCACGTCGAGGTCGGACTCGCGGCCCTTGCGGAAGATCGTGATCGCCACCCGCGTGCCGGGTGCGATCCCGGCGATGCGGCGGGTGAGGTCGCGGTGGTCGCCGATGGCCTCACCGTCCACCGCGAGGATCACGTCGCCCGAGCGCAGCCCCGCGTCGGCGGCCGGCGTGTTCGGCTGCGGCTGGGCGATCAGCGCGCCGCGCACGCGCGCGAGCCCGATCGCCTCGGCGATCTCCGGCGTCACCGCCTGGACCTGCACGCCGAGGAAGCCGCGGGTGACGACGCCGTCCGCGCGCAGCTGGGTCGTCACGCTCTGCGCCACGTGCGCCGGGATGGCGAAGGCGATGCCGACGTTGCCGCCCGACGGCGAGAAGATCGCGGTGTTCACCCCCACGACCTGGCCGGCGAGGTTGAAGGTCGGGCCGCCGGAATTGCCGCGGTTGATCGGCGCGTCGATCTGCATGAACTCGTCGTAGGGGCCCGCGCCGATGTCGCGCGCCTCCGCCGAGACGATGCCCGCCGTCACCGTGCCGCCCAGGCCGAAGGGGTTGCCGATCGCCACGACCCAGTCGCCGATGCGCGAGCGGTCGGGGGCGAATTCGACGTAGGGGAAGACCTCCCCGTCGCCATCCACCTTCACCAGGGCGAGGTCGGTGCGCGGGTCGGTGCCGACCACGCGCGCATCGAAGGTGCGCCCGTCGTCCATCAGCACCTCGACCTCGATCGCGTCCTCGACGACGTGGTTGTTGGTGACGAGGAAGCCGTCCGCGGACACGAAGAAGCCCGAGCCCTGCGACGCCGCGAAGCGCTCCGGCGGCGGGCCGCCCCGGCGCTGGCGCGGGTCGCCCTCTCCGAAGCGGCGGAAGAACTCGTAGAGCGGATCGCCCGGTGCCAGATCCGGCAGCTGCCGGCCGCCGAAGCCCTCGGGGCCGCGCACCGCGACCGCCTGCGCGCGCACCCGCACCGACACGACGGCGGGGCGCACGCGCTCGACCACGTCGGCGAAGGAGGGCATGACGAGGGGCCGCTCGAGGGTGAGCGGATCCGCCTGCGCCGGGGGCGGGGGCAGCATGCCGCCGCCGACGGCTCCCGCGCCCGCGACGGCGGCGAGGGCGGCGGCGGCGAGGAGGCCGGCCCGCAGGCGGGCGCGGCGGGTTTCGTTCGTCCGGATCACGCGCATGGTGACGGGCATCCCTTCGGAGGTCTCGCTCTTCCACTGGGCAAGATGGCGCGGCCGAGCTTTCGTGGCCATCACGCGCTCATGACATTTTCGTAAGGGAGCGCGCCCCGATGGGACACGATTCCGCAGACATTCACCGCTCGTTCATCTTGTTGCCGCTTTATCGGGCTCTGCAGTTCGGGATCAACGAACCCAACGAGTCGAGCCCCTCCATGAAGACCTCCAGAATCGCGCTCGCGGGCGCTTTCGCCGCGACCCTCACACTCGGCGCCTGCGCCGGCGCCGGCCCGAACCAGCAGGTCGGCGGCTTCTCCGGCGCGCTGATCGGCGGCATCGTCGGCTCGCAGATCGGCGGCGGCCCCGGCGAGCGCATCGCGGCCGGCCTCGCCGGCGCCGCGATCGGCGGCCTGATCGGCGGCCAGATCGGCGCCAACCTCGACGCCGCCGACCAGCAGCGTCTCTTCAACGCCCAGCGCCAGGCCTTCGCGGCGCCCCCCGGCCAGCCGGTGCGCTGGCAGGGCGATCAGGCCTACGGCGAGGTGATCGCCTTCGAGCCGGTGCAGCGCAGCGGCCGGTACTGCCGCGAGTACCAGAACACGGTCTACATCGGCGGGCGCCCGCAGCAGGCCTACGGCACGGCGTGCCGCCAGCCGGACGGCTCGTGGGAGATCGTCGGCTGACGCCGATCACCCGTCGAAGCACCGCGATGCCTGGGAAAGGGGCTCTCGCAGCCCCTTTTTCGTGCGTATTTGCCCGTGCGTGACACCGTGTCGCCGAACGCTAGCATCGTGCCGCCACGGTCCACGCTGTACATTCCGGCCCATGACGATCTGGATCCTCTTCGCGTTGATGACGGGCGCCGCCGTGCTGGCGGTGCTCGTGCCCCTGTCGCGCCGCAAGGCGGCCGAGACGGCGGACGCCGCCGAGAGCGAGCGGCTGTTCTACGAGGACCAGATCACCGAGATCGAGCGCGACCACGGGCGCGGCCTGATCACGGCCGAGGAGATGCGCTCGGCGAAGGCCGAGGCGGCTCGCCGGCTGATCCGCGCGACGGCGCAGGCCGCCGCGCCGCAGGAGACCGTGGACGAGCCGGCGCTGCGCCGGCGCCGTGCGGCCTCGGCCGTGGCGCTCTCCTCCGTGCCGCTCCTCGCGCTCGCGGTCTACGGCGCCTACGGCTCGCCGCACCTGCCGGCCCAGCCGCTCTCCGCGCGGCTCGAGCAGACGATCGACCCCCGCAACCTCGACATCGCCGAGGCGGTGGCGCGAATCGAGACGCACCTCGCGCAGGACCCGGACGACGGGCGCGGCTGGGACGTGCTCGGGCCGGTCTACATGCGCGAGGGCCGCTTCGACGACGCCGCGCGGGCCTGGGCGAACGCGCTGCGGCTCCTCGGCCCCGACCCGGCACGCCTCGCCAACCTCGGCGAGGCCCTCGTCAACGCCGAGGGCGGCGTCGTGAAGGTGCGCGCCCGCGAGGCCTTCGAGCAGGCGCTCGCCCTCGACGAGAACCAGCCCAAGGCGCGCTTCTACCTCGCGCAGGCGGCGGAGCAGGAGGGCGACCTCGCCGGCGCCCGCGCCGCCTACGAGGAGATCGTGCGCCGCTCGCCCCCCGGCGCGCCCTGGCTCGACGTCGTCGGCGAGCGCCTCGTCGCGGTGGGCGGCGCGCCGATGGAGCGGCGCGCGCCCTTCGCCGCCGCTCCCGGCTCGGAGGCCGGCGCCGCGCTCGCTGCGCTGCCCGAGGCGGATCGCCTTGCGGCGATCGGCGGCATGGTGGAAGGCCTCGCGGCACGCTTGAAGGAGGACGGCGGAAGCCCGGACGAGTGGGTGCGGCTGCTGCGCTCCTACGCCGTGATGGGCGATCGGGATCGCGCGCAGGTGGCGCTCGCAGAGGCGCGCGAGGCGCTTGCCGGTGATCCGGCCGCCGTCGCCACGCTCGACGCGGCGGCCGCGGAGATGGGCCTCGGCGCGGCCGGGCCGAGGCGGTAGCGCGCTCGTGCGGGTAGCGGGAGTGGGGAACGGTATGACGAGGAAGCAACGCCGCCTGACGATGATCGCCGCCGCCGGCGCGACGCTGGCGATCGCGCTCGGCCTCGTCCTGTGGGCGATGAGCGACACGATCGTGTTCTTCCGCGCCCCCTCGCAGGTGGTGAGCGAAGGCGTCGAGCCCGGCGTGCGCTTCCGGCTCGGCGGCCTCGTCGAGGCCGGCTCGGTCGAGCGCCACGGCGACCAGGTCACCACCTTCGCGGTGGGGGACGGCGGGGGAACGGTCACGGTGCGCTACCGCGGCCTCCTGCCCGACCTCTTCCGCGAGGGCCAGGGTGTCGTCACCGAGGGGCGTCTCGACGCCACGGGGCTCTTCGTCGCGGACACGGTTCTCGCGCGCCACGACGAGAACTACATGCCTCGCGAGGTCGCGGACGCGCTCAAGGCGAACGGCCTCTGGCAGCACGAGGGACCCGCCGTCCGCCCGGCGGCCGCCCGCGACCTGCCGAGCACCACCCCCACGCAGTGACGGCCCCCGGGCCGTCGCTCGCCACGATCGCGAGATGATGAGGAACGCGCCGCGATGCTGATCGAAGCCGGACATTTCGCGCTCGCCCTGGCGCTCGGCCTCTCCGTGGTCCAGTTCCTGGTGCCGCTGTGGGGCGCGCGGGCGAACGACGCGACGCTGATGAGCGTCGGCCCGCCCGCCGCGATCGGCGTCTTCGCGCTCGTGCTGTTCTCGTTCGGCGTGCTGACGTTCGCGTACGCGACGTCGGACTTCTCGATCGTCAACGTGGTCGCGAACTCGCACTCGCAGAAGCCGTTCATCTACAAGCTCACCGGCGTTTGGGGGAACCACGAGGGCTCGATGCTCCTGTGGATCGTCATCCTCGCGCTGTTCGGCGCGCTCGTGGCGGTGGCCAGGAACGCCGTGCCGCCGAAGCTGCGGGCGAACACGATCGCCATGCAGGGGCTCGTCACCATCGCCTTCCTGCTCTTCCTGCTGATCACCTCGAACCCGTTCGAGCGCCTGTCGCCGGCGCCGTTCGAGGGGCAGGACCTCAACCCCTTCCTTCAGGACCCCGGCCTCGCGATCCACCCGCCGCTGCTATACATCGGCTATGTCGGCTTTTCGATCACCTTCGCCTTCGCCATGGCGGCGCTGATCGAGGGCAAGATCGACGCGGTGTGGGCGCGCGCGGTGCGGCCCTGGACGCTCACCGCCTGGGGCTTCCTGACGCTGGGCATCGCCATGGGCTCGTACTGGGCCTACTACGAGCTCGGCTGGGGCGGCTGGTGGTTCTGGGACCCCGTCGAGAACGCCTCGCTGATGCCCTGGCTCGTCGGGACGGCGCTGATCCACTCGACCATCGTCATGGAGAAGCGCGACGCGCTCAAGGTCTGGACGATCCTGCTCGCGATCCTGACCTTCTCGCTGTCGCTGCTCGGCACCTTCCTGGTGCGCTCGGGGGTGCTGACGTCCGTGCACGCCTTCGCCGTCGATCCCGATCGCGGGCTGTTCATCCTGGGCATCCTGATCTTCTTCATCGGCGGCTCGCTGGCGCTCTTCGCCTGGCGCGCGCCGATGCTCAAGCAGGGGGGCATCTTCGCGCCGGTCTCGCGCGAGGGCGCGCTCGTCCTCAACAACCTCTTCCTCACCACCGCCTGCGCGACGGTGTTCATCGGCACGCTCTACCCCCTGGCGCTCGAGTCGCTCACCGGGGCCAAGATCTCGGTCGGCGCGCCCTTCTTCAACGCGACGTTCCTGCCGATCGTCGTGCCGCTCCTCCTGCTGCTCCCCTTCGGCCAGGTGATCGCCTGGAAGCGCGGCGACGTGGCGGGGATCACGAGCCGTCTCTACGTCGCCGCCGGCCTCGCCATCCTGGCGACGATCGCGGTCTACGCGGTGACGTTCGGCGGGCCGGTGCTCGCGCCGCTCGGGATCGGACTCGGAGTCTTCCTCGTGCTCGGCGCCTTCAACGAGGTGGCGACCCGCGCCCGGCAGGGCGGCTCGGGCGGGCTCGCCCACGCCGCGAAGCGCGCGCTCGGCCTGCCTCGCTCGACCTGGGGCACCGTGCTCGCCCATGCGGGCGTCGGCATAACCGTGATCGGCGTCGCGGCCACGGCGTGGTCGGTGGAGCGGATCGTTTCGATGACCCCCGGAGACGTGCAGCCGATCGCCGGGTACGAGGCGCGGTTGGAGGGCGTCTTCCCGCGCACGCTCCACAACTACAACGAGGACGTGGCCCGCTTCACGCTGCTCCACGACGGCCGCGAGGTCGGCCGGCTCGAGACCATGAAGCGCATCTATCCCGCCCGCGGCATGGCGACCACCGAGGCGGGTCTGCGCACCTTCGGCTTCAGCCAGGTCTACATCTCCTTCGGCGAGATCCAGCCGGACGGCTCGCTCGGCGTGCGGCTCTACTACAAGCCGTGGATCCTGCTGATCTGGATCGGATCGGTGATCATGGCGCTCGGCGCCGCGCTCGCCCTGACCGACCGGCGCTACCGCGTCGGCGCGCCGGTGCGCGCCAAGGGCGGACCGCGCGAGAGCGGGCCGCGCGAGCGCGGATCGCCGACGAGGCGTCCCGCCGCCGGCGGCGCCACCTCCGCCGTCCCCGCGGAGTGAGGCCGATGCGCGCCCTCTCAGCGACTTTCGCGAGCCTCGCCTTCGCCGCGATGCTGGCGCTCGCAGCCCCGGCCATGGCGCTCGGCCCGGACGAGATCCTCGACGATCCCGCGCTCGAGGAGCGTGCCCGCGAGGTCTCGAAGGGCCTGCGCTGCCTCGTCTGCCAGAACCAGTCGATCGACGATTCGGACGCCCCGCTCGCGCGCGACCTGCGCACGCTCGTGCGCGAGCGCATCGAGGCCGGCGATTCGAACGACCAGGTGGTGGAGTTCGTCGTCGACCGCTACGGCGACTTCGTGCTCCTGCGCCCGCCGGTGAACGCCTACACGATCATGCTGTGGGTGGCCCCGACGCTGGTCTTGATCGCCGGCGCGACCGGCCTCGCGCTCGCCCTGCGCCGCCGCCGCATCGCGGCGAACGCGCCGACCGCCGCCGCCCTCTCGGCGGAGGAGGAGGCGGCGCTGGAGAAGATCCTGGAGCGGGAGAGGGGCTAGCCCCGCCCTATCCGACATCCCCCGGCAGATCCAGCGTCGCCTTCAGCCCACCCATCGCACTCTCGCCGAGCGTCAGCGAGCCCCGGTACAGCGCCGCGAGGTCCGCGACGATCGACAGGCCGAGCCCCGAGCCCGGCACGGTCTCGTCGAGCCGCTTGCCGCGCTCGACCATCTCCGCGCGGCGATCCGCCGGCACGCCCGGCCCGTCGTCCTCGACGATCAGCAGGAGCCGCGGGCGCTCCGCGTCGCCGGACGCCTCCGCGCGCAGCACGACGCGGCTCGCCGCCCACTTCGCCGCGTTGTCGAGGAGGTTGCCGAGCATCTCCTCGAGATCCTGCTTCTCGCCGCGGAAGCGCGCCTCCTCGGGCGCCTCGAGCGCGAGATCGAGGCGCTTGGCCGCGTGGATCTTGGCGAAGGCGCGCATCAGCGAGGCCGCGACCGGCGCGACCGGCGTCACGGTGCCGAGCGTGCCGACCTGCGCGGCGGCGCGGGCGCGATCGAGGTAGTAGCCGATCTGCCGGCGCATGGTCTCCGCCTCGGCTTCGACCACCTCGGCGAGCGCCCCGCCGCCGGCGCGGGCCTCGTTGACGAGGACCGAGAGCGGCGTCTTCAGGGCGTGGGCGAGGTTGCCGACCTGTGTGCGGGCGCGCTCCAGGATGTCGCGGTTCGAGCCGATCAAGAGGTTGATCTCGCCGGCGAGCGGGGCGATGTCGTGCGGGTAGTCGCCCGACACCGTCTCGGCGTCGCCGCGGCGGATCGCGACGACGGCGGCGCGCAGGCGCGCGAGCGGCCGCAGTCCGAAGCGGATCTGCAGCAGCGTCGAGAGCCCCAGCAGCAGCCCGAGCGCGGCGAAGGTCGCGGCGAGCGCGAGCGCGAAGCGCCGCACGTCGCCGGTGATCTCGTCGGCGGGCGCGGCGACGAGCACGGTGAAGCGTGCGCCCTCCCCCGCCGCCAGCGTGCGCTCGACGGCGCGCAGCGACCGCCCGTCCGGCCCGACGACGTAGCCCGTGCGCACCGTGCCGAGCGCGGCCTGCGGCCCGTCGAGCCACGGCAGCATCGCCCCCACCAGCGAGCGCGAGGTGTCGAGATCGCGCAGGGACGCGCCGGGCACGCCCACCTGCCAGTAGAAGCCGGAGAAGGGCAGCTCGAACAGCGGATCCCCGGCGACGAGCGCCTCGCGCCCGGTCGCCACCTGCGAGCCCAGCGTCGTGGCGTGGACGAGGAGCCGGCTGTCGAAGCCGCGCTCGGTGGCGTCGCGGTAGAGCGCCACCAGCACGATGCCGGCGCCCACCAGGATGACCCCGCTCCAGAACAGGGCCGAGACCGCGAGACGGACGGCGATCGAGCGCTTGGCGAGCGGGCGTTCGGGAAGGCGCAGGCGCATGACGATCCCGCGCCTCAGGCGCCCTCCTCGACCACGTAGCCGAGCCCGCGCATGGTCTTGATCACGTCGACGCCGAGCTTCTTGCGCAGGCGCCCGACGAAGACCTCGATCGTGTTGGAATCGCGGTCGAAGTCCTGGTCGTAGAGGTGCTCCGTCAGCTCCGCGCGCGAGACGATCCGGCCCTTGTGGTGGATCATGTAGGCGAGGAGCCGGTACTCGTGGCTCGTGAGCTTGACGGGCATGTCGTCGACGAGCACGCGGCCGGCGCGGGTGTCGAGCGTCACGCGCCCGCAGACGATCTCGGAGGTGGCGTGCCCGGCGGCGCGGCGCACCAGCGCGCGCACGCGCGCCAGCAGTTCCTCGACGTGGAAGGGTTTCGTCACGTAGTCGTCCGCCCCCGCGTCGAAGGCCTGGACCTTCTCGCTCCAGCGGTCGCGGGCGGTGAGGATGAGCACCGGCATGACCTTGCCCTCCCGCCGCCAGGCGGAGAGCACGGAGACGCCGTCGGTCTTGGGCAGGCCGAGGTCGAGGATGACGCAGTCGTAGGGCTCGGTCTCGCCGAGGAACTGGCCCTCCTCGCCGTCGAAGGCCTTGTCGACGACGTAGCCCGCGTCGGTCAGCGCGGCGACGATCTGGCGGTTGAGGGAGGCATCGTCCTCCACGACGAGCACGCGCATGAGCCGACCTCCTCAGTTCACCGAGACGACGCCGCCGGAGCCGGCGTCCACGATCACGGTCACGAAGCGCCCATCGCCGCCCAGCGCCGCGATGCGGTAGACGAGTCCGCCGCCGCCGGGGCAAAGATCGACCTGCGTGACCTGCGCACCGGGCACCGCGCCCTCCGCCGCCCGCACCGCCGACACCGCCGGCACCACCCGCCCCGCCGCCACCGCTTCGCGGGTCTCGCCGGGCGACAGGCAGGCCTGCGCCGAGGCCGGCGCGGGAGCCGCCGCGAGGCCGAGGAGGAGGGCGATCAGGGGAAGGGCGAGACGGTTGCGCATGACGGCATCATAACTAGCCGGCCCGCGCTGAACAGGCCGTGAATGCGGCGTTCAGGCCGCCGCCGCGCCACCCTCCCCAGCCCCGCCCGCCTCCGTCCTCAGCCACGCCGCGCCGCAGGCCTTCGCCAGCTCGCGGACGCGCAGGATGTAGCTCTGGCGCTCCGTCACCGAGATCACGCCGCGCGCGTCGAGCAGGTTGAAGACGTGGGACGCCTTGATGCACTGGTCGTAGGCCGGCAGCACCATGAGGTGACGCTCGCCGTCCTCGCCGGCCTCGAGGTACTTGCGGCAGGCGGCCTCGGCGTCCTTGAAGTGGCGAAACAGCATCTCGACGTCGGCGTGCTCGAAGTTGTGGCGCGAGTATTCCTTCTCCGCCTGGAGGAAGACGTCCCCGTAGGTGACCTTCCCGGCGCCCTCGCGGCCGTTGAAGTTGAGGTCGTAGACGTTCTCGACGCCCTGGACGTACATGGCGAGGCGCTCGAGCCCGTAGGTCAACTCGCCCGACACCGGCGCGCACTCGATGCCGCAGGCCTGCTGGAAGTAGGTGAACTGGCTCACCTCCATGCCGTCGCACCAGCATTCCCAGCCGAGCCCCCAGGCGCCGAGCGTCGGGCTCTCCCAGTCGTCCTCGACGAAGCGCACGTCGTGGAGCATCGGGTCGAGCCCGATGGCGGCGAGCGAGCCGAGGTAGAGGTCCTGGATGTCCGGCGGGCTCGGCTTCAGGATGACCTGGAACTGGTAATAGTGCTGGAGCCGGTTTGGGTTCTCGCCGTAGCGCCCGTCCTTCGGGCGCCGGGAGGGCTGCACGTAGGCGGCGCGCCAGGGCTTCGGCCCCAGCGAGCGCAGCGTCGTCGCCGGATGGAAGGTCCCCGCCCCCACCTCGAGGTCGTAGGGCTGGAGCACGACGCAGCCCTGCTCGGCCCAGAAGCGCTGCAGCGTCAGGATCAGGCCCTGGAACGAGCGTCTCGGGTCCATGTGGGGGGCGATCTCGGTCATGACGGCCTCTCGAGCGGCGTTTCGCGAGTGGGATGGAGAGGGCGGGCGGGGAAGTCAAGCGGCCCGCGTGACCTGCCGCCCCTCCCCGTGCTAAGACCGCGCTCCCCGTGTCGCCACAGCCTTCGCGAGCGAGAGCCCATGTCCGCGTCGACCGCATCCGAGACCGCCGCCGAGACGAGCAGAACCGCCAGGCCCGCGCCGCTGCGCGCCGTGCCGGCGTCCTCGCCGCTCGAGGGGATCATGCGCCAGATCGGCCGCGCGGCGCGCGCCGCCGCGCGCACGCTCGCGGTGACGCCGCCCTCGGCCAAGGACGCGGCGCTCGCCGCGGCGGCCGCTGCGATCCGTGCCGACGAGGCCGCGATCCTCGCCGAGAACGCCGCGGACGTGGACGCCGCCCGCGCCGCCGGCCAGCCGGCGTCCTATCTCGACCGCCTGGCGCTGACGCCCGAGCGCGTCGAGGCCATCGCCGCCGCCGTCGAGGCGATCGCGGCGCTGCCCGACCCCGTGGGCCGGTTGCTCGCGACCTTCGAGCGGCCGAACGGGCTCGTCATCGAGCGCGTGGCGACGCCGCTCGGCGTGATCGGCGTGATCTTCGAGGCGCGCCCCAACGTCACCGCGGACGCCGGCGCGCTGTGCCTCAAGGCGGGCAACGCCGCGATCCTGCGTGCGGGCTCGGACTCGATCCGCGGCGCCGGCGCCATCGCCGCCGCCATGCGCCGCGGGCTGAAGCAGGCCGGCCTGCCGGAGGACGCGATCCAGCTCGTGCCGACGAAGGACCGCGCGGCGGTCGGCATGATGCTCGCCGGGCTCGACGGCACCATCGACGTCCTCGTGCCGCGCGGCGGCAAGAGCCTCGTCGCGCGGGTGCAGGCGGATGCCCGCGTGCCGGTCTTCGCGCATCTGGAGGGCATCTGCCACGTCTACGTCCACGCGGCGGCGGACCTCGAGATGGCCATTGCGATCGTGAGGAACGCCAAGCTGCGGCGCACGGGCATCTGCGGCGCCGCCGAGACGCTGCTCGTCGACCGCGCCTGCGCGGCCACGCATCTCGCGCCCCTCGTGACCATGCTGCTCGACGCCGGCTGCGCCGTGCGCGGCGACGACGCGACGCGCGCGGTCGACCCCCGGGTCGAGCCGGCGAGCGAGCAGGACTGGCGCACGGAATATCTCGACGCGATCATCTCCGTGCGCGTCGTCGACGGCCTCGAGGAGGCGATGGACCACATCGCGACCTGCGGCTCGGGCCACACGGAGTCGATCCTGACGCAGGACGCGGCGGCCGCCGAGCGCTTCCTGGCCGAAGTCGATTCGGCGATCGTGATGCACAACGCCTCCACCCAGTTCGCCGACGGCGGCGAGTTCGGCTTCGGCGCGGAGATCGGCATCGCCACCGGGCGGATGCACGCGCGCGGGCCGGTGGGCGTCGAGCAGCTGACCTCCTTCAAGTACCGCGTGCGCGGCACGGGCCAGACGCGGCCGTGATCCGCCTTCCGCCGGCGGCGCCCGGCATGCGCATCGGGCTGTTCGGCGGGTCCTTCAACCCGCCGCATGCGGGCCATCTGCACGTCGGCCGCATGGCCATCCGCCGCCTGCGCCTCGATCGGCTCTGGTGGCTCGTGACGCCGGGCAACCCGCTGAAGGAGCGCGCCGGGCTCCCCTCGCTGCCCGCGCGCATGGACGCGGCGCGCCGCCTCGCCCGCGACCCGCGCATCGTCGTCACCGGCTTCGAGGCCGAGCTGCCGGCGCCCTACACGATCGAGACGATCCGCTTCCTGCAGCGCCGCCTGCCGGGCGTGCGCTTCGTCTGGATCATGGGGGCGGACGGGCTCGCGAGCTTCCACCGCTGGCAGGCATGGGACGAGATCGCCGCGCGCGTGCCGATCGCGGTCGTCGACCGACCGGGCCTGACGCTCGCCGCGCCCTTCTCTCCCGCCGCGCGGGTGCTCTCCCATGCGCGAAGGCCGGAGGGCGAGGCGGCGGCGCTGGCGCACGCCGCACCGCCGGCCTGGACCTTCCTGCACGGGCGCCGCTCGACGCTCTCGTCGACGGCGCTGCGGCGGGCGGCATCGCGCGGCGATGGCGCAGGCGCGCGCAACGGCGTATGAAGGGCCACCTCTCCGGAGCCGCCCCATGGACCTCGCCGCCCTTCTCGCCTTCGCCGCGATCCTCTTCGTCGCCGCCGCCTCGCCGGGGCCCGGCATCGCCGCCATCGTCGCGCGGGTGCTCGGGCGCGGGACCGACGGCGCCGTGGCCTTCACGGTGGGGGTCGCCATCGGCGACGTGGTCTGGCTCACCTGCGCGATCTTCGGCCTCGCCGCGCTGGCGCAGAGCTTCCACGGCGTGTTCGTCGCGGTGAAGCTCGCGGGCGCCGCCTACCTCCTGTGGCTCGCCTGGAAGATGTGGACCGCGCCGGTCGTGGCGCGCGAGATCGCGGCGCAGGCGCCGAAGGAGGGCGTCGCCAAGCCGTTCCTCGCCGGGCTCGCGCTCACGCTCGGCAACCCGAAGACGATGGTGTTCTACCTCGCCCTCCTGCCGACCGTGCTCGACGTCGCCTCGGTGACGGCGCTCGGCTACGCCGAGCTCGTCGGCGTGACGCTCACGGTGCTCGGCGTCGTCTTCGCCGGCTACATCGTGCTCGCCGCCCGCGCCCGCCGGCTGTTCACCAGCCCGCGGGCGATGCGGGTGCTCAACCGGGTGACGGGAACGGTGATGGCGGGGGCGGCGGTGACGGTGGCGACGCGCTAGCGCCTCTCCCTGAAGAACCCCCGCAGCAGCTCCCCGGCCGCCACCTCCCCGATCCCGGAATAGACCTCCGGCGCGTGGTGGCAGGTCGGCTGCGCGTAGAAACGCCCGCCGTGCTCGACCCCGCCGCCCTTTGGGTCGGCGGCGCCGTAGTACAGCCGGCGGATGCGGGCGAAGGAGATGGCGGCGGCGCACATGGCGCAGGGCTCGAGCGTGACGTAGAGGTCGCATCCCGGGAGCCGCTCGTCGCCCACGGCCGCGCAGGCGGCGCGGATGGCGACGATCTCGGCGTGGGCGGTGGGGTCGCTCGTCGCGCGGGTGCGGTTCGATCCAGACGCGAGGACGCGGCCGCCCTTCACCACGACGGCGCCGATCGGCACCTCGCCGCGGGCGGCGGCGGCGCGCGCCTCCGCGAGCGCCCGCTCCATGAAGCCGGCCTTCGCAACGCCGGAATCCGATCCGCTCCTCGCCGTCATGATGCCCTCGCGTCGCCGCACACGAAGTGCTATCAGGCGCGCATGGCGAACACCACAGACGACACCAGGAAGCCCCGGTCCGACCGCGGGCGCAGCAGCGAACGCGGCAGGTCCGAGCGCAGCGGGACCGGGCCTCGCCCCGGCGCGCGCGGCGACGCGAAGGCGGGCGAGCCGGCGGGCGCCGGTGCGCGCCGCGAGGGCGGGCCGGGCGGCAAGCCCGGTGGCAAGCCGTTCGCGGGCAAGAGCTTCGCGGGCAAGGGCGGCGCGGGCAAGGGCGGCGCGGGCAAGAGCTTCGCCGGCAAGAGCTTCGCCGGCGAGGGTGCCGGTGCGGAGCCGCGCCGTCGGCAGGACGGCGAGGGCACCCGCGGGCCGGACGCGCGCGCCGCCCGTGGACCGGCGGCGCCCGACCATCGCGCCCGCGGCGAGCGTCCGGCGCGACCGCCGCGCGAGGGGGCCGAGCGCCCGGCGCGTTTCGCCCGCGACGGCGAGGCCCGCCCGCCCCGCGCCGCACGACCCGACGGCGGCGCACCGCGCAAGCCGGCCTTCGGCAAGTCGACGAGCACGGGCGAGCCTTCCGGATTCGGCGGCAAACCGGGCTTCGGGAAGAAGCCGGCCTCCGCCAAGCCGGCCTTCGCGAAGCCAGGCTTCGCCAAGCCCGCCTTCGCCAAGAAGCCCGCCTCCCGCGCCACGCCCTCCCGGCTCGCGCCCGCCGCCGCGCGCGACGACGAGCGGATCGCCAAGGCCATCGCCCGCGCCGGCGTGGCCTCGCGCCGGGACGCGGAGGAGATGATCGCGGCGGGCCGCGTCACGCTGGACGGCGTGCTCCTGACCTCGCCCGCGGTGAACGTGAAGCCCGGCGCCGACATCCGCATCGACGGCGAGCCGCTCCCCGCGCGCGAGCGCACGCGGCTGTGGCTGTACCACAAGCCCCGCGGCCTCGTGACGACGGCCAAGGACCCGGAGGGGCGCCCCACCGTCTTCCAGGGCCTGCCGGAGGACATGCCGCGCGTCGTCACGATCGGGCGGCTCGACATCAACACCGAGGGGCTGCTGCTGCTGACCAACGACGGCGGGCTCGCCCGCGTCGTCGCCCATCCGGAGACCGGCTGGCTGCGCCGCTACCGCGTGCGCGCCTACGGGCAGGTGACGCAGGACCGCCTCGACGCGCTGCGCGAGGGCGTCGTCGTCGACGGCATGGAGTACGGGCCGATCGAGGCCAAGATCGACCGGGCGCAGGGCGACAACGTCTGGATCACGATGGGCCTGCGCGAGGGCAAGAACCGCGAGGTCAAGCGGGTGCTGGAGGAGCTGGGGCTGCAGGTCAACCGCCTGATCCGCCTGTCCTTCGGCCCGTTCCAGCTCGGCGACCTGAAGGAGGGCGCCGTCGAGGAGGTGCGCACCAAGGTGCTCAAGGAGCAACTCGGCGCGGGCCTGGCGCAGGCGGCGGGCGTCGACTTCGAGAGCCCGGTGCGCGAGCCCGTCGAGGAGCGCGCGCCGGAGCGGTCGCCGCGCGGCGCGCGCCCGGCCTCGCGTATGCAGCAGGAGCGGGACCGAGCCCGCTACGCCGAGCCCGGCCCCGCGCGGGCGCGCAAGCCGGCGGGCGAGCGGCCGGATCGCGATGCGAGACCCGGTCGCGACGGCAAGCCCGATCGCGACGCGCGGCCCGCGCGTGGCGGCAAGGCCGGCTTCGGGAGCAAGCCCGGGTTCGGAGGCAAGCCCGGGTTCGGCGAGCGCTCCGAGGGTGGCGGACGTCCCGGCCGCGGTGCGCCCGAGAGGCCCGCGGCCGAGAAGCGTCCCTCCTGGGACAAGCCGCGCTCGAGCGTCTGGCGCGCAGAGGAGAGCGCGGGCGAGGACAAGCGTCCCAAGCCGCGCCGCGGCGGCGAGACCGCCAAGGCGGAGCGCGCGGCGGGCGGCGAACGGGTGCGCGAGCGCGTCGGCAAGATCGCCGGCAAGGCCGGGCGCGTCCTCGTCGAGCGCGTGAAGGGCTCGGGCGGGGACGGTTCGGGGACCGGTCGCGGCGGCCGAAAGCCCGGCGGCGAGAAGAAGGGCTGACCGGATGCGGATCGTCGGCGGCCGGTTCAAGGGCCGCGCGGTCGCCGGCCCGCGCTCGGACGCCATCCGCCCGACCTCGGACCGGCTGCGCGAGAGCCTGTTCAACGTGCTCGCCCACGCCTACGACGACCCCGTCCCCGGCGCGCGGGTGATGGACCTCTTCGCCGGCACCGGCGCGCTCGGGATCGAGGCGCTCTCCCGCGGCGCCGCCTTCGCGCTCTTCGTCGACGATGGCGCGCAGGCGCGCGGGCTGATCCGCGAGAACGTCGAGGCGCTCGGCCTCGGCGGCGTCACCCGCCTGTTCCGCCGCGACGCGACGAAGCTCGGCGCCGCCGACAGGTTCGAGCCCTTCGACCTCGTCTTCTGCGACCCGCCCTACGGCCGCGACCTCGCCCCCGCCGCCCTCGCCTGCGCCGCCGCCGGCGGCTGGCTCGCGCCGGGCGCCCTGTGCGTAGTGGAGGAGGCGGCGGGCGCCGCGCTCGTTTGCCCGGAGGGGTTCGAGGAGGCGGAGCGGCGGGTGTATGGGGAGACTCAGGTGCTGTTCGCCCGTTTTTCGCCGACCTGAACAATCGCGTTGACTTTCGGCGCAATGCGCCCCATCTCTGCACTGCAGCATCGGCGCTCCCTCATCGAGCGCCCTGGCCCGGCTGCGTGAGGCCGCCCCGTTCCACGGGGGCGGGACCGACCCGGGCCTTCGGATGCCGCCTCCCCCGTTCGCCCCATCACGCGGGTCGTTCCCGATGACACGAGCCTCGCTCGGGTTTCGGCGCGCGCCCTCAAGGATTCGCGTGCGCTCCCGTGGCGGCTCCCCGCACGTGAAAGCAACACACTTGACCACATTCTCCGACCTCGGCCTCTCCGCCCCGATCCTCGAGGCGCTCGCCCGCGAGGGATACGAGCGCCCGACGCCGATCCAGGGCCAGGCCATCCCGCCGGTCCTCGCCGGCCGCGACCTGCTCGGCATCGCGCAGACCGGCACCGGCAAGACCGCGGCCTTCGCGCTGCCGATGATCCAGCGGCTCGCCGCCGACAAGCGGCCCGCGCCCCGCAAGGGCTGCCGCGCGCTGATCCTCTCCCCCACCCGCGAGCTGGCGAGCCAGATCGAGGAGAGCTTCCGCGCCTACGGCCGCGGCTCGAAGCTCACCTCCACCGTCGTGTTCGGCGGCGTGCCGGTGCCGCGCCAGGAGCGCGTCGTTGCGAACGGCGTCGACATCCTCGTCGCCACGCCCGGGCGCCTGCTGGACCTGATCGACCGGCGCTCGCTGTCCCTGTCGAACGTCGAGATCCTCGTCCTCGACGAGGCCGACCAGATGCTCGATCTCGGATTCATCCACGCCCTGCGCCGCATCGTGACGCTGCTGCCGAAGAAGCGTCAGACGCTGTTCTTCTCCGCCACCATGCCGACGACCATCGCCTCGCTCGCCGACGGCTACCTCTCCGACCCGGTGAAGGTCTCGGTGGCGCCCGTCGCCACCACGGCCGAGCGCGTCGAGCAGCGCGTCACCTTCGTCTCGCAGCCGAAGAAGCAGCCGCTGCTCGAGCACGTCCTGCGCGCGCCGGAGATCGAGCGCGTGCTCGTCTTCACCCGCACCAAGCACGGGGCGGACAAGGTGGTGCGCGGGCTCGAGAAGGCCGGCATCCCGGCCTTCGCGATCCACGGCAACAAGAGCCAGGGCCAGCGCGAGCGCGCGCTCGGCGCCTTCAAGAACGGCGCGTGCAAGGTGCTGGTGGCGACGGACATCGCCGCGCGCGGCATCGACGTCGAGGCCGTCTCCCACGTCGTCAACTTCGACCTGCCGAACGTGCCCGAGCAGTACGTCCACCGCATCGGCCGCACGGCCCGTGCCGGGGCGTCCGGCATCGCGCTGTCGTTCTGCAACGAGGAGGAGCGCGCCTACCTGCGCGACATCCAGAAGCTCACGCGCCAGACGGTGCCGGTCGAGCCGGTGCCGGCGGGCTTCGACGCCGGCGGCGTCGCGCCCCTCTCCGAGGAGCCGGCGCGTGCGCCGCGCCCGGCGGGCGCGGGTCGCAACGGCAACAACCGCCGCGGTGGTCGCCCCGGCGGCGGCGGTGCGGGTCAGCGTCCCGCGCATGCCGGACATGCGCCGGCCGCCGCGAAGGGCGAGCCCTCCCGC